>WYBU01000117.1 GCA_011525745.1 Planctomycetaceae bacterium | reverse complement strand
CGTGGGGAGCGACGGAGCTGGTGCAGCGCGTGGCGGGGCAGGAGGACTTCTGCCCGGAGAACGACTGCACGTATCAGTATCTCAACGACGCGACGGGCAACTGCGTGGGGGTGGTCTGCGCCGGGGGTGGGATTTAAGCGCACCTCGCTGCAAGGAACTTTGAGTCGGCTGAACTTGCGGATGTTCACGCCGATCCCTTTTGCCGTGCGCTCGCATGAAACGTGAATCCATCGCCTGTTAGGCCGATGGTGACGGCGTCGCCCTCGCCGAACACGCCGTTAAGCATGCAACGGGCCAGCGGGTTCTCGATTTCCTGCTGGATCAGCCGCTTCAGCGGGCGGGCGCCATAGACGGGGTCGTAGCCGTCGCGGGCGAGGCGGTCCCGGGCGGCGTCGGTCAGCGTCAGCGACAGGCCGCGAGCCGCCAGCCGCTCGCGCAGGATGCGGAGTTGAATGTCGACGATCCGCGCCAGGTCCTCGCGCGACAGGCGATGGAAAATGATGATTTCGTCGATGCGGTTGAGGAACTCGGGCCGGAAGTGCCCCTTCAGCTCCTCGCGCACCGCCGCCCCGATCTCAACATCACGGTTATCGGCGTCGGCCACGCCGGGCATATCGCGCTCAGCCACGCCGCCGCTGTGCGCGTCCGCTCTTGCAGGTGCGGACCGGGATGAATTCCCGCGATTCCCGCCCGTCGCCTCGTCTTTCCCCGGCCCGGGCCATTCCCCTCGCTCGCGCGACGGGTACTGATCGCCCTCCCGCTCCGATATCCGCTGAATCAACTCGCTGCCGACGTTGCTCGTCATGGCGACGATCGTGTTGCGGAAATCGACCGTGCGGCCGTGGCCGTCGGTCAGCCGGCCGTCGTCGAGCACCTGAAGCAGCACGTTAAACACGTCGCGATGGGCCTTCTCGATCTCGTCGAGCAGAATCACGCAATACGGCCGGCGATGCACCGCCTCGGTCAGCCGGCCGCCCTCCTCGTAGCCGACGTAGCCGGGCGGCGCGCCGATCAGGCGGGCGACGGAGTGCGGCTCCATGAACTCGCTCATGTCGATGCGGACGAAGGCGGCCTCATCGTCGAAGAGGAACTGTGCCAGCGCCTTGCACAGCTCGGTCTTGCCGACGCCGGTCGGGCCGAGGAACAGGAACGAGCCGATCGGCCGGTTGGGATCGCCCAGCCCGGCGCGCGAGCGACGCACGGCGTCGGAGACGGCACGAACGGCCTGCTCCTGCCCGACGAGGCGTTCGTGCAGGCGTTCTTCCATGCGAATGAGTTTTTCCTTTTCGCCCTCCATCAGCCGCGAGACGGGGATGCCGGTCCACTTGGCGACGACTTCGGCGACTTCCTCGGCGGTGACTTCGTCGCGCAGCAGGCCGCCGCGGGCGTGCAGTTCGTCGAGGCGCTGCTCACGGCGGCGCCGCTCGTTTTCGAGCGCCGGCAACTCGCCGTTCTTGATCTGCGCCGCCAGCGTATAGTCGGCGCGGCGGGCGGCGTCTTCGAGGGCGACGCGCTGCTGGTCGATCTTCCGCTTGAGCGACTTGATCTGCTCGATGATCTCCTTTTCGTTTTGCCACTGGGCGGTCAGGCGGCTGTCCTGCTCGCGCAGTCCGGCCAGTTCGCGCTCGGTGCTTTCGAGCTGTTTTCGGCTGGCGTCGTCTTTCTCTTTTCGCAGGGCCTCGCGCTCGATTTCGAGCTGGCGAATGCGGCGGCGCAGCGTGTCCAGCTCGGCCGGCAGCGAGTCGTTTTCGATGCGCAGGCGGCTGGCGGCTTCGTCGATCAGGTCGATGGCCTTGTCGGGAAGCTGGCGGTCGGTGATGTAACGGTAGCTGAGCGTGGCGGCGGCGACGAGGGCGGCGTCCTGAATGCGCACGCCGTGGTGGGCGTCGTAGCGCTCCTTGAGGCCGCGCAAGATGGCGATGGTGTCTTCGACGTTCGGCTCGCCGACGTAGAGCGGCTGGAAGCGGCGCTCCAGGGCCTTGTCCTTCTCGACGTGCCCGCGATACTCGTCGAGCGTGGTCACGCCGATGCAGCGCAGTTCGCCGCGGGCCAGGGCGGGCTTAAGCAGGTTGCCCGCGTCCATCGCGCCTTCGGCCTTGCCCGCGCCGACGAGGTTGTGCAACTCGTCGATGAACAGAATCACCTGGCCGTCGGAGTCGACCACCTCGCGGACGACGGCCTTGAGTCGCTCCTCGAACTCGCCGCGGTACTTCGCGCCGGCGATCAGCGCGCCCATGTCGAGGGCGACGAGGCGTTTTTCCTTGAGCGCTCCGGGCACGTCGCCGGCGAGGATACGCTGGGCCAGCCCTTCGACGATGGCGGTCTTGCCGACGCCCGGCGCGCCGATGAGGACGGGGTTGTTCTTGGTGCGTCGCGCAAGCACCTGCATGCAGCGCCGGATTTCGTCGTCGCGGCCGATGACCGGATCGAGCTTGCCCTGGCGGGCCATCGCGACCAGGTCGCGACCGTAGCGCTGAAGGGCCTGATACGTGTCTTCGGGATTCTGCGACGTGACGGCCGCGCCGCCGCGCACTTCCTTCAGCGCGGCGAGAATCGCGTCGGGCCTTGCGCCGCTGACGGTAAGCACCTCGCGTGCGCCGCCGGGAACCTCGGCCAGCGCCAGCAGCAGGTGCTCGACCGAGACGTATTGATCCTTCATTCGCTGGGCGTGGCGTTCGGCGGTTTCGATCACGTTGCGGAAGTCTTCGGCGATCGACAGCGATGCGCCGGTGACTTTCGGAAGCCGCTGCAACTCGGATCGCGCGATCGAACGGAGGCGATCGACCGGCACGCCGGCCTTCTCGAGAATGGGGACGACGACGCCGACGTCGCCGGGACGACCATCGCCGGAGCGGCCATCGTCGATCAGCGCGGCCAGCAGGTGCAGCGCGGCGATGTGGGCATGGCCCTGGTCGCGCGCGAGGCGGTCGGCGGTTTGAACGGCCTCGGCCGCTTTGATGGTCAGGCGATCGAGTTGCATCACGAATTTCCCTTTCGTCCGGCGCGCGGCGGTCATGAGAACCGCAAAGCACATGGCGTACCGGATTTTCAGCAATCGTAACATGGTGCTGGAACAGCAGTTACGTGTCGCATCCGGAGGCGAATTGTGCCACATTGTCAGGGTCGAAATGGCGAAGGCAGGAAGCAGGGGTTGCGGAGTTGCGGTGGTTCAGCCCGCCGTTACATCGAAGCATAAATGGCAAAAAGGGCGGGAAAAGAAAAAAACGGCGATTTTCGCGTAAGTGGCGGTGGGAGCGTTGGTTGCGCGCGGCGGTGGAACGGGATAAAGGCGGGGCGCGTCTAGGCAAGAATGGCAAAAACCGGGGTTTTCGGGAGTTCGTGGGGACATCGCGCCGGTTGGGGGTCGGCGGCGTTGCGCGCGTTCAAATCATTGCTACGCCTGAAGTTATGAATTCGCGCCGTTCAGCGGTCGGCGGCGCGCGGCTCGGGACATATCGACGCTTCGGGACATTGTATACGGACGTTGAACGGGATAATTAGAGGCTTCAACGGGACAAATCGGGGGCGTCTTTTGTCCTGAAGGGGCTGGGGTGGGCGGATCGGTGAGCCGGACGGACGGCTGCGGAGCGGTTTCGGGGCGGGTTCAACGGGCGATTGAACGGCGGCGGAAGGGAACGGGCGGCATCGAAGGCGGCGGCATATTCGGGGCGAGGTCAACGGGGGACCGAAGGGGCATCGGCGGGCGGGATCGCCGGGGCCGGTCCGGTCGCCGTCGCGACAGGGCCGGCCCGGTCGGGGGCGGGCGGGTCGGTCGCGGTGGCGTCGAGGGCGGACGGCTCGGGGTCGGGGGCCAGGCCGGGGCCGACGCCGGCGGCGGGCGGATCATCGGCCAGGACGAAGCGGTCGGGGCCAAGGGCGAGCAGCTCCGCGGCCACGTCGGCGGGGACTTCGATGACCTGGTTGTAGGAAACGACGCGGCGCGGCCGGGGCAGCAGGACGCGGGATCGGAAGGTGTAGCGCAGGCAGGCGGTGGCAGGCCGATCCGTTACGCGCCGGGCGGGCAGTGTAACGGGTATCCGTGGGCCGGCTGAGGCATCAGGCGTTTGAGTTGGCTTACTGGGTGTGGGTTTAGTCATCGGCGTTTCTGGTGGCGGCCGACCCTTCGCGGCTTGAGTACGCCATCAATTGTGTCAGCAGAGGTGCGTGATCTTGCACGTTCTCCCTTGGGTGGCTGTGTTTCCGTGACGGTCCCGCGTTCACTCCGGGATGCAGTTTCAGGCAGCAGCCGATTTCTTTCAAACACGATTTCTGCAAGGCGGGTAATTATACCGCGCATCCGTTCCGATGAAGCGTCGGCGCCCAGCGCTCTCAAGAACTGAGCGGCTTCCTGTGCGGCTAGTTCAATGGTTTCGTAGCCGCGCGTCAGCCAGAACCACGTTTCTTCAAGCTTTCGCGCCTTCACTTCATCAGGATTCACGCGGATCGGGCTGCCGAGATTCCGATCGAAGGCACACCAAGTATCAGAGAGCGCGCGATACGCAGAAGCAAGCTCCATCGCGCGTGAAAGTTCCTGCTTAAGATCGACATTCTGGGATGGAACAGCGATTAGAATGTCGATCTTTTTTCTCAGTATATTGAGATTCTCAAAAAGATCATCAATCGTTCTATGAAGCGCTTCCCTGGCGAACCTCCGCCGGCGCAAGCACTCCAGCAGGACGGTCGAAGTATCAAGGGCGCCCAGCGTGCCTTGTGGCGGAGCAGGGTGATCTGGACCCCATACGTCGCGCCAAAGCCAGTCTGCCGAAACTTCCAGAGCTTCCGCGATTGCCAGGCCAACGGACACGGCTGGTTCGCGCGTTCCGGCGACGATCGAGGAAATATTTCGATGGCGTAGCCCAGCCCGTTTCGCCAATTGGGCTTGTGACCAGCCGTGTTCGGCGAGCAACGCTCGGATTTTCTCGCCAGCGTTCATGTTGCCAAAGTACCGCCCAACTTACACGAAGGCCATTCCATACATTACGCGAATTCTGGCGATTTGCAAACTGTAAATTTTAGTTCTTGACACGTCATTATTGTTTACATAGGATATCCGGGTGCTTGCCTGGTGGAAACTCGCAAGCCAGAAGGATAGGCGATGAATCTTGTACGGTTGAATTCAAACTTGGCTCAGGATTTTTTGTTGCGGCGAGGCTTGACGTTGACGACGCTCGCCGCGCGCGCCGGCACCAGCTACCAAACTGCGCGGCGGGGGGTGAAGGGCGTCGCCATTAGCGCGGCGAACGCGCAGCGTTTATGTCGCGCCCTCAAAATCGGTTTTGAGAAGTTGGTTTCTGAGGTGCGGACCAGCGACTGCGTTGCGCGCAGCCCATGACGAACGTCCCGCCGGCGGTGAACCCGGCTTCATGCGGTGGCCGGGCCTCAGCCCCACCGCCGGCTTTTTGAAAAAGGGAACTTGCCGGGCGGGCGGCTACACGCCGCACCAGCGAGAGCCGCCCAGCCCGGCGGTTTGCGAGGTGCGGCGTGAGTGAACAAACTGGAGAAAGACGCGGGGGACCAGCGCGGCGCCCCCGGGCCCGGCGCATTTTTTTCGGGAGGGGAGGGACGCTGCCGCAGCCCGCCCGCGACGGGGCGGGGCAAACGTTGCTATCGCGCGACAAAATCAAGGAAATTAACGTTTTGATTTGCGAGGGGCGGACCGCACCGTTCATCCTTCGCGAGCTTGGGCTTGCGGAAAAGGGAATGCGCCTGGATACGCTGCGCAAGCACGCCCAACGGTTCCGCCGGCGGCGGGGGCTTCCGCCCGCCGCGCGCGGGCGCAACCCCACGCTCGGGGGGGAAAAAAGGCTGGCCGCGGCCGTGGTCGAGTTGGTTCGCGCCATGAAGGGCGTTCGCGCGGCGCGGCTGCCGCGCGTACTTGGCGCGGCTGTGCAACGCACCTTTGAAGAACGAGCATACCCCGGCGTTCACCGCGCCTTGGAAAATTACCGGAACCCCTTCGCGACCAAGGAAAACCGTCTTGCCGCGGCGATCGTCGAGCTGCTGCGCGCGGCGGCTGGTGTGCGCGACCAGCGCTTGCCGTTCGCGCTGGGCCTGGCGCTGCGCGACCTGGAGGGCGATCGGCTCCTGCGCGACGTGGCCGACGTGTTAGATCGTTTTTTGATCCGCGGCCGCGCAGTGGCGCGCGATGCGGGCCAGGGGGGCCGGGAATGACCCGCGCAACCGCGCCTGTTTCCGCGCTCGTTGGCCAGGGCGGCGGCACGCCGGCGGGGGCGAAGCCGGCGTGGCGGACGGTCGCGGCGGCGCCGACGGGATTCATTTCGATGAAGGAAGCGCTGAGGCGCGCCCGGAACTCCGAGCTGCACACGGGCGAGAAGAACGCAGCGGCGATCAGGAAGTGGCTTTATCGCTCGGCACAAGCGGCGATCGGCACGGCGAATGAGCCGGTGATGGTTGGGCGCGTGCTGTACGTTCCCTCTTCGCTTCACGCCTGCCTGAGCGAACCTTGCACGATAGGTGAAAAACTCGCCCGCGAGCCGCGCGACCGGCGGGCCATCGTCGCGGCGCGGATCGCGGCGCTGCGCGCGGCGGATGTTTTCGCCCGGATGAACGGTTCGCGGCTGGGCGGGGCGACGAAGGCGGTCATCGCATTCTGCGCCGAGCGTGGTGGGCGGTTCGCGTTCATGGATGGGCGGACGGAGTCGGTGATTCGGATTTCGCCGCGCAGCCTGGCGCGATGGGAAGGCGAGTATCGCAGCGGCGGCGCGGATGCGCTGGTCGATGGCCGGGGGCGGTTCACACGGGCGGACGGACTGAGCGTTGAAGCCGTTGGCTACTTCCGGGCGTTGCGGCACGGGCCGAATCGGCTCTCGATTCGGCAAGCGTGGCGGCTGACGAAGACTGAGGCGGGCCGCAATCAATGGACATGGTTTAGCCAGTATTCGACCTGCGCGGCGTGGGACAAAAGGACGCGCAATGAGCGCGGGCTGATCCTCAATCAGGGCGGCGATCTGGCCTACGCGCAGCGCGCAGGACGATGGATTGAGCCGGACCTTCAAAGCTACGAGCCGGGCGAGTGCTGGATCGGCGACGACTCGACGGTCGATGTGTGGGTGCGAACGCCGCGCGGGGAAATCGTGCGGCCGGTGGTTTCGGCCTGGATGGACTGGCGGTCACGCGCGATCGCCGGCATCCGCCTGACCTACAGCGGGACGGAACAAAGCCTACTGCTGGCCTTCCGTGACGGAGCGGATACGTTCGGGCTGCCGGCTTTTGTGCACGTCGATAACGGCAGGAATTTCAGCGCGTGGAGCTGGACCGGCGGCGCGCCGAAGCGGCGCCCGCCGCAGAACCGGCAGGACGCAATAGAGACAGAAAACGGCGTCTTTTCGCTGTGCGGGATTACGCCGCAGTGGGCGACGCCCTATTGCCCCAACAGCAAGGCGCGGCTGGAGCGATTTTTCCGCACGCTGACGGAGCAACTTTGGAAGGCGTTTCCAAGCTATTGCGGGGGCTGCCCGCAAGACCGGCCGGAAGCGCACGCGGCGCTGGAGGCGCTGGCGGTTGAGTGGAATGAACTGGCGGCAGCGTTGCGCCAGTTCGTCGCAAACTATATGGACACGCCGCACGGCGGCGAAGGGATGAACGGCCGCACGCCACGGCAGGTGATGGCGACGGCGATTATGAAACGCACGATGCCGGACGCGGTCCGCGAGCTATGTTTGCAGCTCTGGCACCGGCCGGTTTCGGTTGGGCGCAACGGCGTGGCCGTGCGAATCGCGGGAACGACGGTCCGCTACGGCTGGGACGAGCCGGCGCTGCGAGCGCTGCCGATCGGGACGAAGGTCCGCATCGGGTATGACCCGGAAGACCTGTCGGCGGTGACGGTCTGGACGATGGAATACGGCTTTATCTGCCGGGCCGCGGCCAACCGGCGTTTCAACCGCAAGATCGCATCCGACGATTTACGACAAACCATGCGGGAAATCGCGCGCGAGAAGCGCGCCCTGCGGCAGGCGCGTAACGCGGGGACCCAATATCTGCGCGATCCGGTGGAGCGCACGCTGGCCGCCCTGGCGGCGGATGCGGCGGAGCGGCGCCTGCCCGATCCGCCGACGCCGGATGGCGGGCCGATTCTTGTGCCGGTTCGCACGCCGCTTGAATTGCCTTCCAAGGCCGTGCAACCGTTGCGGAAAGCGGTCGGCGACGGAGTCGGGCCGGCGGATGCGGCGGCGAGCAATCCCGACGCCGACGGTCTTTCGGACATGCAAAAGCGGATGGCGGCATTCGCGGAAAGGTCGCGCGCGGAACGGGCCGGCCGCGCGAAGGAGTCGGTCTTTGACCGGCTGGGTCAGTTTGTACGGGGGTCAGGGAAATGACGACAAGTTTCAACAACAACGACGGCGGCGAGACGTTCGACCGCATCGACGACATTTTTGAACGCTTGGAAATTGACCGGCGGACAGACCCGGTCGGGACATGGGCAATGAACAGGGACGTTCACAACGACAGCGACCTGCGCGAAGCGCGGGACTATGTGAATCATGTAATCAGCCAAAAACTGGTGACGGCGGCGGAGCTGGCCAAGCGGACGAACATGAAGCCGTCCGCCATCAGCGCCTTCCGCAACGACAAGTGGAAGG
>WYBU01000116.1 GCA_011525745.1 Planctomycetaceae bacterium | reverse complement strand
ACTTCCCATCTTCCTTCAGCCGGCTTCAGCCGGTCTTGCTGCCGGAACCTGCGAGACTCGATGCGTGCTATTTGCCGGAGGACCGAGAGCCAAGCCCGGCTGAAGCCGGCTGATGGACAGGAAGAGACAATTGATGAATCGCGGCCAACGTCCCACCAGCTAAAGCTGGTGGCAAACACGGGGCGGCTGAAGCCGACCCATCAGAGGCTAAGGCATCGCGCGGAAATAAGGTGAACGAATTGCAGAGGGGTGGTACGGGCGTCCCGCCCGTCCGGAACGGGCAAGATGCCCGTACCACCCAGGACAATCGTTCTGGTTATTTGTGTGCGACTCCTAAGCCCGGGCCTCTTGAGGTTAGAACGCGCTTGAAAAGCTCGAACCGAACCGCGACCGTGAGGGAGCGGCGGGAGACCCGGCAGTTTCGAGCGTGCCACCGACTTCCTTGCATCGCCGCGTTGCGAAAACGGCCGGCCGATTGCCGGAACCGATGCGTTTTCCGCCGCTCCGTCACGGTCGCGGTTCGGTGAAGCCTGGCCGTGAAAGTCGCAACTGCGGCCACTCCACAACCTACGACTCTTTCACCGCCGTAATCAGATCGACGATCGCCTTCTTGCCGTCGCCGAAATACATCAGCGTGTTGTCGGCCGCGAACAGCGGGTTGGGAATGCCCGCGAAACCGGGACTCAGGCTGCGCTTGACGACGACCACGGTGCGGGCCTTGTCGACATCCAGGATCGGCATGCCGGCGATGGGCGACTTGGGATCGGTGCGCGCCACCGGATTGACCACGTCGTTGGCGCCGATCACCACTGCCACGTCGGTCTGTTCGAACGTCGGATTGATGTCGTCCATCTCGCGCACTTTTTCGTAAGGTATGTTCGCCTCCGCCAGCAACACGTTCATGTGCCCCGGCATCCGGCCCGCGACGGGGTGGATGCCGAACTCGACCTCCACGCCGCGGCTTTCGAGCAGGTTCGTCAGATCGCGCACCGCGTGCTGCGCCTGCGCTACCGCCAGACCATAACCCGGGACGATCACCACGCGCCGCGCGTTGTCGAACAGCATGGCCACTTCGTCGGCCGAGGCCGACTTGACCTTGCCGGCATAGACCTCGTCGGCCGTGGCCGAGCCTTCGGCCGGACCGAGAGTGCCGAACAGCACGTTGACCAGCGAGCGGTTCATCGCCTTACACATGATCTGGCACAGGATGATGCCGGACGATCCGACCAGCGCCCCGGCGATGATCAGCACGTTGTTGTTCAGCACGAAGCCGGTCGCCGCGGCCGCCATGCCCGAATACGCATTCAGCAGGCAGATCACGACCGGCATGTCCGCGCCGCCGATGGGCGTCGTCGAAAGAACGCCCAGCACTGCCGCGAGCAGACACATCGGCCAGAAGACCCAGATCGTCACGGCGGGGTTGTACACCGCCCAAGCCGCCAGCCCGAAGCACACAATCGTGAGCGAGAGATTGACGAGTTGTTGTCGCGGAATGACGTTGCCGGAGGGAACCCACTTGAGTTCCTGAAGCTTGCCGGCCGCCACCAGGCTGCCAAAAAAGGTCACGGTGCCGATGAGGCCGGCAACCATGGTGGATCCGGCCAGGAACGGCGTACTGTGACTGCCCGAAGCGATCAGATCGCCCGAGGCGACCATCATCGACGCGCCGCCGCCGAAGCCGTTGAGCAGGCCGACCATCTGTGGCATGGAGGTCATCGGGACGCGAATCGCGAAAGTGGCGCCGATGACCGACCCGATCACGATGCCGGCGGCAATCAGGACGTAGCCGATGCCGTGAATGTCAGGGCTGCTGACGGCCACCGCAATGGTGACGACGATGGCCAGCGTCATGCCCGCCGCGCCAAGCTGGTTGGCCCGCACCGCCTTGCGCGGGTGGCTCAGCCCCTTGAGCACGTACATGAAGAGAACGCCGGCGACGAGATAGACGAAATTCGGAAACGCTTGCGACACGGACTAATCCTTCCGCTTGAACATGCTCAACATGCGGTTGGTGACCATGAAACCGCCCACCACGTTGATCATGGCAAAGATAATGGCCAGTAGGCCGAATACCGCGACAAAGACGCCCTTGCCCTGCATTCCGGCGACGAGAATCGCGCCGATGATCGTGATGCCCGAAATGGCGTTGCTGCCGGACATCAGGGGCGTGTGCAGCGTCGGCGGGACCTTGGTGATCAGTTCCAGGCCGAGAAACGTGGCGAGCGTCAGAATCGTCAGGCAAATCAAAAATACGTCAATCGTCATGTTGCGGTCCTTGTTTCAAGCTCGTCCTCAATTGCGGATGTTCTCCGCGCGAACCGGTCCCAGCGTCGAGCCTCCGGCGAAAGCGCCGCGGTCTTCGCTGGTGCGAGAATCCTTTCTCGCAAAACCTGCCCCGGCAAGCGCCGCGGCGCCAAGGACCGCATCGCTGGCCCTTGCAGCCCGGATCAGGTCGCGTGGCGCGCCGCTACGCCCCCGCCCCGCTCATCGCCGGCGAGGCGCCCAGCAGTTCCTTGACCCGCGGATGCACCACCTGCCCGCCGCGCGTCACCAGCGTCTCGCGAATGATCTCGTCATTCGCCTCGAAACGAATCGCGTTGTCCTTCACCAGGTTCTTCAGGAAGTTCACGATGTTCTGCGCGTACATCTGGCTGGCGTGATACGGCACCATCGCCGGCAGGTTCGCCGGACCCAGGATCGTCACGCCGCCCTCGACGACCGTCTCGCCCGGCCGCGTCAGCTCACAGTTGCCGCCGCGCTCCGCCGCCAGGTCGACGATCACCGAACCGGGCGCCATGCCGCGCACCATCTCGGCCGTCAGCAGCACCGGCGCTTTCTTGCCCGGCACGACGGCGGTGGTGATGACCACGTCGTGATGCTTCACGACCTCGGTCATCAACTCGCGCTGTTTGCGATAGAACTCCTCGCCCATCGCCCTGGCGTAACCGCCCTTGTCCTCGGCCGCCCCGGTCTCGAGTTTCATCTCGACGAACTTCGCCCCCAGGCTCTCGACCTGTTCCTTTACCGCCGGCCGCACGTCGTACCCGCTGACCACCGCGCCCAGCCGCCGCGCCGTCGCGATGGCCTGCAAGCCCGCCACTCCCGCGCCGATGACAAACACCCGCGCCGGGGCGACCGTCCCCGCCGCCGTCATCAGCATCGGAAACATGCGCGGCAGCGCGTCGGCCGCCAGCAGCACCGCCTTGTAGCCGGCCACCGTCGCCTGCGACGACAGCACGTCCATGCTCTGGGCGCGCGTGATGCGCGGGATCAGCTCCATCGAAAACAGGTTGACGCCGCGCTCGGCCGCCTCACGGCAGACCTCGCCCGCCGTCAGCGGCTCGCACATTCCGATCAGCGACTGATCGCGGCGCAGCAGCGGCAGATCGAGCCGGCCGGCCTCGGGATTGGCGCCGAGTGCGCGCACCTGCGCGACGATGTCGGCCTCGGCGAATACGTCGTCGCGCTGCCCGGCGAGGCGGGCGCCTTTTTCGTGATATTCTTCGTCAGTAAATCCGGCTTCCAGTCCCGCGCCGCGTTCGATGACCGCCTCTGCGCCGAGCTTTTTCAGCGGAGCAAGTACGGCGGGCACGAGCGCCACGCGGCGTTCGCCCGGACACGTTTCCCTGGGTACGCCGATGATCATGCGGTTTGACACTCTCCTGAAATCACGCCGCGCCGCCCCCTGCGGTACGCGAAGGAACCATTGTAGCGAATTCGCTACGCCCGGCAGGGCTATTCGCAAGCGGTACAGCCGCGCTCCACGGCGTGGCGCAGCCCCATCTTGCGCGGGGTGACAGCCCGTGCAAACGTGCGTGTTCGTTTCTTAACGACACGCGCAGGTCAGTAAGCGTTCACGCCTCGATGGCGACGAAACGCCCCCGCGCCGTCGAACGCGCTCTTCCAGTACCACGCCAAACGCTTACTTACGCGCGCACCTCGTTTTCCGCGCGGCACGGGCTTTGAGCGCCTGGACCGCCTCATCGGCACTGGCACGCCGCACAGCCGCGGTCCCGCATTTACCTGCAATCTCCGTGCCGCATTCGCTCCACCGACCTTTCGCGAAGATGGGGGGAAACGCCCAATCTCACCGGCCCCGCCCCGCCGTAGCGAATTCCCCGCGTGGACGCTACATTCCCCATGCTTCGCAAATTCACGCGCACCCTATTGACACAGGCGACGTCGATGAAAGTCTTGATGCTGGGCTGGGAGTTTCCACCGTTTATCAGCGGCGGTCTGGGCACCGCCTGCTACGGCCTGACCAAGGCCATGAGCGAGCTGAACACCGACGTCCTGTTCGTGTTGCCCCGACCGGTCGACACGCGCCTGGCCACCCACGTTCGGCTGCTGTCGCCGCAGGAAGTGCTGCGCGGCGGATTGGCGCCCGCCCTCGACGAGCGCGGCCGTCCGATCGACAGCGCCCAGGCCGGACGCGGAATGCCGGGCAGCCAGGAGTTCCGGCTCGAGGAATTCGAGCACGTCACGTTTCGGGCCGTCGACGTCATGCTCGCGCCCTATCTCGATCCGGTCGTCTTCGGCGGCGATCCGCAGCGATCGCGCGGCACGCGCGCGGTGGGCGCCGGCGGCGGCGCCGTCGAATACGAAGCCGTCGAGCCTGAACTGATCGGCGAGGCGGCGGGCACGTCGATCGAGCCGCCGCCGCCCGCGCCGGCCGGCGGCGGGGCGGGCCAGCATTACGGCGGCGATCTGTTCACCGAAGTGGGGCGCTACGCGCGCTTCGTCCGCTGGCTGGCTCGGCGCGAATCGTTCGACGTCATTCACGCGCACGACTGGATGACGTTCCCGGCCGGCATCGCCGCGTCGGCCATCAGCCGCAAGCCGCTCGTCATTCACGTTCATTCGACCGAGTTCGACCGCTCGGGCATTCACGTGCATCAGCGCATCTACGACATCGAGCGGCATGGGATGCATTTCGCGACAAAGATCATCTGCGTCAGCTTCCTGACGAAGAACATCGTCACGTCGCGCTACGCCGTGCCCGAAGTAAAGGTGCAAGTCGTCTATAACGCCATCGACATCAACGGCCCGGCGCCGAAGGGTTCGCCGCCGGCCATCCGACGCGACGAGAAAATCGTTCTTTTCCTCGGCCGCATCACGATGCAGAAGGGGCCGGAGTATTTCCTTCAGGCCGCGCGCAAGGTGCTGTCGGTCATGGACAACGTGCGATTCGTCATGGCCGGCTCGGGCGATCTGATTCGCAAGTCGATCGAGATGGCCGCGGAGATGGGCATCGGGCACAAGGTGCTGTTCACCGGTTTCCTGCGCGGCGAGGACGTGAACCGCGTCTTCAAGATGGCCGATCTGTACGTCATGCCGTCGGTCAGCGAACCGTTCGGCATCGCGCCGCTGGAAGCCATGTCGCACGACGTGCCGGTCATCATCAGCAAGCAGTCGGGCGTAGCCGAGGTGCTGACGCACGTGCTGAAAGTCGACTTCTGGGATGTCGACGAGATGGCCAACAAGATCATCGCCGTGCTGCGCCACCCGCCGTTGCAGGCCACGCTGCGACAACACGGCAACATCGAGGTGCGCAAGCTGACGTGGCACGATTCGGCGCGGCACTGCATCGACGTCTATCAGTCGGCCATCGACGCGTCGCGCGGCACGGCCCGCGCCTGCGGGGGGGCGTAGCGCGTGCGAACGTGCGTGTTTGCTTCGTAGCAAGACGCGCACGTGAGTAAGCGTTCACGCCGGGAAGGCGAAGAAACGCCTTTGCGCCATCGAACGCGCCCTTCCAGTGCCACGCCCAACGCTTACTGACGTGCGCGTCTCGTTTTCGCGCGACAGGCGCCTATCCCTGTTTCGCCAGCGGATTCTCGAACCCCTTTCGCGTGCAAATCTCATCCACAATGGCGTCGAACTCCGCCAGTTGATAAGAATCGATGCGAAAAACCCGGGACGCGCCGCCGGCGTCGTATTCCAAATCGACCCAGCCCTTGTCGCGATAGCGGTTCGTCGCCAGCGAGCGCATCGCCTCCCATGCAACCGTTTGCCCGGACGGCAGACGCAATCCCGCGTCGTCGAGCACCACACGCGTTTGAATTGCGCCCATCAGCCGAAACAGCATGATCAGCCCCACGCCGAGCAGCACGAACGCGATGATCTTTTGAAGCAGTATGTCCGTCTGGCTGTGCCGCACCGTCTTCCATTCCGCCATGCCCGTTGACTTGTTCTCCATCGTCAGAAAGCCGTCGATGCCGAAGTACCGCGCCTCTTTCTGGGACTGTACCGGCGGCTCGAATCCCAGATCACCCTTGATCACCTCGAGCGTCGTGCCGTGAAACTCCTTCGTCACGCGCGGATCGACAACGACGCTTCCCTGCGCGTCGGCGGGCAGCAGGCTCTTCATCTCCGTCACGTTGGCCGCCGCGTAGCCGCGCCAGCCATCCCACCCGAACCACCCCGCCGCGCCCAGAAACAGAAGCGTCGCAATCAGCAGCCGATTGCGATAACCCGAAAGCGGACCGCTGGTGATCTGCATCGGTAGTCTCCTTGCACGCATCGTAGGGTCCGCTGTGCGGACCACTCCGCGTGGCACGGGCTTGCAGCCCGTGCAACATGATCCGAGCCGCAAGCGCAAGCGCCGCGGTCCACGCCGCGAACCGGAGAAACCGCCGTCGCCCGCACCTGTGGCTCACTGATCCCGCTTGCTCACGCTGCGCGGCTCCGAATGACCGCCGCACTGGCACTTGCGGCTCGGATCAGCATGTGCCCGCGCGCCGCCTCAGCCCTTCATCCACTTCGCCGCGGCCTTCTTCAACGCCGCGGCGCGGTGCGTCTTCTCCCACGTGAACGCCGCCAGATTCCGGCCGAAATGCCCGTGCCGCGCCGTCTCGCGATAGATCGGCCGCAGCAGCTTCAGATCGCTGATGATCCCCGCCGGCGTCAGCGGGAACTGATCGCGCACCAGCCGCGACAGAACCTCTTCGTCCAACCGGCCCGTCCCCTGCGTGTCGACCAGCACGCTGATCGGCTCCGCCACGCCGATTGCGTAGCTGAGCTGCACCTCGCACACGTCCGCCAGCCCCGCCGCCACGATGTTCTTGGCCACGTGCCTCGCCATGTAGCTGGCCGAGCGGTCGACCTTGCTTGGATCCTTGCCCGAGAACGCCCCGCCGCCGTGCGCGCCGCGCCCGCCGTACGTGTCGACGATGATCTTGCGCCCGGTCAGCCCCGTGTCGCCGTGCGGTCCGCCGACGACGAATCGTCCCGTCGGATTGATGTGAAACACCACGTCGCGGTTCCACAGCGCCGGGTTCTCACCCTGCACCACCGGCCGGATGATCTTTTCGATGATCGTGCGGCGGAAGGTCTCATTGACGTTGCCGTTGCGGTCGATCAGCTTTGGATCTTCCTTGTGCTGCGTCGATATCACGACCGTGTGCAGCCGGGCCGCCCGGCCGTTGCGGTATTCGATCGTCACCTGCGACTTGCCGTCCGGCCGCAGCCAGGAGACTTCGCCCGACTCGCGCGCTTCGGCCAGCCGCTCGCACAGGCGGTGCGACAAGTGAATGGGCAGCGGCATATAGGCGCGCGTCTCGCGGCAGGCGAAGCCGAACATCAGCCCCTGATCGCCCGCGCCCTGAGCGTGTTTCGGCGTGGCCGTGACGCCCTGGCTGATGTCGGGCGACTGCCCGTGAATCGCCCGCAGCACGCCGCAGCTTCGATAGTCGAAGCCGACCAGTGGATCGTCGTAGCCGATGGCGCGGACGGTCGCGCGGGCGGTGTCTTCGGCGCGGTTCAGCGCGTCCTGCGCCTTCTGGTTGTGGACGGTGACTTCCCCGGCGATGACGATTAGCCCGGTCGTCACCAGCGTCTCGCACGCCACGCGCGCGACGGGATCGTGTTCCAGAATGCTGTCGAGTATCGCGTCGCTGATCTGATCGGCCACCTTGTCCGGATGGCCCATCGTTACGGATTCCGACGTAAACAAGTGAGACGAACGATGATCCAGATTCCCAGCCACTCACGGCTCCTTACGGCGCGCCGGGCGAGACCCGGCCCGCACCAACAAGGGTGCGGCCCTTCGCATGCGCCGGCAACGGTGCGATTCCTGGGTTTCCGACGCGGCAAGCACCCGCCCCGCGCGCGACGCGACATGGTACGAAACCCCCCGACCGCCCGCAAGGCGGGGCGGGCTTGCATGCCGGCAGGAAACCAACACCACAGCCTCGATCAAAGTCTGAGCCGTACCGAAACCCTCCGCGCAAGTGGGCGGACCGAGCTGAAGGGCCAACTTTCAAACATCCAGCGCAGTGGTGCAAAGTGACGGGCGCGTGGTCCGCCCCCCTTGACGCCTTTACAATTCCACGCAATCGTCGGCCCGCCCGGCGGGCCAGGGGGAGGTCCGCAGGCGGCGAAGCGCCCGTAGCTCAGCAGGATAGAGCAGCGGTTTCCTAAACCGCAGGTCGCAGGTTCGAATCCTGCCGGGCGCGCGTTCTCATGACCTCGCCGCTTCGTCCCGAGCCGAATCACTTTACTCGAGCAGCACCGGCCGCAGCGCCGTGATGCGCGACCGTTCGCCGGCCGAGGCTTCCAGCGTCACGTCGTCACGATAATGCTCGCCGATGCGCCACGTGTTCGTCGGATACGCTCCGTGCGCGAAATAAAACGGCCCCCAGCGCGATTCGCCCAGCGTCAGTCCGAAGCGGCGATCGCGCTGCGCCACCGCAACGCATCGCCAGATCATCGTCACGCGCACCTGACCGCGGCCCGCATCCGGCCGCGCCTGCATCCCGACCAGCTCGATGCCCTCACCCATCTCCAGCGATACGCGCGGCACGTCGGGGGGCACGCCGACCGGCCGCAGGCGCGCGGCCAGTGGAGTCGCCTCGGCCGTGCGGGCCAGGGCGACGAGGTGATGATCGGCAAAGATCGGCTGATACGCCCCGGTCGCCAGCGCACGAACCAGCGCATCGCGCGGCCGCCGCTCGTCGATCACGTCGGCGTGATGCACCACAACCAGGTCGCCCAGCTTCTCGTTGCCGGTCGTCCACAGCGCCGCGGCGTCCAGGAAGTGCGCCGCAATGCGGTAGCTGGCCGTCACGCCGGCCGTCTCCGGCATCTGCTCGCGCAGCGCGACCACCGGCTCGTAGGCGCGAATCAGCGCCGGATGGGCCGTTGGAATCGCCGGATTGTTCGTCCATGCGCCTGCGCCAAGATACGCCTGTCCCAGAATCGCCGCCGCCAGCAAACCAATGCCCGGCCGCAGCGCCGATCGCGACAGCGACTCCCGACCGCCGACTTCCCCGGCAGCGCCTGTGCTCGATTCGCACAGCCGGGCCACGCGGCGCCCCGCTTCCCGCGGCGCTTCGCCGGCCCCTTCGATCCGCCGGCGCGCCGCACTGCGCCCGCCCTCGATCGCCGCGAAGAACAGCACGACCATCGCCGGCACGTAGTAGTGAAATCCCAGATTGTGCAACTCCGGGTTCTTCGTCAGCACCGTCTCGACGATCGCCGGCAGGCTCACCAACGCGAATCGCCAGCCGCGAATCGGCAGGAACGCCATCGGCAGCAGCAGCGTGGTCAGAAACGACAGGTTGATTCCGACCGCGGCGGCCGTCGTCCCCAGCGCATCGCGGAAATGAAACCCCATGTGCGGATACGGCTCACCGCGATAGGCCGGCACGACCACGAACACCGCCAGGGCAAACCACGTCGCCGCGACAGCCGCCGTCGCCACGCCGATCACTCCGCGGCGATCCACCAAACATACGTACACTCCCCACGCCGCGACGGTCAGGGCGATGTCTTCGCGGATCAATATCGACAGGCACAACACGATCGCCGCGCCGCGATGCCGGCCAAGGAACCCCAGCCCGAATCCGGCCGCCAGCAGCGGCGCGGCCAGGTAGGACTCGTGAAATCCGTATCCGTGGGCGACGATCAGGCAGCCGTGCATCGGCAACAGAATCCACGCCAGCCCCGCGAACAGCGCCGCGCCGGCCGATTCCAGTCGCCGCCAGGCAAACCAGGCCACCACGATGCCCGCGCCGTTCAGCGCCAGCGGTCCCAGCACGACCAGCAGCAGGAACGGATCGGCCCCAAGCCGGCACAGCCACGCCAGCGGCCACGCCGCGATAAAGGCGTGTTCGCCCAGAATCGATCGGCCCAGCGACTCGACCCACAGGCCCTTGCCCGCCGCGCCATTGTGCAGCGCGCGGGCGAACAAGCCGATGTCGTGATAACCGAACGACATGTGCCGCCACAGAAAAAGTTGAAGCTGCACGTGCAGCGCGGTCGCCACTGCGCCGAACAGCGCGACGATCGCCAGCGCGCCTGCGATCCCCGGCCGGGTGGGTAGCCAATGGCCCACACGCACAGAGACCATCGCCGCGACGCACGCGATCCAGGCGTAGAGCAGCCACGGCGAATGCGCAGCCGTCAGCCATTGTGCCAGCAGGATCAGCGTGGCGATAACGGCGAACGCCCCGTGACGAAGCCGGCCGCGCGCATCGCGCTCGCCGCGCGCGGCGCCGCTGACGACGAGAAGAACCAGGATCATCGGCAGGACCAACGCCGGCCACTGCACGCCGCCGGTGTCGATGAGCTGATGCCGGACCCAGTCGTAGCGATAACGCGAGTACAGAAAAAGCCCCGCGAGCAGCACGAGCACGTCGACTGCCCGCGGTAACCTGGCATGGGTCCCGGTGGGTGCGTGGGGCACGATCGTCCTGATGGCCGCAATCGTTACTGCATCGGGCCGCGGCCGTGAAGGAATGATACCGTGCGATGCGAGGCGATCCGCAAGCGAAAGCGAACCGGCTGGGGAATCGACGCGATATAAGCCGTGCCATTTCGCCGGCGGGGCGTGGTCAAGCCCTCGCGCGAGGTGCACGGTACGATTCAGAAAACCGTGCCTCGCAAGGGCTTGGCCGTGTGGGATCCCGCTGCACGCCAAGGCGGCGATGGGTCCAGGCGGATTCCGCGTGAATCGACACGAACTCGCGAACGAACGGCATCCCCGGCGATTGCGCTCGGATCCGAAGCCGCTAAGGCATCGCGCGGAAATAGCGTGAACGAATTGCACAGGCGTGGTACGGGCGTCCCGCCCGTCCGGAACGGGCAAGATGCCCGTACCACCCAGCACGATCGCAAGATGCCCGTACCACCCAGGACAATCGTTCTGGTTATTTGTGCGCGACTTCTAAAACACGGATCAGGAACCGTCCTGCGACGGGCCTCGCCGCGCGACATACGCCGCACGCGCAAATCCCGCGGCGTTCACTCTCAATTCCACTCCAGCCGCGCCGTGACCGGCAGATGATCCGAGCCGCGATTGTCGATCACCGCCGCCTCGGTGGCTCGAAAGTGCCGCGAATGCATGATGTGATCGACGCGCCCCCGCACCGGAATGCGACGGTACTTTCCGATGAACGTCGGCGACGCCGAATCGAACGGCGCCAGGGCGCTGGCCAGGCCGCGCTGATTCATATACTTCATGGCCGGTTCATCATCCGCCGCGTTCATATCCCCGATGACCAGCAGCGGCCGATCCGTGTCGAACATCGCCAGATGCGCCGCCAGTTCCCGCTCGTGCATCGGACCCACCACGAAGTGGCCGACCAGCACGCCGCCGAAGTCGGCGACTCGCGGCCGCAGATGAACGTTGAGCACCTGAATGTCGCCGGCCGGCGTGGACACATCCGCCGCCATCGCCGGGAACCAGGATTCCGGCGTCTTCGGCAGCGCCCGTTGGCGACGCAGCTTGTGTCGGGAGAGTATGAGCAGCCCGTCCCAACCGCCGGGGGTCGCCAGGGAGAACACGTGCGGGTAGGTTCGCCGAAACTCGTTCCGCAGCCGGGTCTCCGCGTCGCTGCGGACCTCCTGAAGGCAGACCAGATCGGCGTTGGCCTCGCGGATTGCCCGCAGGCTTTCGTCGGTCAGCGGCGCGGAGGCGTTGATGTTGTAGGTTAACACTCGAAGGGAAAACGACTGCATCGAAGTCTGAGGCGCACGTGCCATCCGGCACGCCGGCACGCCGAGTGTCAGGCCGCACAGTGCGATCGTGAATGTGACGACTCGCAACATGAGCGACGCTCAATCGTGCCTTGCCACACCCGGCATCGCCGGCCGGCCACAGCGCAGCTTTGGCCCGTCCGGCCGCGGCGGGCCGCCCGAGCGATGCGTTCACCGGTCCAGGCCGGGCGGCAGCGCGGTTTTTGCGGTTCGCATACAATCTAGCTGAAGACGAGGCTTCGTTCCGCCAATAAAATGAAATATCGGATGCGCCCTGGTGCGTCCGCGGGGAGTCTTGCGTGTCCCATAAGACCGCTCTGCCGCCGGATCTCGAACGACATGCCCGTGAAATCGCCGCCATCGCGCGCGAAATGGGCCTCGACTTCTACGAAACCATCTTCGAACTGGTCGACTTCGACACGATGAGCCAGATCGCCGCCTACGGCGGCTTCCCGCGCCGCTATCCGCACTGGCGCTTCGGCATGGAGTACGAGCGGCTGCGCAAGGAGCACACCTACGGCCTGGGCAAAATCTACGAGATGGTGATCAACAACGACCCGTGCTACGCCTATCTCGTCTCCGACAACAGCCTGACGGACCAGAAGCTGGTGATGGCCCACGTCTATGCCCACTGCGACTTCTTCAAGCACAACATCTGGTTCGGTCAGACCAACCGCAAAATGATCGACGAAATGGCCAATCACGCCACGCGCATCCGCCGGCTGGTGGACCGCGTCGGGTTCGACGAGGTCGAGCGCTTCATCGACGTGTGCGTCTCGCTGGACAATCTGATCGACCCGCACAGCGCGCTGATGAAGCGCGGCGAAATCAAGCGCGTCGAGCCGCGCAAGCGCCCCGCGCCGGTCGCGCGGCACTTCGACGACCAGGTGACCAAGTATCAGTCCAAGGACTACATGGACCGCTGGATCAACCCGCCCGAGCGGATGCGCGAAGAACGCACGCGCATCAAGGAGGAGCAGGAGCAGAAGCGCAAGAAAGAGCCGCCGCAGCCCGTCCGCGACGTCCTGCTCTACCTGCTGGAGCACGCGCCGCTCGAGGATTGGCAGGTGGACATCCTGTCGATCGTCCGCGAAGAGGCCTACTACTACGCCCCGCAGGGCCAGACCAAAATCATGAACGAGGGCTGGGCCACGTACTGGCACAGCCGCATGATGACCACGCGCATCCTGCGCGACGACGAGCTGATCACGTACGCCGATCATCATTCGGGCACGGTCGCCATGCCGCCGGGCCGCATTAATCCTTACAAAATCGGTCTGGAGCTGTTCCGCGACATCGAGGACCGCTGGAACCGCGGGCGCTTCGGCAAGGAATACGAGGAGTGCGAATCGCTCGACGCGCGGCGCAAGTGGGACCGCCAGCTCGGCCTGGGGCGTCAGAAAATCTTCGAGGTGCGGCGCATCTACAACGACGTGATGTTCATCGACGAGTTCCTCACGCCCGAGTTCGCGCAGCGCGCCAAGCTGTTCTTCTACCGCCAGGACCCCGCCACGCGACGCATGGTCGTCGTCGATCACGAGTTCGAAAAGATCAAACAGCAGATGCTCTTCATGCTGACCAATCACGGCCAGCCCTACATCTACGTCGTCGACGGCAACTACAACAACCGCGGCGAGCTGTACCTGGCACACAAGTACAACGGCGTCGACCTCGACATCAAGTACGCCGTCGAAACGCTGCGCAACGTGCACACCATCTGGCAGCGTCCCGTGCACCTCCAGGCGATGATCAACGACGAGACGGTGCTCTTCACCAACGACGGGGCTCAGCAACAACAGCAGAAAATCGCGCACGATCTGCCCGAGCCGGCGCATCGCGTCTGACCGCGCGACGCGCCGGCCGCGAAGCGCAGGGGCCGCTGTGCGGACCGTATGCCGTCCGCCGTCGGCGTTCGGCCCCATGCCGTCATTCCCGCGCAGGCGGGAATCCAGTGCCACGCGGCGTCGCGTGACCGTGGACGGTATGGACCGAATGGACGACGTGGACTAGATGGACGGAGGTGGACGTACGTCCGCGGCCAAGCCCGACGATCGTCACCCTTATGTCTCCCCTTCGCCGCTCCCCCGCTTGCGCGGGGGCCGCTTCGTCGCCGCCCTCGTTGCCTTTCTGCTGTTCCCTGTTGCCATGTCTTTCGTTTCGACGATTCAACGTTTCCCACCCGCGTTCTTGACAGGCGCCGCGCCCAGCGGGATACTCGCCCCGCCGGTCATCGGAACGCGTTCGCATCGACCAGGCGGCGCCGCTGACCTTTCCCCCCGCGTATGACGGCGCATGCACACGGCGGAACGAATTCAGGAACTGTGGCGCTTCCGCGAGGTCGTCAAGAACTTCGTCGCGCAGAACCTCAAGGTCAAGTACCGCCGCTCGATCCTCGGCTTCTTCTGGTCGCTGCTCAACCCGCTGCTTCAGATGATCGTCATCACGATCGTCTTCTCGCTCATCTTCAGATTCGGCGTGCGCGACTACGCGCTTTACGTGCTCAGCGGACTGATCCCGTGGGCCTTCTTCTCGACCTCCATCGACAACTGCACGCTCAGCATCATCGGCGCCGAGCACATGCTCCGCCGACAGTACTTTCCCAAGCTCGTCTTTCCCGTCAGCATGGTGCTTCAGAACCTCGTCACCTTCGCCCTGTCGCTGATCGTACTGCTGATCGTGCTTGCGCCTGTTTCCGGCTTTAATCCGCTGCAACCGGCGCTGCTCATCCTGCCGCTGTCGTTCGCCTGCATCGTCTGCGTCGCGCTCGGCGTCGGCGCGCTGGCCGCGCTGATCACCGTCTATTTCCGCGACATGCAGCACCTGATTGCCGTGCTTATCAGCGCCTGGTTCTACGTCACGCCGATCATTTATCCGCTCGAGGCCAAGCCCCGCGCGGCCAAGCCGCCGGCCGTTGCGACCGCGCCGGCCGATCCGGCCGAGGCCGCCGCCGCGCTCGAAGACGCCGCCCCCATCCCGCACGCTTATCGCGTCTATTTCAAGCTCAACCCGATGTATTCGATCATCGAGATGTTCCATCGCCCGATCTACGACGGCCGGCTGCCCACGCCCAGCGAGCTGACCGCCGCCCTGGCGACCGCCGCCGCCTGTTTGGTCGGCGGCGTGTGGATTTTCTGGCGCTTCGAGGACCGGCTGATCTTCGCCCTGTGACGGTGACCGCCATGGCCGACAACTACATCCTGCTCGAGGACGTCGGCCTGCGGTTCCGGCTCTACGCCACGCCGCACCGATCGATCAAGGAAACGGTCGTCAATTTCCTCACGCGCCGCCGTTACGGCGCGCCGACGCGCGAGGTCGAGGCGCTGCGCGACGTTCGCCTGCGCATCGGCCACGGGCAGCGGCTGGGCATCGTCGGCGACAACGGCGCGGGCAAGTCGTCGCTGCTCAAGGTCGTCTCGCGCATCTACCCGCCCACGTCCGGACGGGTACACACGCAGGGATTTCTCGTGCCGCTGCTGGAAGTCGGCATCGGCTTCAACCACGAGCTGAGCGGGCGCGAGAACATCTATCTGACCGGCGCGATCATGGGCTTCGGCAAGAAGCAGATGGCCGGGCGCGTCGATCCCATCCTCGATTTCGCCGAGCTGCGCGAGTTCGCCGACACCCCGGTGAAGTACTACTCGTCGGGCATGGCCCAGCGGCTGGCGTTCAGCATCGCCACGGAGATCGACCCCGAAATCCTGCTGCTCGACGAGGTTTTCAGCGTCGGCGACATTCACTGGATTGAGAAGGCGCAGCGGCGCATGAAGGCGCTGATCGAGCGGGCCAGCATTCTCGTGCTGGTCTCGCACCAGATGGATCTCATCCAGCGCTACTGCAACCGCTGCATCTGGATGAACGCCGGCCGCATCATCCGCGACGGGACGCCGGACGAAGTCGTGGCCGCTTATCGCGGTTCGGCCGGCGCGGCCGTCGGCATCAATCACGACGCGGAGCGGGCCGCGCCGGCGTCGGCGTCGCAGCACGCCGCCGCGCCGACTTCCTGACGCCGCATGAACGCCAACCCCTCATCCCGTTCGCACCCCGCCGTCGAGCGCCTGCTGCTCGTCGCGGCGGTCGTCCTGGTGGTCGGCGTGCGCCTGCTGCACGTGGACGACCGCGGCCTGTGGGAAGACGAAGCCCTGCGCTATTTCATCGCGATGGGCAACGCGCACATGGTGCGCTCGGTGCAGGTGATGGACGAGCAGCCGATCACTCTCGACCAGCGCGTGCATCGGCTCGGCTCGCTGCGCGACGTGCTGCGCCTGCTGCGGACCGAGTCGCCCTACGGTCCGGGCTATTACGTCGTGCTGCACGAGACGATGCGCGCCACCGGCTTTCGCGATCCGGCCCTGCTCAAGCAATGGAACGTCATCTTCGCGGGGCTGACGGCCGTGGCGCTGTGGTGGCTGGCGCGGCTGGGGCTGTCGCGCGGCGGGGCGATGCTCGTGATTCTGCTGTACGCCTTCAGCGCGTGGGACCTCGGCGTGTCGTTGCAGCTCAAGGAGCAGGCGCTGGCGACGCTGTGCGTCGTCGCCTCGACGCGCTACGTGCTGCTGCTGACGCAGACGCCGTGCGCCCGGCCGGCGCGATATGCGATACTCTATGGCGTCATTCTGGGCGTCGGCCTGCTGACGCACGGCCACGTGCTGTTTCTGCTGCCGCTGCACGGCGTGTTCGTGACGGCGACAATTGTCGGCCGAGGCCCCCCGTGGCTCGGCCGCCCCCGGCTGCGTGATCATTCCGATAGCTCACCTCCCTCCCCGCACCCCGCGCGGCGGTTGCGTGCCGGCCTTCCGTGGCTGTGCGGCGTCGGGCTGGCGGTGTTCATCGCGCTGCCGTGGCTGATCTATGCGGGCGCGGCGCAGTACGAGCATCTTCAGCAGGTCAACAAGCTCTTCGGCGGGACGTTCGAGGGCTGGGCCGGCCTGCCCCATCGCCTGTGGGAGGCGGCGCGCACCAGCCTGCTGGCGCTGCCCGGCGGACTGGGCGCGGCGGCCGATGACGGCATCGTCTGGCTGATGCTGGCGCTGATTGTCCTCGGCGCGACCGGCGTCGCCGGCACGCGGCCGGAGTCGCGCCGTCTGGCGCGGCTGGCCGGCGTGGTTTGCATCGGCGCGCTCGCGCTGGCGGCTGCGTCGTACCTGTTCATGCGACAGAATCAGGCGCTGTGGCCGCGCTACTTTGTGTTGTTCCTGCCGCTGGCCTGGATCGCACTGGCGGCGGCGCTGGATGGCGCCGTCGCCCGCGTGGCACGGGCATTCCTGCCCGTGCGTGGGACCGGCACGTCGGCGCGAGATTCGTCGCTGGCGCCACATCCGTCGCTGGTGCGAGATTCCCATCTCGCACCCCACCCCCCCCTGGCGCCCGATTCCCATCCGCCGTCGATGTCCTGTGGCGGTCGCGCAACGGCAAGTGCCAGTGCAAGTGGCGCGTCCGGCGGCCCACGCCCATTCGCCGTCGCTTTGCTGTGGCTCCTGCCCCTCGCCGCCGTTGCGACGCTGGGCGTACAGCAGTCACGTGCTTTGCCCCGCAGCGATCCGCTCGACATGTGGGTCGACTACCGCGCCGTCGCCGAAACGCTGAAAAACGAGATTCGGCCGGATGACATCGTGGCTCACGCCCCGGCCGCCAACGCCTTCCGCGCGTTCGCCTGCCACTGGACGGGACGCAACACGCACGTCGCGCTGAACGCCGCCGCGCCGGACTCGGCGTCGCGCCTGGCCGCCCTGGCCGACCGCAGGCCGATCTGGCTGATCCTGACCTGGGGCCAGGACGCGCATCTACCCGGCATGACGGCGTCGCTGGCCGCCGAGGGCTACATTCGCGCCCGGCGCATCGACCTGCCGCGGCTGGTGGCGATAGAGCTTGTCAGAAATCCCGGCTGAACAGGCGGGGGCCATGAGCGCACCGAGGATCGTCAAGCCCCCGGGAACACTTCTTCACGTGCCTTGAGCCGGCATGCCGGCACGCCATTGTCTCGACGTTTCGCCTTTCAGCCGTGTCGCCCGCGCGACTTGGGCGCGCCGGTCGGGCGCGTGCCGGGCAGGGGCGGCTGGAAGTCGCCGAGGTAGCCGCGCGACTGGAAATAATTCAGCAGGTCCTCGACCGTGCTGAAGACCCGCGTGGCGGTCTCGGTGATGAACGGCGACGGCTCGGCCCGCGGGCGCCAGATCACGTAGACCTCCCGGGTGCCCTCGAAGGCGTGCTGCAATTCGCGCTCGACGCCGCTGGACAAGGCCGGATGGCCGCTGGGCAGTTCCGGGATATAGCTGACGATCATGTCCGACTGATCGATCAGCTTGAAGTCGCGGGCGTAAATCTGCCCGTCGATGTCGCGGGCCACGGCCGTCACGTCGGAGGTGTTGAAGATCATCTCGCGGCCGTGGACGACCAGCTTGAAGGTCAGTTCGCCGCGCTGGGTGGCGGCGCCCGCCTCGAACAGAAGGCGTTTTTCATCGAGATCGCCGGGGTCGAAGCAGATGAAGTGCTCGGCCAGCGTGTCGCGGAAGTTGTCGATCTCGGCCAGCACGTCGGGCATGTTCATGACGTGCGTCATTGGAAACGAGGGGTAGATCTTGCGTCGCTGCGGCTCGAACATCAGGCGGAAAAGCGATTCGGCCGTGGATTTCTCGGCCCCGCGGGCCAGCACGAAGAAGCAGCCGTGGCCGCGCACGGCGTGCGACAGAATTTCGGTGGCGAGCATCTCCTCCTCGCGCCACACCATGATGTCCTTGAGCGTATGGGGCAGGTCGTGCTCGCGCGTCAGCCGTTCGTGGATGGCGTCGACGTTGTCGACCAGCGTGATGTAGAGATCGGCGTTCAGCGCGATCATCTGATCGAAGTCGAACGCCTCGAACAGCCCGTGCTTCCAGCGGAACGTCGCGTGGGTGTTGACGATCAGGTTGTCGACCCGCTCGGCGGTGGCGAGGATGTCCTTGAAGACCGCGCGGCGCAGCGTGTTCAGCCGGGCGCGCGGCAGGTCGAGGATGCGTCCGTGGATGACGTCGGGCGCCTCGTCGTACATCATGTCGCCGACGTGGCAGAGCGTAATGCTGCGGCCGCGCTGCTGCGCCATCGCCTCGATCTCGCGCAGAAAGGGTTTCTTATCGACGCCGACCTGACCCGTGACGATGACGCGTCGGCCGCGGTGCTGAGCGGGCCGGAACAGCCCGGCGGGAGCGTTGAGCGTGGACATGCCGGTATTTTATACCGAAGCCGACGGCGAACGACAGTGAAATCCGCGGCGGCGCGCGATCGGGTCGGTTCGCGCCAAGGCTATCTTTCGCCGGGCGAACAGCGTCATCGACACGGAAGAGGCATCGAACGCCCGACATGCTGATTCGCGGACTCGATCGCCGGCCCGTCGCAGCGCTGCGGCGCCGCGACAAACAAGACCGCCGCTCCTCGCAAGGCGAAGTAAAATGGCTCTGGATGCAGGCGGTCGGGACTGCTCGCCCCGACGCAGACGCCATCTTACGGAAATCGGATCGTCGTCTGGCAAAGCGCCGATTCATGAGCAGCGCAACGCTCATTCGGCGGGACCGAAACCGATGACGGGCGCCCCATGTGGATGCGGCGTTTTTTTCATTCGCGCCGCCGCATGAACTCGATGGGACCGGCGAGCGCAGCGCGCATCGTGGCGTCGTTCATGTGGACGCCCGCACCTGAAGCTGCTGCAAATGGATCGGCACGGCGATGCCGACGCCGATGGCCACCAGCGCGTCTTCGAGCGCCGAGTTGAGTTCGTGAAGCACGTCGCCCTGATCGTCGCGCCGCACGAACACGGACAGTTCGAAGTCCATCGAGCTGGGGCCCAGGCCGCGGAACATGGCGGAGGGCGGCGGCTCCGCTTCCACCTTGGGATGTTCCTTCGCGATGCGCACGAGGGTGTCGCGCACCAGTTGGGCGTTGGACCCGTGCGCGACGCTCACCGGCAGGGCCAGTCGGATCGTCGGGTCCGTCAGCGTCCAGTTCAGAACCTCCCCCGTGATGAATCGCTTGTTGGGGACGATCAGCTCCTTGCGATCCCAGTCGACAATGGTGGTGGCACGCATGCGAATGCGCGTCACGATGCCGCTGGTGCCCCCGACCGTCACCGCGTCGCCCACGCGAATCGGCCGCTCGAACAGAATGATGAGGCCCGAAATGAAGTTGGCGAAGATCTCCTGAAGGCCGAAACCAAGCCCAACCGTCATGGCCGCCGCCAGCCATTGGACCTTCGACCAGCCGACCCCGATCGCATTGAACGCAATGGTGATGCCCACAACCGAAAGGACATACCCCGTGATCGTGGCGATGGCGAACCGGCTGCTCGGCGTCAGCGGTAGACGCTCCATGATCGCGACCTCGAGCAGGCCGGGGATATTGCGCGCTGCGGTGAACGTCAGCACCAGCGTGACCAGTGCGGCCCCCAGGTCCATGAGCGTAATCGGAACGGTCTTGTTGATCTGATTGACCGTGCTGGTGCCGTCCGGCAATGCCACCGTCTGCGATACCGCCAACGTATCGGTCCACAGCGTGACGCCGCGAAGGAACTCCAGCGCCGGCAGCACGTCGGCCCAGATCATCCAGGAACCGACGATGCCGACCGTGGCCAGAGCGGCGCGTGCCAGACGGCTGCTATGAACGCGAATGTCGGCCATATCCACCGCCGGCTCTCCTCCCGCATCAGGCGCCGCCGCGGATTCTCCCGAAGCCTCCTGCCGAGCGGCCGCCGCCGCGCGCTCCTTCGCCTCTCTCAAGGCCCGCTGTTGCATCTTGTAGAGCAGCCAGCGCGACAACAGCGCCCACAGGATGAGCAGCGCCAGCAACAGCCAGGTGGTTTGCAGCAGTTTCCAACTGAAGGTCAGCGCCGTGAAGTAGTAGCCCAGCGCGGCGGCTGCGGCCAGGGCCAGCGGAATCGCCAGCGCCATCCAGCGTCCGGACTGACACAGTAGATGCGACCAGCCCCATTGCCTTTCTCGCGGCGTCTCCGGCATGATTCCGGCGCCCGGGCGCAGCAGCCGCTGAGAAAAGACCGCCAGCGCCAGGAACGCAAAGATGAACGCCGCGCGGCCCAGCGACGACTTGCGCGCCTCCGACGACTGCGCTTCCAGGGCGGCCGCGGCAAAGATCGCGGGCACGACGATCGGCATCAGCCAATGCAGGTGGAATCGCAACAGGCGCAGGCAGGGAGCGCGCCAGCGAAAATGCCGCTCCGCAAGCCCGTTCGGGCTGACCATGTGGGCCAACAGCAGTAACGTCACAAACACCGCCGCGCCGGCCGCCGATCCGCTTGTTATCGCGGCGGCCAGTTCCGGCGATTCGCCGGAAGCTGAGAAGAACCAGGCTGCAAAAAGCATCAGCGCCGGCCAGGTACCGGCCAGCAGGCAGGTCCAGACCAGCGCCTGGAACGTATAGAAGATCGAGTCCTTCCCCGGCCGAAAGACCCATTCGCTGGATCGAGCCAGCCCGGCTCGCATGCGCCGCCGCAGGGCGATCCACGTCGCCGCCAGAACCAACCCCGCGGCCAGCGGCCAACCGCGAAACTTCAGCGACTCCCCGATGGCAGTGAGCAGCCGTCGGCCGTCCTTCAGCCCAATCAGCCATGTCAGCGATTCGCCGGAATTCGGGACGTCGGAAACGCTGAGCGGCGGGCCGCTTCGCACCCAGAGCACGTTTGCATCCACGTATCCGGCGATGTGCCGCACCTCGTCGACGAACTCGCGCTCGCGGGCGTTGAGATGCACCAGCCGATCGAAATAAACGCCATAGTCGTCCAACAGCGCGTCGACCTGCTCCTGCTGACGATGCACGCACTCGCGCAGCGCGGCCTCGACGCGCTCGGCTTCTTCATCAGGCGGCCGTATTCGCCTCCGCTCGATCCGGACCAGTTGGTCTTCCTCCGCCAGGGCGGTGCGCATCCCGTCCAGCTCGCTCATGCGCCGTCGCACGTCGCCCATTTGGGTCTGGCACTCGAGCAACTTCTGCTCGTGAGGCAGCGTGTCGGGAAGCTGGGCGCGGTCTTTTCGCAACAGCTCGCCCACGCCGCTGGTCATCCCGGCTGCCTGGACGCGCTTTTGGACCGTTTCGAAAACGGCGCGCAGTTCCACCAGGCGCTGGTCCAGGTCACGCGCCTGCGCCTCGGCCTCGTGCATCGCCCGGTTCATTTGCAGGCGCTCTTCGGCCAGTCGCAGTCCGGTCCTGGCCAGCTTGCGGACGGACGGGGGCATTCGCCCGGCCCATTCGCGCATGTCGGTGACCGCGCCTTCGATCTCGCGACGCCGCCGGTTGTGCGCTTCGCGGCGCAACTCGCCGGCCAGGCTCTCCAGCCGCGTTTGACGCCGCTGGGCCAGTTTGAGTCGCGCTTCGAGCACCTCGCGCTGTGCGGCGTAGTTGAGAAGCTCCTTTTCGTAACGCTGAATCTCTGTCTCGATGGCGATGCGCTGCGCCTGAATCAGCGTTTCCTGCGCCCCTTGGAACACCGAGGCCGGCCGCGAACCCGTGCCGGAGTCGCGCGCCTTGGCCAGCAGGACCAGTTTCTGCTTGGCCGCCGTCAGCAGGTTGGGAATTTCGAGCCGCCGCTCCAGCCAGCCGTCGCGAAGCGTGATTAGATCGTTCAACGAGATGCGCGCCCGCTCCAATTCCGTTTCAATCTGCGACAGGGCCGCTTCCAACTGATCCGTGGAAGACTTTCTCGATGCCCTCGGCACGTTCAACTCGAGCGGGCGTTGCAGCACGCTTTGCACGGTCCGCAACTGCTCCGGAGCGCTGAGCCGTTCCGTCTCATACTGTTCGGCCACGGCCGCGCATTGCGCCGCCAATTGGAGCTGCTGAATCGCCTGTGAATACAGGTCAATGACTGTCGCCTTCTCACCCTCGTTCAGCTCGACGCTCGCCTGGGCCTGTTGCAGCCGCAGCCGCGCCTCGTCGAGCGTCAGCCGCTGCTCGCTGATCGCCGGCTGGCTGGATGACGTCGGTTGCGAAGATGGGGCCGCCCCGCTCGCCGTGGCCGGTTGTGACGCGGATCCCGAGGGGGGCTGAGCCTGTGCGCCGCGCGGAAAAGCGTCGACCAGCACGGCCGCCAGGACCAGCAACCGGGTTATGCTTCGACCTCTCATGACATGGCTCCGCATGCCGTCGAGGCGCTAACGCTCCGAGGCCGAAGTCTCGGCGCTGGAGGCATCCGCCGGAAACCATATTCCTCCGAGAAGCTCGCATTGAATCATGGTCATCTCGCCGCGGCACGCCTTGGTTCCCGCGGCATAGACGCACACACCGGTTTCTTCCGCCTGTTCCTGTTTCACGGAGGCCAACTTCGTCTCAAGCTCCGTGATTTTCGCCCGCACGGACGGATCAGAGTCGTCGGCGCTGTTGCCCTGCGCTGGTGATTCGGCGCCGGCGGTACTCCCGGCCCGCCACGTGCCGGCCAGCAGGGCGCACTGCACGGCGGTTGTCTCGGCGCAGACGGCCGTCACGCCGGCTCCGAACACACACATTCCGAGAGGCTCAGGCTCGGCGGATGTTTCGCGCAGGCGTTCTGTGAGATGTTGCAACTCTTCGTCCACGGGCGAGGGCTGCGTGGATTCAGCGACCTCGTCGCCCGTCCCGTTCGGAAGTTCCGCCTCGGGGTTCATGTCAGCACCTCCTCGGCTTCAGGCGCGTTGGTGCTCGCCACGTCGCCTCACGCTTTCGGATCGTGCTTGCTTGTCCCCCAGCCCCAGGCGAGTGCCTCGGCCCGAATAATGCCATTGTAGGCTCAGGCGACCGAATGCGGCTGTCGATTATCCTGCAAGTTATTGTGGCACAAGCACTTGCAGTTATAGAGATGCGGTGGAAGTTCACCGACCGGCTGGGCACGGTGGCTGCTTGCGGTTCCATCGACATTGCGCCGTCGAGGACGCCTGTGGCAGGACGGACTCGTAGTCCTCACAGACCCGGCCGCGGCCGGTACCAGTCACGACTTCGGCGTGATGGTCCGTCGGCGCATGACTTCGATCGGACCGATGACCGCGTCGCATTCGTAGCGCTCGTCGATGAACGCGCGGATCGCGCCGGCGTCGCCGATCGGCGCGGTGAAGCGCACCACGCAGGCGGGCGGGCGGGGGCGCGCACGAAGCTCCTCAAGCAATTGCGCTTGCAGGCGCGGCGACGCGCCGGCATGCGCCAGCGAGTAGAAGCGCGTCGGGCAGCCGCGCTGTGCCAGAAAGTAGAGCAGACTCTGATTCGTCAGATCGAGAAACTCGCCGTCGGGGGGCGTGAGGCGCTGAATGTGTTTGACCAGCCCGGCGACGTAGCCCGCCTGGCGCGGCTCGATGTGCACACGCCCGACGCGCGGCAGCGCGCAAGCGGCCAGTTCCCGGCCGGCTCGCTGTAAATACGATGGAAGATATCGGCTTTCGCGTCCCAGCCAGCGCCGGCCGATCGTGCCGCCGTCGCCGAGCCAGGCCAGACCCGCGAGCAACAGCATCAGCCACGCGCCGAGCGTGATTCGCAGGCGACGCGACGATGCAATGCGGCCGATGTTGTCCCAGGCGACGCCTGCGGCCAGCAGCAGCGCGGGCATGGCATAGGCCACGTGCCACGCGTCGGGCCGGCCGACGACGCCCGCCCAGAAGCACAGGGCACACGCAACGGCCAGGGCAAGGCGCGAAGGGCCCGGCGGCGTAAGCGCGCCGCGCGTCAATGGGTGCTTCGGCCGAGGCCGATTCGCATTATCGCCGCCGGGCCGCACTGCGGCCGTGGCCCTCGCATCAGACCGCCTTCCCGCGCGAACGCGGGCGCGCCGGGCGATGGCGATCAGCGTGATGCTCGCCAGGCCGGCCACGCTCAGCGGCAGCAGGACAAACAGCAGACTGGTTTCGGCAAATCCGAGCGCGCCGTCGATGAACGGCAGCGTCGCGTTCCACGTCGGCCGCGGATAAGCCATCGGCAGCACTTCGCTGCGCATGAAGAGTTGCACATACACGTTGCGCCCGAGATCGGCGGCGATGCCTTCGTACAGACACCACGCCAGAAACGGCAGCAGCGCGATTCCAACGCCGCAGGCAAACGCACCGATGACGCGCGTCGCCGCAATGCGCCGGGAGCGCCGCATCAGAGCGTCCAGAACGATCCACAGCGCCGTCGCCGCCAGGACGTACACGCCGACGTCCAGGCTGTACAGCGCCGCAAGACCCGCCGTGACGCCCGATGCGATCAACCATCCGCGGCGGCGTGTCGTGATGAACCGGCCGGTACACGCCAGCGACAGAAATCCCAGCGCGTGCCGGTCGGTCGCCTCGCACCATGTCGTCGAAAGCGCGATCGCCAGCACGGCGACAATCCACGCACGGCGCGCCAGCGACGCCGCGGCAAGCAGCACGGCCGCGACGCCCAGCGGCGGCAGCACACCGCGCGGAATAAATGCGTTCTCCCCGATCCGCCGCAGCGATTCGACCGACGGGCCGAGCCGGCGACAGGCCAGCCAGGGCTTGACGATGTTCTCACCGAATCCGTGCTGCACGAAGATGTCGCGAAAAGGGAGCTTTCCGGCCGTCAGGGCGTCGTAGTGTGCCAGCCGTTCGCCGGCGTGGAAGAGGTCGAGGTTGCCGTCGACATCGTCGTTGTATGCGATCCACGTGGCGAGCATGACCATGGCGGCAATCGCGATGCGGTAAGCAGCGCGGCGCGAAGGCGAAGGCAGAAGCGTGGTCCGCAGCATGTGAAACCGAAGGTCGACGAACGAACGGAACGACAACGCATTTCTGATCCGAACCGCGAACGTGAGGGAGCGGCAGGGCATGCATCCCGCGCGCTCGCGGTTCGAACCATGCCGCGTGGCACGGGCTTGCAGCCCGTGCGAATCATTACCCGCCGTGCGAGCCGAAGGCCGATGCGCGCCACTCGGTGCGTATTCCGCCGCTCCCTCACGGTCGCGGTTCGGTTCAGAGGCGCGGTCGCGGTTCGAACCATGCCGCGTGGCACGGGCTTGTAGCCCGTGCGAATCATTACCCGCCGTGCGAGCCGCAGGCCGATGCGCGGCACTCGGTGCGTCCTCCGCCGCTCCCTTACGGTCGCGGTTCGGTTCAAAGGCACGGTCGCGGCTCGGTTCCAGCGCCCCGGATACCCGGGCGTCACTCCGCCGGCGCGCGCACATCGTACACGACGTATCGCCCCATCACGCGATGCGGGCAGATCGCATCCAGCGCATCCCGCAGCGCCGGCTCACGATCGAGGATCGCCTGCGGGCTGACGAACCACCGATGCGCGGCCGCGTGCCGGCGGATGTCGTCGATCGACTGGGCCGTCACGTAGGGGCGGTCCATGTAGTAGGCCGTCGCCGGCGCGGCCCACCACCAGTGCTCATACGAGCCGTATCGCTGCCGCTTGCGGATGTCCTGCCGCAGGATGACCGGCGTATGCGGCCCGATGGCGCGCGACAGGTCGTTCCAGAAATAGACCTCGTTTGGCGGATAATCGACGTGGTGGAAATAGACGTCGGTGTTGAGCAACCCGCAGACGATCGTCGCGCCCAGTCCGAGCGTCTGCACCGCGCGCGAGGCCGTGGCGCGGCGAAACAGCCTTGCGGCCGCGTCCCCCGCGACAAACAGGCCGCGCGCGGCGAAATAGGCCGCGGCCGGCCAGCACTGAAACCACCAGTAGTGATGCACGCGGGCCTGGTGGACCAGGCACAGGTACGCCGCGCCGCTGAAGGCCAGGATCCAGATCGGCGCGGGAGTCGGCGCCTGTGCATGGCCGGGTGGCACGGAGACGCCCCGTGACGTAAGGCCACCGATAAAGCGCCCCACGAAGAACGCCGCGATCAGCGCCAGGCCCGGCCAGGTGAAGTTCTGGATAGTGTGTGACCACAATGTTCCGGCGATCTGGCCGGCGCTGATCGGCTCGGCGCCTTCCCCGTGCCAACGGGCCGACAGCAGCGCCGGCAGCAGGTCCCATCGCCCGCCGACGCCGCCTTCGATCAGGTGGATCAGCAGCAGCCCCAGCGCGGCGGCCGGCACGAGCAACACCAGCGCCAGCGTCGCGCTCGTGATCGCCGCGCGGCGACGCAGCCGCAGCGCATCGACGGCCGTGCCGAGGGCCATCAGCACGCCCGGCCAGCCGCTGTAGATCGCCCCGGCCAGGCCGACGAACAGTGCGGCGCGACGCGCGGCGGTCGCCGCGATAGGCGGCGACGCGCTTTCCCGTGGCGCGGTAACCGGCGCTGCGTCGAGCCGGTTTCGATAAGCGACGCCGGCCCAGCCCCACATGGCCAGCAGCGAGAAGAACAGCGTCGGCGCTTCGTGGTTGGCCATGCGCCCGAAAAAAGCGCCGATCGGCAGCACCGCGTAGATCGCCCCGACGAGCACGGCCGTCGCATCACCGTGGAACTCGCGCACCAGCCGCATCAGCAGGATCATGCCCGCCAGCGAACAGAGGATCGGCGGCAGGCGGGCGGTCCACTCGGCGTCGCCGAAGGCGGTCTGGCTGGCGGCCACGAGCCAGGTAATCAGCGGCGGATGATGGGCGTAGTGATGCTCTTCGTCGGGTTGCCGCAGTCCGACGGCGTACGTGGGCAGGAACTTGTGAAACGACGGCGGCAAGCGCCGCATGGCCCGGGCGAACTGGGCGTGATCGGCGGTGTTGAAGTCGTGCAGTCCCCAAAAAGGTTCGTGAATATCGCGCAGCAGCGACGCGGCCAGCAGCGCCAGCAGGATCAGAGAGACCAGGCCGCGAGCGCGGGCGTCGCCATCGGGGGATGCGGGCATGCGTAAAGAATATCATCGGCCGGCGTCAAGCGGCCAACTGATGCGGCGCGCGATCACACTCCGGCGCCTCAATGCCCGGTATCCGGGAGATCAGGTAGTGGCGGTGGATGACTCTGCGATTGCGCGTAGCCGTCGCAGCATGCGTCCTTCCTGCGTGGGAACGAGCCGGACGAACCGGTGAAATCGCAACCCGGTTTCCTTGCGCGCGGCTTCACTCAATGCGGTCTTTGCATGGCGCGACGCTTCAGCTGTGCGTCCCATCGCCGAAAGGATCATCGAACGGGCTGCGGCGACGCGAAAACGGATCAGCGGAAGCGGCAATGCATCTGGCTTCCATTCCGCGAGGGCGTTTAAGGCCTCCTCGTAATGGACGGGAAGCGGCGTAACTGCGACCAGCCACGCAAAGTCTTCGGCCGCTGAGGATATTGCCGTTGGACGTGCGCGCTGCCGCTCCAACGCGGCACGGTAGTTTTCGACTGCATGGGCAACATTTCCGAGACGTACGTGGCACTCTGCGCAATCATTCAGCGCGAAAACGACCTCAGTTGCTTCCGGGTACTCGGCGACGCAACGGTTGAGCAGTAAAATTGCGTGGTCCAACAGTCGCTTGCGACCCGTACTCATCAGTTCGCTTGCTTGAATCCTCAGGTACTGCGCCCGGTTCCACACGCGTGCGCGCGCGAGCCTCACGAAGAAGTCCTTCTCATCAGACGGCGACCAACTGTGCTTTCGGAACCAGTCGCGTGCCATGCTACGTGGCAATCGTACCCAACCATTTCGCGGGCATGCCAGCTAGCAGGCAAATGACCTGCGGCACGCGCGGCGGCCGGCGAAGAGCGCGGCCAAACTCGGTGTAATTGAGCCACGAAGAGTGGCACATCCCCCACGCAGGCTCGCGTATTTCGCGCAACGGGAGAATCAGTTGGGAATGCGAACTCGATCAATCAGACGTGTCGCGCAGGCTCGCGAGCCGCGCTCAATCTGACTCAGGTTGCATCCAGGCGCAATGGAATATCTACTCGACCTTTGCGAGCTCGAACGAAGGCACCGACAGTCGTGCCGCGCCATTCAGGCCGTGCTCGGCAAGCTCGCCCAGCCGCTCGAGGAAGGGGCCAGGGTAGTAGCGCTCACCGCACTTGCGGCACACGCCGATGGGCACTCGATAGAACACATAGAAGCGTTGGCCGCGCCGCAGGTCCACCGTGACGCGCCGCTCGCGCACATCGCCGCCGCAGATTTCGCATGCGTCGAACTTCATGGTCCACTCTCGAAAACCGTAATGACGCGCAGCCGGCCAAGGCCGGTCATGCGGCACACCAGCGTCACACTCCGGAAATCGGCGATACCTACGCCTGCAAGCTCCGATGCCGCAAGAGCGACCAGATGTCACGACATTCCACTCAGTCAATACCTATGCCGCCGCTTCGGTCGCCGTCGGCACCTTCTGTACGATGTCGTTGAGCACCGCGTCGGACTCCAGTCCCTCGGCCTGGGCCTCGAAGTTCAGCAGCAAGCGGTGCCGCAGCGCCGGCAGATACACGCGGTGCACGTCTTCGAAGCTGACGTTGTACCGCCCGTCCAGCAGGGCGCGGACCTTGGCCGCCAGCACGACCGATTGCAGTCCGCGCGGCGAACTGCCCCAGCGGACGTAGCGGTTGACCATCTCGGTCGCGTATGGGCCGTTGGGGTGCGTCGCCATGACGGCGCGGATGGCGTAATCCTGCACGTGCGGCGCAATCACCACGCGCTGCACGAGCCGCTGGCCGCCGATGATCTCGTCGCCCGTCATCACCGGCCTGATCTCGGGCTTGTGGCCGGTCGTGGTGCGGTCGACGATGAGCTTCAGCTCGTCCTTCGACGAATACTGCACGATCAGCTTAAAAAAGAAGCGGTCGAGCTGGGCCTCGGGCAGCGGATAGGTGCCTTCCTGCTCGATGGGGTTCTGCGTCGCCATGACGAAGAACGGCTCCTTGAGCACGAAGCGCTGGCCGCCGCCGGTGACCGAGTGCTCCTGCATCGCTTCGAGCAGGGCTGACTGCGTCTTGGGGGTGGCGCGGTTGATCTCGTCGGCCAGCACGATCTGGGCGAAGATCGGGCCTTTCTGGAACTCGAAGTGCCGCCGACCCGTCTGCGGGTCCTCGGTGATGATGTTGGTGCCGAGGATGTCGGCCGGCATGAGATCGGGCGTGAACTGAATGCGCGAGAAATCCAGCGACAACGCCTGGGCCAGGGAGCGGACCAGGTAGGTCTTGCCCAGCCCCGGCACGCCTTCGAGCAGCGCGTGGCCGCTCGTAAACAGGCAGGTCAGCACGCCTTCGACGATCTCGTGATGGCCGACGATGGCCTTGCCGATCTCGTCGCGAACGGCGTTGAACTTGTGGCGGAATTCCTCGGTGGCTTTCTGAACGGCAGGGTCGATCTGAGTCATTGGCTGCTTCTCCGAATCAGCACGCCCAGGGGCGTGTTCATGGACGTTGAGGCCGCGGAAATTACTCCAGTGCAAGGGCGGTGCGCCGCCATGAGCGAATTCTGCTTAACCGAATCGCGACGCTGAACGCGACCGCCCTCCTGAACCGAACCGCGACCGTGAGGCAGCGCCGGTGGACGCATCACGCGCGCTGGCGGCCTCGGCCTTTGCGCTGTCGGCATCACCTCGGATGCGCGGCTGGGCGGCGGTGGGCACGGTCGTGGTTCGAACCATGCCGCGTGGCACGGGCTTGTAGCCCGTGCGAATCATTACCCGCCGCGCAACCGGCAGGCCGATGCGCGCCACTCGGTGCGT
>WYBU01000115.1 GCA_011525745.1 Planctomycetaceae bacterium | reverse complement strand
TCTGATTCGCGGGCGTCGCCGCTATCCGCCCTGCCACCTGCCAGATCGACAGCGCCGAAGTGACAGCGACGGGTTGCCGCGCGGCCGCGGAATTGCCGTAAATGCGGAAAGAACAAGCGTCTGCGCAAAGTCCGCATCAATCGTGGCCGCTGGCACGGGCTTTGCTTTTCTGCCCGGCGCGGGTCGGCGCCGCCGGTAAAGCGGCCGGCCGTGTAACAACGAGGAGGAACCCACATGTTCATTCGAGGTTTGACAGGTCCGTTGTCTGTGAGCCGGTTGCGGAACGAGATGGACCGGCTGTTTCAGGACGCTTTCGACGGGACGCTGCGGCTCGATCCCTTCGGGATGGGCGGCGGCGCGGCGTTTCCGGCCATGAACGTCTGGGAGGACGGCGACGCGCTGTTCGTCGAGGCCGAAATGCCGGGACTGAAGATGGACGACATCGAAGTGGTCGTGACCGGCGACGAGCTGACGCTCAAGGGCGAGCGCCGCGAGACGCAGAACGCGAACGTGACGTATCACCGGCGCGAGCGCGGCGTCGGCGCGTTCAGCCGCGTGCTGCGCCTGCCGTATGCGGTCGACGTCGACAAGGTGGAGGCAAACCTGCGCGACGGCGTGCTGACGATTCGCGTGCCCAAGTCCGAGCAGGCGCGGGCGCGCAAGATCGTGGTGAAAGGCGCGTGACGCGGCGGCGTCGGATTCTCGCTGCAAGGGTACGACCAGACATCACGGGAGACTCACCATGAGCACCGAAACTACGGTTGAGAAACGGCCGCGTCGCGAGGCGGCCAACGCCGAGCGGACTCGAACGGGCCGCGTTTATTGCCCGAACGTCGACATCATCGAGCGTGCGGACGAACTGCTCGTGCTGGCCGACATGCCCGGCGTCGCCGCCGAGGACATCGACGTTCGCTTCGAGAACGGCACACTGGAAATACACGGGCGGGTCCGCCCGCGCCAGGACGACGAAACACGTTTTCTGCTGCGGGAATACGGCGTCGGCGATTTCCATCGCAGCTTCGAAGTCAGTGAGATCATCGACGCCGGCCGCATCACGGCTGAATGCGCCAACGGCGTTCTGACGCTGCGGCTGCCCAAGGCCGAGTCCGCCCGGCCGCGCACGATCGCGGTCAAGCCGGGCGGATAGGCAGACGGACATTCGTGTGATGCGAAAGGAGGTGACGATCATGTCGTTGATTCCTTGGCGCAACAAGCGCAACGAACTGGCCGCGCGGGAGCCGGCGGATGCGTACCCGCTGGGCCGCCTGCGGAGCGAGATCGATCGGCTGTTCGATCGGTTCTTCACCGATCCGTTCGGCTCAATGGACGCGTTTTTCACTCCGCTCGGCGAATGGGCGCCGTCGATCGACGTGGCCGAGAGCGAGCAGGAGATCACCGTGCGGGCTGAGATTCCGGGCGTGGACCCGAAAGACCTGGACATCCAGCTTACGGAGAACGTCTTGACGCTGCGCGGCGAAAAGAAGGAGATGACCGAGCGCAAGGGAGATAATTACTATCACGGCGAGCGCCGCTTCGGCACTTTCCAGCGGGTCATTCGCCTGCCGGTCGACGTCGATCCCGAGAAGGTCTCGGCCGAGCACGCCAACGGCGTGGTGACCATCCGCCTGGCCAAGGTTCCCGGCGCGGCGCCCAAGCGCATTCCGGTCAAGGTCGCGTCCAGGTGATGCGTGGGGGTCTGTCTGACGGGGTCCGTGTGCCGGCGCCCGCTGCGCCTCGGCGCACGGCCCCGTGTCGCTTTTGCAGGCGGCACGGTGACGGTCAACGTCCGTGCATCCAGGCCTGTATCATGCGCTCCAGCAGTTCCATCGGCAGGCCGACGACGTTGCTGAGACTGCCCTGAAGCACTTCCACGAAGCGGTCGCCCGATTCCTGAATGGCATACGCGCCCGCTTTGCCCTGCCACTCGCCGCCGTCGAGATATGCCGTCATTTCCTCCTGCGACATCGGGCGCATGCGCAGCACCGTTACGTCGTGTTGAATCAACCGCCGGCCGTGGTCGGCCTTGAGCAGCGCCACGCCGGTGATCACGCGGTGAACGTTGCCCGAGATGAGCGACAGGATGCGCCGCGCATCGTCGCGATCGCGAGGCTGTCCGATGGTGCGGCCGTCGAGTTCCACGATGGTGTCGGCGCCGAGCACGACCGAATCGGGCACGGCGTCGGCGACGCTGCATGCCTTGAAGTATGCCAGCGCTTCGGCGTGGGGCGCCGGCGGCAGATGCGCCGCCACTTCGTTCGGCTCGTTGAGCAGGGGCGCGCGCACTTCAAAGCGGTAGCCCGCCGACTGCATCAGTTCGCGACGGCGCGGACTGCCGGAAGCCAGCACCAGCGGTTCGGGTTGAAGGCGCAGCGGCGCGGTTTCGGGTTGAAGCGTGGCATTGGACATGACTACGGTTCCGAACCGACCCATGCACATCATACGGGCCGAACGTGCGGAGGGTGCAGAAATGCGCGCATTCCGCGGCGACTCGGGGGCGGCGAATCGTGGGCGATGTGCCGCACATCCGCATCTAACGTTCGGTCGCGACGAAGCTTATCCGACCGGAGCATTTCCGGCAAGCGGCGCGGCAGCCGATCAAATGTCGCCGCCCGCGATCAGGCCAAACCGAGATCCGTAGCGACGTCCGCCAGCGCGGCGATGCACTCCTCGATGTGCTCCTCCAGCGGGCGTCCGACCCATTCCGCGGCGTCGTACACGTCCTGCCGCGACACGTTCGCCGCAAACGACGGCGTCTTCAGCTTTTTGCGCACGCTCGAGGCCGTCAGCCCCACAAGGCGCGTGGGGCGGATCAGCGCGCAGGCCGTCAGAAAGCCGCACAGTTCATCACAGGCCGACAGCGTGCGGCGCAGTGGGCGATCGAGCGGATACTCGTCGCGGTTCCACGGTGCGTGCGAAAGCATTGCGCCGATGATCTCTTCGTCCACGCCGCGCTGCCGCAGGATGGCCGCGCCCTGCCGCGTGTGGTCGGGCGGTTCGGGCCAGAGTTCGTAATCGAAGTCGTGAACGAGGCCGACGACGCCCCAGAGTTCCTCGTCCTCGCCAAGCCGTCGCGCATAGCGGCGCATGGCCGCCTCGACCGCCAGCATGTGCTTGCGGAGCGAGTCAGACTGCACGAATTCGCAGACGAGATTCCAGGCGTCGGGGCGGCACATGAAACGAAGCGTGACGCGCGGCGGCAGCGGGGTCAAGCCCGGCGTGCGGGGCGACGAAATCCGAATGATTTTCGGGAACTGCGCCCGGCCCCCAAGCTATACTTTCGTGTCGGCATTCTTCGTCGGCCCGGTGCCGTTCGCTTCAGGACAGCGAACCGAACCGTTTCCGGGAGGCGCGGGCAATCATGATGCGACGCAGGCTGGGAGCAGCGTTCGTCGTCTTGTGCGCCGCGTGGAGCGCGCCGGCGTCGGCTCAGACCGTCTGCCACATCAGCGTCGATGGCGCCATCGGCCCGGCCACTTCCGGCTACATTTCGCGCGCCCTGACCGAAGCCGCCGAACAGAACGCGCAGTGCCTCGTGATTCGGCTCGACACGCCCGGCGGCCTGCTCGATTCCACCAAGACCATCGTCCAACTGCTGCTGGCCGCCGAGCTGCCCGTCGTTGTTTACGTCGCGCCCGGCGGCGCTTCGGCGACCAGCGCCGGCTGCTTCATCACGCTGGCCGCCGACGTGGCCGCGATGGCGCCGACGACCACGATCGGCGCGGCCCATCCGGTGTCGATCGGCGGCGGCGGGGGCGGCGAGCAGCCGGATGAAACGATGAAGCAGAAAGTGGCCAACTACTCGATCAGTTTCATTGAGAGCATCGCCGCGCGGCGCGGCCGAAACGTCTCATGGGCCAGGTCCGCGGTGCGCGACAGCGTGTCGATCACGGCCGAAGAGGCGAAGGAACTCGGCGTCATCGACCTGCTGGCCGCCGACATGTCCGACTTGTTGAAGCAGCTTAACGGGCGCGAGGTCGGCGGAAAGTCGCTGGCGACGGCGGACACGCGGCTGGTCGAGATTCCGATGACCGCGCGCGAGAAGGCATTTCAGCTCATGTGGCGGCCGGAAGTGCTGTTTATCCTGATGCTCGTCGCGATATACGGAATCGTTGGCGAGCTAAGCAATCCCGGCGCGCTGTTTCCGGGCATCATCGGCGTGATCGCCCTGGTGCTCGTGCTGTATCTGTCGGCGGTGCTGCCGATCAACATCGCGGGCCTGCTGCTGATCGGCGTGGCGCTGCTGCTGTTCGTGGCCGACGTGTTCACGCCGACGCACGGAGCGCTGACGGTCGGCGGCGTGATCGCGTTTTTCCTGGGATCGCTGATGCTGTTCGACCGGGCCGAGCCGTTCTATCGGCTGTCGCTGGGGATGATCGCGCCGGCGTCTCTGCTGACTGGGGCGTTCTTCGCCTTCGTCGTCGGGGCCGGGTTGCGGGCGCAGTTCCTGCCGGTTCGGGCCGGGCCGGAGACGCTCATCGGGCAGGTCGTTCCCGCGCTGACGCGCATCGACGCGCGCGGCGGCAAGCTGCTGATCGAGGGCGAGACGTGGAACGCCGTCAGCGACGTGCCTATCGACGAGCAGGAACGGGTGCGGATCGTCGAGCGGCGCGGCCTGACGCTGACAGTGCGGCCGATGACCGATGAGTTGGGAGCCGATCCATGGAAGAATTTCTCAAATCACTCACCATGATGCCGTGGCTCATCGTCATTGTAATTCTGGCGGCGGTGCTGTTGCCGCAGGCGGTGCGCATTTTGCGCGAGTACGAGCGCGGGGTGATCTTTCGACTGGGCAAGCTGGTCGGGGCGAAGGGGCCGGGACTGATCCTGCTGATCCCGTTCGTCGATCGCATGGTCAAGATGGATCTGCGCGTGGTGACGATCGACGTGGCGCGGCAGGAGCTGATGACGCGCGACAACGTGCCGGTCACGGTCGATGCGGTTGTCTATTTCCGGGTCATCGACTCCGCCGCGGCGGTCGTGCGGGTCGAAAACTTTCTCAAGGCCACGTCGCTGATCGCGCAGACGACGCTGCGCAGCGTGCTGGGCCAGGCCGAGCTGGACGATCTGCTGTCGCACCGCGACAAAGTGAACCAGACGCTTCAGGACATCATCGACCGGCACACCGATCCGTGGGGCATCAAGGTCGTCACCGTCGAGGTGCGCGACGTGGTGCTGCCCGACAGCATGAAGCGGGCCATGGCCAAGCAGGCCGAGACCGAGCGAGAGCGCCGCGCCAAGATCATCGCCGCCGAGGCCGAGCTTCAGGCGGCCGAGAAGCTGGTCCAAGCCGGCGCGAAGATCGCCGTGCAGCCGATCGCGTTGCAGCTTCGATTCCTTCAGACGATGGCCGAGATCGCCAGCGAGCACAACACGGCGACGGTGCTGCCGCTGCCGATCGAACTGTTCCGACCCTATCTGACGCCGCCGCCCAGCGCCGCATCGCCGCCGCCCAGCGCCGCCGCGCCGCTGCCCGGCGCCGCAGCGCCCTCCAATCCGAGCCGCGAAGCGTAAGCGAGCGCCAGCAAACGCTGAACCGAACCGCGACCGTGAGGGAGCGACGGGGGACGCGGAGGTGGCGGTGCAGGCTACACGGTCTGCACGCCGGTACCGCCCGGGCCGCTAGGGCGCGCCGACAGGATTGAGGCGCCCGCGTGCAACGGGGCGGTTGCGTTGCGATCGGGCGTTCGTATCCCGCTTGCTTACGCTGCGCGGCTCTGATGGGTTTGGACTCGCACGGGCTACAAGCCCGTGCCACGCGGGGACGGGCGGGACGCCCGTTCCACGCGGGCCGCAACGGCGCGCCACCTGTTTCTGGACAAAATCTAACCGTGTACCGCGTTTCGCGCCGAGTCGGGCTGGGTCATGACGATGTGAACCGTGTCGCCTTCGGTCGATGTCTCGATGTTCAGCCCGCAGCGGTGGAATATCTTGAGCATGCCGATGTTCTCGACCAGCACGTCGGCCGTGTAGCGTCGAATGCCCTTGCCGTAGGCGATCCGCACGAGCTGATTGTGAAGCAGCGTTCCCAGCCCCTTGCGCTGCCAGTCGTCGCGCACCACGAACGCCAGCTCGGCCGACTGTCGCGCCGGATCGGTCATGAACCGCGCCACCGCGATGATCTGCTCGTTTTCGCCCTCGCCGACGACCGCCACGATCGCCATCTCGGACTCGTAGTCGACGTTGCAGAAAATCTGGAGCTTTGCGTGCGGCATCGCCTTGACCGTGTGATGGAAGCGGTAATAGATCGTCTGCTCGCTGAACGAGTAGAACATGTCCTTGATCAGCGCCTCGTCGTCCGGGCGGATCGGACGCAGGAAGACCGGCGTGCCGTCGTTGAGCGTGGTCGACAGTTCGTACTCGGCCGGATAGGCCCGCATGGGCGCCGGCAGAATCTGATTGGCATAGACGATCCGCCGCCGCTTGGCCGCGTGCAGCAGCTCGGAGCGAAAATCGGGATGGGCGATGCTGATCAGCGACATCGCCCGCTCACGCAGGTTGCGGCCGTGCAGATACGCGACGCCGAATTCGGTCACGACGTAATGGCAGTCGCCGCGCGTCGTCACCACGCCGGCGCCCTCCTGCAACACGGGTGTGATCCGCGAGCGAATGCCCTGCGGCGTTTCGGCGATGCTCGGCAGGGCGATGATCGGTTTGCCGTACTTTGCCAGCGCCGCGCCGCGGATGAAGTCGGCGTGGCCGCCGATGCCGCTGAAGAAGCGCGCCCCGATCGAATCGGCGCACACCTGGCCGGTCAGGTCGATTTCCAGCGCCGCGTTGATCGCCACCATGCCGTCGTGGCGGCTGATGACGAACGGATCGTTCGTGTATTCCGACGGGTGCATCTCGATCTGCGGATTGTTGTCGAGGAATTCGTACAACGCCGCGCTGCCGGCGGCGAAGCTGGCGACGATCTTGCCGCGGTGCAGCGACTTGCGCCGGCCGGTGATGACGCCGGCCCGCGCCAGTTTCATCACGCCGTCCGAGAGCATCTCGGTGTGGATGCCCAGGTCGTTTTCGCCGGTCAGCAGAGACAGCACCGCGTCGGGAATGCGCCCGATGCCCAGTTGCAGCGTCGCCCCGTCGGGGACCAGCCGCGCGATGTGCGCGGCGATCCGCTGCGTCACCTCGTCCGGCTCGTCGGTGACCGGCCACTCCAGCAGCGGCTCGTCGGCCTCGACGAGATGAGTGATCTGATCGACGTGCACGAAGCAATCGCCCAGGGTGCGCGGCATGCGCGGATTCACCTGGGCCGCGACGATGCGGGCCGTCTCGGTCGCGGCCTTGGTGATGTCGACCGAGACGCCCAGGCTGCAAAACCCGTGCTCGTCGGGCGGGCTGACCATGATCAGGGCCACGTCGATTTCGATTCTCCGCGAGTGAAACAGCGCCGGCACCTGCGACAGGAACAGCGGCGTGTAGTCGGCCCGCGCGTCGTTGACGGCGTCGCGCACGCTGTTGCCGATGAAGAAGGCGTTGGCCCGGAAGTTGGCCGCGTAGCGCGGATCGGTGTAGGGCGCCACGCCCAGTGTCAGCACGTGAATCAGCTCGGTGTCCGACAGGCCGGCGCCCGCCGAGCACAGCGCCCGCACCAGCGCCTGAGGCTCGCCGCAGGCCGATCCGATGAAGACGCGATCGCCCGGGCGCACCTTGCGCACCGCGGCCTCGGCCGCCGCCAGCTTGTCCGCGTATCGTTCTTGCCACTTCATGTCGTTATTCCATGAGGCCGCGTGGCACGGGCGTTCGGCCCGTGTAGCACAGCGGCCCTCGGCAGTGTCCCGCCGCTTGCGCGGCGGGTTCTGACCGCGTGGCACGGGCTTGTAGCCCGTGCAAATGTTGCCGCATCAGAGCCGCGCAGCGTCAGCAAGCGGGATTCGTACGCCGCCGCCTTTTCTGGCCCCGTAGGGACCGCTTGAGAATAGCCCACCCATTCATGGGTTGGTGAACGTCGTGGCTTATTCCAAAGTCCCATCGGGACGACTGAATCGCCACGCCGCGTTGAAACCGAGAATGGGCGGCCGTTCGCCACATCGAGCATTTCAATCGTCCCTACGGGACTTCGATCATCATCATTGCCGTCGACCCAGCGATAAATCGCTGGGCTATTCTCACTTGTCCCCACGGGACAACGAACGGCGCCATCACTGCCTTACACCGATACCCGCGGCGCTGGCGCTTGCGGCTCGGATCGGCACCGGGCTTGCGCCCGGGGATCTGATGCGCACGGGCTACAAGCCCGTGCCACGCGGTGCCACACCATGCGGCGTTCGCACAGCGGACCCTACTCTGCCGTGCCCAGGATGATTCGCGCATCGGCCACCACCGCCCCTTTGCCTTTCGCATAGACCAGCAGCGGGTTGACGTCCAGTTCGCGAATCCGCGGATGCTGGGTCACCAGTTGTGACAACCGCAGAAGGCTTTCCGCAACGGCCGCCAGGTCCGACGGCGGCTCGCCCCGCACGCCTTCCAGCAGCTTGTACGACCGAATGCTCCGCACCATTTCGGTCGCGACGTTCTCGCGCAGCGGCGCCAGCCGGAACGACACGTCGCGCAGCGCCTCGGTATAGATGCCGCCCAGTCCGAACATCAACAGCGGGCCGAACTTCTCATCGCGCGTCACGCCCAGGATCGTCTCTTTGCCCGGCGGCAGCATCTTCTGGATCAGAACGCCCCAGATGTCGACGTCCGCGCCCATCTTCTCGCGCACCGACTCGATCATCCCCGCGTAGGCGTCGCGCACCGCGCCGGCGTCGCGCAGGTTGAGCTTTACGCCGCCGACATCCGTCTTGTGCAGAATCGTCGGCCCCGAAATCTTCATCACGACCGGGAAGCCCATCTTCTCCGCCGCCGCGGCCGCCTCATCCGCCGTGCGCGCCAGTTCCGATGGCGCCACCGTGAAGCCGTAGGCGCGGAACACTTCCAGCGCCCTGGCCTCGACAAGCTGATGCCGCCCCGCCGCGGTCTCTTCGTCGAAGAGCCGCTCCACGGCCGCGCGATCGGCCTCGAAGCGGCGCGCCTCGCGCAGCGGCGCGCGCGTCCACTCCGCGAACCGGCACTTGACCGCCATCGCGCGCATCGCGTTCTCGGGGAACGTGTAGGTCGACATGCCGAACTTGCTTTGCAGCAGCTCGACGCCCGGCGACACGTCGGCCATGCCCATCAGGCAGGGCAGCACGGGCTTGCCGCAGAACTCGCGCGTCTCGCCGATGACCTGGGCGATCTCGATCACGTCCGTCATCGTCTGCGGCGTGACGATCACCAGAATCTGATCGACTCCCTCGTCGGACGTCACGGCGTCCAGCGCAGCGCGGTAGCGGTCGTGCTTCGCGTCGCCGATCACGTCCACGGGGTTGCGGATGCTGCCGGTCGGCGGCATTTGAAACTTGAGTGATTTTGTCGTGTATTCCTGGAACTTCGCCAGTTGCAGGCCGTGGCGGATGCAGGCGTCGGTCGCCATGATGCCCGGCCCGCCGGCGTTCGTGACGATCGCCGTGCGGCGCCCCTTCGGCAGCATCGGATCGATGAACACCTGCGCCACGTCGAACAGTTCCTCGACCGACTCGATCCGTACGACGCCGGCCTGCGTCATGATCGCGTCATAGACTTCGTCAGAGCCGGCCAGCGATCCGGTGTGCGACGCCGCCGCCGCCGCGCCTTGGGGCGTGCGGCCGGTCTTGATCGCCAGAATGGGCTTGGCGTTGGCGCCGTGCGTGATGGCCTGGGCCGTTTCGACGAACGCCGGTCCGCTCGACAGCTCCTCGACGTACATCAGAATCGCGCGGGTCTGCGGGTCCGACGCCAGCGCTCGCAGCAGGTCGATCTCGCTGATGTCGACCTTGTTGCCGAAGCTGACGAATCGCGAGAAACCGAAGCCGCGTCCCTTGGCGTAGTCGAGAATCGCGGTGCACAGCGCGCCACTCTGCGAGATCAGCCCCAGTCCGCCGGCCCGCGGCATCTCCCGCGCGAACGAGGCGTTCATGCAGACGTGCGCGTCGGTGTTGATGACGCCGAGACAGTTCGGCCCGAGAATCGACAGGCCGCGCCGCCGTGCCAGCTCCCGCAGCCGCTGCTCGCGCTGCGCCCCCTCGCCCCCGGTCTCTTTGAAACCGGCCGAGATCACCACGAAGTGTCGCGTGCCGCGGTCGGCGCACTCGGCCACCGACTGCTCGACGATCGCGGCCGGCAGCACGATGACGACGAGGTCGGGCGGTTCGGGCAGCGCGGCGATGTTCGGCGCGCAGCGGATTCCGAGGATGGCCGCGGCGTTGGGATTGACCGGCTGAATGACGCCGGTGTAGCCGCCGAGGATCAGGTTGCGGACGACGGCGTTGCCGACGGTGCCCGGCGAGCGCGAGGCGCCCAGCACGGCAATCGAGCGCGGCGCGAACAGGCGCTCAAGATCGGCGCTGGGGCGGTCGGCGGGCAAACCGGGTTGGTCGCTCATGATCGACTCTCTGCTGGTGCCAGACCCTTGGCGCGACGATGTCGTACCAAAGGGTTTCGCGCCTCCGCTCCGCGGAAATACGTTCCCGCAAGACCGCTGCCGGGCGACCACTACCTTAATCGGATACCGCAGCGCTGGCGCTTGCGGCTCGGACCAGGCGTTGCGGCCCGCCGCGAAACGATGGGGTCGCGATAATGAGAATACGAGGCGACTCCCGAATTCTACATCCGCGGACCTCCCCCTTCACATCGCAATCCGTGTGCCAGTCCCGCGCCGGGCGATCCGCCGCCCATCATCCGAATAACAGGCCCCCGCCCCGCCGCCGTGATACAATCTCCCCGTTATGAACCTCTCTCTACAGGTGCTGAATACGCGGTCGGTCGGCACGGTCCGCGCCGGCCGCTACGTCGTCGATTTTGGACACGAAACCGTCAGCGGCTTCACGGCTCGCGAGGTCGCAGCGCTGCTCGAGTCGGAGCAGTTTCGCGACATCCGCGTCTATCGCATTCACAACGCTTATCCGGACGGGCGGATGGAGCTGGTCGGCGTCGACAACACGCGGTTCAATCTCGAAGACTGCTTCCTGTTTTTCCGCGCGGCGGCGACGCAGGCCCGCGCCGATTTCGATGCACTGCGCGGCGCGGCCGATCGCGATCCGCCGCCCTGCCGCGCCCGCGTCCATCTGGCCAAGCTGCCCGATGCGCCTCGACCGCACGTCGTGGCGATGCTGTTTCCAGCGGAGTATGCCGACGACGTCAGCGCCTGGCTGCTGCGGAACGACTTGCAGCCCGGCGACGTTGTCGAGGGCGGCGTCAGCCGCGCGGGCGAGTATGCCTCGATGAGCGACGCGCTGATCGTCGACCGCCTGCAATTGTGGGGAATCGAGGATGGCACCCTGGCCGAGCATGACGCCGATCATGTCGCGCTGCGCGGCGCGGCGGCCTCGTAAGGAATCGCCCGGAAATAAGCCGCGCCGTTTCGGTGGGTCGGCAAGATCAAGCCTTCGCGCGCAGGGTCCGCTGTGCGGACCATTCGTCCGCGTGGCTCGGGCTTGTAGCCCGTGGAGCGCAGCCGCCCCCGGCTGTAACTCCCTCTCCCTCTCAGGGAGAAGGTGAGGGTAATGCGCTCTCCGCTACGAATGGGGCCGACTTCGATCGTGTGACCATGAACGCTTCGCCCGACATGCCGCCGCCCGCACGCCGCCGGCGAACGCTGCGCGCGTGGCGCGTGCTGGTATCGCTGGCCGGGCTGCTGTCGCGCGGGAGGTCGCGCGGCCGGCCGCCGCCGGCCGAAGTGCGCCGAATCGACCACGCCGGCCACACGCGCCGCGTGCGGCCGCGTTTCGACGAGCGGCTGCGCGACTTGTTCCGTCCCACGTGGCTGCGCCTGTCACGGCGCGACGATGTGTAACGCAACACTGATCCGAGCCGCAAGCGCCAGCGCTGCGTACATCAGAGCCGCGAAGCGTGAGCGAGCGGGATCGGGACGCTCAGCCTTGCGCAAAACCCGGCGCCCACCGGATGCGAGCCGGGCGCGCCGACAGGCTTCGCACGTCTGTGCGCAAGAATGACGTTCGCTTTAAATTCAGGCTTGCGGATCCCGCTTGCTTACGCTGCGCGGCTCTGAATGCCGGCGCGCTGGCGCTTGCGGCTCCGGTTCGCACGGGCTGCAAGCCCGTGCCACGCGGAAACGAGGCGCACGTAAGTAAGTGTTTTCCGGTTCGAGTCGCCGCAGGAGTTCAACGGCACACAGCCGGGGGCGGCTGTGCTCCATTTCACAGCCGAGGGCGGCTGTGCTCCATTCACAGCCGAGGGCGGCTGTGCTCCATTTCACAGCCGGGGGCGGCTGTGCTCCATTTCACAGCCGGGGGCGGCTGTGCCCCATTCACAGCCGGGGGCGGCTGTGCCCCATTCACAGCCGGGGGCGGCTGTGCTCCAACCGCTCCTTTCGTCCGCTTCCGTGCGGCCCTACACTTTTCCGCATGAAACCGCGTTCCGCCGACATCCGCCGCCAGTTCATCGACTTCTTCGTGCAGCGCTGCGGGCACACGTTCGTCCCCAGCAGCCCGTGCGTGCCGCACGACGATCCCACGCTCATGTTCGCCAACGCCGGCATGAACCAGTTCAAGCCCATCTTCCTCGGCCAGCGCGCCCCCGACGTCGACAACTGGCCTGGCGCCGTTGCCGGCCTGCCGACCCGCGCCGCCAACACGCAGAAGTGCATCCGCGCCGGCGGCAAGCACAACGATCTCGACGACGTCGGCCACGACACCTATCACCACACGTTTTTCGAGATGCTCGGCAACTGGTCGTTCGGCGACTACTTCAAGAAAGAGGCGATCGCGTGGGCCTGGGAGCTGCTGACGACCGTCTGGGGCATCGACCCGCGGCGGTTGCACGCGACTTATTTCCGCGGCGATCCCGACGAGGGGCTGGAACCCGACGACGAGGCGCGCGAATTGTGGCTGAACATCCTGCCGCCGCAGCGCGTCCACGCCGGCGGAAAAAAGGACAATTTCTGGGAGATGGGCGACACCGGCCCCTGCGGCCCGTGCAGTGAAATTCACATCGACCTGACGCCCGACCAAAGCGGCGCAAAGCTCGTCAACGCCGGCGACGCGCGCGTCATGGAAATCTGGAACCTGGTCTTCATTCAGTTCAACCGCGGCGCCGACGGCAGGCTCTCGCCGCTGCCGGCCCGGCACGTCGACACCGGCATGGGCTTCGAGCGGCTGTGCGCCATCCTTCAGGGCGCGGCGGCCGGGCGGCTGGGGCAGATCAGCAATTACGACACCGACGTGTTTGCGCCGATCTTCGCGGCCATCCGGCGCGTGACCGGCGCGGACGATTACGGCGGCCGGCTGGTAGCGAGGCACGAAGGCGCCGAGACACGAAGACACGAAGAGGCCGATCACGCCGCCGTGATGCGCGACGTGGCCTATCGCGTCGTGGCCGATCACATCCGCACGCTGAGCTTCGCCCTGACCGACGGCGCCGTGCCGAGCAACGAGGGCCGCGGTTACGTCCTGCGGCGCATCCTGCGCCGGGCGGTGCGCTACGGCCGGCAGTATCTGGGCACGAACGAACCGTTCCTGTGCGAGCTGGTTGCCGCCGTCGTCGACTCAATGGGTGAGGCGTTCCCCGAGCTGCGCACGGCCCACGGCGGGCGGAACGTGCGGCACGTGGCCGAGATTCTGCGCGAAGAAGAGGCCTCGTTCGGCCGCACGCTCGACCGCGGCATCGCGTTGTTCAACGACGCCGCCGACCACGCCCGCCGCCGCCATCACGGGAGGATTACGGGCGACGACGCCTTCCGTCTGCACGACACGTTCGGCTTCCCCATCGACCTGACGGAACTGATGGCCGAGGAGCAGGGGCTGACGGTGGACATCGGGGAGTATGAGCGGTTGATGGAGGAGGCGCGGCAGAAGGCGCGCTTCGCTACAGAACGACTGAATGCCTCGATGATCGAGGACCAGATCGGGCAACGATGCCTGGAAACCAGGTTTGTTGGCTACCGATCATTGGAGATCGAGAGAACCGAAGTGCTGTTCGCCGGCGATTACGACGGCGATGATAGAGTTTCACAGGGCAACGAAGGCGTGGTGGTGCTTCGCGAAAGCCCGTTCTATGCCGAAGCGGGCGGCCAGGTTGGAGACGCGGGCGTGATACGACACTGCTCGGGCGAGTGGGAGTTTCAAGTTAATTCAACCAAGAGGGTCGGAAGTACGATCGTGCATTTTGGAAGTTGCAGCGTTGGCATGGTTTCGTGCTCGCACGCCGGCGGAGCAATCGGGAACCGGGAGCCCGGTGAACGACTCCCGCGCGGCGGTGAAAGCGAAGCCGTCGTGGCGTCGGCGCGTGTTAATGAAGCAAGGCGACGTCCGACGATGCAACATCACACCTCCACCCACATCATGAACTGGGCCTTGCGCGAGGTGCTCGGCGATCACGTTCAGCAGAAAGGCTCGCTGGTCGATCCGGAAAAGACGCGCTTCGACTTTTCGCACCACGCCGCCGTGACCGACGACGAGCTGGCCCGCGTCGAATCGCTCGTCAAACAGCGCATCGCCGACGACCTGGCGGTGTTCGCCGAGGAAGTGCCGCAGAAGGAGGCGCTGAAGATCAACGGCCTGCGGGCGGTTTTCGGAGAGAAATACCCCGAAATCGTCCGCGTCGTCTCGATCGGCGTGCCGGTCGCCGAGCTGCTGCGCGACCCCGGCAACGCTCGCTGGCGGCAGTACAGCGTCGAGTTCTGCGGCGGCACGCACCTGAAGCGCACCGCCGAGGCCCAGGCCTTCGTCCTCATCGAAGAATCCGCCGTGGCGCGCGGCGTTCGCCGCGTCGTCGGCATCAGCGGCCAGGCGGCCCGGGACGCGTTGCGCCGCGGCAACGAGCTGGAAGCGGCGCTGGCCGACGCGTCGCGCACCGCGCCGGACGAGGCGGCCCGCCTCGTCGAGAAGCTGTACGAACAATTCTCGCCGCAGCCGTTGCCGCTGCGCCCCCGTGCCCTGCTCAACGAGCGCTACGCCCAGGCGCAGAAGACGCTCAAGCAGGCCGACAAGGAGCAGGCCCGCCGCGACACCGCCGACGTGCTGGCCCGCGCCGAGGCGCTGCTGGTTGCCGCGCCGCGCGTCGGCGGCACGGCCGTGGTCGCCGGCGTCATTGAAGGCGGCAACGCCGAGTTGTTTCGCTCCGCCGCCGACAGCGTGCGGGCGCAGGCCGGCTCGGCGGCCGTACTGTTCGCCGCCGAGTTGGAGCGCAAGGCGGTGCTGCTGGCGGCCATGACGCCGGACGTGGTGAAGAAGGGCGTGCGGGCCGGCGATCTGATCAAGGAGATCGCGCCGATCGTCGGCGGCAAGGGCGGCGGCCGGCCCGACCTGGCCCAGGGCGGCGGCCCGGAGGCGGGGAGGATCGAGGAGGCGGTCGCCGCGGCGCGGACCTGGCTGGAGCGCCGGCTGGGGTGAGCTTCGCCGCAGTTGATGCGGATTCACCGAAGACGAATGAGCAGGGTCGCGATGAAGGACGATGACGCGATCACTATTGCGACGCTCGACAGCGCGAAATGTCGCCGCCAGCTTTTTTGGTTGCCGTTGCTGCTGGGCGGATTGTCGATGTTCCCTTTGATCGTTGGTGTGGAAATGCTTCGGCACATCGGTCGGTCATGGATCGGCGCGATCGTGCTTTCAATGGGTGCATTGATCCTGTTGTTTGCCGTATTTCTCCTTGTGCTGCTTCTGGTGTTACGCGGGCGTGTCGTTCTGTTGGTCAGGAACGGCGCGGTCTATTCGCATCGTGCAAATCGCGAGGAGCTGCTGTTTTCGCTCGACGCAGTCAGCGAAGTATTGATCTGGGAACGTTCGATTGTGGCCCCGTGGACGTTGCCGCGCAGGCCGCTGCATCCGCTGTTGTTCGTCCTGATGAAGCCGTTTGAGTCGCTCCCGGAATCCACTTGGCGCGCACTTCGCAAGAACCCTTTCGTTTCACATGGCGACATCGTCTTTCTTGATTCCGGATCCCACGTCGAGCCGATGGAAACGATCGCGCGCCGCATTCTGAAGGCGGCCGGTACGGCACAGAACCGAGCGATTCCGCTGCGGCGCATGACGCCCGCTGGTCCGAAAGCAATGGAGGCATCGGACCTTGCAGCGGCGTATTCGCGGCAATCACAGATAACCGTGGTACCCGCTGGAATACGGTGCGCCGAATGCGACTTTGACTTGCGGGCGCAGCATCACGATTATATTTGTCCTGAATGTGGACATCCGATCGCCAGGTCCTTGCAGGGCCGCCGACTGGAGTGGGCCGACAGGCCCTGGCTCGCGAGCGTTCGCGCGGGAACGGCCATGCTGGCCATCGTCGCGCCGCTGGTTACAGCGGCCATGTACTGGGCATTCGTTCTACTGCGTGCAAGCGGAGGAACTGGCGCCGTTGCGCCTCTGATTGCCGACCCGTTGGATTTACTGCCGTGTGGTGTCGGCCTGCTGGCGATTGGCGGGCTGTTGATGACACGGCGCGAAACGACGCTGGCGCCGCCCGTGCCCGATTCGCGGTCGCGGATCGTCTGCCGCGCGGCGCTCGCCATCGCGCTGTGTGCGACGGCGATGATCGCATTTCGGGGCGCGTCGAACTTTCTCCTCCTCGGCATGGTCGCGTCATCGTTTGTCGCACTCGGTTGTGCGAGTCGGTTGTGTGCCCGCGTCATGGAGCGCGCAGTGTCGCGGCGATGGAACGTCCTGGCTCAGTGTGTGGCATTCGTGAATCACTTCGCCGCCGCCCCGTTTCTGGCTGTGGTGTTGATGATGATGCTCGATCGCGTGCTTCCGCTGCTTGGCATGCCCATTTCAGTATCCCGACCGCCGCCTCCCGGACCGCGACCGATTGACGAAATGCAAATGACCCGCGGCCTGCTCGAGTCGATGTTTGTCGCAGGAATCGCGCTCCAGATCGTCGGCGGCGCCGCGGTATTCTTCAAGACGTGGCGCACCGTGCGATCGGCGCTGGCGGCACGCGATGAGGCGGAATCGCTCGACGTCGCCCAAGGTGACGACTGACGCTGAACGCGTGGTGCACGCCGGAACCCTGTTGGGGTTCCTCGGACGACGCGCCGGCCGACCCAGGGTTTCACCGCCATTTCATGGCGGGGAAACCCTGGGCTGAAGGCCATGACCCCCTTGGGGTCGGCATGATTCGCAGATGCTGTCGGAATGACAATGCTCCTGTTCGCCTCGCCCCGCAACGCGCGCGGGCAGAACCGCCTGCCGACTATTCGTGCCGCCCTGGCGCCGTTCGGGCTGAGGGTTTGCGAGCACTGCGGCTATGATCTGATCGCAATCGACCCGGCGGCGGCGTGTCCGGAGTGCGGACGCGCGGCGGAAACGGTCGGGGTCACGATATGATCGATCGCCGCAATTCCGCCGCTTCGCCTCATCGCCACGCGGGCGCCGATCGCGCCTGTTTCGCGGGTTCCTTCATCGTCGCCGCCTTGTCGTCGGCCGCACTGGCCGAGCCGTTCCTGCCCGCGTCGCTCGACGCGGCGCTGCTGCGCGGGCGCGACGAGACTCGCCCCGTCTTCGTGCTCGTTTTCGATCCGCACGCGGCGGCGGCCAACGAACGGTCCGCCGCGGTGTGGTCCCATCCCGCGCTGGCCGCATTGCTCCGCACGCGCACCGTGCCGATTCGGCTCGACGCCGCGGCGAATCCCGACTTTGTACGACGGCAACGCATCGACGAACTGCCCGCGCTGCTGCTGCTCGATGCCGACGGCCGACAGCGAGATCGGCTCATTCCGTATCGACTGGCGGCCGACATGCTGGCCGAGCTTCGGGCGGCGCTGGACGGCCGGGACGTCGTCGATCGCGCTCGCTCCGCGGTCGCCGCGCAGGGCGAACATGACGCGTTCGCGCGCGAGCATCTGGCGCTGGCCCTGCTGTGGAAGCGCCGCTTCGACGAGTCGCTGGCCGAGTTTACGTGGTGCATCGACGTCGGCCTGGACGAAGCGGTCTATGCCGCCAGCCGTCGCGATCCGCTGCTGCGCGCTGCGCGACGGCTGGCCGACGATCACCCGCCGGCGGCGGCGCTGCTGAGCAACCGCCGCGACGCGTGGGAGAAGTCGTTGCGGGCCGGCGACGACGACGCGAATCGCGCCCGCAACCTGGCCGCGCTGCATCGCGCGCTGGATGAGTCGGGCCGCACGCTGCGGCTGTATGACGACCTCAAGCCCGCCGGCCGCGCCCGCCGCGTGTTGCGCGATGCGCTGATCGAACCGCTGGTCGCGGCGAAGCGCTATGACGACGTCGCCACCGGCGGCGATCTGCTGGAGTTGTACCGTGCGCAACGCCGCCGGCTGGCGGCGCAGCCGGCCGCCTGTTGCGCGCAGCAGGCCGGGCCGTCGGGCGATCGCGGCGACGCCGCGCTGGAATTCGCCGCGATGCTGATCGAAGCGGCCGCCGGCGCACGGCGCGACGATGATGCGCGGCGACTGATTGTCGCGGCGCTGGCGGACGCCGATGCGCCGGCACACCGCGCCCGCCTGCGGGCTGCGCTGACGCGGGCCAATCGGTCGGACCTCGTGGGGCTAGTTGAGAAGCCGTAAGCGCCGACGGCGCGGTCGGGGGTTGCGAGCGGCGCTGAGCATCGGAGCCGCGCAGCGCAAGCAAGCGGGATGCGCACGCAACGGAGGCGCGTGAAGCACGCACTCTCGCCCGCGTGTTGCGTGCCTGACGGCGCGCCGGATGTTTGCGCGCTCATCGAACGGCGGCTCCGAGGCCGATGCGACCGTATCCCGCTCGCTGACGCTTCGCGGCTCGGATAACCGCGGCGCTGCGCTTGCCCAGCCAGTCGCAATGAACACGGCCCCGCAACCGATTCTTGACCCGCCGCGACCGCCGCGCTAGAGTGCCCCCGTCCGTTCGGCGCTGCGCCGATCGGCGCCCGCGCCCGTAGCTCAATTGGATAGAGTGCCAGGCTTCGAACCTGGAGGTTGGGGGTTCGATTCCCTCCGGGCGCGTTCTCAGCCCAGCCGCCGATCTCGCTCGATTCGTCTTCGGACCGACCGACACCGCCGCATCGTCCCATGCAACCCCGACCCGACGTTCTCGAACTCCCGCGCATCGCCGGACCCCTCAACGCTCGAATCCACCTGCCTGGCAGCAAGAGCATTGCCCAGCGGGCGCTGCTTCTGGCGGCGCTGGCCGACGGCCGTTCGACGCTGCACAACCTCAGCGACGCCGACGACGCGCGGCGCATGATCGATTGCCTGCAACGACTCGGCGTTGCGATGCCGCCCTGGCCGGGAAGCGAGTCGACACAGTCCCTCCCCGATGACTTTGCTCCGCCGCGCAGCCTGACGCTTTCCGGCTGCTCGGGCCATTGGCGCGCCGACGAAGCCGATCTGCACGCCGGCGAATCCGGCGCGGTCGCGCGCTTCATCGCCGCCGCCGCGTGTCTGGGGACCGGCCGCTATCGCGTCGATGGGCTTCCCGGTCTGCGCGCCCGGCCGATGCAGGGCCTGACCGATGCGCTGGCGGAGCTGGGGGCGATGATCGGTTTCGACGACGCGCCGGGCCGCCTGCCGCTGACAATCATGGCTCACGGTTTGCGCGGCGGACTCGTCGTTCTGTCGGCGCCGGACTCGAGCCAGTTCGTCAGTGCGTTGCTGATGGTCGCGCCGTTCGCGCGGCAGGACGTGTTCATCGCCGTCGAAGGCCCGCTGCGCAGCCGGCCGTACGTGGATATGACGTTGCGGCTGATGGACTCGTTCGGCGTATCGGCCGTGGTCGACGCCAACCGCTTCATCGTCCCGGCCGCGCAGCGCTACGTCGCACAAACGCTGACGATCGAACCGGATGCCTCCGCGGCGGCGTGTTTTTTCGCGTTGGCGGCGCTGAGCGGCGGAACGATCGCGACGCCCGGTCTGACGCGCGACAGTCTTCAGGGCGACATCCGCATGATCGACCACCTGGCCGCCATGGGCTGCACAGTGTCGAGCGAAGCTGACGCGCTCGCGGTGACCGGTCCGGTCGGCGGCCGGCTGCGCGGCATCGACGTCGATCTGTCGGACACGCCCGATCTGACGCCGGTGCTGGCGATGCTGGCGGTGTTTGCCGACGGCCCCTCGCGGTTTTGCGGCGTGCCGCACTTGCGGCTGAAGGAGAGCAACCGGCTGGACAGCATCGCGCACGGCGTGCGACAGTTCGGCGGCGCGGTTGACGTTGAAGACGACGGGCTGGTCGTTCGGCCCGCGGCGCGGCCGGCCGGTGCGATCATCGACACATTCGACGATCATCGCCTCGCGATGGCATTTGCGCTGGCGTCGGCACGGCTCGACGGCGTGGTGATTCGCAATCCGACCTGCGTCGCCAAGTCATTCCCCGGTTACTGGAGTGCGTTGCGTTCGTGCGCCGATTCCGGCCGTTCGGCTGCACATTCATGAAGTCAACGCGATCGCCAAAATCCGGCGGCGCGTCATGCGCTTGGGTCCTGCGTCGAACCTTTCCGGGACCCGGTCGGTCCACGCTGCGTCCCGTTTCTCGCCGCCGTGCCAAGTGACGAGCATCGCGGTTGACCTCGCCAACCGTTCAATCACTCAACGATGTCGCCGGCGCACCAACCCCTGGGGGACTCGCGCTGAAATAGGCTGTTCAATCGGTTGTCACGGGTGCGGCACGGGCCTCAACACGGCCAGGCCGTCGCGGGTGAACGGCACACGGGCGTGACGCCCGTACCATCCGAAACCGGCAGGGCCGCTTTGCGCGAGGGCTTGACACTGCCACTCTTTGCGAGATATCGCGGGTGATTTCTGTGCAAATCCTCGCCCAATCGCCTTGTTCCCGCCGACAATTCGACGTTGCGACTTTCGATTTTCGATTTTCTTCTATCCCCCCGCCGCCTTCGCCGGATAGCCCTTCTCGCGCAAGATCGCGGCAACGCGGTCGCGATGATCGCCCTGGATTTCGATCCGCCCATCCTTGACGGTTCCGCCTGCGCCGAGGCAGCTTTTCAATTCCTTCAGCAACGCCTCGAGGTCCGTCGCGACACTGTCGATGCCGCTGACGACGGTCACCGTTTTCCCCCCGCTGCGGCGTTCGCGATGAACGCGCGCCGGCTGGTCCTGCGGGCGCTTCAAATCGCCGCGCGCGTCTCGCGGGCATCGACACGCCTCGAGCGGCCGACCGCATTCCGCACACGTGACCGGACGTTCCCACGGTGTTCCGTCGAATAATCCGCCCATCATCGTTACTATGGTACGGGCTTTTCGCATGAAACTGCTTTACGCTTCCGACCTGCACGGAATTGAGCGCCACTACGAGGCCATCGGGCGGTTTGCGCCCGAAGCGAAACCCGACGCCGTCATCCTCGGCGGCGATTTGTTTCCTGACGAACAGACGTACGATTCCCTGCGCGCCGGCCGCGAGCAGCCCCGGTTCGTGCGATCGTTTTTCCGGCAATGGATCGGGCGAATCGCCGCCGCGGGCGTGCAGCGCGTTTTTGTCATCTTCGGCAATCACGACTGGATGCCCAGCGCCGAGGCGACCGAGGAACTGTCGCGCACGCTGCCGGTCTGCGTCGCCGACCGTTGGACGCGTCACGCGAGCAGCGCGCCGCCGGGCGAGTTGTTTCGAGGCGTGCGGATCGTCGGCTACTCCAGCACGCCGCCGACGCCCTGGTACGTCAAGGATTTCGAGTTGCAGGATGCCCCGGACGAGCCGCCGATGGGGCGCGAGGCGCGCGGCGGCCTGCGATGGGACGCCGGTCATGCCGCCGCGCTGGAGGCCGAAGTCGAAGAGCTGTTCTCGCCGCGACGAACGATCGAGTCGCAACTGGCGACGCTGCCGCCGATCGTCGAGCCGTGGATCTTCATCGCCCACGCGCCGCCGCGCGACACGGGACTGGACTGCATGTTCGGCCCGCGACACATCGGCTCGCGCGCCATCCGCGACGCCATCGAGCACCGGGCGCCGCTGCTCTCGCTGCACGGCCACATACACGAATCGCAAGTCCTCAGCGGCCGTTACGCCGAGCGCATCGCGCGCACGCTGAGCATCAACGTCGGCCAGGAGACGCGACAGACGCACACGGCCTGGCTGATCGTCGACGAGGCGGCCGGGGAACTGAAATCGTTCGAACAACGGATGCTGCCGTGAACATCGTGCTGATTGGGATGCGCGCCTGCGGAAAGACAACGGTCGGCCGGCGGCTGGCGGAACGGCTGGGCTGGCCGTTCGTGGATACCGACGATCTGATCGTCGCGGCGTCGGGTCTGACGATCCGGGCGATCTTCGAGGCCGAGGAGGAGATCGGCTTTCGGGCGCGCGAGCGGGTGGCGCTGCGCGAGGCGCTGGGTGGCGATCGTCGCGTGGTGGCCGTCGGCGGCGGCGCGGTGCTCGACGATGCCAACCGCGCATTGATGCGGGCCGCCGGTCGCGTCGCATGGCTGCGCGCGTCGGTGCGGACGCTGATCGAGCGCATACGGCATGATCCGCATTCGCACGTCGGCCGACCGCCGCTGAGCGACGCGCCGCCCGACGTCGAGGTTCGGCGCATGGTCGCTGCGCGCGAGGCGCTCTATCGGGCGACGGCTGATATGGCCTTCGACGTGGACGGTCGCACGCCGGAGTCGATCGCGGCGGAGATCGCGGCGTCGTTTTGAAACGGGTCCAGTATGTAACGGTTCGATTGGCCGCGTTCGCATGCAGCGTGACTCGACAAGGGCTGTAAGCGATGTGCCACGAGGGGACTCAACACGGCCAAGCCAAGGCGAGGTACGTGTTTCGAGATCGCCGGAGCGTTCGCGCGCGAGGGCTAGACAACCGCCTCCGCGCCGACAACGCTACAGGTGACCGGAGCGTTCGCGCGCGAGGGCTAGACCGTGCCACACCGGCGAGATTGTGTGCGTTCTCTTGACGATTCGGCTTGTGATGCCGGGGACGAAAAAAAAGGGGCGCCCCTGAGTCATGGTCGGCTCGACGCACCATGCGTCCGACGCCCCCCCTCGCGGCTGCGGGCCAGACAAATCGAGATGATAGCGAACCCGCGCCGGTCCGAATCAGGCGAACGGCGTTGTACGCGGCGGCGGCTCGGCGAAGAAGACGGTTTCCCGTTCCGACGCCCCGCCGTTCGGAGATTCAGCCTTTATTCAAGGCAACCGCGGCGTGCCGCAGCACTAGACCCTGCGGACGACGCCGACCACCACGCCCTGAACATCGACCTTGTCCGTGCGAATCGGCTTGAAGTTCGAGTTCGCCGGCTGGAGGCGAAAGCCCTTGCCTTCCTTGTAGATTCGCTTGAGCGTGGCGTCGCCATCCTCGAGCAGGGCCACCACGGTGTCGCCGTCGCGGATCGTCTTGCGCTTTTCGCACACGACGAAATCGCCGTCGCGGATGTGGTCGTCGATCATGCTTTCGCCCTGGACCTGGAGCACGAAGTTGCCCTTCTTAGCGAACAGCTTCTCGAGATCGAGCGTCTCGGGACTCTGAATGGCCTCGATCGGGCTACCGGCCGCGATGCGACCGACGAGCGGAACCAAAGTAGGGCGCTCGTCGGGCAGCTCAAGATGATCGGCCAGCTCCAAAGAGCGAGCCTTGTGACGATCGCGATACACGAGACCGCGCTCTTCGAGCACGCTGAGGTGCTCGAAGACGGTGACCTTTGAGATGCTGAGGTGATCGCCGATCTCCTGCAACGTCGGGGAATAGCCATGTTCCCGCCGATAGTCGCGGATGAAGATCAGGATCTGACTTTGCCGCGGGGTGGCGGGACGCGTTTTCTTTTTCTTTGCTGCCGTAGGCACGTGTGACTCCATGTGCGGCTGGGTAAATCGGTTGGATCGCTCCCTCGGGTCCGAGCAGGATGACCGGCAGCCGCGACCAGTCGATTCTCTTCAGCACCGAGTCGGATGCCGAACGCAGGACATCCGCCAACGCCCAGATCGAACGAATCGTCGAACGCCGCGTCGCATGTGACGCGGCCGCTTCGCGCCATCGCCCCGGCGCGGCCCCACGCCCCTCCGCGAACGCGAACAACGGCAGCGCGCCATCGGACTGCGGCGCCGGTACGACGGAGCCGGCCGGCCACGCAGCGCGAAAAGCGCCCCCGGGACCGAACAGACAGACTGCTCGTGACCGTTGATCGCTGAACTTGTGATGTTCGAACGCTCTCTGACTTAGAGAGATGCTTCCCTCGATCGGCATGTGTGACTCCATGTTGAGGTACGATGAATCGGTACGGGCCGTCACCCTGGCCCGCATGTCGCCCCAACACGCCAAACATCCGACGCCCTAGTATAGCAAGCTATTCGGTCCATGCAACAGCAAAACCGAACTTTTTTGTAAGCCGCACGAAACCCTGTCTCATCGTTGCAAAGATTGCACGTTTGGGCGGCTCGTGCTCCCTTATTGCGCGGACACAAAACTGTAGTCGATCCGAAAACCGCCTGAAACAGTCGTATCACGCTCGAAGATGAACAGCAGCAGCCCATCACACGAGTAGTCGACCCCCACCGAAACCGTTCGCGGCGCGGCCGTCCCCTCCGTTGGGGCGGCCCCCAACGGATCGTTGTTCGGCGCGTTTGAGAAATTCACGCCCGTTATCAATGCAGGCGGATCGGTCAGAACGCCTCCCTGCGCCTGGACCAGCCGGATCAGGTCCGCGCCGCCGATTGAAAACACGCGTCGGCAGGGCTGGGAAAGCTGGTTGCTCGCCGAGTTCGGCGGCAGCCGAATCTGCGCGAAGGACGGGGCGGTTTCCTCATCCAGCGGGTCGTAACCGCCGAACGTGAACACCGCCTGCGAACTCGTGTTGTTGATGAAGCCGATGAGAATGTTGCCGCGACGGGGGACGGACAGATTGAAAATCGGCCCCAGCGCCGCCGGTATCGCACCCGGCGTGCTGCACGAAACACCTGCGAAACACGCCATCAGGGCGGCAACGCGCACGAAAGAGCGCACACCGGTTCGCTTTCCGCGATGGCTTTCCATGCGGCGGTTCCTTTCTGGCTTTCACCCCGGCGCTCATGTTGAACGAGAAGATGCCACGGTGTCAATGCCGTCAAGGGTCGTCGAGGAATTCACTTATCCGATGTCGATGATGACAAGAGCCAAGGAACAGTGGCTTGGTGCGGCGCGACCGTCGAACGATCCGGGTGGACGACCCAGGATGTCCGTTGAGACGGGCGAGCGCCCCGGCCTGCCGCCCGGGATTCTCGCGTGTCACGCTCGGCCTTGACCGTGTTCAAGTGAGTAAGCATCGTTGGATTCGCTCTGGCTTAACCTTGCGGCGGCGTCCCATAAGCCATCTGTTGGATGTCGTCGTCGGTCAGGTCGAACACGAGTATTGAGTAGCCGATCATCGCGTCCGGTACTCGTGTGCGCAGCGTTGCGCATAAGCGCAGGAATCGCAGCCTTTGGAAACGGTCAAAGGCTTCGCGCCAATCGGGGCGCCACGCCTGTAGAAACGCTAATCGTGCCGCCGCCGAGACTTGCATCGATTCAATCTCGCGCATCTTCGGCAACAACGCCTGGTACGCAACCTCGTGCTCTTGCCGCCACTGGGTTGACCGCGGCAAACCGCTCGCGTAATCCCGACCGCTGAGTACGTACAAACCCTGCAACTTCGTGGCGCTGATGCAGTAGGTGCCCCGGCCAAGTCGCAGATCGCCCCGTCCATCCCGCGACAACGGCCGAATGATCGGTTCGAATTTCACCGGGTATTTCGATGGTGCGTCTTGCCCAAAGTACTCGAGGAATACGCGTTGCTCTTGGCCGTCGGCCGGCCGGTGCGCCTGCAACCAGTCGACCAGCCCCCGGAGGTCCTGCCCCCAGTCCAACGAGCTGTCCACAAGGCGTTTGTAGCCCTGACTCGGCCCCCCTGCGATTAAGTTGAAGTAGGCCAGATAGTGTGGGTGGACCTGCAACGAGGAGGCCGCCAACGGCACGAGAGACGCCGCGGGAAGGCAACGTTTCCAGATTGACGTCGCATGGATCCATCTCGCCGCCGCTCCGGCGAACACGAACAAGGCCGGATACACCGGCAAAAGGTGGCGGTGGCCGATGTTAATCGAGCTTGTTATCGAAGTTACACCGTAAACTGATAACAGTATCCACAGGGGCGCCGTGGCGTAGAGGCTGCCCGTCAACCTTCGGCCAAACCGCATCGCACCCTCCGTCCGGCCCGGCCCCCAAAGAGCAGCGCAGACTGCCAAAACCAGCAGGGCTATCAGTGGGAGCGGCGTCTTGACAAGGAAGGCGTAGGGGAAGAAGGACGCCCATCCGGTCACCGATCGTTCGCCGTTCATGAACGCATCCCGCGCCGTCGCGGAGCGCAGCAAGGCCATGAACCCGTAGACGTACGTATCCGGAAGAAGGCGCGATTCGTGCAGCCAGCGCCACGTTCGGGCCTTCAATGGTGGAAATCCGTTGCTGACATAGGTCCATGCGGATTCCTTGCGCTCCGGTCGGTGCGGGTAGTAGTAGTCCTGCTTGCCCGCCACGGCGTCGGCCTCGTATCCCGCAACGTCGGCCGGCGCGTCCTTGAACGGGAGCCAGCGGAATCCGTAGCCGGCCCAGATCAGCGCGCCGGTCGTCGGCACGAGCAGGAGCGTCAGGCCGAGCAGCACGCCCGCCTTCGCCGTTCTCCGCTGAATGACGCGGCCGCCGGGCGGCGGCGTTTGCGGCGACTCACTCGGAGGGTCCATGCCCTTCGAACGAGCGGCGCGTCCGAGGAGAATCGGTCGCGACGAGGCCAGGCGCACGGCGATCAGCCATGCGCCCATGATGACAATCAGAACGGCACTGAATTTTGTCAGAAATAATCCGCCCACGGCGAGCACCGCTGCCAGAACCCGAACGGGCGTGACGCGGTGCGATACGTTCCACAACGCGTACATTGCCGCGAGCAAGAAGACCGCCGCCGCCAGATCGGTCGTCACGAGGCGGCCGTGCGACAACATGGTGGGATCGAACGCGTACGCCGTCAGCGAGATCAGCCCGCCCGCCGCGCCGAACAGCCGCCGCGACCAGAGAAAAACGATCAGCCCGCCGGCGACGGAGATCAGGGCGATCATGAGCCGGGCGCGATACAGCGCGGTCGTCATGTCGTTGCCCAGGCGCGGCGAGTGAAAGAGCTGCCAGCCGTAGTTCCACACGTCGCCGTGCCGCCACGCGCGCTGGTTGAGATCCGGAAAGTTGAATTTCATGAAGCGCAGCGGCAGGCCGACCCAGTGATGCACGAGCGGACCGTGCGTCGGGTCCATTCGATAATCGCCCAATTGGGCGTAGGTCACGGCCCGTGTAACGTGACACAATTCATCGTAAACCGGAGATTTGTTGCGCGCGCTGAGCGCCGCCATCGTGAAATGCGCGATCAGCAGCGCCGCGACAAACAACCAGGCACTCCGGCGATCGAACCACGTCGGCCGCGGCGCGTCGGCAAGCTCACCGACTCGCGGATCGGGGCCGATCGGCGCGCGAGCCGTCGCCGGCGCGCGCGATTTGTGCCTGAGGCGGTCCGGACTGCGCCGATCTGCATGACGGCTCATGGCGCCTATCGTACTGGGCGGTCGCTCAGCGTGAAGCGGGCGGCCGCAGAACATGCTCCATTACACGTAACCCCACCGCTTGCGGATCGACCATTCAAGGCACAGCAGCATCAGCAATACGAACCACAGCGCGGCTCGGCCCTCGGCCGCCAGGTCGATGCGCCGGGCCGTCTGAATTGCCTGGCGGCGATCCTGCTCGATCAGATGCTTGAGGAGCTGCGGCCATGACTGGAGCGGGAAATACGCGCCGCCTGCGCCGCGTGTGGCCTCCGCCGCGCGACGCAACAGCTCCAGGTCGGCCTCGGGCGACAGCATTTCCAGGTCCGAGTCGCGCACGAGGAAGCGTTGCGTGGCGCGGATGCGCCGCGTGGACATGGCTGATGCGTCGCCCGGCGTCGCACCGCGCGTCGCCGCGACGTGGGCTTCTCCGCCGGTCGATTCCGCCAGCTCGATCGTGAGTTCCAGTTCATACTCGCCCGGGCCGTTCACGCGACAGTCGCCGGTCCAGTGATCGCCTTCGCGCGTCAGGACGATCGCCGTGGGCGCCTTCGATTCCGCCGTCGGCGCGGAGGCCGGCGCTTCCGCCGGCGCCGTCGCAGGCGCAGCGGCGCCGACGAGTCGAATTGTCGCCGAGGCGCGGGCGTTTTCCGGCGGCCGGCCGGTAAACGGATCGGCGGCGCGGGCTTCGACGCGAATGGGCGCCTCTTTGCCGCGCAGCGCGGCCCATTCGTATTGGGGCTGTTCCGATCGGATGAACGCCGACGGCATTCGCCCGGCGGTCCACAACGCAAGCTGCCGCCAGAAAAGTCCGTGCAGCGCGCGGCCTTCCTCCAGCTTCATGCACCACATCCATGTGCCGTCGAAACCGACCGATGTGACGCGGCCCTTGCCGACCGCCATCGTCGCCAGCAACGGCTCGCCGCCGGCATCCGTAGCCAGCACGTCGGTCGTCGGCTTGGCCGGCCCCAGGGCGGTGGCGGTCGGAGACGTCGGCAACAGCGACCACGCGCGGCGATCGTCCGCGGCGGCGGCGCCGGTCGATAGCGCCGCACCCAGTCGTCCGGCCGGATGGCGCAGGCCGGACTCGGTCGGTATGACGCGCGCCTCGCGCAGGGTCGGCGTTTTGGAGTGGAAGCGCGTCGGCGACAAGTCGGACAACGGCGCGCTGCGCAGCACCTCCATCTCGCGCGGTCCGCTCAGCACGATCAGCCCCACGCCGCGTTGGGTCACCGCCTCGACCAGCGCTTCGAGTCGGCCGCGTGTCAGATCGCGCCGCACCAGATCGCCGAGTATCACAAGATGAACCCGCGACCACTCGTCGGCGTCGCGGGGCAGCGGGTTCGCGGAAGGCCGGTCATCCGTCGCTTCGGCCCAGCGCGTCTGAACGCGCAGGCGCTCGTCCGCCGCCAGCGCGCGGGTCAGAAAAGCCGATTCGTGCCGTGGATGGGCCTCGATGATCAGCACGTTGAGTCCTTCGTCGCGCACGTGTATGAACTGCGGCGGCGACGCGCCGCTGCGGTGCGCCGCCGTATCCGTCTCGTCCGCCTCGCTCGGCGGTGTCTCGACCCTTTCGGCCGGCGACGGCGCGTCGTTCACGGCCGTCGCGCGAACTTCCACGCGATGAAAACCCGCCGATTCGGCCACGCAGGTCAGCACGACGTGCTGCGCCTCGCGCGGTCCGGCGGCGCGAATCTCACGCGCGTCGACCGGACGGCCGTCCCACAAAAGCTCGATCCGCACCGTCCGATCCTGCTGGCCGAGCAGCCGTACGTCGGCGGCGACATCGAGGCGAGCTCCGGCGGCGACGTCGGTTGCGGTCGTCAGGTTCGTTACGTCGATGCGGCGGGTCTCGCCGATCGGATCGGCGCTGCCGACGCCGACGGCATACAGGGCGACGTCCTGGTTTCTGAGCGCTTCCGCGGCGGCGAGCACGTCGGCGCTTCGCGCGACGTTTTCGGCGCCATCCGAGAACAGCACGACGGCGGCGGGCACGTCGAAACCGACGCTGCAAACGTGACGCAGGGCGTCGGAAATCGCGCTGGCGTCGCCGCCGGCATCCGGCGCCCATCGGCTCAAGCGCCGAACCGATGCGTCGAAGCCCCACGTTTGCACGTCCCAACGCTCGGCCAACCGCGCCCGCGGATCAATCGTGGCGCGCCAGGTTTCGGCCAGCGCGTCGACACGACGCAGGAGCGTCCCATCGCCTGCCGCGATGTCGCGCACCAGCATCGAGCGCGACTGGTCGACGAGCACGGCCATGATGGGCTTGTCGTAGCGCACGCCGTGCAACGTCAGCACCGGCCGCAGCAGCAGCAGCAGCAGCGTCAGCAGCGCGGCGGCCCGCAACGCAGCGAGCAAACGCTGCACCGAAGACGAAGTATCGCCCGGAAGTCGCGGATACGCGCGCGGCGCGGCGACCAGAAGGCAGGCGGCCATCAAAACCAGCGCGACGGTTCGCGCAGCGCCGGAGAGAAAGGGTACAAGAATCGCGAGGATCGTCGCCGCCGCGATCGGCAAGTCGAATCGCTTCCGCGCGCCGAGCCACGCCCAGCCGAGAATCGCTGCCGTCGCCATCGCCCAGGCAATCGGACTGAAATCGGGAGGTTCGAGACTTATTCGCCATTCGGTCATACGCGGGATCCGAAGGCGCGCATCTTACGCGAACAGCGGGCTGCGCACGCGCGAGGCGCGAGCAGCGCTCAACCGCACGCGCCGCCCGTGGGGCGGGCATGCGTGCGCTTCGGCGCCCCAGTCGTCGCGACGCCGCTTCGACGTATTGACTTTTCGCCTTTTTGACGTCTTGCGGTTTCGACGTTTACCCCGCCCCGTAGGGCAGGACTTCCAGCTTGTACGCCGGATCGGCTTCGGCTTCATGAACGTTGCGGTTCAGTTCATCGCCGACGATCTTGCCGTCGCGAAAGATGACGTGTCGATTGGTGTAGGCGGCGATGTCCGGTTCGTGCGTGACCAGCAGAATCGTCAGGCCGCTGCGGCGGTTGAGCGCCTGCAACAGCCCCATGATCTCGATGCCGGTGCGCGAATCGAGGTTGCCGGTCGGCTCGTCGGCCAGCAGCAGCGCCGGGCCGGTGATCAGGGCGCGGGCGATGGCGACGCGCTGCTGTTGTCCGCCGCTGAGCTGATTCGACAAATGGTGCAGCCGATTGCCCAGTCCCATCCCGTCGAGCAGGGCGGTGGCGCGGCGGCGGCGCAGGCGCCGGCCGACGTGTTGATAGGTCAGCGGCAGGGCGACGTTGTCGACCACGGTCGTGCGCGACAGCAGATTGAAGCTCTGAAAGACAAAGCCGATCCGCTGGTTGCGCAGCCGGGCCAATTCTCCGCGGGACATGTCGGCGACCGACTTGCCGTCGAGGTAATACACGCCGCGATCAGGACGATCCAGGCAGCCGACGAGGTGCATGAAAGTTGACTTGCCCGAGCCGCTGGGCCCCATGACGGCGACGAATTCACCGCGCCGGACGGTCAGATCGATGCCGCGCACCGCCGGCACCTCGACCTCGCCCGTGCGATAGATCTTCCACAGGTCGCGAACTTCGACGAGAACGTGATTGTCGTTTGATCCGCTCATGTTCGTTCCGTCTTGGATTCGCGCGATGGCGGGGAGTTGCTATCGCGGCGCCGCCATCGCCCGCGCCGGATTGAACGGCCGCGGCGGATCCGCGGTGATCTGCTCCACGATCACTTTCAACCCTTCGGTGACGCCTTCGCCGCTGATTTCCGATCGGGCGCCGTCGGTCAAGCCGACCGTGATCTGCATCTCGACCGGCTGACCGTTGACGAGCTGATAGACCGTGGGCGTGGCGGCGGCGCCGCCGCGGCGCGTGCGTCCCGGCGGGCCGAAACCCAGGCCCGGCGGCGGCCCGGACGCCTCGCCGTCGGGGGAGCGCGGGCGGAAGCGCAGCGCGGCGTTGGGCACCGTCAGCACGTCGTCGACCCGCGCGACCTCGAACGCCACGGTGGCCGTCATGCCCGGCCGCAACGCCAGGTCCTCGTTGTCGACGTCGATGATCGTGATGTAGCTGACCACGTTGTCGACGATGGTGGGATTGAAGCGCACCTGCGAAACGGTGCCGCGGAACTTGCGGCCGGGATAGGCATCGACCGTGAATTCCGCCTGCATCCCCGCGCGAATCTGACCGACGTCGGTCTCGCTGAGGTTGGCGTGAACCTGCATCGCCCGCAGATCGGCGGCGATTGTGAACAGCGTCGGCGCCTGAAGCGAAGCGGCGACCGTCTGACCGGCGTCAATGTCGCGAGAGATCACAACGCCGTCGATGGGGCTGCTGATGATGGTCCGATCCAGATCGACCTGCGAGGCCTGCCGTTCGGCTTCGGCCACCTGCACCTGCGCCTCGCCCGCCTGAACGGCCGCCTGCCGCTCGGCTTCGGCCGCCTGCACGATCAGAAGCTCGTTCTCGCTCGCGGTGCCCTTCTGAAACAGCCCTTCGATTCGCTTTCGTTCGCGCGTTCCGTCGGCCAGTCGAACGCGCGCCTGTTCGAGATTGGCCCGCGCCACGGCGACCGCGGCGGTGCGCATGTCCAGCTCGCGGCGGAAGCGGTCGGGGTCGATTTCGGCCAGTACGTCACCCTTCTTGACCTGCTGATTGAAGTCGGCGTTCCAGCGCAGGATCGTGCCGCTGACCTGCGAGCCGACCAGCACGGTCACGAGCGGCTGAATCGTGCCCGTGGCCGTCACGGTGGCGACGATCTTGCCGCGATCGACTTCGGACGTGCGATATTGAGGTGGCGGCGGCGCGGCCCAGATTTTGTTGTAGCCGTACCACCCGCCGCCGAACAGCAGGGCGAGAAATAGCAGTGTGCCGGATCGTTTTCGCATTGCGCCCAATTCCCTCGTCGACTCGCGTTCGTATTATACCGGCAAACGGCGATCCGGTTGCAGGGGGCGCGGAACGCACCGTTCGCGAACACAACGGCGCGCAGGCTCATTCCGCTGAGAGACTTCAGACGGATGGAAGCGTGATCATTGTAACGCCGCTGCCCGCAGAAGGTGCTCAAGCTGTTGTCGCGTCATGAGTGCGATATCGTCGCTTGATTTCCCAGACTTCCTGTGGAGTCCGTACGCCCGGAAACGGCGAATTCTGGCGCAATCGCTGGCCTTCGTGGGTCTCGGCCGTCAGCACGGCGCAAATTTCGACAATCGGGCGGCCGAGGATTTCGCGCCATTCCGCATAGCAGCGCAGCAGGCCCGGGGCGTCGCGATTGCGCTCGCTCCAGCGATCGAGATTTCCGCGGGCCAGGTCGAGCCACTCCGGGTGTTCCGGCAACCCGGCGGCGATCCGCCGCGCTATTTCCAGGCTGACGCGGTCCTGATACTCGTGGCTCATGGGAGAAGTATATCCGCGTGTGAAACTCCGGTCGACGCGACGCGCGGCGCGTCCCGACGCACGACCCGGTAGACCGGCCCATGTGGGCCGCGCAATGCGCCGGCTGGTGGGCTTGTACCGGGTTGCGCGCGCTGAGAGATACGCCGTTCCGGCTTGCGTGTGGTTGCGTTGCCGGACCGATGCAATGTGGTCCGGGGACGGGTGATTCGGCGGGTGCCCGCCGTTACATTAGCTCGATCGGATAAGTAATCATCCAGATATCGAGCTGCCGAAAGCGAGTTTTCAGCCGCTGCTTGAACGACGACATGAATTGTCGTGTTTCAGCGATGTCGAGCGCATCAACGAAAACGCGCACCAGGTCGTCGCGATGCTCTTCGTCGCCATGTTGCCACACACCGCGAATCGTCTGGGTTTCGCACGAAACGACGCCAAAAAATGAGCGAAGTTCACAGAGCGTGCCCGCGAGCTACCCTTCGGGAACAGGATCGCCGCCGCTAAACCGCAGGAGCAACAGGATTTTGAAGCTCGGAACATTCTGTTCATACCGCGCGGGACCGTGGATTGTGAACGGAGTTCCCTGCGTCGCCAGCGCCGCCAGGGCCGCTTCCGGAACGAGCATGTCTCCATTCTCCCAAGTCCTGAAACCGAATCGGCCGGGCAGGTAGCCGAGCGCCCGTCGCTCGGCATCGGAATTCGGAAACTGGATGAGGATCGTATTTACAGTTTGTCAATCGTCGTTGCCCCGGCAAGTGAGGTATCGCCGTTGTAAGCCTGGAAGCATGACTCGTTGCACCCCCCGCCCCGTTCGCCCTACTATGAGTCAACAGTCCGGCGCGGTCGAGTCCGCCCGGCGGAGTATCGCATGGCGACCCTGCCTCAGATTGAACCCACGCGCCTTCAGCGCGATGAACCCGGCGGCGACCGATGGACGCTCAATTTCGGTCCGCAGCACCCGGCCACGCACACGACGCTGCGGCTGGTGCTCGAACTCGACGGCGAGAACGTCGTCTCGTGCACGCCGCACATCGGCTATCTGCACAGCGGCTTCGAGAAACTGGGCGAACATCTCAACTACAACCAGTACGTCGTCGTCACCGACCGCATGAACTACATCAGCCCGATGGCCAACAACATCGCCTGGCACCACGCGGTCGAGAAGCTCTTCGGCATCGAGATCACGCCGCGCTGCAAGGCCATCCGCACGATCATCGCCGAACTGGCGCGCCTTCAGGACCACCTGCTGTGCGTCGGCACGGCGGCGCTGGATCTGGGCGGGTTCACCGCGTTTCTCTACGGCTTCAACGAGCGCGAGTTCATCAACGACCTGTTCGAGGAAATCTGCGGCGCGCGGTTCACGACCAGCTACACGCGCGTCGGCGGCTTGATGCGCGACATGCCGGACGTCTGGCCGGCCCATATCAAGGCGTTCCTGAAGCGCGTGCCCGAGGCGCTGGGCGACATCGAGAACCTGCTGACGCGCAACCGCATCTTCGTCGAGCGCACCCGCGGGATCGGCGTGCTGTCGCACGACGACGCGGTCGCCTGGAGCTGGACCGGCCCGCTGGCCCGCGCCAGCGGCGTCAAGCGCGACGTGCGCAAGGACGAACCGTACCTGTGCTACGCCGACAACTGGGACGGCCGGGGATCGTCGGGCGCGCAGTTCCTGGTGCCGATCGCGCACGGCGGCGACGTGTATTCGCGTTACCTGGTGCGGCTCGAAGAAATACGACAGTCGATGGCGATTATCAAGCAGATTGTCGACAACATTCCGCCCGGGCCGGTCAACGTGCTGCCCGACAGCGTCGGCGGCGGGCCGGCAGCGCCGTCGTCGCGCGGCACGGACCTTCAACCCGCAACGACGGGACCGGCGGGCAAGGTCGCCCTGCCCGACAAGCGCGAGGTCTATTTCTCGATCGAAGGGCTGATCCATCACTTCGAGACGATCATGACCAACCGCGGATTCACGCCGCCGATCGGCGAGTGCTACGGCGCCAACGAGACGGCCAACGGCGAGCTGGGGTTCTACCTCGTCAGCGACGGCGCCAATTGCGCCTACCGGGCGCGCTGCCGACCTCCGAGCTTCATCAACTACCAGGTCTTCGAGAAGCTCGTCGTGGGTCACCAGATCAGCGACGTCGTGGCCGTGCTGGGCAGCCTGAACATCATCGCGGCGGAGTTGGATCGGTGACTTCGATATTCAGCCGGCGCGACGTCAGACGTAGCGGCGCTGAGGGCTTGGCGGCTGTCCGTCGATTTGCCATCAGACTGTTTCGATTGGCTTTCGCAATGTGAACCGAGCCGGCCGTGCCGTGATTTTTCGGCGCCAATCCGTGGGGATGTGACAAGGTCCGGACGATGACCAGAAGCACGATTTGGCCGGCGACCGGCTTGCCGACGCGGTCCGATGACGTCGTGAGCGAAACGGGAGGACCGATGTCGTCATGGGCGGACAGGATCAACCGCGCAATCATTGGCAGGCAATACGATGGTCACGCTTCGGCAAGCACTGACGGAAGCCGATCGGCAGGTTGAGCGGGAAGGCATCGTCCGGCGGACGGTGCGCCGCATGGCTACGGAGCCGGATCGGCTCGGGATTCCGTATGCGGTTCTTGCGGGGGGATGATGATCACAACCGGTTACGAACCGTTGGTTGCAGGATCGCAATCGTTCGAGACGAATCCACACGGCATCTTTGCCGCGATATAATCGCGCGCCGCTCGAACGGAGGACCCCGACCATGGAACTCGACGTCTGCACCGATCCGATCGGAACGCTCTGGGCGATTCTGTTCGCCAATCCCTTCGATCCGTTCCAGAGCGCGCGGTTCTTCCTGAATCCGCTGGGAACGCTGTTTGTCGCGATCCTTACTGTCATCGACCTGATCGCGCGCAACTGCCTCGGCCTGTAGCCGCCGCGCGCCGCCCGGAGGACGCAACGTCGCATCATCGTCGTACATCCACGCGCCTTACCGAACGACGCCCGGAACTTCGCTTGGCGGCGGTTTCGGGCAAGCGGCCGCTTCGCGCATTGCCTTACACCCGCACGGGCCTGCGGGGCACCTGATGTGTTTCGACAGGTCTTGTCATGATGCTCAATCCTCAGGCCGCAAGAACCGCGCCGGCGCACCCTGCGGCGGGCCAACACGCGCGACGGATCTTCTTCCCTTCGCGCCTCCGTGGCTTCCCCGCCTACGCGGGGGCGCGTTCGTGCCTTTTTCAGTCATCCGTCGAGTCACCCGTCACGGCTGCGTCCTGCTCCTGCTGATCGCAGGCGCCTGCGGGCCGGCCCGACTGCTCCCCGCGCCGCCCGAGCTGCCCGAATCCGCCAACGGCCGCCGTCTGTGGCACACGCCGCACGCCTACATCTACGCCCGCGAAACCGAAATCGCCGGTGAAACCGACCGCTGGATCGATGGCCTCAACGGCCATCTCCACCGCACGTACGACGGGGCGCTGGGCAAGGGACTCGTGATCGTCGCCGACGTCGACGACGAACAGCCGATCGTTGCCACGCTCGACGAGCTGGATCGGCTTCAGCGCCTGCTTCCCGCATCCGCCGCGCCGGCGAGTCGCCCGTCGCCGGACGAGCGCCGCCGCGAACTCGTAGCCTCGGGCATGAGTGAGGAGATGGCCTGCTGGTCGGCGGTGGCGCCGCTCGACGTCGCCGCGTGTACGACCGCCGGCTTGCCCGTGCAACTGCCGCGCGACGTGCAATGGCGCATGTGCTGTCCGTCGAACCGCCTGGCGCTGAAAATCACGCGCGAGTTCGCGCCGCGGGCCGTCGAACGCAAGAAGGGCAAGGCGTTCGCGATCATCGCCGCGCCGGCCATGCCGGTCGCCACGCTGGAGGCCGCCAAGGTCTTCGAGCTGACGCGCGATGTGACGGCGTTCGTGCTGTGGTCTGAGCGCGTTTCGGGTTGGGACGCGGTTCGGCGCGAGCGCGAAGCGCAGCGCTACATGCGCGAACGCGCATTCACGCTCAGTCCGCTGCTGTCGCTGGCGCTGACGCTCGCGGAAAAACAGAAGTCCGACGGATCGCGCGCCTCGGGCGACGAAACGCGCGGGGCCGCACCGGCAGACTAGGGATAACCCGTATCCGAAATCGGCGCCGCGCGACTTTTCGACGATCTTGCCGTCTTTTTTGTTGACATCGTCGCCTCGCTTTGCGCAGAATTCATTTCAGGCTGGCACTATGATCCATTGCAGGACCCGTACTCTTCACGCGTCTCGCCGAATCCCCATCGTTGCTCCGACGTGTCGCGCGCGGTCCCGCATTCACACGAGGATCAATTCATGTCCACGAGCTTTCAGGACAAGACGCTGGTGTGCATCGACTGCTTCGCCGAGTTCGAGTTCACCGCGGATCAGCAGCGTGAATTCGCCGAACGCGGATTCACACGCGAACCACGCCGCTGCCGCTCCTGCCGCGAAAAGCGAAAAGACGTGAAACCCGCCGAAACCGCGCGCGGCGGCCATCGAGCGCCGCGCGGCGACGCCGCGCAGCGCGGCCCGCGCGGACCGCGCCGCCCCCTCGAATTCCATCCCGCCGTCTGCGTTGCCTGCGGTCGAAAGACCCAGGTGCCCTTCAAGCCCGCCGAGGGCCGTCCGGTCTATTGCCGCGAATGCCATGAATTGCGCAAACGCGCCGCCAAGGAGTAGGCCGTCGTCATGCCGTCGACCGTAGGGTCCGCGGTGCGGACCGTTAGCCGTCAGCTTTCAGCGAACGACATTCAGCCAAAAAGCCGTCATTTCCGAGCAGGCGTGAATCCAGTGCTTCGCGCCCATGCGAGACCGTGGACGAAATGGACCGAATGGACGTTAAGGACGAGGTGGACGCGAAAACCATGATCTGTCGGCGCGCCATGGTGGGCCATCATGGCGCCGATCGCTCTCGTCGCTGCGCGTGAGTTGCACCGTCGCTTTCCGCTGTTCCCGGTTCCCATTTTTGATTGCCGGTTTACGCATAGAAACTTCACCCGCCACAAAATCAGGCCGATAACACCCACGGACGGCGTACTCACGGGACGCCTGAAAAAGAGCGCTTTCGCCGATTCGCGGTCCCGTCGCGCGGGCCGGGCGAACGCCGTCAGGTGAACGACAGACACGGGCTGATCACCATGAAGACTTACCTCGTCACCGGCGGCGCGGGTTTCATCGGCAGCGCCTTTGTGCGGCATGTCTACCGGCGCCGGCGCGATGTCCGCCTGATCGTGCTCGACGCCATGACCTACGCCGGCAATCTCAACAACTTCCCCCGCGCGATGAAGGCCGATCAGAAGCGCTTCAAGTTCTGGTGGGGAAACGTCAACAATCTCAACCTCGTCGACAGTCTCGTCGCGCAGTCCGACGTGGTCATCCACTTCGCCGCCGAGTCGCACGTGTCGCGCAGCATCTACGACGACCGCATCTTCTTCGAGACCGACGTATGCGGCACGCAGGCGCTGTGCCAGTCGGTCGTCCGCCATCGCAAGCGCGTCGATCGATTCGTCCACGTCTCGTCTTCGGAGGTCTATGGCACCAACGATTTCCCCGACCGGCCGATGGATGAGGACCATCCGCTCAAGCCCGCCAGCCCCTACGCCGCCGCCAAGGCCGGCGCCGATCGGCTCGTGTATTCGTACCTGCGCACTTACGACATGCCGGGCGTCATCGTGCGGCCGTTCAACAACTACGGCCCGCGCCAACATCTGGAAAAAGCGGTGCCGCGCTTCATCTGCGGCGCGCTGATGGGCGAGCCGCTGACGCTGCACGGCGACGGATCGGCCCAGCGCGACTGGATTCACGTTTCCGACAACGTGCGGGCGCTGCTGGCCATCATCGACGCCGACTCGCGGCTGGTGCGCGGCGAGGTATTTAACGTCGGTACGGGGCGGCCGACGAGTGTGGCGAAGATCGCGCGAATGATTGTCGATGAGCTGGGCGTTTCGCCGGACCTGATCGTCGAGGTGCACAATCGTCCCGGCCAGGTCGATCAGCACTGGGCCGACACGACGCGCATCCGCCAGCGGCTCGGCTGGTCGCCGCGACTGTCGCTGGACGACGGCTTGTCGCGGACGATCGACTGGTACCGCCGGCGCGAGCGCTGGTGGCGTCCGCTGCTGTGGATGCGCCACGTGCCGATCACGCTGCCAAGCGGAGAGACCGTGATGCATTAGCTCGCCTCTGTCGGCGGCAAGGTATAGGTCGAATAGGTCCGATAGGGCCGATATCCCCTGAAGAATGATCGCCTGTTCAGCAACTGCCGCCGCCCCGCAAGCGCAACAGCCCCGCCCCGCCCCCGCGCACAAACGCATCGCCATCCTGCAATCCAACTACATTCCGTGGAAGGGCTACTTCAACCTGATTAATTCGGTCGACGAGTTCATCCTTTACGACGACATGCAATATACGCGCCGCGACTGGCGCAACCGCAATCGCATCAAGACGCCGCACGGGCCGTTGTGGCTGACCATTCCCGTGCACGTCAAAGGACGCTTCCACCAGCGCATCCGCGATGCTGAAGTCAGTGATCCGACGTGGGCCGCGCGGCACTGGCGCAGCCTGGTGCACGCCTATTCGCGCGCACCGTTCTGGCATCGCTACCGCGACGTGCTGGAGGCGCTCTACCTCGACTGCCGCGAGACCCATCTATCCGCCGTCAATCGCCGTTTTCTCAACGCGTTGTGCGACTGGTTGAACATTCGCACGCCGATTCGCGATTCATCCGAGTATCGCCTGATCGACGGCAAGACCGAGCGGCTCGTCGACATCTGCCGTCAAGCAGGCGCGACGCACTATCTGTCCGGGCCGGCGGCGAAGGACTATGTCGTTCCCGAGCTGTTCTCACGCGCCGGCATCGAGCTGGAGTGGATGGACTATTCCGGCTATCCCGAATACGCGCAGCTTTACCCGCCGTTCGATCATCACGTCAGCGTGCTCGATCTGATCCTCTGCACCGGCCCCGGCGCACGACACTACCTCGGCAGAGTTCGCGCCGGTGACCGCGCGATTGACGCGAGCCGTGGCCATCAACTATTGCATGCCGCGCCATGAGTCCATCCGCACCCACGCGGTTGTCGGCCCTTCGTCCCTTTCGTCACTCCCGTTCCTTTGACGCTACGCCCGCACTCGCCTTGCGAGGCATCGGCCATTCCTTGCCAACCGCCCGCCATCACTGCAAACCCCCCGCCCAAACGTCCGATGATTAGGGCAGCGACGCGCGGGCTGCGCCATCGCCAAGCCGCCGGCGCCGGCCGCCCGCAGCGCCGCCATCCGGAACCTGCCCATGACCGCCCTCGCTTCGGTGCCCCCGCACACACGCGCGACGCATCAAACCGCTCCCAACGCCCTGCTTGCCGCCGTCGCCGATTACTATTCGGCGAAGCTCGCCGCCGCCGGACCGACGCCGCGCGGCGTCGACTGGAACTCGCCCGACGCCCAGCGCCTGCGATTCGCTCAATTGTTGAAGCTGGTCGATCTGTCGCGCAGCTTCAGCTTGCTCGACTACGGCTGCGGCTACGGCGCGCTGGGCGATTTTCTGACCGACATCGGCGCGACATGCATGTATCTCGGCTACGACGTCGCGCCCGCCATGATCGACGCAGCCCGCCGTTTGCACCGTGATCGCGACGACCGGACGTTTACGCACGACGCCGCCGGGCTGCGCCCGATGGATTACGCCATCGCCAGCGGCGTGCTCAACGTCACCTGCGGCGTCGATCCGGCGCGCTGGGAAAAGCACTTCTTCGGCACGCTCGATCATCTCGCCCGCCTCGCCACGCGCGGCTTCGCCTTCAACGCGCTGACTTCCTACGGCGATCCGCGCATGCGCCGGCCGGACCTCTATTACGCCGATCCGTGTCAACTGTTCGACCACTGCGTGCGACGCTATTCGCGACACGTCGCCCTGCTGCACGACTACGGTCTGTACGATTTCACGATTCTCGTGAAGTGGTGACTTGTTTCGTGTGACCGGGCCGCGGCCAATGCCCGTCGGCGACAATCCGGAACCGTGCTGGAATCACCTGCACAATAACTGAAGCGTGGCCTGGTCAAGCCCTCGCGCGAGAACGGCCCACATGGTTCGGGTGGTACGGGCGTCGCGCCCGTCGTATCCGCGCCTTGCGTGCGTCCGGCCAGTTTGAGTCCGCGCGTGGCACGGGCTTGCAGCCCGTGAGGCGCATCAGTCGGTGATTCGTTCAACCTATTCGGGCGTGCGTCCCCGCCGAACGAGCCGGCTCCCTCCGTGCCGCCGGCGCTACGGCGCCGTCCAAGCGGTATGGCCGTCCGTGTCGAAAAGCGTCAGCGAAGGCGTGGCGTCGATCGGCGCCGCCAGCGACGCGCGGTTGACGCGCTCGCCGGCGCCATAAACGTCGAGCCGGGCCGCGCCGTCGGGATGCAACCCCAGGCCGATGCGCGTGTGGCCGGCGTCGTCGCCGATCGTCAGCCGTGCCAGGCCGTCCGGTGTGACGCTGATGCCGGCGCGGGTGCGACCGTCGACGTGACTGAAGGCGAAGCCCGGCGCCTCGCCGGCCCCCAGGCCGATGGCGGCGCGCGTCACACCGCGGCTGTCATACAGCCCGATGTAGGGCGAGCCGCGCGGCAACATCGACGCGGCCAGCCGCGCGGACATTCCGTCGCGATCGCGAAGCTGAATCAGCGGCACGCCATCCTCGGCGATGTCGAGCACCAGGCGGAAGTTGCCGGCCTGATCGGCCAGGACGAGCTGCGGCGCCTCGTCATCGGCCATGCCGAAAATCGCGCGGGGCCGGCCGGCCTTGTCGATGAGAATCAGCTCGCGGGCGACGATGGTGCGGCCGGCGGCGGCGCGGGTTTCGGATTCGCCGGCGTGTTCCGGGCGGGCCGCAGCCGTGTCGTCGGAGGCATCGCGCGGTTCGCTGGTTGGAGGCTGGCGCTGGGCGTCGACTTCGTTCTGGGCCTGGGCCGGCGATGTCCAGTGCACGTCGCGAACGCAGATCCAGAACAGACACGCGGCAATGAACGTCAGAACAATCTTCGCGTAACGATCCAGAGTCATGGCAGGCTCCTGCGCGCGGCAATCCCGCACGCTGCATCCTTATACGCGGATCGCGCTGGAGCCGCCGCAGTTGCGATCGAAGACCCGCACTGCCTGCGACATTCCCGATGGGCTTTGTCGCTTCGCGTGGAACACGGAATCGATGCCCATGTGGTAAGTCTCGCCGCTTGTGCGGCGAATTCTGAACGACGTTGTTCACGCCGAGCGCCGGCGGGGCAGGGCGGCGGCGGCGACTTCGACGTCATCGAAATGAATCTTGCGCGTGCCGATGATCTGGTAATCCTCGTGCCCCTTGCCGGCGATCAGCACCGTGTCGCCGGGGGCGGCATCGCGAATCGCGCGTTGAATTGCGGCTGCGCGGTCCGGCTCGATGATGCATCGCTCGGCGGCACGGGACGGAATGCCCGCGCGGATGTCGTTGACGATGGCCAGCGGATCCTCGGTCCGCGGATTGTCGCTTGTGATCACAATGCAATCGGCGAACTCGGCGGCGACGCGTGCCATGCGCGGCCGCTTCGTGCGATCGCGGTCGCCGCCGCATCCGAAGACGCACCACAGCCGGCCCGTCGTGAGCGGACGCAGCGTTTGCAGCGCGTGGCGCAGCGCGTCGTCGGTGTGGGCGTAGTCGACCAGCACGGTGAATCCGGCCTCGCCCGAATCGACGCGTTCCAGCCGGCCGCGAACGCGCGACAGCCGCGCCGCGCCGGCGGCCGCGACCTCGAGGTCCAGTCCCAGCGCGAGTCCCGCCCCGACGGCGCCGAGCAGATTCATCACGTTGTGCCGGCCGAACAGCGGGGTGCGCGTTTCCACGGCGCGGCCGTCCCGGCGAATCGCGATGCGCGTGCCGTCGGTGCTCATCGAGAGAATGTCGGCCGTCAGCGCCGCGCCGGGCGAAAAGCCGAAACGAATGATCCGCGCCGCACAGTCCGTAACCATGTAATCGGCCTGGGGATCGTCGGCGTTGATTACTGCTGCTCCGTCTCGCGGCAGTAAGTCGAAGAGGCGCTTCTTGGCGGCGGCATAGGCCTCCATCGTGCCGTGATAGTCGAGATGATCGCCGGTCAGATTGGTGAACACGCCGACGCCGAAGCGGATGCCATCGACGCGATGCTGTTCGAGACTGTGGGACGACACTTCCATCGCGGCCGCCCGAGCGCCGTGACCATGCGCCTCGACCAGCATCGCGGCCAGATCGGCGGCGGGCGGCGTGGTTAGCGGCGCGGCGATGCGACGGCCGATGAGGTCATACGTGACGGTTCCGATGACGGCGCAGGGCCGCCCGGCGGAGGCGAGCATCGACTGCACCAGGTACGTGGTGGTGGTCTTGCCGTTGGTGCCGGTGACGCCAACGACCGCAAGTTCGCCGCGCCGCTGAATCCGATCCAGGCCGTGCCAGGCGGCCGCGGCGCGGGCCAGCCAGGCCGACGCGTTGGGCGTGGTGTACAGCACAACGCCCGGCGGGGGGTCGATGCGACGTTCGGCGACAATCACGGCGGCGCCGGCGGCGCATGCCGCGGGGATGAATTCGAGGCCGTCATGATTCGCGCCCTTGATGGCGACGAATACCGCGCCGGGCTGGACTTTACGCGAGTCGTCCGTCACGAGTGAAAGCCGAATGGCCGGGTCCGCGGCGGCGTGCGAACCGGCGCCGTGGCCGGGCGGTCTCTCGGCATACCCTGATTCGTAGCGGCGAACGGCGTCGAGAAGTTCCGGCCAGGTCATGCGCGACTTCCTTGTGCGATGACGGGACAGTATGGCTCAGCCCCCGCCCGAATGGGAATGACCTTTCTGATGGCGATGATTCGGCGGTTCGTTCTCAAGGGCTTGAACGCATTCCGCCGAACGCTCGAACGCCCCGGGGCGAAGTTCTCGCACTCATCGCAGCCGGGGCCGACTATTTCGGTTCGTCGGCCGCCCGCGTCGTCGTTCCCGGAGCCGTGTACGTCTTATTCTGTCGGTAAAGCCCGATGCATCGCTCCAGTTCCGCAGCGAGTTGGGTGTTCCCTTCAGTCTCGGCGCGGGTGCGACCGCGCTCGGCGGTGTTGATTGCTTCGTCAAACCGGCCGGCCTGCGCCAGCGCGGCGGCGAGAACGTGCAGCGTTGCAATGTCGGCGGTCTCGACATCGGGCGCCAGCTCGCGGGCCAGCGTCAGGGCGCGGGCGCCATCGCGCAGCGATTCGTCGGAACACGTCGCCAGCAGCCAGGCGAGCGGGCGTTTGATGGCCGCGTCTGCCTCGCATGCGGCCAGCCCCTCATCGAGCGTCTTGATGGCATCCGCCGGGCGGTGTCGCGACTGCTCAAGCAGGCCGAGGTTCACGTAGGCGTTGACGTAATTGGGTTGGGCGGAGATGACGGCCCGATAGTGCTTTGCCGCGGCGTCGAGCCAGCCGCGCTCGTATAGGAAGTTGGCGAAGCTGTAGCGCGCATCGGCGAAATCCGGTTTGGCGTTCAGCGCCGCGTCGAAGTGGGCCGCGGCTTCGGCGTCGGCACGTCGCTTCGCCAGCAGTTGAGCCAGTCGCAGATGGGCGTCGGCGTTGTCCGGCTGAAGCGCGGCCGCGGCGCGGAAGTGACGCTCGGCCGTGGCCGCGTCGCCCTGGTCCAGCAGCAGGATGGCCAGGGCAGAATGGGCCTCGGCGAATTCGGGTTGGGCGGCGACGGCGGCCTCGTAGTGGGTCCGGGCCTCGTCCGTTCGGCCGGCGTCATGGGCGATGCGTGCCAGCTCGAACTGGGCGTCTGCGTGCTCGGGCGAGGAAGCGATCGCGGCTTGAAGGCGCTGGACCATTTCATCCGTTCGGCCGGCCGCCCGTGCGATGCGGGCCAGGTTGTACAGTCCGTCGGCGGCCTGAAGGGCGTATTCGGGCCGGGGTGCGTAAAATGCGATCGCTCGGCGCAGGCAGTTGGCCGCTTCGTCGAGGCGGTCGTGCATCAGATACGTTTCGCCGAGACGCGCCTGAATTTCGGCCGACTTCGGTTGCAGCAACGCGGCCCGTTCCAGCGCGATCAGCGCCTCGTCCCAGCGATTGAGCGACATGTAGGTCTTGCCCAGCGCCAGCCAGGCGGTCGGATCGGTGGGATTTTCGTCCACGAGCTTGCGCTGGAGCGTGACCGCCGCTTCCAGCCGGTTCTGAGTTCGCACCGCGGCGCTGAGGAATCGCAGCGCGACGGGGTTCTTCGGATCCAGCTTCAGCGCTTTTTCAAAGTAACGCTCGGCCGTCGTCGGATCGTTGTCACGCAGGTACTCGACGCCGCGGTCGACGAACGCCAGCACGTTGCGCTTCGATTCGCGCACCACCTCGGCCAGCAGCGATTGAACCGGGGCGTAGTCGTCGGTCAGGAAGATGCGCCGCCGGTCCATCCGCGGAGCGATTTCCTCCTCGCTCATGCGGTGAAATTGGCGTTGTGGCCCGGGCGGTTCCCGGCCGATTTCACCGAGTTCAAGCGGCTGCTTGGCGCCCAGCACGACGAACGTGTAGCGCTCGCCCGGCTTGGGCGCCGTGGGGCTGGCGCAGAACACGTAGACTGTGGGGAACACTTCGCGGAGCGAATTGACGACGGCGCCGAGGAACGACTGCGTGCCGTACATGTCGATGAGATTGATGAGATAAACGCCGCTCGGCGACAGCGCTTCGGCCACCATGCGGTTGAATTCGACCGTCGTCAGATGGTGTGGCACCGTGTAGTCGTTGACGGCGTCGCCGTAGACGAAATCGTACGGGCGAACGGTCGAACCGCCGCGCACGCGCTTCAACTCATTGCGCAGAAACGCGCGGCCGTCGGCGTGATGAATGCTCAGCCGCGGATCGTTGCGATCGAGTCCGAAATACAGCTCGGCCGCGCGCGTCACGGCCGGGTCGATCTCGACGGCGTCCATCGTCGCGTCCGGCCAGCGATGCAGGTAATAACGCGGATAGCTGTAGCCGCCGCCGCCGATCATCAGCGCGTGCGTGGGCCGATCGGCCGGTCGGGCCTGTTCCGTGACCGCGGCGTAGATTCGCTCATAGACATAGCCGAGGAAGTCCGGCGTTTCGGGGCGGCCGTAGCTGTGAGCCAGTTGATCGAGCCGCAGGACGTTGACTTCCTGTCCGGCTTCGGTCACGTCGCGCTGCACTCGTTCGACCGCGATGAACGAGTACGCGCTTTCGTCCATATAGATCGTGTAGGGGCTGGGGAACGGCCGCAGCGCGAGCACCTGTGAAAGCCGGGCGCAGGTTTCGCCGGGTGTCACGGCGATGACGAGGGCCGCGAGACTCGCGCCGCTGCACAAATACGACGCCGACCAGCCGCCGCCCAGCCACAGTCCGGCCAGGGCCGATATTGCCGCGACAAGACACAGCGTTTGCGTCGAGCCGATCCACGCGACCAGCAGAAAGCCCGCCAGAAACGTGCCCGCGATGCTGCCGATCGCACCGCACGCGGCCATGGTCCCCAGCGCCCGGCCGGGATGGTCCGGTCCGGTGGCGTCGATGGCCAGCTTGGCAACGAGCGGGCTGATCATGCCGAGGATCAGCGTCGGCACGATGAACGTGAGAAAGACGTGCAGCGCGATGCGCTGTGGGATGCTCAGCGTCCAGGTGAACTCCCAGTCTTTGATCATCACGTTCCAGCCGGGCAGGGCGAGGCAGGCCAGCGACGCGCACAGAAGCACGCCCGAAAGCACGCCGCGCGAGTTGCCCCAGTCGGCCAGACGCCCGCCGAGGTAATTGCCGATCATGATGCCGCCGAGCACGACGCCGATGGCGGCGGTCCAGGTGTAGAGCGATGCGCCGAGGTATTGCGCGACCAGCCTCGTCGCGACGATTTCCACCGCCATGATCGCGGCTCCGCCGAACAGGGCGATCAGCGCGGGGCCGAGCAGGCTGGAAAAGTCGGTGCGGGATGCGGCGGCGTCGCTCATGCGGGTACTTTAATCGCGGACGGCGGGCGGTTCACGCGAGCAGCTTGAGCCGCAAGCGGTTGAGTGCGGTGGTGCACGATCGCTCGCGGATTTCGTCGCGCGTGCGAAACTCGCCGAAGAGATGGCGGCTCACGTCGCAGCCGGCGGCGTCGGCAAGTGCAATGTATACCAGACCGACGGGCTTGTCGGGCGTGCCGCCATCCGGTCCGGCGATGCCGGTGATGCTCAGCGCGTAATCGGACGCGGCCAGCGCGCGGCAGCGGAGGGCCATCGACTCGGCGACCTCCGCGCTGACGGCGCCGTGACGCTCGATGATTTCGCGCGGCACGCCCAATAAGTTGACCTTCGCCTCATTCGAATAGCACACTATTCCGGACAAAAAATAGGCACTGCTGCCCGGAATATCGCTCAGTTGCTTGGCCGCCCAGCCGCCGGTGCAGGATTCGGCCGTTGCGATCGTGCGCCGCTTTTCACGGAGCAGCCCGGCGACCGCGGCGGCGAGGCGCTCGTCGTCGGCGCCGAAGATCAGATTGCCGAGGCGACCGCGCAATTCCCGCGCGTCGCGGTCGAGCAGGGCCTGCGCTTCCTCGCCCGATGCGCCGCGCGCGTAGATGCGAATGCCGATGACGCCCTGTTTGGCCGTCGTACCGACGGCGGGGTTGCGGCCGCGCGCCATCAGGTCGCGGATTCGCTCGCCCAGATCGGACTCTCCAATACCGTGTGTGTACAGCGTCCGGGTCGCGTAGCAGCACGCGCCGCCGGCGCCTGCGATTTCGGGGATCACGGTCTGCGCGAACATGACGCGCATTTCGTGCGGAACACCCGGTAACGCGAAGATCGTCGTATCTCGATATCGCGCCCGAATTCCGGGCGCGGTGCCGCACGTGTTTCGGATGGCGCGGGCGCCCCGCGGCAGCGCGGCCTGCACGCGATTGGCGTCGGACATCCGCCGGCCAAGGCTCGAGAAAAACGCTTCGATATCGCGTAGCGACGTTGCGTCCTCAACCAGCGGAACCGCGAGAAGGTCCGCGATTGCCGGACGAGTCAGATCGTCTTCGGTGGGTCCGAGGCCGCCCGTGATAATGAGCACGTCGGCTCCCGCGGCGGCGTGCCGAATCGCGTCGATCAGCGCGTCTTTCTGGTCCGGGGCGACCGCCATGCCGACGACCGTAACTCCCTGTGCAGACAGCTCTTGAGCCAGCCAGGGGGAGTTCGCGTCGAGTGTCTGCCCGGTCAGCAATTCGTCGCCGACGCACAAGATGAAGCCTTTTAACATCATGAGAGCATACCTTGGCGACGCAGGGAGTTCCGCGATGCGGTTCTTTCGGCTGCGTTTTGCGGCCGCGATGGTCCGTTAAGGCCGCTCGCAAGGGGACAAACCTTGCGCGTGTGCGTTGCCAACCAAAGCGCAGCGCGGTTTTACTGAACACGAGCGATGGAGTGAACGATACAAACGACGCAGCGATCGGTGGCGGAAGACTCAGGAATATTTTTCCTGTGAACGCTAACGTTAGTGTTTTGGAGTCGTTATCTTATGACGAACTTTCGGTCATGTCCGGTCGCACCGGCTTGGCGGCTCCATAAATCGGAGAATATCATCCAGATTTATCGACATACGGTCGTAAAGCGTTGCCAGGATGATAGTTAATATCCGTGTATTGTGGTACGGCCGAAGGCTGCAATCGACCAGCTTCTTGCGGTGTCTTGGCCGCATGCACCGAAAAAATTTAATCGGGTTTTTATATGCGATTAATACTTGACTTTGATGCCGTGAATCGTTGTAATGAAGGGTACATGAGGGAGCGCCTCGCATTCGTTAAGCGAGGGGGCGTCGATTCAGTTCGATATTCAGAGAAAGAAGCCTTCTGAACGCGGCACTGTTGAGATTGTTTGCTTGAAAAGCGGCGGACTTCGCATCGCAGCGTGCGTTGCGGATGCCGCTTGTTCCTATTTGTGCGTTTTCATCAATGTCGTGCCGTACCTGCTGAAGGATCGGCACCGGGGTCTGCAAACGAAGTTTCGTTGGAAGGAGCAAGAGGTATGAAATTGGGCAATTCCGGTTGTATCGGAAGGCTCTGGCTCTGTAGCGCCATCATCGCCGGCCTGGCGACGACGGCATGGGGCCAGATGGAGCCTGTGTCGG
>WYBU01000114.1 GCA_011525745.1 Planctomycetaceae bacterium | reverse complement strand
GCGGCTCGGATCAACTCGCGTGGCACGGGCTTGTAGCCCGTGCGAATCCGAGCCGCGCAGCGTAAGCAAGCGGGATCCGCCGGCCGGAAGCGAGAGTGAACGACCCTCTTACGACCGTGCGTTCAAAGCCTGGCGGCGCGCCCAGCGTGTACTCATGGAACGATGCGTTTCACGTGAGATGAAGCGCCCCGATCCCGCTCGCTGGCGCTTCGCGGCTCGGATCAACTCGCGTGGCACGGGCTTGTAGCCCGTGCAGATCCGAGCCCCAAGCGCAAGCGCCGGGGTCGCCCCCACGGCGCGGCGACTCCGCAGCGCTGGCGCTTGCGACTCGGATCATGCTCGGCACATGCGGCCCGGATCAGGCTTGGCGATCGCCGCGCCGACAAGGCCGAGCGATTACGTCGCCGATCCGCGGTCGCCTTCTGGCCCGAATCGTCTACCGCGCAGTCGGCGCCGCCATCGCGGCCGGCTGGATCTCCATCAACCGCTTCAGCAGCAACTCAATCTGCTCATGGACCGCCGGCGTGTGCGTCACCACCAGCGTGGTACCGACGACGGCGATGCAGCCGACGTTGCCGCCGTTCTCGCGCCACGAGTCGCCGTCGATCGTCGTCTGAATCGCGTTGCACAGTTCCTGCATCCGCCGATCGCGCATGATGCGCTCGATCGTGTCCACCAGCTCGGCGTTGCGGTGCGGCTGTTGCGGCCCCTTGACAGCGGCGGACTCTGTCCCCGCCTGCTCCTTCGCCTCGGACACCGTCTCATGCAGCGACCACACTGCCAGCGCTTCCTCAAGCTCCCTTCGCTCGCTCCGTGTCAGCGACACCGACACGATGTCACGGCAGTCGTAAAGCGTCACGACCGTGCGGCGCGACATGTCTTCGCGCGTCGAAATCCGCAGCACGCCTCCCTGGATCCAGAAGGCAAGCTCGGCGTCGCTGCCCCCGGCAAGCTCCAACAGCAGTTGCAGCGCGTCGCCCAGCGACACGTCGCGCAGCTTCAGCTTCATGGGCGTGTCGCGCTCCACGCCATTTGCCTCAAGCGCGGGCCAGGCCACGTGCACGTTCACGCCGGCCAGCTCGGCGAACTGTTCCAACGCCGTCTCCAGCGGCGCGCCGGAATACGCCAGATCCGGAACCGTCTCGGCCAGCCGGACGCGAATGCGGGCGTTGACCGGCCGGTCGGTTTCGGGGTCGACGCGCACGGCCATGCCGGCCGTACGTCCGCGCGGACCCGCCGGGGAGGCGCGGTCCTGCGCCTCATCGGCGACGACTCCCTGCGGCGCGAACACGTTGCGTGTGTCGGTGGGGATCAGAAAGCTGGTGACGACCGCCGAGGCGGCCACGATCGAGGCGGCGAGTGCGGAGCGCATGATCCAGGTCCTTTCCCGGCCGATGCGGCCGAAGCGCTGGGCCAGATCGACGGCGTCGCCGAATTCGCGCACGGCCTCGCGCACCGCGTCGGCGCGGGACATGCCTTCGGCGATCAGGTCGTCGACGCAGGATTCGAAGTGGTCCTCAAGTTCCTCCCGAATCGCGGCGCGCTGCGACCGCCGCAGTTTCAGGCTGCGGCACAGGGCGTTCAGGAATCGCTCGAATTCGGGGGAGGACATTAGCGTGGTCGCTTCCTGGTGGTACGGGCGTAGCGCCCGTTTCGTCCAGCCCTCGCGAAAGCTTGGCCAAGTTGCGTCTCGCGCCGCGCAACTGGTGTCGATGCGCCCCACAGTGCTGCGCGATCTCTTGCGGTCGGCGCGGGCTGTGCTCGCTTTGTGGCAGGCGGGCCGCACAACATCGGGCGGCGGGTGCGGCGTTACCGTCACTCGTACACTCTCCCTGGCTGGGAGAGGAAGTCACAGCCGAAGGCGGCTGTGCCCCACCGCAGTCAGGTGCGTGCGACGGCGGGCGTCAGCAGGCGTTCGACGTACGCGACAAATTGCCGCCATTCGCCGGCCGATTCGCTCAGCCGCGCCCGGCCGCGATCGGTCAACTCGTACCACTTGCGGCGGCGCTGGCCGATCATCTCCCACCGACTGCACACGGCGCCGTGCTGTTCCAACTCATGCAGGATCGGGTACAGCGTGCCGGCGGTGAGCTTGTGGCGGTCGTGGCTGGCCTCGCGCACGCCCTTGAGCAGCAGATAGCCGTACTTCGGCCCATCCGCCAGCGCGGCCAGGATCACCAGTTCAATGCTGCCGCGAAGCAGGTTGTTATCGAAGTCGCGCTTGGTCATGCAAGGTACGATCCAGCGGTTATGTTGTCACCATATATATATTGTGGCAATATATCAAAGTCAAGTGCGTGCAGAAATCGCCGTAAAGTATTTTTATTTGGGCGCTTACGGCAGTTACTGAAGTCTAGCCGACTAGCACCTCATCGGCCTGCGGCGGCGCCTGATGGGTCGAGAGCGCTGCGAGAAACAGGTAGTACACGAACCGATCGCGTTCGCGCATGAGCCGCAGATCGAGCTCCATGCGATTGTCGTCGAGCGTAATAAGCACAAGCGTCCGAAACGTCTGAACACAGGCGATAATCCTCGCGCTGCGCAGCTCGATCGACCTTGACTCAAGCAAGCGGTCGCGAAGAACGTCGAATCGAACGATGTCAATGCGGCCCGGGATAAGGCGGATATATGTCGGCAATAGATGCGTTACGACCATGAGGGACAGGCACAACGCGGTCCAGGGAATCCAGGCAACCATCGAGACCCACATCATCTTCTCTTCGATGAATTGCCCCATTTCGTTTATCGCAATCGCCAGCAGACACATGCTCGCGGCTAATACTAGTATGACAGCGCTATCTACTCGTTGCTGCGTCGTTTTGCGCGGAGGTGGGCCATTCGCTTGCGGCTCTCGTAGGACGTCCGATTCCGTGCCTGGTAATAGGTGCAGCGCTCGGCGATTTCATC
>WYBU01000113.1 GCA_011525745.1 Planctomycetaceae bacterium | reverse complement strand
GATGAAATCGCCGAGCGCTGCACCTATTACCAGGCACGGAATCGGACGTCCTACGAGAGCCGCAAGCGAATGGCCCACCTCCGCGCAAAACGACGCAGCAACGAGTAGATAGCGCTGTCATACTAGTCAGTAGCAATCTCTGTACATGCAACACTCACAAAGAGGGCGCGATCTTCAATAGAGGCATTTGTGACAGGGTGCCATTGGCGCAATTCTGACGGCTGACTTTGTGCAGCCACAGTGAAATCCTAGGACAACAGTTTACAGCTTCGATTCAGGAAGCCCGGGCTTGCCGCGTCGGCAGCTAGCCCGGGCTTCTAGTCTGTTACGGAGATTGAAATATGCAATCAACGGAACGCTTTGAGTCGCTGTTGGACTGCTTCGCTCCATTCTTCAAGGAGTCTGTTTCAATTTACATGAGACGCGCACAGTTGTGCAGTCGACTCGCAAAGAAATGTGGGAGGTCACTGCGAGAAAAACTGTACGAGTTGAAGAACAGGAATCTCAACGCAGCGCGTCGTGTGGACCGTGGGCAACTCGTTATCGAGTGCGACAATCAACGCTATTGGGGCCTACTTTCGGTGCGAGAACGCAAGCCCAACGGGATTTGGCTGCACACGGACGAGCCTTGGTTGAAAAGCGCTGACCGGCCGCTTCGTCGCCAATCGTCCTTGCACAGAAAGTGAAACACCGACTGATAAGCGACTAGCGTCGAGTCTGGTCACGAGGCATTCACGGATTCGTCAACCGAAACAGATAAACCCGCCGCTCGGCGCGGTTGGCCACCGCCACGACCCGCCCGCCCACCGCCATCGCCGCGATCGTCGAGGTCGACGCCGAACCGAACGCGTCGCGCGTGACGCCCGCCCTGAACGGCGGCGCCGTGTCGATCGGCGTCACGTGTCCGGCGCCATCCTCGATAACCAGAACGCGCGTGTCGCCGACGAACGCCGCGTGCCCGCCGGTGGGGCCGACCGCCGCGCCTGGCTCGCGCGCGCGGCGGAAGATCCCCATCGTGCCCGGATCGAGCAGCACCAGATTGTTGTTGCTGCCGCTCGTGGCCACCGTCACGGCCAGCACGTCGCCATCGGCGCTCACGGCCCGATGCCGCACCACGTCCGACGTGCCATCGCGAACCTCAAAAGCGGCCACGCCGAAGCTGCCCGACGTCTGCACCGCCAGCAACTCCGGCCCATTCGTCAGAAACAGCAGCTCGCCGCCGATGCTGTAAACCGCGGGCTCGTCGAGAAAGTCCAGCATCCGCTGGCTGCCGAGGTCGATCTCACGCGTCACCGACGGCGCGTCGGTCGACACGTTCACCAGACCCAGAAACCGCGCCCGACCCGCCGCCGCCGCGCCGCGCAGCACCGCCGCGATCTGCGACGTGTTGGGACTCAGCACCATGCTCGACAGCCCGTCCTGAAGGAACATCGCCGTCGAAATCACGCCCGTCTGGCCCGAGCCGGCCGCCGCGTTGAACACCGCCACCGCCGGCCGGTTGTTCTGAAACGCCACGCCGACGTACCCGCGACTCGCCACCGCGTTGTACAGCGGCGCAATCGGCAGAAACGTGCCGGGGCTGGGCGTCTGCGGCGGCAGCACGTGCGCCTCAATGAATCCGCCCCCCAGCGCGTTGAACGACAGCACGCGGCTGTCGCCCTCCGTCACGAAGCCCACGTCGCTGCCCGGACGCGACATGCCCAGCGGACCGATGGACAAAAACCCGTTCGGCTGCGGCAATGAAAGCGAGCTGATTTGTCGTGTGTTCACGTCGAACCGCAGCACGTTGCCGCCGCTCGTGCCGACAAACCCGAACGAACCGCTCGGATCAATCACCACGCCCGTCGGCTGCGCCACGCCCACGTCGATGTGCCCGATGCCCGTCAGCACCGGAATCGACAGGTCGACCCGCTTCAGCGAAATCGTGCCGAAGGAAAAATCGCCCGGATCGCCGCACGAAGCCGCACCGCTCAGCCGCGCCAGCACCACGTTGAGAAACTGCCCCGTGGCCGTCTGCCCGTCGCTCGACGGCGTCAGCGAAAAAAAGATCGCGTTCTGCGTGCGGCACGTGAACACGCCCGTGATCAGATCGCCGCGCTGCACCTGGGCGAAGATGCAGGCCGTAGCCGAAGCCGACGTGCCGCTGATGAACGCCCGCAGCGACGAGGCGCCCAGATCGCTCCCCTGCGTCGCCGCCCACGAAATCGTGTTGCCCGGCGGGCTGGAGGTGAACTCCATGCGCCCCGTCGGCAAATCCTCGCCGGCGGGACCGTCCTGCGTATGCGTAATCCGCGAGGCCGTAGTATCCCACGTGCCGAGCAGATTCGCCGGGTTGCTGCCGCTGAAAAACGTGAAAGACTGTCCGCCCTGCGCCAGGATCGTCAGCGCCTGCTGAACCGCCGCATGTTCCTGAAGGCTGTCGCATGATCGAAACTGGCCGGGATCGATCCCGGAATCGGGGCAGCCGGTCATGCAGACCAATCCGGCGCAGAGGCCAACGGCGACCAATCGGGGGGTGCGATGGGACATCGACATCATTCTCCTGCGAGGGAAATCGTAGCGGCTTGCGGGTTTGCGCTTCTTCTGCGGGGTGTCGAAGGCGTAGGCTCGCGCCATCGCCCTTCGAGCGGTGCGGGGCAGCCTCTTCGCCGACTGATCTTAGACGCGCCGAAGGGGCCATTCAACCCGCCGCGCCGCCGGCCGGACGAATCCCCTGGCGGCCGCATCCGACGCAATGCGCGTTACCACTCCCATGACGACCCGCATCACCGTAAACGGTTGGCGGAAAAACACTACGGCATCGCGCGGAAGTGCGGTGAACGAATTGCCAAGGAGTGGTACGTGCGTCCCCCCCGTCCGGAACGGGCAGGATGCCCGTGCCCCCCAGCACAATCGTTCTGGTTATTAGTATGACAGCGCTATCTACTCGTTGCTGCGTCGTTTTGCGCGGAGGTGGGCCATTCGCTTGCGGCTCTCGTAGGACGTCCGATTCCGTGCCTGGTAATAGGTGCAGCGCTCGGCGATTTCAT
>WYBU01000112.1 GCA_011525745.1 Planctomycetaceae bacterium | reverse complement strand
GGCATGCGCCGCAATTGCCCCGCACACCGCGCACCTCCATCACCCCCACGCCGCCCCCACGCGAAACCGCCGGCTTACAGTTTACGTTCGGTACACGCCACGCCACCTCCCGGACAGAATTGGCTTGTAGCCCGTGCGGGAGCCGCTGGTAGGGTCCCCCATGAGCTTGGGAATTTATTGTCGATTTGCCGTTTCCACCCGCGTTCTCAGTCCTGAAAACGCGGTCGAAATGGCCCTTTTGTCAATATGTTCTCAAACTCTATGCGGACCATGAGCCATGTGCCACACGCCGTAGGCTCAAGACAGTGGGCGGCGTGCTCCGCGAAGCTGATATTTCATCTCCTTTTGTCGCCTACGGCGCCAATCCGTCCTGCTGGCGCCCTTCCGATCACCGCGGCGATGGGCCGCAGGGTTTGCGTCGTGGAATCGGCTTGCACGCCGAAGTTCTTCAGCGCGGTCGCGCCGAGCAAGAACAACGATGCCGGCGCCGAGTCACCGCCGGCGCCACGCGCGCGGTGGAGGACGGGATGCACAGCCGGGGGCGGCTGTGCCACATTCGCCGGCGCCCCGCGCGCGGCGGAGGACGTGCCGTCGCGGCGCGATTCAGGCTCGCCAGATGCCTGGTTTCAGAAGTTGCTCCATCGCACCGCCCTGGCCGCGATTCGGTAACGCCACAGCCACAACAACGACAAAAGCGCATTGGGATAAACGACGGCGGCCATTTCAAGCGGCATTCCTAGCAGCGCGCGTTCCAGGATCGGATTCGTCCATGCACGGAAGAACTTTCCGTTCGTCAGCACCATCGCGCTGAGGAAGGCCGCGTTGTAGAGGCCGTAGGTCCACAGGTACGCCGTTTCGTAGCCCATGATCTTCGTCGCCCAGCGCACGTCGGGCAGCGTGCCGCGCGTGACCCACCACGACGCGGCGATCGCGCCGACGATGCGCTGCACGAGCCACCCGCACAGCGGCGCGAGGAACATCATCATGCAGGGCAGGAAACAGCCGGCGCCCTGCATGGCGTTCGACGCGATCATGAGGCCGGTCATCCAGACGCCCGCCGCCGATCCCAGCGCTACGTAATGACAGCGCGCGAAACGGGCGGCCGCCTCGGGGTTCGTGCGCACCTGTAACGCGGCGTAGAAACGCGCGGGATGCAACAGGGCCGCATGCGACGTTCGAGACCAGCCGATTACGGCGTCGGTGTCGTTCTCCCAATCGGCGCCTGGTCGCATGCGGCCCGGCGTCAGCGACGTATCGACCGACATGGCGCATTCGGGGCACAGGCCGTCCGCGGGCCGATGCGTCAGGTCGTAGCCGCAACCTTCGCACATCGGCGGGATGACGATGGTGTGTTCCGGCCCGCGCGCGGCGCGGCATGCGCGGCCGATCCAGTGGAGCAGCAGCCACACGGCGGCGGGCAACATGACGATGAGCGGCGCGACAAGCTCGGGGGCCGTTCCAAACTGATTGCTCGCGGCGACGCGATCCATGTAGTTGTCGGTGAAGACGACGTAACCGCCCAGCAGGAAGACAAGCGCCCACAGCACGCCGACGCCGGAAGCGACCGTGCGAAAGGCCCGCTCAAAGGAGCGGCGCACCGAGCCGCTTTGATGGACCGCGGGCAGGAACAGCCACGCGACGAAAGCCGCCAGCGCGACGACGAGCGCTGCCATGCCGCCGGCGAACAGCAGCATGGGATGCACGGATCGATCCTCGCTCATCCTGGACCAGATTTCGGGCGCCGTAGACATGGCGAGCCTGCCGCTGTGCGAGATCGGCATGGTTGTCGGGAGTGTCGTTGCGGGAGGGTACCATCGGTATGCAATCATCTGGCGGCGAACGACTTGTCCGACCAGCGTTGCAGAGATGGCGAAAGTGCCGAGCAGGAAGCCGATCCAGAAATGCGGCGTTCGCGCGGCCAGGAACCGCCGCGCCGCTCGCTCGGGGCGGAACAGGCAGATCAGCGGAGCGAGCAGCACGGAGAGCGCGGCGGAGTCGTCGGCGTCGCCGGCGGGTTCATCGGCGTGACTGGGATCGACGGCGATTCCCTGTTGAGCGTTGTGCGTTTCGTCCGTGGTGAGTTGCGGCGCGGGGTCGTCGATCAATTGAACGTCGGCCGTATCAGCGACATTTCCAGTTGGTGACGGCGATGCCGCGTCGGGTTCGCGGGTCGGGCGTGATTCGTCGCCGTCGTTCATGCGTCGCATTGTTTTGGCGATCGTTCAGTGCGTCAAGCGTTGTCGTCTCATGGACCGCGCCGCGCGAGTGCTCAGGAGCGAAACGACGCCGAGAGGCGTTAACGCTTACTGACGTGCGCGTCTCGTGGCTGTTGCGGCGCAAAATGCCACCGGGCTGGCGCCCGGGCCTACGGTTTCACGGGCTTGTGTTCCGTGAGTCACCGCTTGTCCGCGGCGGCGTCGACTCTTGCGTTGCGGCCTCGCGCGCGGCGCGGCGGGCGGCGAAGTACTCGGTCACTTCCTCCATTTGCTCGATAATGCGGAGCTTTTCGCGCAACGGCAGCGCGAGGAACTCCTCATGCTGCCGCCGCCGGTTGCCCTCGAACGTCGTGAGCGACCAGTCGATTTCCTCGGCCATCTTACTTCCTGTCGTGCAATGAGCGCAACTCGGCGATATCCGCCAAATCCTGCGGCCGCCCGGCCTGTTGCTTCAAGCGAAGCAGACTCACAAGCCGCAGAAACCGCACCGGCACTCCCGGCGACAACTCCTCGACGATCGCGGAATCGTATTCGGGTTGAAAGTCAAACGGCTCCGCAACAAACACATCGACCGGAGTTTCGCGATGCAGATCGCTGCAGAAGTTGAGAACGGTCATGCCATTTTCCGCAATCCATCGGGCGCGCTGGCGGGCATCTGCAAAACCTTCGGCTGTGACCGGCACGCGAGGCTGGTATCCCAATTGCGCCAAGGCACGAAAAGCGTTGCGAATAGCGTTGGGTTCCAACCGTATCACGAGGTCGATGTCGCGCGTCTGCCGGCCGTATCCGTGTGCCACCACCGCCAGGCAGCCGAGCACGATGAACGGGACCCGTGCCTCATTCAGGGCGCGAGCAACGCTTTCAACGCTGGAGACCTTCATGAGTCACCCCGTTCGGCAATCGGTGCTCGATCGTGCCTTCTTGATAATACGTGATGTTCGCGCTGCACGTTCATCACAATGAGCGTTCGGCGAGAATCAACGTGCGCCAAGCGCCGTGTTCGCTCCGCCTGGCAGTGAACACGGGCTATCCGCACGTGCCGCGCGATGCTCGACACGGCCAAGCCCTTGTGCGAGACGTTTTTCGCAATCGTCAGGGCCACTCTGCGCGAGGGCTTGACCGTGCCACTCCCGTATCGAACGCACGGGCTGCAAGCCCGTGCCACGCGAACACGCAGGCGCCACCCCGCAGAATGCTACTTTTTGCTGCTCGCTTTCTCGTGTCGATGCAGGCTATGCCTGCCCCATCCGCCGCGAGACGATTCCTTCGACTTTCGCGCTGAGGGACCTGGCCTTCGTCATCAGTTGTTCGGCCTCCGCCGAAAGCGTCTTTTTCTGGTCCGCGTCTTTGAGGCCGGGAAGGTTGATCAGCACGTTGAGGCGCGCCGATGCGGCCGCGGCATGCGCCAGGTACGCGGCGACGCCGGCGTCCGAGAGGCAGTTGTCCTTCGATTTCTCGGCCGCCTCGACCGACAACTCCAGCGCGCTGCACGCGGTGCGCATCGTGTCGAGCGGCACGCGCGCGGCCTGAAGCGTCGCCGCCTGCTGTTTGGCCGATTTCTCCGCGTCGGTGTCGGGCAGCTTGAAGGAGGCCATCACGGCGTTAAACGCCTGGGCGTCTTCGGTTACGAGCCTGTGCAGCCGGCCCAGCAGCGCTTCGGCTCGTTCGATCAGGTCGTGCAGCGGGCCGGCCTCGGTCTTCTTGTCGTTGAGCCGCGCCACCATGGCCAGCAGCGCCGCGGCCATCGCGCCGGCGTAGGCGGCCACGCTGCCGCCGCCGGGCGTGGGCGTGCGTGCGGCGATGGACTCGAGGAAACCGCTGGTGGTTTCTTCTTCCAGCAGATGCGTTTCGAGAATCTGGGCCGACTTCCATCGCTCGATTTGCAGGTAATGCTCGGCGGTGTCGGACACGAAATGCAGCGGCGCCAGGCCGACGACTTCGCTGCTGGTGATGCTGACTCCGTAGCGCGCCGCTTCGCGCCGCACGGTCTCGAGCACGCGATGCGCGGGCGTCTGCTTCGGGTTGGTGAGGTTCATCGAGACCTGCACGCAATGGCGGTCGGCGATCTCGAAGCCGGCCGCCTGCACGTAGCGAAAGCCGCCGCTGCTGAATCGGATGGCTTTGGCGATGCTCTGGGCGATCGCCTTGTCGCTTGTATTCAGATATATATTGTATGCAATCAGGAACTCCCGCGCGCCGACGGCCGTACAGCCGGCGGTCGGATGAATGCGGTCCGGTCCGAAATCCGGCGCGCGACCGGGGTCCTTGCCGATCAGATCGCGCAGGCCCTCGAACTCGCCCTTGCGTACGTCGGGCAGACTCTCGCGCTCCGACCGCGACGCGGCTTTGCCGTAGAGAAACACAGGGATGCCGAGCTTGTTGCCGATTTCCTGCCCGACCTGCTTCGCCAGCGCGACGCAGTCATCCATCGTCACGCCGGCGACCGGGACGAAGGGGATCACGTCCGTCGCGCCCATGCGCGGATGCTCGCCCTTGTGATGATTCAGGTCGATCAGTTCGGCGGCCTTGGCGGCGGCCGCGACGGCGGCCCTGGCACAGGCCGACGGGGATCCGATGAACGTGATGACGGCGCGGTTATGCGCGGCATCCATCTCATGATCGAGCAGGCGCACGCCGGGAACGGCGGCGATTTGTGCGCAGATCGAATTCACGGTCTCGGGGCGACGGCCCTCGCTGAAGTTCGGAACGCATTCGACGATTCGCGGCATGAAAAGCTCCTCGTGAAGGGTCAGTCGCCGCGACGGGACGCTGACCCGCATGAAGTCGCAGAAGGGTAAGAGATTAACGACCGCGCGAAAAGGCATTTCAGATCACGCCTGCTCCGCGAAATGAGTCAGGTTCGTCCTGGAAATTCCGGTGGGGGGGTTCCGAATGATCCACCGATCGCTGCGGGAACCGTCGAGGGACCGCGGGGCAGGAGAAGCCGTAACATGCGCAAGGACAAAATGTTACATCGATCGAGACTTCGCTTTGTTCGGTGTGATGTGCGCGGTTAAAGTGAAAAACGCCCTTGGCAGGATATCTCGGTTCCGTCAAAGAAGACACGGTGCGAGCCCACACGAATCAGCCCTCCTCTCGGCGCTATGCGCGTGCTCCTGTCGAGGTAAGCAATTAGCTGGCGGATTTTTGTTGCAATCCCGCGGCAAATCGTTATCTTGAAACTGTGTACAGGTCCGTTTAGCGGACATGGACGAGCCTGCCGAAACCGGGGGTCGCCTTACGACGGTGAGGAACAGTTGGCGGTTGCCGCCCAAAGATGCCGACGGCGCCGCGCGGGGCCATACGTATTTGTGCCGGTGTTCCTGCCTGACCGCACCGAATCGGACTACCGCCTGCCTCGTATGCTACGTTCCGCGAGTTATCCGCCTGCGGCGCCCCGCCGCCGAGAAGGAATCGTCAAGCGCCCACGAAAATTGAAACGCGAGCCACGGCGCCCGGCGCCGGCGTAAAGGTTGGTACACCTTATCGATTTGTGGTAAGATCGGGGTTTGAAACTCGCTGAGTTCTGGCCCTAGGGAGATTTATGATGAATCCAAGCGCACGATCGTTCTTTGGGAGCCGGATGCTTCCGCTGGCGGCCGCGGCCGCCGTTCTGGCGGGATTAACGGCCCATGCGTGGGGACAAGAACGCAAGTTCGTCGTGATGCTGGCCGCGCCGGTCAAGTCGTTTCCGAACCCGCGGCCGCCGCTGGCGAATCCGCAACTGGCGTACGTCCAGTACTTTGACTTGATCACCCCGGGGGTCGACTCATTTGCGGAATATTGGCGCGAGATTTCGTACGGCAACGTAAACGTCAGCGGCGACGTTTTCGGCTGGGCCGAGGTTCCGTGGCCCGTGCTTCCTCCGGATGACGCCACCGATCCGCCGGGGGGCTCGAACCACGCCGCGCGCGTTCTGAAGTTCACCGATCTCAACAATGACGGCGGCGCCAGCGAGTTTGCCGGCGAATCGGTACCCGATACGCAGGATCAGATGATTCTGATCGACTACAACGGCAACCGGCCCGGCACGGCCACACCCGGGTTCCCGCCGTTCCAGGATCGACCAACGCCGGGGTTGGTTGACTTTCTGGCCGACGGCCAGACGCCGGTCTGGACCCCGGGCGAGCGCTTCGCGGACTTGAACGGCAACGGCCGGTATGACGCGCTGCACGAGGCTTCGCGTGACGGCTGGGATCAGGCGGATTGCGAGGCCGACGGGACAATCAACTCGGGCGAATTCTGCGATCTTGACCAGGACAATCAGTGGGATTTCCCCGAGCCGTTCGAAGACTTTATTCGCATTTACGACCCGACCTCTTCCAACCCAGCCAATCGCTGGGTGATCCTCGACCCGAGCTACAAGAACCCCGTGGTCGGAACCAAGACGCAGATCGGCTCGCGCATGTGGGCGCAGGCGTACATTGAGCACAACTATCCTGGTACCATCGGCACGCCGCTGGCGTTTCAGGGCGATCCGGCCGGCAGCGGATTCATGGGGCGTTTTGGCAATGACAAGTTTGACGGTCCCGATGAGTGGATCGAGGGGGGCAGTTCCAAGCTTCAGCAACAGCCGGCGAATCAGCGATGGAACGGCGGCGGGAATGCCCGTACGCCGCGGCCCGACGAGGTGAATCCGGCGCTCTATCCACCGCAATATTCGCGGTGGAGCTACACGGCCTGGTGGAATGCGTTCTGGGCGGACAAGCACGCCGCGATGATGGTTGACGGGGGTACGCCGCCGCCGCCGCCGCCGTGGCCGGCGATCAATCAGACGACCAATCCGAATATTCCGTTCAGCGGCAACATTCCCAATATGCGGCCGTTCGATCCGAACAGCCCCGCCATCGGCGGTCAGAGGCCGTTTGAGCCGAACGTGGGCGGCGATCAGGCTAGAGTGTTGCAAGGTTGCATCGGCGACGGTTCGAGTGATCCGACGCCTTGTGATGCCGCGTGCGCCGACGTTCCGCCGTGCGTGGTCGAATGCATGCCGGACGCGGATCCGGGTGACGACTGCGGAACGAACAACATCAACGTACCCATCGATCCAGAATCCGTGGGTGACGGAACGGTCGACGGAGCGTATCCGACTTCCACAAACAATATTCTTCCGGATTCACTCGACACGAACAACGACGGCTTGCCCGATTACTACGATGGCCCCGCTGAGTTCGACGACCTGCCCTCGTCGCAATATCACGCCCGCAGCATTTCGGGCGTGGGCTACGGCGGCGACGGTCGATTCGGCGAAGCGACCTCGACGCGAAACGGCGCCGAATTCGGGGAGGACATCGGCGCTGGCGATCCGGGCAATCCATCCGGACCCGATCAGGTCATTCCCGCCGGCGGTCCCGGCGCGGTGCGCGTGCACGGCGCCAACGGCTACGACGGCGGCAACGTGATGAACCTGGAGTTCGTTACGTGGCTCAAGGATTTCATCGACGTTGATGGGGATGACGTAGACGATTATGCGACGACGCCGGTCGAGGTCTTCAAGCGCGATTACAACCTCGACGGCCTGTTGGACTTGGGCGAGATACGCGACGCGGGAACCGAGAATTACGCGATCGATCTCGACGGCGGCACGCAGAACGACGGCGGGCCGCAGAACAGCCGCTATCCGTTCAATCGTCGCCGATTGACCGAGGACACGGTCGCTGCGTTGGATCCGGCCTTCGACTGGGACAACGTTGTGATGTCCTATCACCCGGCGCTGGAGCGGCGATTCGACAGTTTCGACGTCTTTCTGGGAGTGGCCGGGGTTGGGACCGAGTTGGGTAACGAGCAGCTTGTCGGGGTGGATCTCGGTTCGCTCGACACCGACGAAATTTTCGATCTTGGCGTCACCGACGTGACGGGAGTCGCATTTGACTGGATTACGACGGGCGACTTCTTCTTCGTGGATCGGGCTTCTGCGACACTGTTCAAGATTGATGCAGCCGGCAACCTGCTGACCGTCGGCGCGATCGGGTTCCCGGATATTTCCGATCTGACGATCGACCTGGTCACGCTCGAGCTTTTCGGCGTGAACATGGCGACGTCGGAGCTGATCTCGATTGACGCGACGACCGGCGCCGGAACGTCGCTGGGCGTTATCGGCGGCGCCGGCACGCTCTTTACTGAGATTGAAGGCCTGGCGGTCGATTCCAATACGGGCGAACTCTTCGCCGTGGACAATGCGACCGGACAACTCATCGCGGTCGACCCGGTAGATCCGACCGCGAGTGCGGCCATTGGCCCCACAGGCTCGAACACGCTCAAGGCACTGGCGGTCGATGTCCTGACCGGCACGATGTACGCAACCGACGTATCCGGCACAGGCTCGATCGTGACGATCGATCGGGCGACGGGCGCGGCCACGCTGTATGACGTTGTGTTCAATTACGTATTCTCAACCGTGCTTATTCCCGGCGGGCTGTATCCCGACGGTCTGGCGCCCGGCGGGCGCGGTTTGTTCCAATTGCCTGCGCCGGCGATGGACCTGCCGATTCAGGTGGTCGAATCACCGGGTTCCGAGTTGTCGCCGATTCTGTTTTCTGACTTTGCGACGGCACTGGATGCGACGGGCGAGGACGGCCTGCCCGCGGCGGGATCGTCGTTTGCCAAGGAACTGATGGCGCACGAGTTTCTGCACGTGTGGGAAGGCTATCCCGACTTGTATGACTACGACGTCTACATCAACGGCATCGAGAACCGCCCGGTCGGCATCTGGGACATCATGTCGGGCGGCTTCGTTCATCCGTCGCCGTTCCTCAAGGAGCTGGGCCGCGGCGTTCGGCGCCTGGGGACGGAGCACGATCCGTGGATTCAGACGACCGACCTGCGCAACATTCTCGCGCCGTTGCAGCATACGCCCGTGCTGTTGACCGACTTTGCCTTCGATCCGGTGACGTCGGTCTACTATTTCGAGAACCCGGCGAATTCGGGCGAGCGCTATTACTTCTGGCGCCTCACGCGCATCATTCCGAATCCTCCGCTGATCAACTTCAGCAAGATCCTGCCGGGCGACGGCATGATGATCATGCACACGGATTTCGGTCAGAATTTCGGCGGTTTCTCCGGAAACTTCGAGGGCTTCCCGCTCCAGCAGCGCATCGGCACGCATTCGGCTTACAACATTGTTCAGGCCGACGGGTTGCAGGAACTCGAGAACGGCGACAACAACGGTGACGACGGCGATCCGTTCCCCGGTTCCGCCGGCGTGACCATGTGGACCGAGGACACATATCCCAACTCGCGCTGGTGGTTCCAGGTACGGAGCGGTCTGGAAATCCGCAATATCACTCACTTCGCGGACCGCACGATTGCCACGTTTTTCTGGCGACCGAGACTTGTTCCGGAGCTTGATTTCGCGATTCCGCCGGCAACGAACGTGGTTAACAACAGACTTGTTGTCAACTACCAGGCGTTCGACTTCAGCGGCGGTACCCAGATGGAGTTCTACTTCGATCGCGATCTGGCGACTCGATACGACGGAACGTTCATTCCGCCGCCGCAAACGAAGGTTCCGGGTGTCGTCAATCAGACGTTTAACGTGCCACTATCGGCGCTGAGCGGCGACGGCATCTACTACTTCTACGCGAAAATGGTGCCTGGTCCCGGCCAGGATGGGACGACGGACGCCTCGTTCTCTCAGCCGCGTGCGGAATTCCAGAATCGCGGCCGCGGGCAGGTCATCAATATTTCGGTCGACCTGAACGTGTCCAAGATCGAAAGCTGGGAACTTGCCTGCTTCGAGGACCAGAATCCCGGTCAAGAGCGCTGGCAGGTTCGCGGCTCCGTGTCGGGCATTCAGCCGCAATTCGCCACGACCGGCGTTCCCTACACGTCTGCGAACGGCGAAGTGACGTTTACGATCGTTTCGGACGCTATTAGCGAGGCCGGCGGTTCGGCCGACGTGTCCAATGTCGGCGGGCAGTTCTTCCTGACCGACCCCGACGCCAGCTTCGACGCCAACACGTTCAAGCCTAACGACGTTGTCCGCATCACGGGCGGCAACGGCGCGAATCTCGGCTTCCACGAAATCCTGTCCGTTCCCGATCCGCAGACGCTGCGGCTGGCGACCGATCCGGGCGACTCGGCTGGCGGCGGCGGCGTGACCTATCGGGTCCACAGCTTCAGCGGCGGTTCGGCGAGCGGGATCTTCGACCGCTTCTGGTTCCTGACGACCGGGTTCTCGGCTTACAGTCTGCCGGTCCGCATCCAGAACGGGAATATCGTTCTTCAGATTCTCCCCGTTATTGCGGTTTCGTTCCCGGATGATGCGACCAACCCGACACAGGCCGCGCCGCTGAACGTGCTGTTCGACGCATCTGCGACGGTTGACGAGTTCGGTCAGCAGAATCCGAACCTGGTTTTCAACTGGAGCTTCGGCGACGGTGGCACGGGCACGGGTCAGATTGCGCAACACACGTACCAGAATCCCGCGCCGCAAGGCGTAACCGTTACGTTGACGGTAACCAACCCGGCGACGGGTCGGCAGGGATCGGCGACGACCACGGTGATCATCAATCGGGTGTTCATTGACACCGACGGCGACGGCATCGAGGACCTGTTCGATAATTGCCCGACCGTCCACAACACCGCTCAGACCGACACCGACAGCGACAACGTCGGTGACGCCTGTGATAACTGTCCGGTGGACGCGAATCCGAACCAGTCGGATCTCGACGGCGACGGCATGGGCAACGCCTGTGATTTGGACGACGACGACGACGGCGTGCCCGACGTGGCCGACAACTGCCCGCTGGTGGCCAACCCCGACCAGAGCGACGTCGACAACGACGGCATCGGCGATCTCTGCGATGACGATGACGCCGACGGCGTCATCGACATCGACGACAACTGTCCGGGCATTCCCAATACCGATCAGTCCGACATCGACAACGACGGCTTCGGTGACGCCTGCGACGGCGACATCGACGGCGACGGCGTGCCCAACAACATCGACAACTGCGTCACGATCCCCAATCCGTTGCAGGAGAACCTCGACGGTGACGCGCTGGGCGACGCGTGCGATCCGGATACCGATGGAGACGGTGTGCCGAACCTGACCGACAACTGCCCGCTGGCGGCCAACCCCAGCCAAAGCAATGTCGACGGCGACGCGCTGGGCGACGTCTGCGATCCCGACGCCGACAACGACGGCGTGCCGAACGCGCAGGACAACTGTCCGTTCAACGCCAATCCCAATCAGGCCGACCTGGACGGCGACGGCATCGGCAATGTCTGCGACCTGGACATCGACGGCGACGGCGTGCCGAACGGCATCGACAACTGTCCGCTGGTTGCCAACCCCGATCAGGCTGATTCCGACGGCGACTTCGTCGGCGACATGTGCGAGTCCGATCAGGATGGCGACGGTGTGCTCGATCCGTTCGACAACTGCCCGCTCAAGCCCAACGCCGATCAGGCTGATCTCGACGGCGACGGACTGGGCGACGCCTGTGACAGCGACGTTGACGGCGACGCGGTGGATGACACGATCGACAACTGCAAGACCGTGTTCAATCCCAACCAGAGCGACCTTGACCGCGACGGTGTCGGCGATGCCTGCGACAACGATATCGACGGCGACGGGGTACCGAACGACGTCGACAACTGTCCGTTGGTCGCGAACGCGAATCAGTCCGACAAGGATGGCGACGCCGTCGGCGACGTGTGCGAGTCCGATCAGGACGGCGACGGCGTGCTCGATCCGTTCGACAACTGCATGTTGACCGCAAACGCCGATCAGAAAGACACCGACGGCGATGGTGTCGGCGACGCATGCGACAACTGCGGTGCGCGCTCCAACGCCGATCAGCTCGACACCGATCTCGACGGCGTCGGCGATTCGTGCGACAACTGTCCGACGGTCGTCAACCCCGATCAGGCCGACTTCGACCGGGACGGCCAGGGTGAAGCCTGCAACCCGACCTTCCAGCTCAACGGTTGCCAGGAGGACATCGTGCTGATCGCTTCGTCCGATCAGGGCGCCCGACTGTTCTTCTCGTTCCCGAACGTCGTTCGGCCGGCGGGTCCGGTCGACCTCGTGTCGACGCACCAGCCGGGCGACATGTTCCCGATCGGCGAGACGACGGTGACGTTCACGGCGATCGCGCAGGACAACGGCGATTCGCGAAGCTGCGCGTTCACGGTCACGGTCCGGCCACCGCCGGCGCCGCGGACCACCGAGCCGCCGGCCGATCAGCCCACGCCACCGACGCCCAGCGCTGATTGCGGCGTAGGTATGTGCGGCGCCGGGGCGGGCAGCCTGTTGCCATACATGCTGGTCGGCCTGTGGATCGGACGGCGCCGTGTGCGCCGCAGGCGCTGATCATGCAGTCGCGCATGAGCCGACGGAGGCGCCGGTTCTTCGCGAATCAAAGCGGCGAGCGGCGGCTCGCCGTTAGTGTGCGAAACTGATTTCGGCCGCTTTCCGCCGGCCTTTGCGGGCGGATGATGTGCCGAAGATGAAAAGTGGCGGCCGGCTGCGCAAACGCCTCAGCCGGCCGCCGTTTTGTTTGAGCGTTTGTGTAGGCTGCGTCGAACAGCGCCGCAGGGACTGGTCGGTCAGGAACGGTCTGTCATGCCGCGGCGCGTGATTTGCGCCATTTCGATCGTCCGTATAACCGGGATGTGTGACGTTGCCGCCGACCCGGGGGTTGATGAAGAATTCGGCCGAACCGGTCGATATACGGTTCGAGGCTGTGGGTCTCCCGCCGTTTGGCGGGGCAGCCTGGCTTGGAGGGTCCGAGTTACGGCGAGCTCGGATCCTCTTTTTTTGCGCGCACAAAATGCCGCCGGACAGACGCATCGAGTCGGGTCGCCAGGCCATCGTATTGACGGCGCGGCAGGGTTTGCGTGTAGGTGCGGGCGTCGGATTCGCCGAAGGGGTGTTACATCGCCGACTGGGGCGTCGTGATCGCGAAGCCGTTCAATGAACGATACAGCGACGCTCGGGTCGCCGGCGTTCGAGGGTCAGCGCTCGAAACGCCTGCCGATGTCGGATGAGATGTACATGGAATCCGGCTTCGTCGGCGATGCGTGCTAGATACGCGAAACTGGGATAGCACAGCGTTTGCATCAGCGGAGCAAAGTGCTCCGGGAACAGCGGGCGCTTGCGCCGCAGGAAGCCGGGCAGGTAGCGAAGATTGAAGCGGTCGAGCCGCAATCGCAGCGCGTGCCGCGAATAGCGGTCCTTGTCGATGATCACGACATATCCGCCGGGACGCAGCCAGTCATGCCATCGGTGCAGCCAGTCGCGGTGCCGTTGCGCGGGAACGTGGACCAGAACTTCGATTGCCAGAAGCAGGTCGTAACGATGCGGCGGATCGAATGCATCGGCGTCGGCCGTTTCAAATCGGAAATTGGTACGGCGCGCAAAGCGCTGCCGCGCCGCTTCGATGCGGGACGGCGCCAGGTCGATGCCCAGGTACTCGATCCGCCGTTCGGCCAGCTCGACCGCGCCGGCGAGTTCCTCGGCCCACGTGCCGTGCCCGCAGCCGATGTCGAGCACGCGCACGATGGGTTGCTCGCCCAGACGGCGGCGCAAATCGTCCAGCACGGCGGTGCGGAAAATGTCGCGGAAGGCCGGCGAGGGATTCCACGCGCAGAAGTCGGCATGCAGCGCTGTGTAGGCGTCGCGCACGCGCGCTGCCTGGAGCATCCAACCCGAAGTCGGATTGGCGTGGCCGTTCGCTGAAGTGTTCATGCCGCCGGCGGGTTTCGTCATCGAACGCCTCACTCCGTGTTGCTCAGCCACCAGGCGGCGATGTCGCGCGGCGGAGCGACCCACACGTCGGGCTGCGCCGCCAGCCAACGACACGCGGCGCGATAGCTTTCGCGCCAGGCCGGGCAGGTATGCCAGTGTCCGACGTGCCAGTCGAGCACGGCCAGACCCCCCAGGCGCCGTACCGTTTGCAGGTGGTCCATCACGATTCGTACGGCGGTGCAGACGTCGTCGGCCGGCAGGTGCATATCGGCGAGCGTCAGCGGCAACTCGACGAAGCGGCGCGGATGTCGGCCTGGCGCTTCGAACGGCCGGAAGGGCCATGCCGTTCCGCAACGGAATCCCGGCGCATCGTTGAAGCCGAGCGAGCTGTCGTAGCTCAGGCCGGCGTCGGCGTGCGTGCGCAACGTGTCGATGGGATCGTCGTGCCGGACGTTAAGAAAGTGATGCCGCACGCCGGTGGCCGGTCGGCCTGCCGATTGCGACCATCGCGCACATTGCAGCGCAACGGGCGGGCGGCCGTTGATCGAATCGTACGCCGCGTGCAAACCGACTTCCCAGCCTTGCGATTCCAGTTTGCTGAACAGCGCGCGATATCGCCTTCGCGAAATCTCGTAGTCGGGGTCCAATCCGTGGCGGTTTCGCCGGGTCGTCGCCGCAAAGTAGAACGCCGATCGCAGGCCGCAGGCGGCTTCGACATCGAGCCATGTGTCGAAATCCCAATCGCTGCGCGCCGTCGGCGGCAGCATGAGGCGCGACCAGAAACGCGTTGGAAGTCTTGACGGTCCACGATCGTGGCCGATCGCCTTTGCCGCGTGGCCGGCGGTTCGCTTGAGCGAGCGGAGCGCCGCGGCGAGGCGCAACGGCCGTTCCGGCTGGTCGACATCGTGCGTCAGCGCAACGGCGAAGCGCTTGCCAGCGGGCCAGACGGGCCGTGGTCGAACGCGCGCACCGGCAGCCTCGATCAGGCCTTTGAGCATGGCGGCGTAATTCGCGACGGGCGGATCATGAAGCGCCGCGAGCCGAGCCAGCTCAGAATGAGCCGCGCGGACACGCCCGTAGGCATCACGGGCCGCGATGCGTCGTTCGGCGTCGAGTGTCAGCCAACGCGCTGCCGCCCGCGGAAAATCGAAAACCGACGAGTCGAAACGTCGAGTCGGTTGAGCGTCAGGACAATGAATTGGGGCGTCGGCGTGAGCGGGAACGCGACCGTGCGGCGGTTCCGTAAACGGTACGATCCAGATCGCGGCACGGCGGCCGATGCGCGGGTCGTCGCCTCGATAGATCGTCGGTTCGCTCCAATCGCCGATGCTGGCCCGCAGGCCGAGGATGCTCAGCACGTGCTCCAGCCCGTATCGCGCCAGGTGGGCATCGGTCGCCGGATCGAAGCGAACCGCGATTGCGTGGTCCGCAAGGGTGTTTCGATCAGCGGACGGCACGTGAATTGCCATGGATTCCGCAGCGGGCGATTCGTCGAAACACGTGTGGGCAAGTTGCGCGGTTGCTCTGATGCGCCCGGCACTCAAACGCCGGGTTGGAACGGAATGAGAAGCCGTATCGCGCGAGTCGATTGCTCGCCGACCGTCGAGGCGGAATTCTGATATGGCCTGGCTCATGCGCGTGGATTCCGCAACATCCGCGCGGCGGCGGTGCGTCCAACGGTTTGATCGGACCGATGGCAGTCCGAAATCAGCGAAATCCGCGGGCTGAGCAGGGGGAGTCGTTTGCTCTGAAGGCGTCGAAACGGTTACCATGGGAGTGAGCCGCTTTTTGCAGTCCCACCCAGGGGAGGGTCCAATCGCATGTCGAAACGCGTCGTTCTCGCGGGGGTCATTCTGGGTATCTCACTGGTCGTGCTGCAAAGTCCGACGGCTCGGGCCGATGAGCCAACGTTCGTCGATGGCCGGCTTGTTTATCCCGAGAACGGGGACATTCCCCGGTATCTGACGCCGATCGAGAAGCAGTACCTCGAGGAATTCGGTCCGTTCGCGCCGCGCGGGAGCGACGTGCCGCCCAGCGGTCCGGTGCACTGCGTGGCCGAGTACGAACCGATGGAGGGATTGCTGATCGCTTGGGAGCCGTGGAACAGCTTGATTCAAACGTTTCTGGAGCAGATCGGTTATCACGTCACGACGACCGCCGCATCGAAGCTGTACGTCGTGGTCGACAGCTCGACCGAAGCGACGCAGGCGTCGAGCGCCCTTTCGGCGGCCGGGGCGACGATGAGCCGCGTGCAGTTCGTGGTGCGCACGACGGACACGATCTGGATTCGCGACTACGGCCCGCGCTACATCTACGAGGGCACCTGCCGCGCGGTCGTGGATCACATCTACAACCGCCCGCGCCCCAATGACGACATCCTTCCGATCTATTTCGCCGAGAGCGTCAAGCATCACGCGTTGTACAACATTCCGCTGATTCACGGCGGCGGGAACTTTCATCTCGACGCGTTGAACCGCTCGTACGTCACGCGATTGATCAACAACGAGAATCCGAACTACACCGAGCAGCAGATCTACAACCTGTGGCTGGCGTTTCAGAACCTCTCGACGACCTTTTTCGACCCGTTTCCCACCAGCGTCGACGCGACGCAGCATATCGACATGTGGATGCAGGTCATCGCCGACGACAAGGTGGTCATCAGCGACTGGCCCAGCAATCCCGGCTCGGTGCAGGACCAGATCTGCGACAACGCCGCGACGTTCATGTCCACGCGCGGCTACACGGTCTATCGCACGCCGGCGCGGTCGGTGAGCGGCACGCACTACACCTACACGAACGTGGTGATGTGCAACAACATCGTGCTGATTCCCTACTACACCAACGCGACCGTGGCGCCGCACAACGCACAGGCGCTGGCGGTGTGGCAGTCGGCGCTGCCGAACAAGACGATCATCCAGCTCGATTCGCAGGCGATCGTTCCGTCGGCGGGCGTGATGCACTGCATCGTGATGCACGTTCCGGCGCACCTGGGCGGGGCGAATCCGACCGCGTATCTCAAGAACTACCGCGGTGGGCAGACGCTTCAACCCGGCCAGCAGATTACGATCAACTGGATCAGCGACGACGACGTGGGCGTATCGAACGTCGACATCCGGTTGTCGACCAACGGGGGGGCGAGCTATCCGACGATCATCGTCGCGGCGACGCCGGACGACGGGGCGCACACCTGGACCGTGCCGGACATCTATACGACGCAGGCGCGGATTCGCGTGATCGCGCGCGACACCGGCGGTCGGCTGGGGTTCGACAGCAGCGATTCGGACATCATCATCAACGGCACGCCGCCGGTCATCGCGGGCGACATGAACTGCGACGGCGCGCTGAATTCCGCCGACGTGGCGCCGTTTGCGCTGGCGCTGACCGATCCGGCGGCGTACGGGTTGGCGTACCCGGGCTGCAACCTGTCGCGCGGCGACATGAACGGCGATACGCTCGTGGATGGCTCGGACGTGATCGGATTTATCGACGCGCTTTATCCGTAACCAGGCACGGTGGTCGCGCCGCTATTGCCGCATGCGCGGTCCGCACCGGGCTTGCGCCCGGAATCCTGAAATCCCGGTGCGCCTCGTGATCGCGGTTCGGATGTTGCAACTCAGATGCGCTCGGCAAACGTGTATTCGCAGCGGTGAAACAGCGTCCAGCCGGCCGCCAGCAGCAGGGCCGAGACGGCGGCCGCCCCGGCCAGCGGTCCGATTGGCGCCGATCCGATTCCCAGCAGCGCGGCGCGATAGCCGTCGATGATGGGTACGAGTGGGTTGAGCCGAATGAGGAAATCGATCCTGGGATCGTCGCTGCGGAGCGGATAGACGACGTTGGTCACGAACATCATCAGCGGCAGCACCCCGCGGAAGACGAATCCCACGTCGCGATAGAACAGATTGCCCATCGACAGAAAGAACGCCAGTCCGAACATCAGCGAGAACTGCACCGCGACAACCAGCGGAAGCGCCAGCAGCTCTATCGTCGGTCGCCAGGTCCAGTGCCCCTGCGCGGCGTACCAGCACATCAGGCCGCCGAAAACCAGCCATGCGACGAGGAAGTCGGCCGCGGCGCTGAGTACCGATGCGATGGGGAACACTTCGCGCGGGAAATAGACCTTCGTCACCAATGAGCGGTTGGCCACAAGCGAACCGACGGCCCCCTGGAGTCCGGCCGAGAAGAAAGACCAGGGAACCAAGCCGCAGAGGGCAAAAAGCGGATAGGGAATGTCCGCTCCGCCGGTCAGGTCGCGCAGGCCCATGGCGTGGCGAAAAACGAACACGAAAACCAGCATGGTCAACACGGGCGGCGCTACGGCCCACAGCGCGCCGAGCAGCGTGTGCTTGTATCGGACGCGAATGTCGCGCCAGACGAGCATCCAAAGCAGTTCGCGGTACTCGACCAGTTCTTTCCACATGGATGGTCCGGAATGTATCGGGCGATGCGGGGCGGGGGGTGAGAAGCGGGGGCCTTGCGTGAGCTGGGGGAGAGGTTATTGGGCGTGGTCCACGTCACGGCGCCACTGCCTGCGTCAAGGACTGGACGGGGCGGACGACATCGACGAAGCGGACAGCGAATCGGCGGTCGCCGCGCTTCGGCGAATGCGCAGCCGCGCTTGAGTTACACCACGTGATGAGGCCATTCGGCGGACGATTACAATCCCACATATGGCCAAGAGCGAACGCCAGTTTGTCGAATGGCTCCGGGCGCGATTCCCGGTGGATGCGACGCGTGTGCCGATCGGGATCGGCGACGACATGGCGGCGCTGCGCGTGTCGGGCGACGTTCTCGTCACCGCGGACATGCTGATGGATGGCGTGGACTTCGACGTGCGCGAACACGCGCCGCGGCAGATCGGGCGCAAGGCGCTGGCCTGCGGGTTGAGCGATTGCGCGGCGATGGCCGTGCGACCCGTGGCGGCGGTGGTCAGCATGGCGCTGCCGAACGCGTGGTCCATGTCGCAAGCGCAGGGGCTGTACGAAGGGATGGAGCCGCTGTGCACCGAGTTCGACGTCGCGCTGGCCGGTGGCGATACAAACAGTTGGAACGGTCCCCTCGTCATCGATGTGTGCGTCCTGGCGGAGGCCTGGCCGGGGCTTCGGCCCGTGACCCGAAATGGCGCACGGCCTGGAGACGTGATTTTCGTGAGCGGTCGGTTGGGCGGCTCGATTCGCGGGCGGCATCTGGGGTTTCCGCCGCGCGTGGCGCTGGCGCGCGAGCTGCGCGAACGACTTGGCGACAGTCTTCACGCCATGATGGACCTCTCGGACGGGTTGCTGCTGGACCTGTCGCGCATGTGCGCCGCATCGGGTCTCGGGGCCGAGCTGGACGCACGCGACGTATCGGCCCATGCCTCGCCGGATGCGCACGCTCAGTCCGCCGCGGATGGTCGACCGGTACTGGAGCACGTAATGACGGATGGAGAAGATTTCGAGCTGTTGTGCGCGGTGGGCGCCGAAGCCGCTCGTGGCATGTGGCAGCAGGACGTAGCGGTGTGGAGCGGACGGCCGATCGGGCGTTTCGTCGCTTCCGGCCTTTGGCTGAAGCACGAAGATGGTCGGCGCGAAGTGGTCGAGGCGCGCGGATGGGAGCATTTTGTCGAGTCATGAAGGAGACGACGGCGACGATTACGTTCGAATCGACATCGCCGGATGAGACGCGGCGACTGGGCCGCGTGCTGGGTTCGGTCGCGAAGCCGGGGGACGTGTTCGCGCTGATCGGGACCCTGGGCGCGGGCAAGACGGAGCTGGTCAAGGGCGTGGCGTCGGGGTTGGGCGTGGCGGATGAAGGCGGCGTCAACAGCCCGACGTTTGTGTTGGTCAACGAGTACGACGGAAGGTTGCATGTTTATCATGTCGACGCCTACAGGCTCGGTGGAACGACGGAGCTGAAAGCGATCGGCTTTGAGGAGATATGCCAGTCAGGCGGCCTGGTCGTGATTGAATGGGCCGATCGGGTTGGGAGTCTGATACCGTCCCGGGCGTTGTGGACCGCGATCGAGGTAACGGGCGATCGAACGCGCCGGATGGTGCTGACCGGGCCGTTTGATGACGTCAAACGCATCGAATCGGCGTTATCAATTTCCGCTGAGTAATTGCGATTTTTTCTCAGCGGGTTAACATTGAAATCTGATATCAGCGGAGTTTCGGCTCCGGCTTTAGCAGTTAACATTATGCCGTAACGAAGGTTATGGCAGCGTAGCAAGTTGCGCGCCGCTCCGCCGAATAGCCCTTGACGGCGGGCGCGTAACTGCTAGGATAGTTGGACTTTGCGCCGGACCGGCGATCGGGACGGCATCAGTAACGTCAGTTGTTCGTCTTCTGGATGGACGCGTGGTTCCCGGAAGGCCGCCGCTGAAGGGTTTTCGAAATCGTTTGAGCGAAGGACGTTCGGGAGCGGGTATGCAGGGAGATCGTATTCGGATTCGAATGGAAGCGTATGATCACCGTGCGCTTGACACGTCGGCGCGGGAGATCGTCGATCACGCGCGTCGGACGAACGCGCGGGTTTGCGGTCCCATTCCGCTTCCGACGCGCATCGAGCGATATACGGTTCTGCGGTCTCCGCACATCGACAAGAAGTCGCGCGAGCAATTCGAAATCCGAACCCACAAGCGGTTGATCGACATTTTCGAGCCGACGGCTCGGACGGTCGAGGCGCTCAACCGGCTGGTGGTTCCGGCCGGCGTTTTCGTCAAGATCAAGGCCTGACGTGAGACACGGGTCCCGCGGCAGGCGCCAGACGGTCCCTTTTTTGACAACGCGGTCGCGTGAGACTTATCGCGCGATAATGAATTCCGGGCAAAACCCGACGGAGAAGGTGTCGCCGTGATTCCTGCAATCCTCGGTCGAAAGATGGGCATGACTCGCATCTATCGCGAGGATGGCCAGGTCGTGCCGGTCACGGTCGTCCAGGCCGGCCCGTGCGTGGTGCTTCAGGTGAAGTCGCGCCAGACCGACGGGTACGACGCCGTGCAGATCGGCTTCGAAGAGGCGAAACCGGCCCGCAGTACGCGGGCGATGATCGGTCATTGCCTCAAGGCCGGCGCCAAGCCGCAACGGCATGCACGCGAAATTCGGCTGGCCGAAGCGGCCCAGGTCGAACCGGGCGCGCCGATCAAGGTCGACATGTTCGCCGAGGCCGGCGTTAAGTACGTCGACGTCGTAGGCACCAGCAAGGGTTTCGGCTTTCAGGGCGTCATGAAACGGCACCGCTTCGGCGGGCAGCCCGCGTCGCACGGGACCGAGCGCAAGCATCGCTCGCCGGGCGCGATCGGCGCGATGGCGGGCGACCGCGGGCGGGGCCGCAGCGTCAAGAAGGGCAAGAAGATGGCGGGACGGATGGGAGGCGCGCGCAGCACCGTCCGCTGCCTGGAGCTGATGTCGGTGGATGCGAATCGAAACGTGATGGTCATCAAAGGAGCGCTGCCCGGGCCGAACGGCAGCGTCGTATTCATTCGCAAGAGCAAGACGCGGAGTTAGCGAGCGATCAGGATAACGGCGTGGTGGCTTAATTCGCTGAAACGTACTAGGCCTCGAAACCGCTGAGACGGCGGGGGGCCGCACGGGCGGCAAGCCCGTGCCACGCGAGAGTCAGGAAGTATGGCGACGATCGAGGTTCCCGTATTCGACATGGCCGGCAAGCAGGTCGGCACGGAGCAGATTGACGATGCGCTGCTCGGGGGCCGAGTGCGCATGCAACTGCTCCAGCAGGCCGTGGTGGCCTACGAAGCGGCCCAGCGACAGGGTACGTTCTCGAGCAAGACGCGGGCCGAGGTCGAAGGCTCGTCGCGCAAGCTGTACCGCCAGAAGGGCACGGGCAACGCGCGGGCGGGCAACGTACGGACGCCGGTGCGACGCGGCGGCGGCCATGCGTTCGCCAAGAAGCCGCGCGACTTCGATCGGAAGCTGCCGCGCCGGATGCGTCAGATGGCGCGCGATTCGGCCATCCTGGCGAAGCTGAAAGCCGGACGTGCAATGATCATCGATTCGATGAACTTCGGCCCGCAGCGTCCGACGAATCAGTTCGCCAAAATGCTGAAGGCGGTCGGCGTCAAGGGCACCTGCCTCGTCACGCTGGCCGATCGCGACGCGACGATCTGGCGTGCCGGCCGCAACATACCGGGTATCGAAATCCTGCCGCTGTCGGAGGTCAATGCTTATCACGTCCTCCGGCCGCGGCAAGTCGTTTTTACACGGGATGCGTTTGAGCGCATTCGCAAGGCGCCGGCGACGGCCGCGATGGCGTGACGCGGGAAGACGGTGAGTCATGGACATTTATCACGTAATCGTCCGGCCGCTGGTGACGGAAAAGAGCACGCACCAGAGCCGGCAGAAGTCGGACAAGGTCACGGCGGGTACGCCGAAAGGCCGCGGCGGCGCCTACAGCTTCGAGGTCCATCCGCAGGCGCGCAAGGCGGACATCCGGCAGGCGATCGAGAAGATTTACAACGTCAAGGTGATGGACGTACGAACCAGCAATCGCCGGGGCAAGCCGCGGCGGTATCGCTATACGGTGGGTCAGACGCGCAACTGGAAGAAGGCGGTGGTGGTGCTTCATCCGGAGTACCACATCGACCTGTTCTAGACGGCGGTTGTAAGGAACGACGGCTCGGCCCTCGTCGGCCGGGTGGGATTGAAGGATTGACGGTGTCGGCATGGGTGTGAAGACCTACAGAAACGTGACGGCCGGCCGGCGCTTCAGCAGCGTCAACGACTTTTCGGAGCTGACCGACAAACGGCGGCGACCGACGAAGTCGCTGCTGCGGCCGCTGCACAAGACCGGCGGCCGGAACAACCAGGGCTTTACGACGTCGCGGTTTCGCGGCGGCGGTCACAAGCGGCTGTACCGGCTGATCGACTTCCGCCGCGACAAGGACGGCGTCGAAGGCGTGGTCGAAGCGGTGGAGTACGACCCGAACCGCTCGGCGTTCATCGCGCTGGTGAACTATTCCGACGGCGAAAAGCGCTATATTCTGGCGCCGAACGGGCTGAAGGCCGGCGACAAGGTTGAGAGCGGAGCGGAAGCCGAGCCGAAAGCGGGCAACTGCCTGCCGCTGTTGAAGATTCCGGTGGGCATGGACATTCACAATGTCGAAATGCGCGCGGGCCAGGGCGGCAAGCTGGTCCGTACAGCGGGCACCAGCGCGCGATTGGTGGCGCGTGAAGGCGACTGGGCGACGGTGGTGTTGCCGTCGGGCGAAATGCGGCAGGTGCGGGTCGAGTGCCGGGCGACGATCGGTCAGCTCGGCAATCTCGATCATCAGAACATCCGCTGGGGCAAGGCGGGCCGCACGCGGCATCGCGGGCGACGGCCGCACGTTCGCGGCGTGGCTCAGAACCCGGTGGCGCATCCGCTGGGCGGCGGCGAGGGGCGGTCGGGCGGCGGGCGTCATCCGTGCAGTCCGACGGGCAAGTTGGCCAAGGGCGGCCGGACCCGCAATCCGCGGAAGAACTCGAATCGCCGGATATTGCGCCGTCGCGTGAGCGTTCGATACGGCGAGGTGAAGCTGAAGCGGAAGCGCTAAGACTCGACGGCGGGGCGGTGGCGCCCGGGATCGCGGAGTCGAAGGAAACAGGACACAACGGTCATGGGACGCAGTCTGAAAAAAGGTCCGTATGTCGATGCCAAGCTGTACCGGAAGGTGCAGTTGGCGGTGGAGCGCGGTTCGCACGAGATCATCCGCACGTGGGCGCGTCGCTGCACGATCGTGCCGGAGTTTGTGGGCCGATCGTTCGAGGTACACAATGGCAACAAGTTCCTCAAGGTCTATGTGACCGAGGACATGGTGGGGCACAAGCTGGGTGAGTTCGCGCTGACGCGCACGTTCCGTGGGCACAGCGGAAGGAAGGCGGCGGCGGCGGCGGCAGCGCCGGCGACCTGATTGGGTTGCACGGGCAACAAGCCCGTGCCACGCGATTGATGACGCGGTCTGCACAGCCGAAGGCGGCCGTGCCACACGCGGAGATGAAGAGATGGCCTGGACATCGAAACATCGCTACGCCCGCATCAGCCCGCGAAAGGCGCGGCTGGTGACGGAACTGATTCAGGGCCGTCACGTGAACGACGCGCTGGACACGCTGCGGTTTACGCACAAGCGGGCGAGCATCATGGTGGAAAAGGTGCTGCGGGCGGCGATGGCCGACGCAGGCGAGAAGGAAGCCGACGTCAACGCGCTGTTCGTGGTCGAGGCGCGAGTCGACGAGGGGCCGACGATCAAGCGGTTCCAGCCGAAGGATCGCGGCCGTGCGCATCCGATCATGAAGCGGACCAGTCACATTGTCGTGACGGTGGATGAAGGGTAGCCGATGGGACAGAAGGTATCACCGCTGGGTTTCCGCGTCGGGATCACCGAACGGTGGCGTTCGCGCTGGTATGCCCCGAAGGCGGCATACGGCGAGTTTTTGATCGAAGACTTCAAGATACGGCGGTTTCTCGACGAACAGTTGAACCGCAAGCCGCCTTATGCCGGCGTGGCCGAGATCGAAATCGAGCGGACGCGCAACGAAGTGAAAGTGCTGATCCACACGGCGCGGCCGGGCATGGTGATCGGGCCGAAGGGGGCCGAAGTCGACAAGCTGAAGGAGAGCCTCGAGGAGCTGGTCGATCGCAAGATCAACCTCAACATCGTCGAGATCAAGAATCCCGATCTCAACGCGCAGCTTGTGGGCGAGGCGATCGCCGAGCAGCTTAAGAAACGATCGAGCTTCCGCCGGGTGATGAAGCAGCGCTGCGACACGGTCATGAGCGCCGGAGCGCTGGGCGTGAAGATCATCTGCCGCGGTCGGCTGGGCGGGGCGGAAATGTCGCGGACCGAGACGCAGACCATCGGGTCGATTCCGCTGGGAACGCTTCAGGCCCACGTCGATTACGGTTACGCGATAGCGCGGACGACGTACGGGACCATCGGCGTGCGCGTGTGGATTTACCTGGGTTACTACGGCAAGGAAGTGACCGGCGAAGAGACGGCGCCGCGACCGATGGGGCGCCGGCGACTGTAGCGGCCCGGCGCAGCGCGCCGGTTCGCGTCGAGGGCAACGACCTGGTGAGGCAGGGTAGGCAATTATGGCGATGATGCCGGCACGAGTGAAATATCGCAAGCATCAGCGCGGCCGCATCCGCGGCAACGCGACGCGCGGCAACAGCGTGTCGTTCGGCGACTTCGGCTTGCAGGCGCTGGAAGGCGGGTGGCTGAAGGCGCGGACGATCGAGGCGGGCCGCATGGCGGCGACGCACTTTCTGCACCGCGAGGGGCGGGTGTACATCCGCGTCTTTCCGGACAAGTCGGTGTCGGGCAAGCCGTTGGAAACGCGCATGGGCAAGGGCAAGGGGGAGCCGGCGTACTGGGCGGCGGTCGTCAAGCCCGGCATGATTTTGTTCGAGGTGGGCGGCGTTGACGAATCGGTCGCGCGGCTGGCGCTGTCGCGAGTGGCGCACAAGGTTCCGTTCCGCTGCCGGTTCGTGAAGCGGCGGCATGAAGTGGGTTGAAAAGTCGAAAGACGCAGGCAGAAAGTCGAAAGAAAACGTCGAACCCGGGGGTCCGGGTGGGACGCGAGGGAAGAAGGGAACGGGGACAGCACGCCAGCTAGACGCACGTCGCGACGATGCGGCGGAGTGATGAAAAGGCAGCGCGTCAGGCGGGAGATGTCGGATGAAGTTCTTGGAAACGCGACAACTGAAGAACGAAGAGCTTCACAACGAGTTGGAGCGGCTGCGGCGGCACCTGTTCGATCTGCGAAGCCAGGCAGTGACCGAGAAGCTCGGCGATCCGACGCAACTGGGCAAGACGAAGCGCGACATCGCTCGGATTCTGACGGTGCTGAGCCAGCGGGGCGAGAAGGAAGTCGAGCAAAAGCAGCATCACATGGAGTCGGTCAGCACGCGTGGCAAAGGGAAGTGACGATGCGGATCATGGCTAGCGGCAAGACGCGGCGGAGGCAGACGGCATGACGGGAACGTCTCGACAGGCGCCGAGTGTGACGATCGACCGCCCGAGGCTGGCGGTTCTGGTGGGCGTTGTCCGGGCGCATTCGCTCGACAAGACGATCAAGGTCGAGGTCGCACGGTCGCGGCCGCACGCGAAATACGGAAAGTACCTGCGCCGCCGGACCGTGCTTCAGGTGCACGATCCGATGAACACGGCGCGGACGGGCGACACGGTCGAAATCACGCCGTGCCGTCGGATCAGCAAGACCAAGAGCTGGCGGCTGGTGCGGGTGGTGCGCCCGTCGGTCGAAGCGGCCGCGGTCGCGGAGTGACGGACGCATGGTTCAACAACAGACGATGCTGAACATCACGGACAACACCGGCGCCAAGGTGGCGCAGGTGATCCGTGTGCTTCGCGGCTCGACGGGTCGCGGCCGGTACACGCGGCGGGTCGCAACCGTGGGCGACTTGGTGGTGTGCGCCGTGAAGAAGGCGCTGCCCAACAGCGACTATCTCGTCGGCGCGGACCGAAAAGAGCGATCGGCGCGGCGCAAGGTGCGCTGCGTGATCGTGCGGACCAAGTACCCGGTGCGGCGGCCGGACGGCAGCTACGTGCGGTTCGATACGAATGCGGCGGTGATCGTGGGCGAGGACGGCAATCCCAAGGGCACGCGCATCTTCGGGGCGGTGGCTCGGGAATTGCGCGAGAAGGGTTACATGAAAATCGTCTCGCTGGCGAGCGAGGTGGTGTGACGTGGCGGCGAAGATCCGAAAAGGCGACCAGGTCGAAGTCATCACCGGCGATCACAAGGGCGAAACCGGCAAGGTGCTGCGCATCATCACCGATCGCAACATGGCGGTGGTGGAGGGCGTGAACATGGTGTGGCGCCATGTGCGGCCCAGCCGGCGGAATCCGCAGGGCGGGCGCATTCAGAAGGAAGCGCCGCTGCACCTGTCGAACCTGCTGCCGGTCGATCCGAAAACGGGCAAGGGCAGCCGGGTGCGGTTCGAATTCGAACGCGACGGCGCCGGCGCGATTGTGGCCAAGCATCGTGTGACGGTGGGCGGCACGCGGCTGAACGAAGTGAGCCGGCAGAAGAGTTAGCAGACGGAGGCGCAGGTCATCATGGCGCGTTTGCGTAGCAAGTATAACGACGAGGTCCGGCCCGCGCTGGCGGCCGAGCTGGGTCGCAAGAACCTGCTGTCGCTGCCGCGGCTGCAGAAGATCGTCGTGTCGATGGGGCTTGGCAAGGCCGTCGCCGAAAAGCGTCGCATGGAGACGGCTGTGAAGGAGTTGGCGCAGATCACCGGGCAGCAGCCAGTGAAGTGCCGGGCGCGCAAGAGCGTGTCGAACTTCAAGTTGCGTCAGGGAATGGATATCGGTTTGAAAGTGACGCTGCGCGGCAACCGCATGTACGAGTTTCTGGACCGGTTGATATCGATCGCGATCCCGCGCGTGCGTGACTTTCGCGGCCTGAATCCCAGGAGTTTCGACGGCCGCGGGAACTACCACTTCGGCCTGAGCGAGCAGACGGTGTTTGCGGAGATCAACGCGGCGACGGTGGAGTTTCAGCAGGGGATGAACATCACGTTGTGCACGAACGCCCGCAACGACACCGAAGCGCGACGGCTGCTGACGCTGATGGGGCTTCCGTTCCGGACCGAGTCGACGGCAGGGGCCGCATAGCGGCCGACAAAGGAAAAAGGCGGGACCATGGCGCGAAAGGCGTTGAGGATCAAGGCGACGCAGAAGCCCAAGTTCGCGGTGCGCGGCTACACGCGCTGTCAGGTGTGCGGGCGGTCTCGGGCGGTGTACCGTAAGTTCAGGATTTGCCGCATCTGTTTTCGCAATTTCGCGCATCAGGGCAAGATCCCGGGCGTGCGGAAGGCGAGCTGGTGAGGCAGGATTCAACAGGTCCGGGCGCGGCGACGCGTCCGGCGGGAAGGTGATGCAGACGTCATGTGGAGCGACCCGATCGCGGACATGTTAACGCGGATTCGCAACGCGGCGCGGAATCGCGCCAGGCACGTGTCGATTCCGTTCAGCGCCTTCAAGGCCGAAATCTGCCGCGTGCTGCGCGACGAGGGATACATCCTCGGTTTCGACCGCATCGACGACAGCAGGCAGGGCGTATTGCGCGTGGAGCTGAAGTACGGCCCGCGAGGCGAACAGGTGCTTCAGTCGATCCGGCGCGAGTCGAAGGCCGGTCGGCGGCTGTATCGCGGCTACGGCGAGCTGCCGACCGTGTTGAACGGACTGGGGATATCGGTTGTTTCAACCAGTCGCGGCGTGATGAGCGACCGGCAGTGCCGGCAGCAAAAGCTCGGGGGCGAGTTGATTTGCACGGTGTATTAAGCGTCGCCGGCGCGGTGGTCCGCGCGGGCCGCATGGGATGGATGAGTTAGCGATGTCGCGAATTGGAAACAAACCGGTGAAAGTTCCGGACGGCGTCAAGATCGAGATCGCCGGCGGAGCGATCAAGGTGACCGGGCCGAAAGGCAACCTCAGCCGGACGTTCCCGCCGGAGGTGTCGATCGCGCACGACGCGTCGTCGAAGCAGTTGACGGTGCGCCGCAACGGCGAATCGAAGCTGGCGCGGGCGATGCACGGCACGGCGCGGGCGCTGATTCAGAACATGGTCACCGGCGTGACCGAAGGCTTCGCACGGGCGATCGAGGTTTACGGCACCGGCTACAGCGTTAAGGTCGACGGGGCGAATCTGGCATTGAACGTGGGGTACGCCCATCCGGTGGTGCTGCCGATTCCCACGGGCGTCAAAGTGAATATCGACGTGCCGGCGACGAAGGGCAACGAAGTTCCGGCGAAGTTCTCGGTCGTGGGGGTCGACAAGCAGGTGGTGGGGCAGTTTGCGCGGTCGATCAAGGATTCACGGCCGCCGGAGCCGTATCAGGGCAAGGGAATCCGGTACCAGGGCGAGCAGATTCGCCGCAAGCAGGGCAAGGCATTCGCCGGCAGCGCCGGCGGTTGATGCCGAGCGATGGTGTGAGTTGAGCCATGAAGCAATTGTTGGTCAAACGAATGCTGCGTGATCGGCGCAGGCGTCGGATTCGAGCGCGAATCCGCGGCGACGCGAGTTGTCCGCGGTTGTCGGTGTTCCGCAGCCTCAAGCAGATTTATGCGCAGTTGATCGACGACGAGTCGGGTCGGACGCTGTGCGCGGCCAACAGCATGATGAAAGAGGTTCGCGCCAGCGTGAAACATGGCGGAAACACGGATGCGGCCAAGGCGGTCGGAACGGCGCTGGCGGCGGCGGCCCGTGCGAAGGGCGTCGAGCGGGTCGTTTTTGATCGAGGCGGATACCGGTATCACGGCCGCGTCAAGGCGCTGGCCGACGGGGCGCGCGAGGGTGGCTTGAAGTTCTAGAAAAGGGACGCAGGCACGACCGGTCGCCTGGCCGGAGGCGTCCCAAGGGCGAAACGACGGGAACATGGCAAACGAACCCAAGCAAGCAAGCGTGACGACGGAAGAGCGGGGTTTCGACGAGGAACTGGTCCGCATTTACCGGTGCTCCAAGGTCGTCAAGGGCGGTCGGCGCTTCAGCTTCGGCGCACTGGTTGTGACCGGCAACCGTGCCGGCCAGGTCGGCTACGGCTACGGCAAGGCCAAGGAAGTGCCGCCGGCGGTGGAAAAGGGCGGCAAGCAGGCGCGGCGCAGCACGATCGACGTGGTGTTGAACGGCTCGACGATTCCGCACACGGTGACGGGACGATTCGGCAGCAGCAAGGTCAAGCTGATCCCGGCCGCGCCCGGCACCGGCGTGATCGCGGGGGCGAGCGTGCGGCCGGTTCTGGAGTTGGCGGGCATACGCGACTGTTTGACCAAGGCGTATGGATCAACGAGTCCCAAGAACCTGGTGAAGGCGACGCTGGACGCGCTGCGGCAATTGCGGAGCCGTGAGACAGTCGAACGGCTGCGCGGCGTGACTTTGGCCGGAAGCGGCAAGGCAGACTAGAATGGACATTTCAGTCGTTCAACATACGGCGGGAGCACACCGACGGCGTAAGCGCGTGGGGCGCGGAGAAGCCAGCGGCCGCGGAAGGACTTCGGGCCGTGGCAACAAAGGCGCCGGTCAGCGTGCCGGCTGGCGGCAGCGCTTGCTGAGCGAAGGTGGCGCGTTTCCGCTGTTTCGGCGGGTGGCGAAGCGCGGGTTCAGCAACATCAACTTTGAGACGCGTTACCAGGTGGTCAACGTCGGCGACCTGGCGTCGGCTTTTGAGGCGGGCGCGCACGTGACGGCGGCGTCGCTGTGCGAAAAGCGGCTGATTCGCGACGCCAAAGCGCCGGTCAAGGTGCTGGGCGACGGCGAACTGCCGCACAAGTTGTCGGTCGAGGCGCAGCGGTTCAGTGCCGAGGCGGCGAGAAAGATCGAGGCGGCGGGCGGAGTCGTCACGCGCCTCGGCCCGCAGCCGAAGAAGAAATTCGTGAAACGACCACCGCCGCCGAAGCCGGCCGAAGCGCCGGCTGAGAAGGGCGGCGAGGGAGCAAAGGCCAAGGGCAAAAAGAAGGCGCCACCCGGCGAGGGCGAAAAGCACGCGGGCGGTCCGCCGAAGGAAAAGAAGCCGAAGGGCGGCGACGAAAAGTCTGAAGGATAGTCGAGAGTTGATGGGCCGCGCGGCGCGACAGTGCGCCGACGCGAGACGGCAGTGCGAGACCGAACGGAACGGCGTCATTCATGTTTCAGGCATTTTTGAACATCTTCAAGGTTCCGGAGCTGCGGAACAAGATTCTGTTCACGCTCGGACTGCTGGCGGCCTATCGCATCGGCTACTACGTGCCGTTGCCGGGCATCAACCAGGACAAACTGCGCCAGGCGTTCCAGGCCACGGGTGAGACCGGTCTGGGGCAGTTGACCGAGTTTTTCCAGATGTTTACGGGCGGCAATCTCCAGCAGAGCACGATTTTCGGGCTGGGGATCATGCCGTATATTTCGGCGTCGATCATCTTCCAGCTTCTGGCCACGGTCGTGCCGGCCCTCGAGAAACTCCAGCAGGAAGGGGAATCGGGTCGCAAGAAGATTCAGGAATACACCCGGTACGCGACGGTGGGACTGTGCCTGGTTCAGGGCGTCTTCTGGATGCGCTTCATCGTCGACCGCCAGCTTGTCTACCCGGAGTACGCCGGGTCGATCATGTTCTGGCTGATCGGGCTGCTGGGAATGACCGCCGGAACGATGTTCCTGATGTGGCTCGGCGAGCAGATCGACGAGTACGGCATCGGCAACGGCATCAGCCTGATCATCATGGCCGGAATCGTGGCCCGCATGCCGCAGGCGGTGTTCTACGTGTGGAAGAACGCCAAGTTTTCGGTGGCGGCCGCGCCGAGCGACATCGGGCCGTTCAAGATTCTGTTCCTGATTCTGGCGTTCGTGGCGGTCGTGGCCGGTTCGATCCTGATCACGCAGGCGCAGCGGCGAATTCCGATTCAGCAGGCCAAGCAGATGCGCGGGCGGCGCGTGTTCGGCGGTCAGCGACACTATCTGCCGCTGCGGGTCAATCACGGCGGCGTGATGCCGATCATCTTCGCCAGCTCGCTGCTGATTTTCCCGAGCCTTTTCTTTGGCTGGCTCGGAAGCGTGTACGGCGGGTTCTGGGCGTCGATCGACGAGTCGTTTAACCGCGGCAGCTTCCTTTACGTGGGCAGTTACATCGCGATGGTCTATTTTTTCGCGTACTTCTGGACGACCGTGCAGTTCCGGCCCAAGGACATGTCGAACCAGTTGCGCGACTACGGCAGCTTTATCCCCGGCCTGCGACCGGGTAAGCGGACGGCCGACTATCTCGAAACAGTGATGACGCGCATCACGTACGTGGGCGGCGGATTTCTCGCTGCGATTGCGGTGATACCGCAGGTCATCGGCGACGCGCTGAACATCCCCGCCATGGTGACGTCGTTTTTGGGCGGCACGGGCCTGCTGATCGTCGTCAGCGTCGGGCTTGACCTGATCCAGCGGATCGAAGCCAACCTGATCATGCGGAATTACAGCGGCTTCCTGGGCGGCAATTCGCAGATCAAGGGGGCGTACGCGTGAACCTGGTGATGCTGGGGCCGCCCGGCGCGGGCAAGGGGACGCAGGCCGTCCGCATCGCGCAGCGGCGGGGCCTGGCGCACCTGTCCAGCGGGGACATCCTCAGGTCGGAGGTCAAGGACGGAACGGAACTGGGCCGCAAGGCCCGCTCGTACATGGAATCGGGCGGACTCGTTCCCGACGATCTGATCATCGCCATGATGGTCGGTCGCATCGAAAAAGCCGCCGGGCCGGGGTTCCTGCTGGATGGATTCCCGCGGACGCTGGCCCAGGCGCGACAGTTGGACGAGCGGCTTGCCGCGTTGCAGCGTCGGATCGATCGTGTGATTCACCTGGTCGTCGGCGATGACGAGTTGCTGAACCGGCTGACGGGTCGATGGACCTGCACGAAGTGTTCGGCAGTGTACCACGAGCGGAACTCGCCGCCGGCCCGTGCGGGAACCTGCGATGCGTGCGGCGGAGAACTGAAGCAGCGACCGGACGACCGGGCGGAAGTGGTGGCCAACCGGCTGCGGACGTATCACGAACAGACGCGTCCGCTGGTGGACTATTACCACGGTCGCGGCGTTCTGGTCGACGTGGACGGCCAGGCAGGCATGGAAGAGGTCACGCGCGCGATCGAGTCGCTGTGCGAACGTGGAGCATGAAGGAGTTGTCGTCGATTCTGCGGCGATCGGGGGCCTCGCAGACGGCGGCGCGCAGCGCGCCGCGGCCCGTCCTGAAAAGCCCGCGCGAGATCGAGTTGATGCGCGCGGCCGGGCGGATCGTACGACAGGTGCTCGAAGAAGTGCGGCGTCACGTTCGGCCCGGCGTGTCGACCGGCGAGTTGAATGTGGTGGCCGAGGAGCTGATTCGGCAAGCCGGCGGTGAGCCGCTGTTTCGCGGTCAGGAGACGACGGCGACGAAGTTCCCGTTTCCGGCCGCGCTGTGCGTGAGCGTGAATGACGAAGTCGTCCACGGCATTCCCGGTCCGCGGGCGCTGAAGGAAGGCGACATCGTCAGCGTCGATTGCGGCGTGCGGCTTCGCGGCTATTGCGGCGATTCGGCTGAGACTTTTGCGGTGGGGCGCGTTCATCCCGACGTGCGAAGGCTGCTCGATACGACGCAGGCTTCGCTGCATCTGGCGATCGAACGCATGCGGCCCGGCATGTACTGGAGCGAGGTCGCCGGCGCGATTCAACAATACGTTGAGTCGGCCGGGTTTTCGGTGGTGCGCGAGTTCGTCGGTCACGGGATTGGCTCGCAGATGCATGAAGAGCCGAAGGTTCCGAACTTCACCGACCGCAAGCAGCGGCAGCAGGATTTCCTGCTTCAGCCGGGGCTGGTGCTGGCGGTGGAGCCGATGGTGAACTCGCGACGGCGCGAGGTCGAGTGCCGCGATCCGTCCGGTTGGACGCAGGTGACGCGCGACGGCGGCTGGTCGGCCCATTTTGAGCACACGGTGGCGATCACCGAGTCCGGCAACGACGTATTGACCGACGGGCGCTAGCGCCTGGCGGACGAGCGGAGGCAGGCCATGAAGGTTCGAAGCAGCGTGCGACGGATTTGCGAGAACTGCCGGATCATCCGGCGGAAGCGGGTGGTGCGCGTGATCTGCACCAATCCGCGGCACAAGCAGCGGCAGGGGTAAGGGCGCTGCCGGCCTTGTCGGCGCGCGGGCTGTATGCCGTGCGGTGTTGACGGTCGTGTTGAATGAGTCGGCACAGCAGGTAGAGACCGAGGAGCGAACGTAATGCCTCGTATTCTGGGCGTGGACATTCCGGCGGAGAAACCGATCGGAGTTTCCCTGCGCTATTTGTACGGAATCGGCCCGGCGACGGCGCGGACCATCCTGAAGCACGCGGAAGTCAATCCGCAGGTCCGCGCCAAGTCGCTGAGCGAAGACGAGCTGAGCCGCATCGCCGCGATCATCGACCGCGAATACACGGTCGAGGGTCAGTTGCGGCGGCAGATTCAGCAGAACATTGCGCGGCTGCGCGACATCGGCTGCTACCGCGGCACGCGCCATCGGCGCGGCCTGCCGGTGCGCGGCCAGCGAACGCGGACCAACGCGCGGACGCGCAAGGGTCCGCGCAAGACCGTGGCCGGGAAGAAGGGTGTGAAGGAACTGCGGCGATAGGCGCGCGGGGGCGCGAGCGAACAGAGGGTCAGTCCATTGGCGAAGACCGGCAAACGCAAACAGAAGCGGCACGTGGCCAAGGCGATCGCCCACATCAAGGCGACGTACAACAACACCATGGTCACGATCACGGATACCAACGGCGAGACGCTCTGCTGGGCGTCGGCCGGCGTGGTTGGGTTCAAGGGCACGCGAAAAAGCACGCCGTTCGCCGCGACCCGTGCGGCCGAGCACGCGGCGTCGGCGGCGCGGAAATTCGGCGTTCACGAGATCGAGGTGCGCGTCAACGGACCCGGGCCTGGCCGCGAGCCGGCGGTGTCCGCGCTTCAGGCGGCGGGGCTGCGGATTCAGTCGATCGAAGACGTGACGCCGCTGCCGCACAACGGGTGCCGGCCGCCGCGGAAGCGACGGGTGTAGAAAACTGGGAACGCGTTCGGCAGGTAAGTTCCGGCGCGCGGCCGGATGGGAGCGGTTTGAGTCATGGGTCGTGATCTGGATCCAAGCTGTCGCAAATGTCGGCGGGAAGGCGTCAAGCTGATGCTCAAGGGCGCGCGGTGCGAAAGCGCCAAGTGCCCGATGGAGAAGCAGTGGCGCCAGAACCCGCCGGGTATGCATTCGTACCCGCACCGCAAGAACAGCCTGTACGGGACGCGCCTCCGCGAGAAGCAGAAGGTGAAGCGTTACTACGGCCTGTTCGAGCGGCAGTTCCAGCAGGTTTTCGCCCAGGCACAGCGCTCGAGCGGCAACACGGGCGAGGCGCTGCTGTCGCTGCTGGAGCGGCGGCTGGACAACGTGGTGTGCAAGGCGGGTTTTGCATCGTCGCGCAAGTCGGCGCGGATCGGAATCGTGCACGGGCACTTTACGCTCAACGGCCGCAAGGTCGACCGGCCGGGCATTCTGGTGAACGTCGGCGACATCGTGGGCGTCAAGGCCAAGGAGCCGAGCCAGAAGTGGGCGCGGGCGAACATGGAGTCGCGGCCGGCGGCCGTCCAGAACTGGCTGAACGTCGATCCGGCGAAGCTCGAGGCGACGGTGGCGGCGCTGCCGACGCGCGAGGACGTTCAGATACCGGTTGAAGAGCAACTAATCGTGGAGTTCTGCAGTCGATGAGCACGGGAACGTTGATCGAGCGGGTGGAGGATCCGGCGTCGCCGCCGGTCGAAGAGCGGTTCGCGCCGGCTTCGCGCCCGGCGCGCCCGGCCGTCGAAACCATCAGGGAGACCCATGCGATGCGAATCATGTGGCGCGGCCTGGAACTTCCGACGCGGGTGGTTCGGGATGAGGCGTCGGCCACCCCGAAATACGCGCGCTTCACGATCGAGCCGTTTGAGCGCGGGTTTGGCACGACGGTGGGCAACAGCATCCGGCGCATATTGCTTTCGAGCCTGGAAGGCGCTGCAGTGTCGTCGGTGAAGATCGCCGGCGTTCAGCATGAGTTTTCGAGCCTTCCCGGCGTGATGGAGGACGTTCCGGAGATCATCCTGAACGTCAAGTCACTCATCGTGCGCCTGGACTCGGACGGTCCGCGGACGATGCGGCTGGAGGTTCAGGGACGCAAGGGTGAGATGACCGAGGTTCGCGCGTCGCACATTGTGGCGGACGCCGCGATCACGGTGGTCAATCCCGATCTGCGACTGGCCACGCTGACGGATGCGGTGAATTTCGCGATCGAGTTCTCGGTCGAGAAGGGCCGCGGATACCGCTCCGCCGAGGAAAACGTGGGAATCGAACCGATCATCGGCGTGATTCCGGTCGATTCGGTGTTCTCGCCGGTGACGCGCGTACGCTACCACGTCGAGGACACGCGCGTGGGCCAGCGGACCAACTACGACCGCCTCGTGATCGAGGTGTGGACCAAGGGCACGGTCTCGCCGGACATGGCGCTGGTCGAGGCCGCCAAGATTCTGCGCAAGCACCTCAACCCGTTCGTGCAGTACGCCGAGGCGGGCCACGAGGTGACGGCCGAGGGCGTGGTGGCGGCGCCGCGCGAGGAGCCGATCGACGAAGAGATGCGGCGCAAGCTGGCGATGCGCGTCACCGATCTGGAGCTCTCGGTTCGCGCGAGTAACTGCCTGGAGTCTGCGAAGATCGAGACGGTCGGCGCGCTGATCGGCTGGCAGGAAGCCGAATTGTTGAAGCTGCGCAGCTTCGGCAAGACGTCTCTGCGCGAAGTCAAGCGCAAACTGGCGGACCTCGGTCTGTCGCTGGGCATGAAGTTCGGCGGCGGCGGGACGCCCCCGAGTGAAGGGGCCGTGGCCGGATAGTCCGGACCGCAGGAAGGAGCATTCGCGATGCGTCATCGCAAATCCGGTCGTCATCTGGCGCGCACGTCGGCTCATCGCCTGGCGATGCGCCGGAACCTGGCCCAGAGCCTGTTCGAGCACGGCGAGATCCGCACGACGGTCACCAAAGCCAAGGACGTGCGGCCGTTCGTCGAGCGGCTGATCACCGTCGCGCGGCGCGGCACGCTGGCGGCGCGGCAGCGCGTGATCGCGATGCTGTCCGATCGGGCGATCATTCCGGGCGAAAACGAAGAAGCCTACATCACGATGAGCGACGCCCAGCGCCGCCGCGTGATGCAGGCCCGCAGCGGACGACGCATGCGCACGGGCGTCGTGCCCGCCAGCTACAACAAGAAAAAAATACCGTTCGTGGCCACGTCGGTCGTTCACCGGCTCATGACCGAAATCGCGCCGCGCTACAAGGAGCGCCCGGGCGGTTACACGCGCATCGTGCGGCTGGCCCGGCACCGCATCGGCGACAATTCGCAACTGGCCGTGCTGCAACTCGTCGGCGAGGAAGAGCCGCCGGCGGGAGGCTTGCGCAAGCCGGCCCCCAGCCGCCGCAAGAAGCGGGCGGAAGGTCGCACGGCATTTGCCGAGGGCAAAATCAAGTCGCGCCGCGCCAGCCGGACCGAATCCACGGCGGCGCCTTCCGGGGAAGGCGAGGCGGGCGGCGCATAGGCATCCGCCAAGCGTCGGTCTCGACGCCCGGACGTGCCTGTGGCGGGCCCCCTGCGGCCCCATGCTCGCGGGCCAGCCCTTCGCGGTCCGCGCGGAGATCGACAGGAGGCGCGAATGTCCACTTCGTCCTCGGACTGCATCTTCTGCAAGATTGCGTCGGGAGCAATTCCATCCGCGTCGGTCCATGAGGACGCCGATTGCCTGGCGTTCCTCGACATTGCACCGCTGAGCGAAGGCCACACGCTGCTGATTCCCAAGCGGCACGTCGCGCGCATCGAGGAGATGAGCGGCGAGGACGTGGCGCGCCTGACGCGACATCTGCCGCGCCTCGCCGAGGCGATTCGATCGGCCGTGGGCGCGACGGGTCTGAACATCCTCCAGAACAACGGCCGCGAGAGCGGACAGGCCGTTTTTCACGTTCATTTTCATCTGATTCCACGGCGCGCCGATGACGGACTGGGCTACCGCTGGAATGCCGGCAAGTACGCCGAAGGCCGGGCCGAGCAGATTCGCGCCGCGATTCGTTCGCGGCTTTGAGCCGGCGCGTCATTCCACGATGATCTCAATGCTCGCCGGGCGGAGGATCTCCGGCAGTTCGACCAGCACGCTGCCGTCGGCGGCGCGCTGATCGGACCTCATCATCAGCCCGTTGCATGTCACGAATGCGCGGCGGCCGCTCGTGCCGTCGAGGAGCAGCATCGGCCGGAAACGAACGACGCCAACCTCTTCGAGCGAAAACCGCGCGCGACCGGAGCGGCAGTCCACGCGGTAGGCGTTCTCGATCGGATCGAACGCCATGACGGACGTGCGCGGTCCGGCGGCGCGCGCCGGCCACGTGGCGTCGGCCCAGAGCCGCGCATCAGCCGGGCGATCGGCCCACAATCCGGGCCATACGAGCAGGACGGAACGGTGAACCAGCGGCGCTGCCGGTCCCCGCGGATCGGCGAGCACGGCCGCGCTGAGCGTCGAATCGAGGGGGCGCAGCGATCGCAGGCCGGCATCGTCGCCGTACTCGCAGACGATCCAGATCAGCTCGTCGCGGGGTTCGTCGGCGGCCCTGGCGGCGGCGCGCAGATAACGGCCTCGGCGCGAACCGGTGTTTTGGACGTCGAACTGCCAGGCGCGGTCGTCGGCTGCGTCGATGAATACGGCAAACGGCGGCGGCATCGCGAATGTTTCGACCGCGGCGCTGCGAACCGCCACGTGAACGCGGCCGCAGGCGTCGATCGCGTACCGAAAGACCAAAGCCTCCGGTGTTGTCGGCTGCGATGCCGACTCCGCGACGGTCCAGCTCCACTCGGCTTCCACGACGATGCGAAGCGCGTTGGCCTCGACAAGCCGGTGGGTACGACGCAGACGCGACGGGCCGCCGGACGCGGCAAGGGCCGCGACATCCAGGGACACCGCCTCGCCGGCGCGAATCGCGGCGGAGTGGATCGGCAGCGGGACAGGTCCCAGCGGCCCGTTGAGACACAGGCTGGCCAGCCGGTGGGGATCGACGGCGGTCTGATAGCAGCGTGTGATGAGTCCCGATTGAAAGACCAGCTCGAACCGGCCGGATGCGCCGACGATCAGCCGCGTGCCGATTTGCCGCGCGTAGAGCGCGCCCTCGGGGCCATCAGGCGTGCCCAGCAAGTCGCGGCGGTTGTCCAGCAGAGTCAGGTCGTCGAGCCAGAGCGTGACAGGCTCCGCGCGCTCAGCGACGCGCAGCGCGATCGCGGCGACGTAAGCTGCGTCGAGTCGAGCGCCGGCGTCGGCCAGATCGAAACGCACGTTGTTCCAACCGGCGCGCAGGCGCATCGGCGACGTGCGAAAGACGAGGTCGCCGGCGGAGCCGGAGCGCAGCTCCAGTACGATCGACACGTCGTCCGATTCGCAGTGCACCGCCGCGCCGAGCATCGTGAAGTCGCGCCAGTCGCCGGCCCAGCCGCCGCCCGGATCGGCGATCAGTGCGGCGTTGGGCGGCAGCGTCGCGCGCAGGCCGCGCGGTCCTGTTTCCGGTCGGCCGGCGCCCGATTCGATGGAAATGGCGGCCGGCTCATCGGGCGGGTCGATGCGGAACTTCGCGGACGCGAAGCGGTCGAAGTCGGCGATGATGTGGACGCGGTGCGGTTCGACGCCCTGCGTCGCGCCTAGCGTCGAGGGCTGGTCGTTCGGGCGTTGCGTGAGCGGCGCGTTGCAGGCCGCGATGTTGAGGATCGCGAATGCAAGCGCAACGACGGCGATCGCGGATCGCGTGGCACGGTCAAGCGGCCCGTGCGTTGAGCCACGAATCTTTGGCTGTCGCTCAAAGGGGCCGCTTGGCCGTGACGCGCGCCGCGCCGCGCGGCCTTCCATCCCGTGTGCAACGGAACTGGCCGCGCCGACGAGGTCACGCGCCGTCGGCGTGCCCAGGCTGCTCAGGCAGGTTCGCGCGACATAGCCGCTCATCTCGCGTACGGCGGTTGTCGAAATCCGCGGCCGAACGTAACATGCCGCTTCACTATGACTCGAAAACGGAACAAACCGCATCGACAGATTCTCTCCTCTGTCATCGCGCTGACGGCCGTGGCATTTGCGTTTCCGCCGGCGGCGTGGGCGCGAGACGAAATCGTCGGAACCCAGGGCAGCGAGGTTTATCATACCCGTGATTGTGTTCACGCGCGTCGGATCAGCGACACGCGGCGCGTAAAGTTCGCTTCCGAAGACGATGCGATCCGCGCCGGCCGGCGCAAGTGCAAGACGTGTGCCCGGCTGGAAGAGACGACGCCGTTGCGCGGCGCGCCGCAGTCGAAGCCGGCGGAGCCAGTCGCATCGCGACCGGCGGCGTCGCCGCCCGCGACGCAGAGCCAGCCGACATCGTCGCCCAGTACGCAACGTGCGACGGGCCGCGTGGTCGAGGTCATCGACGCGCGGACGTTTCGCATCGGCGGCGTGAGCGAAAAGGTGCGGCTGATCGGCGTCGTGTCGCCTGGCGCGGACTGTCCGCTCGGCGCAGCGGCGAAACGCTACGTGGAGGAATTGGCGCTCGGGCGCGAAGTCGTGCTCGAGGACGATCCGGCCAATGCCAAACAGGCGCACATGGATCGCTCGGGCCGACGACTCGCCTATGTGCGTGTGCTCAATGGCGACGACGTGGGCGCTGCTTTGATCGGCGCGGGGCACGGCTGGCCCGACAGTCAGCGATTCGATCGAAGGCAAACGTATGCGGAGGCCGAGAAATCGGCCCGTGCAGCGCGCAGGGGACTGTGGTCGCCGTTGCCGTCGCCGAGCGGAGCGACTCTCGTACAGCGCACCGCGAAAGGCGTCACGTATCACCCCCAGGGCTGTACCCATCTGCGACGCACCGCCGAGCCATTGACGCTGACGGTCAACGAAGCGCGCGAGGCAGGATGTCGGCCATGCTCACTGTGGTGCGAGCCGTAGGAAACGTCGAAACGTCAGGACTGTCGGGGTGCGCAAAGGGAACAAGAGAAGGCCACAGAGGATACGGAACCGTGGCATGGTCAAGCCCTCGCGCGAGAACGGTTCAATCATGCCGAGAATCGCGCCTCGCGAGCGGTTCGCCATGTTGAATCCTCGCGTTGCACGGGCTTGCAATCCGTGAAGCAGATCGGCGAGCGCCTGTTGAGATTTGTGACGCCCAACGGCCAGTGATTCGTACAAGTTATTTCCGCGCGAGTCCTAACGGCGCGAAGGCGGGTTTCGTTGAGACAGAATCCACGTAGCAAACCGGCCGGCCGCGGGCGGTGCCAGTTGATCGGCATGGTTCATCTTCCAGCGCTGCCGGGTGCGCCCCTGGCGAAGCTGCCGATGTCGTCGATCGTCGAATCGGCTGTTCGCGAAGCGTCGACGCTGATCGAGGCCGGTTTTGACGCCGTGGTGGTCGAGAATTACGGCGATCATCCTTTCTGGGCCGATTCAACGCCGCCGGAGACCGGTGCGGCCATGGCGATCGTTGTCGAGCACGTCGTGCGGCGCGTGAAATGTCCCGTTGGCGTCAACGTGCTGCGTAACGACGGCGCGGCGGCACTGGCCGTTGCCGCGGTCAGCGGCGCATCGTTCATTCGCGTCAACGTTTTCAGTGGCGTGATGGCCACCGATCAGGGAGTGCTGACGGGCCGTGCGGCCGAGATTGTGAGGCGCCGGGCATCGTTGCTCCCACGGGGTCGCGACGCGGTTCGCATCTTCGCGGATGTACACGTCAAACACGCGGTCGCGGTCAGCCAGCCCGATCTGGCTCAGGCCGCGCGGGACACGGCCTACCGGGCCTTGGCGGACGGGTTGATCGTCAGCGGCGCCGCGACGGGGCAGGCGACCGATGTGGCCGACGTGCGCTGCGTGAAACAGGCCGTTCCAAACCGGCCGGTGTGGGTCGGCAGCGGCGTGACGGCGCGGCAAGCCGCGGCTCTGGCCGACATCGCGGACGGGTTGATTGTCGGCACGTGCCTGAAGCGCGGGGGCCGAACCGAGGCGCCGCTGGATGGTCGGCGGGTACGCGAGCTTGTGCGTTCCGTGCGGGTGTGATGCATCGTGCGGAAATAAATTACATTTATTGCCGTTTTCAGGCGTTGCGGCGTTGAAACCCCGTGGATTGCCCCGGCCACGCGGCGTCTCAACACGGCCAGGCCCTCTCCAGACACGTTTCTCGAAAGCGCCAAGCCCGACTCGGTCGGGGGCATGACCGCGCCACCCGAATGCGAAGGCGCCGCTTGTTTCCGGACGATTTGAGGGGATGAAAAAAAAGGGAGGCCGCCGTCGGTGAGACGGCGACCTCCACGGCGCGGTGTTGGAAAAGCAACTTGAAGCGTTAGACTCGCCGAAACGCTCGTCACTGTTCATGTCGGCGTCTCGTGTCGTCATCGTGAATAGGTGCAAGCGGTGTGCCATGGGTTGCAGGGCGTACCGGCTTGGCTTGATCACGCCATCATCGGTGTTTGCTGCGTGCTTTTCGCGATTAGCTGATTGCGGAGCGTCGGCCGCGGTCGGGCGGGTGGTAAGAATCCCACGCGCGCGGGCTGTTTCGCCTGGGCAGAAGTACCCATATTCGCATCGCCGTTGAAGGCTGTGGAAGGAACATGTGCGTGCTTTCAGCGGATGGTTGGCGAGAGCGGCGGACGATTGCTACAATGATGGGTGATGATCGCACAGCGACTAGATTACTGTGCCGACATTCAGGTCCGAAATATGATTCGGACTCTGCCGCATGCCTGCGCAATGGATGATTACGGTTCCCCGTATCATCCGGCGTTCATGTCCGAAATCTTCGTCATTTGATGCGGTGTTTGCAGTACTTGCGCCGGAGAATTTCGCGCGCATTTCAGACGTTTTGTGTAGTCGATTCCTGATCGGAAATGTCGGCCGGCTGCGGCGGTTCATGCGTTTGCCGACGCAGCGGTCCATCGGATTTCGCGGACTGTAATTGACCATAACGGACCGGTTGAAGCGCGGGCTTCGGCGCCGCGCCGCCGGATGGGGCATTCGTGCCGGAAGGCGGCTTTCAATGCACGCGACCATGCAAGAATCCCATCGGTCGGGGAACATACGACCGCAAGATGTTGTTTCGGAGTTGAAAAAGCATGTTCTTGTGGATGGCTTCGGCCTCGTCATCGACCTGGAGCGCAGCCGCGGCAGCCGCTTCGTCGATGCGCCGAGCGGACGTTCACTGATCGACATGTACGGCTTCTACGCGACGATGGCGGTGGGATTCAATCATCCCTACTTCGACCGGCCGGAAGCGCGCGAAGAGCTGACGGCGGCGGCGAACCTGAAAACGGCCAACTCGGACGTTTACTCGACCGCCTATGCCGAGTTTGTTGACGCCCTGTGGCGCGTGGCGGGACTGCCGCCGCTTGAGCGGTTTTTCTTCATCGAAGGCGGCGCGCCGGCCGTCGAAAACGCGCTCAAGGCGGCGATGGATTGGAAGGTGCGCCGCAACATTGCGGCCGGGCGCGGAGAGCGCGGCACGCAAATCCTGCACTTCCGCGAGGCCTTCCACGGGCGCAGCGGCTACACGCTCAGTCTGACGAACACCGATCCGCGCAAGACCGACTATTTCGCCAAGTTCGACTGGCCGCGCGTGAGCAACCCGCGCATCGACTTTTCGCTCCCCGAGGCGGCCCGCTCGGAAAAGGCGGCGGCCGACGAGCGCGAGACCGAGCGGCAGATATTGTCGGCGATCGAGGCGCGGCCGCACGAGATCGCGGCGGTCATCGTCGAGCCGATCCAGGGCGAGGGCGGTGACAATCACTTCCGGGCGGAATTCTTCCGTATGTTGCGGCGGCTGTGCGACGCGCACGAGATGCTGCTGATTTTCGACGAGGTGCAGTCGGGCATGGGCATCACGGGAAAGATGTGGTGCTGCCAGCACTTCGGCGTGACGCCCGACCTGCTGGCCTTCGGCAAGAAAGCGCGCGTGTGCGGCGTGATGGCCGGCCCCCGGCTGGACGAAGTCAAGGACAACGTCTTCCGGCTCCCGAGTCGCATCAACTCGACGTGGGGCGGGAACATCGTCGACATGGTTCGGTGCAAGCAGCTTCTGCATCTGTATGAGACCGAGGACCTCGTCGGCAACGCCGATCGAATGGGGCGGCGGATGCTGGCCCAGCTCGAGGCGATCGCCGCCGAAGAGCCGGTGATCCGGGCGGCGCGCGGACGCGGGCTGATGATGGCGTTCGATCTGCTCGATACCGAGACGCGCGACCGCTTTTGGCGCGGCTGCTTTGAGATCGGGCTGCTGACAGTCCGAAGCGGCCGGCGGTCGGTGCGCCTGCGGCCGGCGCTGGACATTACGGCGGATGTGATCGACGAGACGGCGGGGCTGATTCGCGAGCAGTGCCGGCGGTTGAGGACGTGAGCGATTCGGCGCGACTGCGAACAGGCGTCGGGTATTCGTCATCAGCCGTCAGCCATCAGAAACGTGACGGCTGCTGATAGAGCGCTTCGAGGTTTGCGACCATGGTGCGATGGTCGAACCGTTCGAGGCATCTGCGGCGGCCTTCGCGGCCCATGGCGAGACGGCGGTCGGCGTCGGCCGTCAGATCGGTGATCGCCGCCGCGAATGCTTCGACGTCTCCCAGCGGCGCGAGGCGGCCGGTGACGCCGTCGAGCACGACTTCCGGCGCGCCGTCGATGTTGAAGCTGACGGCCGGTTTTTCCATCAGCAGCGCCTGAACCACGGCGCGTGGCAGGCCCTCCCAGCGCGAGGCGTGCGCGAGCAGGTCGATGCCCGTCAGCAGGAGGGGAATTTCCTGCGGTGGAACAAGGCCCGTGAGCGTAAGGCGATCGCCAAGCCCCAGTCGCCGCACGCGGTCGACATACTCATCGCGCTGATGGCCGTCACCGATCCAGACGAATTGCAGGCGGCGATCGCGTTGGGCGGCCCGGCCCATCGCGGGAATCAGGTCCTCGTAGCCCTTGTTGCGAAAAAGCCTGGCGACGGCGCCGACGACCACGTCGTTCGCCGCCGCGCCCCATGCCGCGCGCACGGCATTGCGGTCGTACAGTTTCGGATCGAACGTATCGACTTCCATTCCGCTATAGACGGTCGTGAAACGCTCGCGCGGCGCAAGCCGCGCGGCGACCGCCTGATCGGTCATGGCGTCACAGACGGACACGAGCCGATGGGTGAACGCGCCGCAGTAACGCTCCAGTGCGCGGTAGGCGGCGCGTGTCGGCGCACGCTGCGTACGATTGAAGCTCATGCCGTGAATGGTGTGGACGATCAGCGGCGCGCCGGTGCGTCGGGCGGCGATTCGACCAAGGATGCCGGCCTTGCTGGAGTGCGTGTGCACCACCTCGGGGCGGATGTCGCGCAGCAGTTTTTGCAGATCAAACAGGGCGGTCAGATCGTGCCACGGATGGACGTTGCGGCGCAGCGGCGGGCACTCGATGAAACGATAGCCGCCGCGGCGGGCGCGGTCGGTCAGAGCGCCCTCGGGGCCGCAGGTCGATCCGCTGATGAGCGTCACGTCGTGGCCGCGCGCGTGCAGTCCCTCGCACGACAGGATGGTGTTCTCCTGGGCGCCGCCGATGATCAGGCGCGTGATGATGTGACAGATGCGCATGGGCTGGTCGGCCGTCGAATCTCACATGACTCAATTGTGTCGGAACGCGCGTGACCAGCGCGTTACGACAGATGCAGGCCACGGCGCGCGCTTTAGCGTTCCGGAAAGGAACGCGCCGCTCCCTCACGGTCGCGGTTCGGTTCGGCGATTTCACACCCGTTCTTATAACGGGCCCCAGGCCCGTGCCACACGGCATCAGGGGTTGCAATCCTGTGCAAAGCGGGGCGCCGCTAACCGGATGGCTCTTCCTCCAGGTCCGTGCCGGGCGGCAGTACGGGTTGGTCGCCGGCGGGCAACGCGAACGACGACGCGAGATCGGCTGCGGCGGCGCCCGACAGGCCCTGCGCCTCGGCGGAGCGGCGCAGCGCCCGCAGATCGTAGCGTACCCACTGCAACGATAGCCCCCGAGCCGGAGCGGTCGGACCCGCGGCGGTGCGGTCCAGTGCGGCGAGAATCTCGCTCATTCGCTCCACCGGCCACAGGCCGCGGCCGATTTCCAGCAGCGTGCCGACGATGTTACGCACCTGATTGTAAAGAAAGCCGTCGCCCTCGATGTCGAAGCGAATTTCATCGCCGACGCGGAACACGTCGCATCGCAGTATGCAGCGAACGTTGTGCGTTCGATCGTTGCCTTTCGAGGCGAACGATGTGAAATCATGCCGGCCGACGAGCACAGCGGCGGCGGCGCGCAGCCGGTCGATGTCAAGTCGATGCCAGAAATGGTAGGTGTATCGCTGCGCGTGCAGTGTGACTGGCCGGCGCGGGGAGGCGAAGACGCGGTAGCGGTAGAGCTTGCACATCGCCGAGTGCGTGGCGTGAAAGGTCAGCGGCACGTCGCGCACGTCTTCCAGTGACATGTCCTTCGGCAGACGCGATCCGATGGCGCGAAGCAGATTACGCGCGGGGATGTCGCGAATAGTGAAAAAATTGGCGACCTGGCCGGCGGCGTGCACGCCCGAGTCGGTGCGCCCCGCGCCGATGATGGCGACCTGGTGACGCACGACGCGCCGTACGGCCTGTTCGAGGATGCTCTGAACGGTCCTCATGCCGGGCTGACTCTGCCAGCCGTGGAACTCGGAGCCGTCGTAGGCGATGATCATTCGCAGATTTCGCATGGCAACTCGAAGAACCGGCACGGGGCGTCCACGAGGCGCCGTCGGCATTCCGCGGCGATCGGCTTTACTCGTCGCTCGCTCGACGAACTCTGAAGTTGCCCGGATTGCCGCCTATCGCAAAGCTGATCCCGAATCGTCCGGATTCGTCGGCGATTCAATCGGCGCGGGCGTATTGACGGGAGCGTCGGCCGGCTCGACCGGAATCGTCGCGGCGGCCGGAAGTGCTCCCAGCGCAACAAGCCGCTGGCGTGCCTGTGCGCCGAAGGGCGTATCGGCCCAATGCTCCAGCACGAAGCGATAATAGTAGATCGCTGCACGCGGTGATTTCGTGCGCTCGTAATAGCGACCGATGGAGAATTCCTTTTCGGCCCGTTTGTGTCGGATTTCGCCGAGAAGCCGATCGACGCCCTCGGCCGCCGCGGCGTCGGGGAACTGGGCGGCAAAGCGTCGGAAGCGTTCGTCGGCCTCCAGCAGCGACGAGTCGTCGAACGGAATGCCGGGAAAATTGGCGTTGGCGGCCTGCGCGCTGCGCAGCAGGGCATGGCGCTCGAATCGGCCGCGCGGGAAATCGCGTGCCAGGCGGGCGTAGGCGTCTTCGGCTTCGGCGAATTCGCCGGCCTGATAGAGGTAGTCGGACTTGAGGCGCATGGCCTGCTCGGCCAGCGGCGTTCCGGGAGCGCGGTCGTCGATGAGCCGGTCGAGCATTTCGAGCGCTTCGTCTGTCGCCCCAAAGCGCAGCACGCCACCCCAGACCCACTGCCGCACGCCCTTGAACAGAAACATCTCGGCGACCAGCAGTTCGCGCCGCAGCGCGCGCTCGGCCCACTCGCTGCCGGCCCAGTTGTCGAGAATCTCCTCGTACCACTTGTAGGCGCGCATCAGATCGGCGTCCCGGCCGGCCTGAATGGCGGTTACTTCGACGTCGGCGGAATAGAAAAGCGCTTCGGGCCGGCGAGTCGAATCAGGATACTTCTTGCGCCATCGTTTCAGAGCCTTTCGGGCCTGCCGAATCTCATTCTTCGCCAGCAGGGCGCGGGCCAGTTCCAGGTCGCCGTCCTCCGTGCCGGCGATGGGAGCGGCGACGGCCTTCCACTCGTCGGCGGCCGGGTCGTATTCGAGTCGCTCGGCGTGGCTCTTGGCGCCGGGTTCCTGGCCGTGCGCGGAACCGGCGATCAGGCAGGCGTTCAGTACGGCGACGAGGACCGCAACATGTTGGCATCGCAACATCATCGTTACCTCGGGCGGGAGTATAACATGCACGCGGCGGTAGTGGATCGAGTTTGACGCGGGGCCAAGTGTCGGCGACACTGCACGGGTCGGAGCTTCGCTGCACCCGGCTGTCAGCCGCGACCGTCTCACGGAGGAGCCGCATGTCGAAAAAAGCCGGCGCCGCACGGCGCGACCGGAAACAGATCGGCGAGAAACTGGCCGGCCTGGCCGAAAGCGTGGTGGAAGCCGCGCGCAAGCGCCAGGACCCGACGGTGCGCATTCCGCTGCGAACGCTGTCGAACGCGCGGTTCAACAAGGCGCGTCGCATCATCGAAATGGGCGACGCCAAGCAGGACCGCCGCTTCTTCAACCTGGGCATGGCCAAGAGCTTCATGCAGACGCTGCTGGTGGCCAGCGGCTGCAAGGTGCTGATCGACGAAGACAAGACCGCCAGCATCCGTCAGATTTATTATCGACTGAAACACACGATCGCCGGTACGAACGAAAAGACATTCAACGATCAGTCGGAGTCGGACCCCATTCTCGAAGACCTCGAGGTGGCGATCAACGCGCTGCGCGAGGAACTGCACGTCTTCGCCGACAGCCGCGGCAGCATCGCGGGCAACCTGACGGTCGTGAGCAAGGGCGACACGATCGACCTGCGGCGGATGGGCGCCGGGGGCATGGCGATCCCGAGCATCGTCGAGCCGGACGTGTTCGAATTCCGCAAGTGCGATGCGCGGTTCGTGCTGCACGTCGAAAAAGGCACGGTCTGGCAGCGCTTTAATGAGGACAAATTCTGGAAGGAACACAACTGCATTCTGACGCACGGCGGCGGGCAGCCGCCGCGCGGCGTGCGGCGCCTGCTGCACCGCATGCACAACGAGCTGAAGCTGCCGCTGTACTGCCTGCTGGATAACGATCCGTGGGGGTACTACATCTATAGTGTGATCAAGCAGGGGTCGATCAACCTGGCGTTCGAGAGCCAGCGGATGGCGGTTCCGGACGCGGTGTTCATCGGCGTGCGCAGCGGCGACTTCGAGGAATTCGGCCTGACGGATGACGTCAAGATCGACATCGACGAGAAGGACATCAAGCGGGCGAAGCAGATATTGAATTATCCGTGGTTCGAGGGGAAGAAGGAGTGGAAGAAGGAAATCGAGCTGATGCTCAAGCACGGCTTCAAGATGGAGGTCGAGTCGCTACTGACCAAGGGGATCAGCTTTGTCACCGAGACCTATGTGCCGCAAAAGCTGAAGGACAAGAAGGCGTGGTTGGATTGAAAGTCGAATGTCGAAACCTCGTAACGAAGACGGCAGTGGCAATTTCGCGGCGATCGAGCGGCGCGAATGGAGTGGGGCGCATTGCGTGACGCGGCGGAGTGTGCGTCGCGGGAGTGAGCCGGAGCGCATGAGATTCTCGGCCAGACTGGCGACGATGGGGCTTGCGGGCGTGTGCCTGACGGCGGCCGGTTGCGGGCTGGTCGGGGGAAAGGCGGGCGGGTCGGCCGGCATCCAGCCCTACTCGGCCGAGGAGATGCGCCGTTCGTTGCTGGACTTCGGCGATCGGTTCGAATCGACGGTGCGTGGGGCGGCGGACGAGATTCAGGAGCAGGCCGAAGATCCGCGAATCGATCGGGCCGCCGTCTTCTGGAAAGCGCGGCTGGTACCGCAGGCGCGGCGGCTGATCGACAATCCGAACCCGATGGCGGCGGCGGCTGATGTCTGGGCGCTGTGCATGAGAATGGCGTCGTACTACGCCGAGGGGGAGGGACGGCGCACATTCGGCGAGCATCAGGCAACGGCGGTTGCGGCCTGTCGACTGCTGGAGCAGGAAATCGAAGAGTTGGTTCGCGCGCACGTTCGCGGTGACCGTGTGGCCGCGCTGCGGGAACACGTGGCGTCGTACGCGGCCGCAAACCCGCTGCGCGGCACGTTCGCCGACACGACGGTTCGCCCGCTGAGCGATCAGCAGGAGCAGGGACAGAATCTGCTGGCGCGGATTCTGGACTTTCCGGCGGCGCTGAATCCGACGGCGGGGCTGGACCGCGGGGCCGAGGCGATTCATTCATTGTCGGCGACCGCGCGCGGCCTGCCTGAGGAGACGCGGGCGCAACTGCAACTGCTGGCGCTGGACCTGGAAGAGATGGAAGCGACGCGGTCGGCGCTGCGCAGCTTTCAGACTCTGGCGGACAGTTCGTCGCGGTTGGCGAAGTCGAGCGAAGCGCTGCCGGACCAGGTCGGCGAACAGGCGCGACGCGTACTCGAAGAGACGCGGGCGATTCAGCCGGAGCTGCGCGCGACGCTGGAGCAGGCGGAAAAAACGGCGGACGCGGTGGATCGAACAATGGATCGGGCCGAGCGCCTGGCCGCCGCGTTGGAACGCGTGGCGGATAGCGCCGCGCGGGCCGGTCAGGTATGGGATGCAACGGCGCAGTCGGTGAATCGGGCCGTTCAGGACATGGCCAGCATCGGGCGCTCGCGGCGCGGCGAGGGCGGCTCGGCGGATCGGAAATCCGACGGCGACGAAACGCTAGTCGGCGGCGCTGACGACGCGGCGCACGCCGGCGCAGCGGGGGCGTCCGGCGCGAGCGGCGAACGGGGCGGGGGCGCGGGGTTCGACATCAGCGAATACGGTCGCACGGCCGACTCGGTCGCGGCTGCGGGGATCGAGCTGCGCGGTTTGGCGCAGGACTTGCAGGGATTGGTCGACTCTCAGGGGCTGACGCGGCGGATGGACGAACTCGACGCCAAGCTCGTGGCGGCCCTGGACCAGGCGACCACGCGCTCGCAGCGGATCGTCGATTATGCGGCGACGCGGGCGGCGGCGCTGATTGTGCTGGCGTTCGTGATGGCGGCGATGTATCGCATGGTCGTTTCGCGTTGGACGGCGAGCAAGTCATGAGGCGGGTTGAAGCCTGTGGCCCGTGGCGGCATCTGGACAGAATATCACATGAATACGAGTTTGGTCGCGAGTGCGGCACAATCGGAGGGCGACGCAACGCCGGCGTCGCGCGGATGCACGGTCGGCGTCGTGTCGTTTCTCAACGCGCGTCCGCTGATCGAGGGACTGGCACAACGACCCGGTTGGACGTTGCGGCCTGCGGTGCCGTCGGCGCTGGCGGCGATGCTCGACGAGGGCATGATCGACGTGGGACTGCTGCCGGTCGTGGATTTTCACCGGCGGCGCGATCGGTTGCGCCTGATCTCCGACGCGTGCATCGCCAGCGACGGTGAAACTCTGACGGTTCGTGTGTTCTCGCGGTGTCCGGCCGAACAGATCGAGCGGCTGCACGTTGATCCCGATTCGCACACTTCGGTCATTCTGGCGCGGCTGATCTGGCACGAAATGTACGGGCGGCGGCCGGCGTTGTGCGCCTGGCGATCCGCCGGCACGGTCGCGGACGTGGGTCCGCGGGAAGCGGTGCTGCTGATCGGCGACAAGGTCGTGACGCGCCGGCCGCGCGGCTTCGGCTTCGAGGTCGACCTGGGCGCGGCGTGGAAGCACCTGACAGGCCTACCGATGGTATTTGCGGCGTGGGCGTGCCGGTCGGATTGCTTCGATGCGCCGCGTCATGCCGCGATCGCATTGGCGCTGAGCCGCGCGCGCGACGAGGGGCTGAGTCGCGCGAGCGAAATCGCCGAGCGCGAGGCGGCCGAGCATGGCTGGCCGGTGGATCTGGCGCGGCATTACCTCACGGAATCGCTTCAGTACCGTCTGACGCCGCACGCGATGGCGGGCATGGAGCGTTTCCTGAACAGCGCCGCCGATGCCGGGCTTCTGCGCGATGGCGATTCAGCGATCGACGCCTGACGGCGGGGTGACACTGTTCGCAGGTAGGCGCGATTGCGCGGGCCGGCGGTAGACGGGCACGAGATAAACGGCCTTGAATTCCATGCCGCTCATGTCGACGACGATCTCGATTTCCCAGTAACGGGGCGGCTGGACCGAGAGACAGGTTTCGAAATCGCCGTCCGGCAACGCGAACGAGAGGGCAAAGACGTCGGCGCAATCGATTCGGCCCGGGGCGATGGTCTCGGACTTGGCGTGCAGAAGCTGCGAGACGATTTCCGTGCGCGGATCCGGCGCGGGCGTCGTCACGTACTGCTCGCGAATGCAGCGCAACGTGGCAGTGAGCTGGTTGACCTCGCCGAAGCTGCGCGATGGAACGAAATCGACGTCGAGTCGCTCGCCGAGGAAGAACGGGAAGCGTCGGAATTTCAACCGCGACGGGCCGAACCTGATGCGCTGCGCCACGTGATAGACGAACGCGCCGCCGAAAATCAGGAGGACCAGATCCGCCGTGCCGGCCATGAACAGGCGCGGCGCCAGCGCGCCTTTGGTGAAAAAGCCGATGTAATTAAACGGCAGCGTGAAGATGATCAGCATCAGGAATTGCGCGCCGCGCACCTTCAGTCGCGTGTTGCGGTCGTCGCGCGCCTCACTGGGATTCCATGAGTAGTCCGCCAGCCATGGGGCCTCCGGGCGCCGTTCGCGCTGCCGTGTCTGGCGCGCGGTCCGCAGGCAGCCCGAGATTCCGTGGAGAATCAGCCACGCTCCGGGGCCGGCAAAGATCAGCCCGCATACGGCGACGACCCAGCGCGGTGCGTGGAAATCCGCTTCGCGCGTGGGGATGATCCGTGCCGCCGCGAGAATGGCAAACAGGCCCGCCGCCAGAAAAGGGATGCCGAAGCCGATGGCGCTTTTTCCGTGGACGGTCGTCATGCTGCGCGGAAAATGGCCGCGCAGGCGGTGTTCCGTGGCGGGCGGGACGGCGGTTGACACGGCGGCCATAATGGGATGATCGGACGAAGACAGCGGCGAATTCAGGGGCGTGACGACGGAGCGACAAGATGGGGGATGTGCCGGACCTGGAGACACCGCAGCGACCACTGCCGTGGAGCGCCCGCCTGATTCTGCTCGTCGCGCTGGGATTGACCGGCGCCGGGCTGGCGGCGATCTACGCGAGCGAAAAGTCGCCTGGCGCGACTTACGCACAAACGCGACGGCAGCTTGCGTTCGCGGCGGTCGGCCTGCTGGCCGCCGGGGCCGCGGCGGCGGTGGGGCACAAGGCGCTGGGGCGGTTCGCGTATCCGCTGTTCGGCCTGACTCTGGTGCTGCTTGCCGTTCTGGCGGTGGCGCGGGATCTGCCGCTCGATCCGGTGATCCCGGTTCGCCGCAACACGACGCGCTGGATCGTGCTGGGTCCGCTGCAATTCCAGGTTTCGGACGCGGCCAAGATCGTCTTCGTGCTGGCGTTGGCGGCCTATCTGCGCTTTCGCTCGAACTACCGCACGATTCGCGGGCTGATGCCGCCGTTTCTGCTGACGCTCGCGCCGACGGCGCTGATTCTGCTGGAGCCGGACCTGGGCACGTCGCTGCTGCTGATGCCGGTGTTGTTTGTCATGCTGTTCGCGGCCGGGGCGCGCAAGCGTCACTTGGCGCTGTTTGCCGTTCTGGGCGCCGCCGCCGCGCCGGCGTTTTATTTCTCGGGGCTGATGGACGACTATCAGCGGCAGCGGATCGACGTCCTGTTCCGGCAGAATGATCCCGATCCGCGCTGGCAGATGGGGCCGGGCTTTCAGCTTCGGCAGTCGAAGACCGCCATCGGCAGCGGGCAGTTGCTCGGCCAGGACGCCGAGGATGCCGCCTTTTTCCGTCACAATCTCCTTCCCGAGGAGCACAACGATTTCATTTTCGCCGTCATCGCGCATCAGTTCGGTTTCGCCGGCGCGGCGGCGGTGATTCTGGCCTACGTCGTTTTGCTGACGGCCGGGCTGGCGGCGGCGTCGGCGACGCACGATCCGTTCTCGCGGCTCGTGGCGGTGGGGCTGTCGGCGATGATCGGCGTACAGGCGACCGTCAACATCGGAATGACGATGGGGCTGATGCCGATTACGGGCATGACGCTGCCGTTCATCAGCTCGGGCGGCAGCAGCCTGGTAACCTGCTTCGCGGCGGTCGGCCTGCTGATCAGCGTGGCGCGTCACCGGCCGCGGATGATCGCGCACAAGCCGTTCGAATTCGGCGACGAGGAGGCGAAGGCGTAAACGAAGTCATACGTCGCAACGTCGAAAGGGTAAGACATCGCGCAGTGTGTCCGTCGGACTGCGACGTTTCTCCTGCCGGGGCTTTGACCGCCCCATCCGGGGCGGTCCGCTATGCGAGCCGATTTGCCCCAAAATCTCTTCGTCGCTCCTTCGCTGCTTCTTGTCGCCTTCCCGCGGCTGCGGCCGGATTTCGTTGCGCCCCGTGACGACGTTCAAACGTCGCGCCACACAATTCACGACCGGACATCGACTTTCGAGCGAGTGTCCCGCAGCGTCTTTGCTTCCTTCGTCCCTTCGTGTCTCCACGCCTTTTTCCGTACGAGAACGACTTGCGGCCTCGCATTCAGTCGAACCATGCCGTGAAAAAAAACGGCCTCCCGGACGCGGTGTGTCCGGGAGGCCGCCTCTCCTTTGGGTCTCCTGCCCACGCGGACAGGATGACAGGTAGTGTCACGTCAGGCCGGGTAAGTGCGTCCGCAGCGCGTCTGGGCGTGTGGACGCATTCCCCGTTTCCTGGCTGTTAATCGCCAAGAACCTGGAAGCCGTTCGGCGGGCAGACCGCGCACGCGGCGCCGCCGCCCGGAGCGAACCCGGCGATGTCGCCGGTGCAAACCAGGTTGCCGTTGTTGTCAAAGTGCTGCCACTTGCGGCCGGAGTAATCCGGGCAAACGCCGCCGGGCGGGAATCCCGGTTGCGGTTCGCACAGGATACAGATCGTGCCGCCATTCTGCGGCAGACTGCCGCATCCGCCGCCCTGCACGTTGTTGACCGTGTAGATGCAGTAGAGGTCGACCGGAGCGCAGACGGCGCACTCGATGTTGTTGACGATTTCGTTGCACGGCGCCCCATAGAGGACGAAGCCGACGAAGAGCGGAACGTCGTTCTGGTCCACCGAGCCGTCGTGATTGACGTCGGCGCACGTTGACGGCGGCGCACCGCCGATGACCATGTTGACGAAGTCCTCGATGTCCTCGCCGTCGATGATGCCGTCGCCATTGGTGTCGCCGCGGCAGGTCGTGCACGGCTGAACGGCACATTCATCCGGCTCACCGTCGCCGTCCTGGTCGTTGGCGAAATTGGCGAAGGCGGCACGGACCATGAAATTGCCGCTGAACGGATCGTCCGGATCCTGCTCGATCAGGTGCAACGGGTTGGCGGCCAGCACCAGCGTATTGAAGTTGCCGATGGTGGCAGCGCCTGTCCAGCTTCGGCCGACCTCGTTCGGCGCGGTGCTGTCGAGGGCACACGGGAACCAGTCGGGATCGTTGTCGCCGACCGAGATGAGGAACATCACGAAGAACCAGCTACCCGGCGCTCCGACAAAAACCGGCGGGTCGATCGGCAGCGTAATGAAGTTCCCAGTCTCAGCGTCGCGCGTCCCCTGGACCGACGACACAATGGCGACGCGCGCGCCGTCGTTCGGGTTGCCGTCATTGTTCGGATCGGTGTAGACGACCATCGTGAAAGGATGATGGTCGGTCACGTTCGATCCGATGGCGGCCTCGACCGCGACCAGCATGCTGCCGCCCGGCGTGTTGGGCACCTGGAACGTGTTGCCACAGGCCACGTCCGCGCCATCGCCGAAGCCCCAGGCATTGTTGATGAGACCGTCGTCGATCGGCGTGTAACGCATGGCGTTGTCGATCAGGTCGCACTCGTCGGGGATGCCATTGGGCTGGCAGTCGTTCGAGGCGGCGCTGGCGATGTCGCATGCGTCGGGTATGCCGTTGTTGTTGCAGTCGTCGAACTGGCATTCATCGGGAACGCCGTTGCCGTCGCAGTCGGAACTGGTTCCGCCGGTGACGTCGCACGAATCGGGGAAGCCGTTCGTGTTGCAGCCCGGATTGCACTCGTCGGGCACGTTGTCACCGTCGCAATCGGTGCTCGCGCCGCTGCCGATGTCGCAGAAATCGGCGGTGCCGTTGGCGTTGCAATCGACGCCGCCTTCGCACACGTCGTCGATCCCATTGTTGTTGCAGTCGGTGCCGAAGAGCGGCTCGCAATCGTCGGGCACGCCGTTGGTGTTGCAGTCGTCCGACGTGGCGCCGGCGATGTCGCACTCGTCCGCGGTGCCATTCTCGTTGCAGTCCGGCTCGCACACGTCGGGCGTGCCGTTATTGTTGCAATCCTCGGGACTCAGCGCGAAGCCGCGCAGGCGGAACGAAACGTTGTAAAGGTCCTGCCCTTCCTGGGTCGAAGGAGGAAGCTGCGGCTGGAACGACGTCGGCAATGTATAAAGGCTAAATCCGGGTGAGGGCCAAGTGACGGACCGTCGACCCGAACCGCGGTCCTGGGGGACCGGGCCGATCGGTTGTTCGAGCGATTCGTCGCCGCCGGGGGAGCCGATGAACCAGGCCAGGTTATTGAATCCGGTCGTATTGGTCGGACCCAGGCCAACGGGATAGAGCGTGATCCAATAGTTACCCGGCGCCAGTTCGATGCACAGGTGACTGTAGGTGTGCCACCACAGGGGTTGGCCATTGGGCCGCGGATCCGCCTTGTCGCAGTAGTCTTCGTCGGGCGAAGTACAGGTCGTGCTTACGTATGGGCCGATTGAGCCGTCGAAAACCAGCGTCGCGGTTGTGTTGGGCGGCTCATCGATGAAGCTCCCGTTCGTGTTGGCATCGGTCCCGGTCCAGATTTTGCACCAGACGTCTAGTCCCGCGTTTCCGGCAGGCTCGAACCACGACGCGCCGATTTCGGTAACGACCATGGTGTCGGGGCCGTCAACGCGGAAGGGGCTTGCGAACCACCGCTGGTTCAGGCCCGCTCCGATGAAACCGGACGACAACCCCAGATTGACCAGGCCGGTGCACTCGGTGTCCTCATAGGTTCCGTTCCCGTTGGCGTCGACGCAGTTCTGCCGGATAGGTTGGTTGGCCTGGCTGTCCCAGATGTCGACCTGTGCCAGCGATGCCTGGGTACACGCCAATATGGCCGTGACGGCCATAAGATAGCAGGCGCTTCTCAACGGACGCTTGATCGCCATAACTACACCTCCAAAGAAGAACTAGAAAAAGACGCAGCCGATGCGTTCAATCCGCATCCTTCGCCGAAAAGACAAGCGACAAATGTTCTGTGAAACGATTGGCGGTAACGCCGTCAGACGGCGTTACGCGGGACGGTCAATCCCCAACGGAAGCGACTTGGCCCTCCGTCTCTATGAGTGGCGCGGCACGCACTTGCCAGGATTGCCGAAAACCCAGCCCGGCAGTTTCGCCAAGCGGCAACAATCGAAATGCGCAACACGCAACCTGCGCTCCCGCAGTGTTGCTGCGACGCGCTTGTGTCCGCTTCCGACGTCGGTAAACACGCCACGTTTGTTATCGCGGCGCGCTACGACGTTCGCTTGGTGCGGCAACGGCCCTCAGTTGCTTCTCACAACGCGTGCCGAGGGAGGAATAACGATAGGAATCTCCACCCTCCGGTCGGCACTTCTAGAACTCCACCGTGACTGATTAGAACACAAGCGAAGCACCGTGTCAACTGTAAAATGCCGCTTTCAGGGTCGGAAAACCGATTTACGGAACAGTAAACAACGTGCCGAAGGGGCGAGGATCGTAGCCGTGATAGCGGAAATCTTCGACCGCCTTCAGGCCAGCCGATTGAAGCAGGCCGAATAGTGGCTCGTCGACCTGGCGCCAGAACCCGTAACGCGACGATCGAAGTCGGCGCATTTCTACCCAGTGAACAAACATGTGCGATATTCCGCGCTCTCGTAGCCAGCCCAGGACCTCAGGCGGCGTTTGCCGAGAAGTCGCTTCGGCGAATGAGTTGCGATTAAAGACCACACAGTACTCGTATTGCCCGGGCCGGCCGCGAAGGTAGTAAGTCCGGGCCTCTCCAACCAGCAGGACGCGATGACCTGTATCGAGCAACTCGTTCAGCCGCCCCAGGTAGGCGTATTCCGGCCACTGGCCCGATTCCAACAGGTCGGTTCGGCCCGCCAGTTGCGGCAATTCAAAGACCGCGTTGCGGGCGACGACATCGCCAAGCTCCCAAGTGTTCAACGCCGCGCCTCCCGCAAGCAACAACGCCAGCAAGGCGCGGCCGGTGGGGCTGTTGAAACGCAACCACGCCAAACCGGCCAATATGGCGAGCGGCGGCAGGATCGGCAGCGCGAAACGCCCCACGAGGTGCGTGGAAATCAGCCAGGTTGTCAGCGTCGCGATGATTACGAGCACGCACGCGCCAACGGTACGGCCGGCCGAGCCATGTGCGCGGCTGGCGGCGGCACGTGCGGGCAAGCCCGAGTCGAATGGCCGGTTGTTGACATTCGCGGGGTCCATGAGGCTCGATCGATGCGATGGATCGCTCCCGTTCGGACCGTTTATGTCGTTTTGCTCGCTGCGTGGACCCCTTCGTGCCGCATCGCCGGACGACCGAGCCGTGGCGCCCGAGAATCGCCTGAGTGCGAAACTGATGAATAGCGCCAGCGGCAGCCCCCACGCAGGCAGGCCGTATTGCGGTGCGCGTCCTCCGAATTCGTCCGTTATCCCCGCCGGCCGAAGAACCTCGCGTCCGAGCGCCCTCAGCCTGCCGCCGACGGATCGTTCGCGCGGATCGGGCAAGTGACCCTCATGCCAATGCGCGGCCAACTCGTCCGACCAGATTCCCGGTCGCTCGGGAAAGAACGTACGGATCAGCGGAAACACGGGATTCCCAGTGTAGACGGCGTTTTTCACCAGCCAAGGCGAAAACACGAGCACCGCGCACGCGCCGCAAGCGCCGGCCGCTTGCAGCTTGCCCCGACCGCCCCGCGGTGCGACCGCACTCCGCGCGGCAAGCGCGATCGGCAACGCCACCATCGGCACGGCGGTGTACTTGAAGCCGCATGCGAGTCCGGCAAAGCAGCCGGCCAGAATCGACCAGCGCAAGGCGCGATCCGAGTCAATGAACGCGCGGATAGCGCATGCCAACGCGGCGGCCGTCATGGCCAGCAATCCGTTCTCGACGTAGGCGACGCCGCACAGATAGCAGATCATCGGACACGTCGCGACGACCACTCCCGCGACGTTGGCCGGCCCGCGGCCGAAGGGGCGGGCGGCGGCCCAGCAGCAGGCGGCGGCCAGCGCGGCGAGCAGCGTGTTGAGCATCTGCGCCGGAATCGCGGCTTCGATCGGATCACCGATCAGGATCATGCACAGCAGATAAAGCATCTCCGCGTTGAACGGCATGTTGGCGTAAATGTTGTGAGGCAGGTAGTTGATGCGGCCGTTGAGGAAATACTCCTTGGGCACGGCCAGGTGATATTCCAGCACGTCGTAACCGTTGCCTTCGGCAATCCATTGCACGCCCGGCGGCATCGAGGCGGCGAGCAGCGCCATCGCCGCAAACGGCGCGGCGAGCAGCCACAACCATTCGCTGAGATCGCGTGCGCCCTGCGATGCGTTCGCGTTCGCCGGCGGTGTGGACGCGTCGGGGTGGGGAATTCTTTTCTGCGATCGTGTCGACAGGCGAACCAGGACCCCCAGGCACGACGTAATGAAGAGGGTCGTCCACCAGAACGCGGCGCTCATGACGCCCAGGACGCCAAACATGAGCACGAGCAGGGCGATCAGGCCGATGCCGAGGGCGGCGCTGAGGATCCACAGATCGGCGGACATTCGCATCATCCGCAACAGCGGCGTTATCAGCGCGGCGCCCAGGCTCGTGCTCGCGGCGAGAATGAGAACTGGGCAGGGCAGAGCAAAAACCACTACGGCGAGGACATACGATGAGAACGCGCCCAGGCCGACGAGCGCCGTCAATGCGAGCAGAAAGATCGGCATTCCGCGCATGCGGCGGACGTCGATGGGGCCTTCGGCGGGATGATTCGATCCGCGGCTCATTTGCCGGGATGTTATCGCGCCGCGGCGACGGATGAGTGAGCGCTGATGCGGTGGCGGCTGCGACAACCCGCCCGCCGCGAACTGCTATAATCGACCTGAAATCCATCGGGCAGGAGACGGCTTGTTCTTTCTTATTCCGCCGCCCCGATGGAATCGTGGAACGCCGCGTCTTGCTTACCGTCGCGGCATTGACAGAATGGCCCAAGATCGCCGTAATTTCGGACATTTGATATGACCAAAAGCACCGTCGCCATCCTTCGCACGTCGCCCCGCACGATTCTGGCCGACTACCACAAGCTGATGAACCTGGCCGGCTACCAGGATGTCATCGCGAAGGACGCGGATACGGCGCTGAAGGTCAACATCAGTTGGCACTTCTTTTTCCCCGGCTCGAGCACCACGCCCTGGCAACTCGAGGGCGTCATCCGGGCGTTGAAGCGCGACGGTTACGATGCGCAACAGGTTCACGCCTGCCACAATCGCACGGTCGTCATCGACGCCCATCTCGGCGAGCGCGAGAACAAGCAGCTCAACGTGGTGCAGGCGCACGGCCTGCGCAACGTTCACCTTTACGAAGGCGAAGACTGGATTCACATCCGCGACGCCGTCGGCGATCTGACGAAGCGGTTTCTCTGCCTCAACGAGGTCTATAAAGACGGCTTCCTGATTCCCCAGCGCTTCATCGGCGAGAACATCATCCACCTGCCGACGGTCAAGACTCACGTATTCACCACCACGACCGGCGCGATGAAAAACGCCTTCGGCGGGCTGCTGAACGAGCATCGGCACTGGACGCACCCGGTGATTCACGAGACGCTGGTCGACCTGCTGATGATTCAGAAGAAGATTCACCGCGGCGTGTTCGCCGTGATGGACGGCACGTTCGCCGGCGACGGCCCCGGCCCGCGCTGCATGGTTCCGCACGCCAAGAACGTGATCCTGGCCTCGGCCGACCAGGTGGCCATCGACGCCGTCGCGGCGAAGCTGATGGGCATGGATCCGATGAGCATCAAGTTCATCCGGCTGGCGCATGATCTGGGGCTGGGCTGCGGCGATCCGCGTCAGATCGAGATCGTCGGCGACGCGACGGCGGCGCAGGAGAACTGGCGGTTCGACGGGCCGTTCAAGAAGATGACCTTCGCCAGCCGCATGCAGCACCAGATTTACTGGGGCAAGCTCAAGCGGCCGATCGAGTGGTCGTTGAAGACCTGGCTGGCGCCGTGGTCCTACGTCGCCAGCGTGATCTATCACGACTCGTACTGGTACCCGATGCTCGGCGCGGGAATGATGCACCCGGTGATGAACACCGACTGGGGCCGGCTGTTTCGCAACTGGGAGAACCTGGCGCCGGATGAGCAGGGGTTCCCGACGGTAGATGCGCCGGAGACGCCGGTCCGCGGCGGGATGCGGGCGTTCCTGCGCTCGCTGGGCATCCTGGCGACGTGCGTGAAGGAAGCGCCGGAGTTCTCGAACGCACGGAGGCGGGTTGTCTCGAGTTAAGCGGGTGTCGCATTCTCCGCGCTGAGAAGAGTGCACGTTGTGCTGTTGGCAGACTCATGCATCCCTGTCGACGGCCAATAGCGAATCACGGTCTTCGTGAAAACGACAACAGCTTTTTGCTGATTGCCGTTAAGCTCCGCGGGCATATGACGCCGGCCCGCAGTTGGGCGGTTTTCCTTCACGTGCGGGGGACGGTCTCGTGAGCGCCTCTGCGATGCTACTTCAAAAACCACCATTGCGGCAACTGATACAGGAGCACGTCATCCTGTGATCATGGTTCACTCAAGTTTCGGATTGACAACGGGTTACGACGGCGGGCGAGTCGAGTGATGTTAGCCAAACATGACTATTGCAATTAGTCGCATCATTCGCAAACATTGGGCACGAGGCGCTGCACTGCCTTGGGCGGACGTTGCACGTGTCGCTTCGCTCAAAAATTATCATTTTTTCTTGACAGCGAACGCGGGGGGGGTACGTTAGCCGGCCTGATAGAGAAGATTAATAATCCCGTGTACGTTCATCAATTCACGGGGATTCGCACATGCACTAGTATGACAGCGCTATCTACTCGTTGCTGCGTCGTTTTGCGCGGAGGTGGGCCATTCGCTTGCGGCTCTCGTAGGACGTCCGATTCCGTGCCTGGTAATAGGTGCAGCGCTCGGCGATTTCATC
>WYBU01000111.1 GCA_011525745.1 Planctomycetaceae bacterium | reverse complement strand
TCCTCTAGTTGACGGGTCGTAGCGAAATCCGCCGACCCACGGGTTAAGAAACGACGCCGGTGCGGAGACGCGCCGGCGTTTCGCGTTCTATCGCCCTTATTCGCAAGGGTTTACCGACCGCCTCGCATCGCGTGGTTCGTCGAGAGACGCCGTCGCGCGACCCCGTCGACGCCGCCTCGCCGCAAACCACGCCCGCCTCTCGCCGAGAGTCTCGGAGTCTCTCGCCACCGCCGACCCACGGGTTATATCAACCGGTTGGGTTCCCTCGACCGAACGAGACCTGCCTCGAAAACACAGCGCCGGAAGCGCCGACTCGCGGGTTATGAGATTCCGTTCGACTCGCGCGCGAACGGCATAGGTAACGGGTATGCGGCAACGCGTTCGCATCGTGCGAGCGCCGGCAACCGCGTGGAGCCCGTCATGCCCAAGCAGCGCGCGGACGAACATCTCTCCCCCGCCGATCGTCGGCGTGAGGTCGCGGCGATCCTCGCCAAGGGCCTTGTCCGGTGGCACCGGACAACCCAAACCGCGGGCAATCTCGATGCTCAAAAATCCTCGCCCCGCCGCAAGATCGGCCTTGAGCTTTCCCGCGAAACGAGGCTCAGTGTGGTCAACGGTACCCGCGGGTTATGGCCGCGGGACCACGGAGACGACGCATGAGTCTGAACATGAAAAAAGAGCTCGCGGCCTTGGAGAAGATGACCGTCGGCCGGCTCCAGGAGCGATACGTCGAGGTCTTCGGAGAGCCGGTCCGCAGCCGTCATCGCCAATACCTGATCCGCCGGATTGCGTGGCGGCTTCAGGCGAACGCCGAAGGCGGCCTTTCCGAACGAGCCCGTCGGCGCGCCGACGAACTGGCCAACATCGCTGATGTTCGCGTGACGCCGCCACGGGCCGCGCGCGTCGAGCGTGATGAACCATCACTCGCGGCGAAGGCGGCGCGAGTCCACGTGGCCGCCGACCCGCGCCTGCCGCACGTTGGTTCCCAGATCACCCGTAAGCACAAGGGCCGGACGGTCACCGTCACAGTTCTTGTCGATGGCTTCGAGTACGAGGGCGAGCGGTACCGATCACTTTCCGCCGTCGCCAAGGCGGTCACGGGTTCGCACATCAACGGTTTTCGCTTCTTCGGCCTGGAGGGCAGGGCGTGACGACCATGCTGACAACGCGTGAACCCGCCAGCCGGCGCAAGCGAGCGGCCGCCACGGCCTCCACGCTTGCGACCGTCCGTTGCGCGATCTATACGCGCAAGAGCAGCGACGAGGGCCTCCAGCAGGAATTCAACTCGCTCGACGCCCAGCGCGAGGCCGCCGAGGCGTACATCGCCAGTCAGAAGGCCGAGGGATGGGTGTGCCCGCCAGATCGCTACGACGATGGCGGGTTCACGGGCGGGAACATGGACCGGCCCGCGCTGAAACGACTCTTGGCGGATATCGAGGCGGGCAAGATCGACTGCGTGGTCGTCTACAAGGTCGACCGGCTCAGCCGCTCGCTCATGGATTTCGCCAGGATCGTCGAGGTATTCGAACGCCACAACGTGTCGTTCGTCTCCGTAACGCAGCACTTCAACACGACGAACTCGATGGGCCGGCTGACGCTCAACGTCCTGCTCTCGTTCGCTCAGTTCGAGCGGGAGATCATCGGGGAGCGCATCCGCGACAAGATCGCGGCGTCGCGGCAGAAGGGCAAATGGACCGGCGGCACGCCAATCCTGGGCTACGACGTGGACCGGTCCAACGGCAGTCCCAGGCTGGTCGTCAACGCGGCCGAGGCTTCGCGCGTCCGGCAGATCTTCGACCTCTACCTTGAACTGGGCACACTCCTGCCAGTCGTCTCCGAACTCGAACGCCGCGGCTGGTGCAACAAGGCGTGGACGACGCAGGACGGTCGCAGGCGCGGACGCCTTCGTTTCGACAAGTGCCGCGTCCACATGTTGCTGACGAACGTCCTCTACGCAGGCAAGGTCGCCCACAAGGGCGAGTTGTACGCCGGCGAGCACGAGGCCATCGTCCCGGAGGACGTATTCGATCGGGTCCAACAGCAGCTCAGGCGACACAGCCGGAGTGGCGTCGCCGAGGCACGGAATCGTCACGGTGCATTGCTTCGCGGACTGCTGTTTTGTCGATCGTGCCGGCGGGCGATGTCGCACACGTTTACCACCAAGGCGAGCCGCCGATACCGCTATTACACCTGCACGAACGCGGTAAAGCGCGGCCGGGCCGCGTGCCCGAGCCGATCGCTGCCGGCAGCCGAGGTCGAAAAAGCCGTCGTCGACCAGATTCGCTGCATCGGCCAGGACCCGGAAGTACTGCGCGAGACCCTTGCCCAGGCCCGCGATCGGGCGGAGTCGGCAATCGAACGCCTTGCTGGCGAGCGCCGCGAGATCGAACGCGCCCTGGCCCGGCTGCACGCGGACATCCGGCGAACGGTCTCGGGGGACGACCAAGCTGCGACGGCACCTCGGATCGCCGAGCTGAACGACCGGGTGCGCGAGGCCGAGCGCCGCGTCGCGGAGATCGACGCGAGGCTCTCGGAGTTGCGGGAGGAACTCGTCGACGAGGCCGATGTCGCCGCGGCGTTCGCCGATTTTGACAATGTCTGGCAGGCGCTCAGCCCACGCGAGCAAGCGCGCGTTTTGCGCCTCCTGGTGAGCCGCGTTGAGTACGACGCCGTCGACAGCAGCATCCAGGTCGCGTTCCATCCCACGGGAATCAAGTCGCTGGCGAACCCTGGCATCGACGAACAACATGGCGTGGAGGAGGCAGCGTGATCAAAGTCCGGCGCAAGGTGCATCTGCTTCGGCGGGAACACGGGCGACTGGTCGTGGCTGACGCAGACCCGCGCGCCCCGGCCGTCCAGCCAGGCCGCATCCCCCGTGTGTCCCGTCTGATGGCCCTGGCGATCTACTTCGATCGGCTCATCCGCGTTGGCGAAGTCGCGGATCAGTCCGAACTGGCCCGCCTTGCGCACGTCACCCAGCCGCGCATGACGCAAATCATGAACCTCAACCACCTCGCCCCCGACATCCAGGAGCAGCTTCTCTTCCTCCCACTCACCGCGTCCGGTCGCGACCGAGTCCACGAGAGGATGCTTCGAGCAATCGTCGCCGAGCCAGATTGGGCGCAGCAGCGACGAATCTGGTCCACCGTAAGGCGACGCCCCAGTGACGTTGGGGACGGCTGACCACGGCTTTACGCTTCAATCCTTCTCGACACGTTTCCCAGGAAGCCCAGAGGCGAAACTGCCACGCACGGGGAGAGCCTCACTGCCCGATGGTTGCCGGCGACGTTGGAGTGGCGAACTGGAGTCGCCGCTGATAAATCGTTCGGGTGACCCAACTAAGGCGCCAATCGACCACTCGACAGTTTTCCATCCCCGACTGGCGGGGTACCATCTATGTCGTACCATTGAACTTGAGCACGACATCCGAAAGCGCATTTACCCTAAAGCGCGGAGCAGCCGCGCATTGGTCAAGTGCGTCTGGAACGGCCAGGAGAAACTCACTGTGGTTTCGACCGAGCTTCAATATCGACTGCTTGACGCACTTCGATATCTGGACTTCGAGGGTGCCCGACTCGTAAACGTTCAACATCCGACGGTGATCCGGTTCGGCAAGGGCATCCCCAAGGTTTTTCTTCGGGCATGGCTGGATTGGTTGCCGCCTAGGGTTAACGATGTCGTCAAATTGGCCGACAGAAGGGGTCTTATCACAGTCCAACTTGGCAATCTGTTTGAGACGATGCTCCCCTGGGGCTTGCCGGGCCGCGACCGAACGCGGGTAAAACTCATCTTCGCGCGCCCGGACGGCAAACATGCCGTGATTCAATGGACGCCGTTGGCGCCTTCCGGATTCGTCGTCATCGCGGCAGGCGGTGATCTCGATCGGGACGGCACGCTTCGTAGTAATGCTTTCATTCCCCGTATCAAGCCGAACGCGACAGAACAACTGATCCGCATTTCCGGCGATGGATTGAAATGGCTTGAGTCGGGATCCGGCTGTTCAACACCGGGCGATGAGTTGGTGACCTTAAGTCAAGTGGCGCCGCTGACTGGGCGGACCAAGCGGACTTTGGAGCGCTACATCAGGTCCGGGCAGTTGCCCGCACCCGATGTCCACGGCGGCCAGGGCGTGGCAAACCGATGGCGCTGGTCCACGTTGCGTCCGGCTCTCGAGAAGGTGTCCAAGCGCCTTCTTCCCGAACAATTCCCGGGTTCGCGCATCATGTAACCACCGACAGAACCGCCGACATTTGTCGGTGGCCCTCGCGCAGCCTGCCACACGTCTCATAGAGCGGCTTCTGGCCGCGAGGTCATAACCCCAGGGTCATCCTAGCCGCCTCTTAATCGTCGCAGCTCGTGCTGCGGCACAGTGATTCTGCGCGCCTATCGGATGACCTCTGGGGATCAGCGCCTCCGGCCGGGAGGCGCAGGTGGAATCATCGCCCGCCCGCGATGCGGTTCTCACACCGTATTCGAAGAATCTCATCTCGTACCTGTCCCGACAGATCGAACCGAAACGAGTCTTTCGACGCGACTCGCAGGAAGACCTGGAGCAAGACCTCACAGCGTACCTGCTCAGTCGCGCACACTTGTTCGATCCGAATCGTGGATCAGCGAACACCTTCGCTGACCGCGTGATCCGCAGCGGCATCGCGATGATGGTGAGGGATCGTCTCAGGAAGAAGCGTGCTCCGGAGTTGGACAGTGAATCCCTCGACCAGGCGGAGCCAGCATCGGACGACGGGTCACGATCGCTGGGCGACGCCCTCACGGACGCGGACCTGCACCGGCGGACGGGCGCTGCGGACGAGAGGGAACGCACCGAACGGATCGAAGCCGTGCGTGAGGTCCTCCAATCGCTTTCGCCCGAGGACCAGAAGCTGTGCCTCCTCCGCATGTCCGGGTCTGAGGCATCGGTTGCCCGCGAGCTGGGCATGACCGTTCGCCAAGTTCGGGAAACCTTCGAACGCATCCGCAAGCGTTTCGAGGCCGGCGGCTTCGGAAATTCATGACGCCCGCGTTCGGAGTCCGTGCGAACGGCATAAGTAACACCCAGGGGCCGCCGCGGCCCCCAAAGGAGAAACCCATGACGGCAAACGTGTTTCGGTTCGGGTTCGTGCCCGCCGTGCCGCTGAGCGAGGCCGAGTTGACGCTGCACCTGGCGATCTACGCGGCGGAAGGTCTCCACGGCGAGGCCCGCGTGCGATTGGACGTGAGATACCAGCTCGATCAGCCGGCGAACGCGATCATCGTGGACGGTGAGACCGAGGTCGGGGCCACCTTGGTCAAGGTCTTCACGCACCTGCTCATCCGCCAGTTCGGCGAGGACGGATTCCAAGTCCGCCGCGTCGAACCCGGATCGGCTGGGACGCCCGAGCAGGCGGTGCCTGCGCGGCAAAGAGCAGCCGCGACGGCAGCGGCGTGACATCCAGCAAGGCCGAGGAAAGGCACAGGTGGACTCCGCACGCATGAAAGTCCCTGCGCTCCAGTTCGACCCTACGCGCGTTTGTCGCGAGGTGCCGTCATGCCTCCGCGAACGCCGGCAGTGGGTCTGCTGGCGTTTTATCGTGCGAGGCGGCAAGACAACCAAGTGCCCGATTTGTCCCAACGGCGTCGGGGAGGCGTCATCAACGGATCCGGCGACATGGGGCACTTTCGATCAGGCCGTCGCGGCGTGCCAAGCGGCGGGCCTGGAAGGTATCGGGTTCGTGTTCAGCGCCGACGATCCCTTCGCGGGCGTCGACTTGGACAAGTGCATCGATCCCACGACCGGTGAGCCCAAGCCGTGGGCCACGGCGATTCTCGACAAGCTCGACAGTTACAGCGAGGTAAGCCCGTCCGGCACCGGCGTGAAGGTCTTCGTCAGCGCCTGCAAGCCAGGGCCACGCTGCAAGACGGGTTATGAAGACGGCGCGATCGAAATGTACGACCGCGACCGGTACTTCACCGTGACGGGACAGAGTCTGGATGAACCTCCGAAGGAGGTCGCCGAGCGCCAGGGCGCGGTCGACGCCCTCTACGCGCAGGTCTTCGGCGCGCCCCCAACGGCCCGGGCAGCGCAGCCCGATCCGTCGAACAACGGCCAGTTGCGCCTTGATGACGACGAGATCCTGCGACTGGCCTGCGCCAACCGGAAGTCCGGTGCGAAATTCGCCTCCCTGCGGGCGGGGCGCTGGAACGACCACTTCAACTCCCGCAGCGAGGCGGATTCGTCGGTGGTGTTCACGCTGGCCTACTACAGCAAGGACGCCGGGCAGCTCGACCGGATTTTCCGGCGCTCCGGCCTGATGCGCGAGAAGTGGGACGAACAGCACGGCCAGCAGACCTACGGCGAAATGACCATCGCCAAGGCGCTGGCAACCGTGGCGCGGCAATACAAACCTCGGAAACGGCGTCAAGGCGCGAAGTCCTCGGGCGGCATAGACGGCGGGCCACTGTCCGGCGAACCGCCGCCCGGCACCGTCGATCCCGTCACGGGCCGCCTGATTCTCTCAACGGAACGGACCCTGCCGACCGCCGAGGCGTTCGTTCGCCGATTTCACCAACACTCCGAAGGGATCACGCTCCGCCACTACGCGAGCATGCTCATGCAGTGGCACGCCAACCGCTACGTCGAAATCGAGGACGACGCGGTGCGGAACCGGCTGCTGCCCTGGCTGCACGCCGCCGTCCGCATGACCTACAACCCGAAGGCCGAGGACTGGGTGGCGGAGGATTTTCCCGCGAACCCGCACACGGTGAAGGCGGCGCTGGAATCGATTAAAGCGCACACCCATCTGCCTGCAACGACCGCCTCGCCTTCGTGGCTCGTTGACGACACTCGACGTCCAGACCCGCGCGAGATCGTACCCTGCCGCTCTTCGCTGCTGCATCTGCCGACGATGCGCATGATGGCGTCCACGCCGGCGTTTTTCTCGGTGAGCGCCCTCGATTTCGACCACGACCCGGCCGCCCCGGAGCCAGCCCAGTGGCGGGCGTTTTTGGGCCAGTTGTTCGAGGATGACCTTGCATGCTGGGATTTGCTGCAGGAGTGGTTCGGCTACTGCCTGACGGGGGACACGTCGCAGCACAAGATGCTCCTGATCGTCGGCCCAAGGCGCAGCGGCAAGGGTACGATCGCTCGCGTTCTGACACGCCTGGTCGGTCCGGCCAACGTATGCGGGCCCACTACTACCAGCCTGGCCGGGCTGTTTGGCCTCCAGCCGCTCATCGGTAAGTCGCTGGCGATCGTCAGCGACGCCCGATTCTCCGGCAAGGACGTCCAGACCGTCGTCGAACGTCTTCTTTGCATTTCGGGCGAGGACTCACTGACTATCGACCGCAAGCACATGACCAGCGTGACCATGAAGTTGCCGACCCGATTCGTCTTCCTGACCAACGAGCTGCCCCGTCTCACTGACGCATCCGGTGCATTGTCTGGGCGTTTCATGATGCTGCGGCTCACCGAGAGCTTCTATGGGCGCGAGGATAGGACGCTCACCACCAAGTTGCTCACCGAGCTTCCCGGCATCCTGAACTGGTCCATCGAAGGATGGCGGCAACTGCGCGCCCGCGGTCACTTCGTCCAACCGGCCAGCGTCGAAGACGCCCTGCGTGACATGGAGGACCTGTCGAGTCCCGTCGGTGCGTTCGTGCGCGAGCGCTGCGACGTTGACCCCGGACTCCGGGTCTGGGTCGATGACCTCTACCAAGCATGGAAAAACTGGTGCGAGGCGGATGGACGCGTCAAAGCGACGACCAAGCAGACATTTGGGCGTGACCTGATGGCTGCAGTGCCTGGGATAACGACGCGCCTCAGCACGGCGGCTCGTTTCTACCAGGGAATCGCGTTGAAAGGGGTCTCGGGATGATGCAACGGCCCATCAACCTGCGCGGACCTGCGCTCAACCTGCGCGACGATATCGAGGACTGCGCAGGCGGTCGGCCCTTATGGCGCAAGGACTTACGTTCCGACCAGCGCGAACCAGCGCGACCAAACCGACCTACGCACGCGCGCGCACACGCACGGGCGCGTGATGCTGCAATCAAAACCATTGCGCTGGTTCGCGCTGGTGCGCGTAGGTGCAGCGGTTCCTTCCCGGCCAGATCGGCCGCCGAGGCCCGCAGGAACAGCCGCGAAATCAGACAGAGTTTGTTTCGCCTGTCCGGTCCGGTTTTCAGGGCGGCCACGGGGCGCGACCCGTTGGGCCGTGGGCGAACGGACGCGGCCAAGGCGTACCGGCCTACGTTCCCGCCGCCCTGGTGCCCCCGGGCGGCGTTTCTGGGCGTTGGGGGCCAACCCAAGGGCCGAGGACGGCCCGGTCAAACATGACCAAGGAGGTTCGTGATGAAGATTGAGTTGCGGCCGCTGGCCGAAATCAAGCCGTACGAGAAGAACCCCCGCATCAACGACGGTGCGGTCGATGCCGTCGCGGCCTCGATCCGCGAGTTCGGATTCCGCCAACCGATTGTTGTGGACAACGAGGGCGTGATCGTCGTCGGGCACACGCGCTGGAAGGCGGCACAGAAGCTGGGCCTCGAGAAGGCGCCAGTTCACGTCGCGAAGGACCTCACGCCGGAGCAGGCGAAGGCGTATCGAATTGCAGACAATAAAAGTGCTGATCTGGCCAGTTGGGACCTGAACTTGCTCCCGATCGAGCTACGCGATTTACAGGCGATGAACATCGACTTGGAACTGCTCGGCTTCAGCGCTGATGAGCTCGGCGAGTTGCTCGATCCTGGCGTGAAGGAAGGCGAATGCGATCCCGACCACGTTCCCGAGCCGCCCGACGAGGCGGTGACGCAACCCGGCGATCTGTGGCTGCTCGGAAATCACCGGCTCGTGTGCGGCGACAGCGCAAGCGAGGCAGACGTCGACCGTCTGCTCGACGGCGCGACGATTCATGTCGTCAACACGGATCCGCCGTACAACGTCAAGGTCGAACCAAGATCGAACAACGCCATCGCGGCGGGGCTGTCGAGCTTCCCCTCGACCGAAGCCGCGCGGCAGGGCGGCGGGTTGATGCATCATCAAGGTTTCGACATCGCGCGGCAGGGGCGGAAGAAGGCCACGACAAGAAAGATGCGCGCGAAGGATCGGCCGCTTACGAATGACTTCGTCAGCGACGACGAGTTCGACCGGCTGCTGCACGCGTGGTTCGGCAACATCGCGCGGGTGTTGCTGCCGGGGCGGGCCGCGTACATCTGGGGTGGGTATGCAAACTGCGCGAACTACCCGCCGGTGCTGAAAGCGGTCGGCCTCTACTTCTCTCAGGCGATCATCTGGGTCAAGGAGCATCCGGTCCTGACGCGAAAGGACTTCATGGGCAACCACGAGTGGTGCTTCTACAACTGGAAGGAGGGCGCAGCGCACGTCTTTCTCGGGCCCAACAACGCGACGGATGTGTGGAGCGTTAAGAAGGTCAACCCCAACGCGATGATCCACCTGACGGAAAAGCCCGTCGAGCTGGCCGTTCGGGCGATTCAGTATTCATCGCGCGCGGGCGAGAACGTGCTCGATCTCTTCGGCGGTAGCGGCAGCACGCTGATCGCGGCGGAGCAGACCGGACGTCGCGCGTTCTTGATGGAACTCGATCCGTTGTATTGCGACGTCATCGTCGATCGGTACCAGCGCTTCACCGGCAAGCAAGCGGTGTTGACGCGAACGGGCACGTCGCCGATTCCGATGAAGTCGCGCGAGGATCACGTGAAGTGAACCGCTCGGTTCGCGCGGCGGCGCAAACGCCTTGTTCACCCGCGCGCGTCCGGGCCGCGGCCCGTCGGCCGTTCTGGCGGTGGGGAACGTACGACGTTGGCCGCGTTGCCAACGGACGCGGTCGAGGCGTAGGTCGGCTACGCCCCGCCGCCCCGCGTCGAACAGGGGCCAACGGGGCGCGTTGGGGGCGTACTCGTTGGGCGTTGGTCGCGGCCTGGGCGCGGGGAGCGAATGGATCGAACGGCCCAACCGGAGAGACGCCCCGGCGGCTGCCGAGGCGTCGGTGAGAAAATGGAGATGTGCGTTACAGAGTTGACATACCGGCGGCGTTCGCTTGGCCGCATTCGCGTGGAGGAATCGCCTCGAACGCGCGCGATTCGACGG
>WYBU01000110.1 GCA_011525745.1 Planctomycetaceae bacterium | reverse complement strand
ACCAGTCTGCTGGAGGGCATCAACAACAAAATCAAGGTCATCAAACGCATGGCCTACGGCTACCGCGATGAAGATTACTTCTTCCTAAAAATCCGCGCGGCGTTCCCCGGAGTTGGGAGATGAACCTGATTGGAAGCGGCGATCAGCCGCGGCTGAACTGTGACTCGTTTAACGATTCGATACGAAAGTACGACATGGGCACTGGCAAGGTAGTATGGAGCGCTGACGTCAAACGAGTGGTAGACGTCAAGCTCAGTCCGAGCGCTACGCACTTTGCAGCACTCCAGCGCAAACCCATCCAACATGAACTGGCCGGTGGAGCGCTCTACGTGATTCAACCACAAGTGAACACATATACGCGTGTAGCTGACGTGTCTTTGCATGCCGGTTTTTCGTGGCGACCGGACGGCGGTGTACTAGCGTACGACTCTGGCCTCGAGGGACTCGTCGTTTTTCATATGTCTGATCTTCGGAATGAGGTTGTGGCCCCGTTACCGTCACATGTGTGGTTGCCCTACTGGCATCCGACTACGAATGAGCTATGGGCAGTTAGGGAGTACTGTGTCGTCGTTCGATATTCGGCTGGCAAGTGGGTGGACGTTATAGACATACAGAAAAACAGGCCGAGGACTACTCCCGCAGTTAGTGAGTGATCACAGGGCGTTGAATCCGACACGCGCTCGACCGATCTGCTGAGATGTTTCAATCAAAGGGAAACAACGCCCCGGCCGGAAGGCCGTGCAAGATTGCCGAGTAGCCAGGAGAGTCGGTCCGCGCGCCTATTGGCGGCAAGTGTAATGGTGCCCTTCCGTTGCCGCTTCTCCGGTTTCATTGTCCTGTCCTCACCGCGCGCCGCGCACCTCAGCACAGCCCGGTCCGCCACACCATCATCGGACTTTTGCCCGCCCCCCGCGTGCCCATTGCTCGGCCGCCTGCCCCCGCCGCCAACGCCCCATCCCTGTTTCACGGGAGGCACGAATGCACAACATCAACGCCTGTTTCACGTGAAACGCGCCCACGCCCGCACATCGCTGTTTCGGATAAAACCGCGCAACGCAAACACCGCCATCGTGCGCCGCTCGGCGGCTCGATGTGGGCGGCCGCCCGGCCGAGGCCGCGGCGCTACGGCAGCACGGAGTTGAGGAAGCCGTAAAGTGCGTCCGCCAGCGCGGATCGCACCGGCGCCGAAAACGCCGTGACGCCCGCGCCGCCGAGAAACGCCAGCGGCACGCCAATGAGCCAGTTCACAATCGCAAGCATCCAGGGCAAGATCATGTCAAGCACCTCCGCCGGGCATCGTAGCAATGCCCGATCGTGGAGTGTGAAGGCGAATCGGGTCCGCAACAATCGCTTACCGGCGGCGTCGCCGAACACTGCGCTTCATGCTCATCAGGCCGGCCAGCGAGCCGGTCAGCGCCAGGCTCAGTCCGGCGCCGCAGTTGCCGAACAACAGATCGACCAGCATCCGCAGCAGGTCGCGATCGATCACCGCCGGCGTTTCCTGTCCCGGCGGCGGTCCGACCGTCTCGCAGGCGTCGCCCACGCCGTCGTTGTCCGCATCGGCCTGATCGGGATTGGCCGTCGTCGGGCAGTTGTCGAAGCAGTCCAGAATACCGTCGCCGTCGCTGTCGGCGTCGGATGTTCCGCAGCCGCACGCGCCGGCGTCGATCTTGTTCGGATCGTTGGGACAGCGATCGATGCAGTCGGGAACGCCGTCGCCGTCGGAATCGACATCCGGAACGCCGCACCCGCAGATTCCCGGATTGGTCTTGTTGGGATCGTTGGGGCACAGGTCCACGGCGAAGCAGTCGGGCACGCCGTCGCCGTCCGCGTCGGTATCCGGCACGCCGCAGCCGCACGCGCCGGGCGACGTCTTGTTCGGATCATTCGGACACAGATCGACGTCGAGGCAGTCCGGCACGCCGTTGCCGTCGGCATCCGTATCGGGAACGCCGCAGCCGCAAACGCCGGGGTTGGTCTTGTTGGGATCGTCGGGGCACAGGTCGATCGCGAAGCAGTCGGGCACGCCGTCGCCGTCCGCGTCGGTATCCGGCACGCCGCACCCGCACGCGCCCGGCGACGTCTTGTTCGGATCGTTGGGACACAGATCGATGCTCAGGCAATCGGGCAGACCGTCGCCATTGGCGTCGGTATCCGGCACGCCGCAACCGCAGGCGCCGGGATCCAGCTTGGCGTCGTCGTTGGGGCAGCGGTCAAGACAATCGTCGACCCCATCACCGTCGGAATCCCCTGACGCCGGACACGGGTCGATACAGTCGGGCAGGCCGTCGCCGTCGGTGTCGTCGTCGGGGACGCCGCAGCCGCAAACGCCGGGGTTGGTCTTGTTGGGATCATTCGGACACAGATCGACGCCGACGCAATCGGGCACGCCGTCGTTGTTGGCGTCGGTGTCCGGCTCGCCGCAGCCGCACGCGCCGGGATCGAGTTTGTTTGGATCGTCGGGACAGCGGTCGAGACAATCGTCGACGCCGTCGCTGTCAGTATCGCCGGCGAGCGGACAAGGATCGAGACAATCGGGGATGCCGTCGGCGTCGGAGTCGAGCCGGTCGTCCGCGCCGGGGCAGATGTCGAAACAGTTGGGCACGCCGTCGAAGTCGTCGTCGTCGTCCGGCACGTTGCAGCCGCACGCGCCGGGGTGGATCTTCAGCGGATCGGTCGGACACCCGTCACATCCGTCGGGCACGCCGTCATTGTCGCTGTCGTTTCCGTCCTCGACGCCGGGGCACCGATCGCAGGCGTCGGGCACGCCGTCGCCGTCGCTGTCCTGCTCGCAACTGTCGGCCGTGCCGTTTGTGTTGCAGTCCGCGGAAAGCTCACATTCATCCGGCGTGCCGTTGCTGTTGCAGTCGGTGCTGTTTGCCAATCCGCCAAGCATGAAACTCTCGAACGATGGAATTCGATTCCGCGCGATTTCGACGAACTCATCGCGCCCGTAACCGAAATAGATGCCGGTTAAGAGGTCGTATCCGTAGTCGGAATACTGTGCACTCGCGAAGTTCCATTCAATCCGCCCGTCGGCGTGGAGGATGACCTGAAACTCGTTCAGCGCGCCGTCGCCGGAGTCGTCGTACGTCTCTGTGTTCCAGTAGAAGATTACCCGGTTGGACAGAATCTGATATCCAAACTCGCAACAGTCGTCGGAACTGAGATCGTCGTAAGCAGCCAGCAGATAGATGTGGTCCGTCGCGTCTGAACAACCGGTAATGTCGGACAAACTTCCAAAACTGGGGAAACAGCCGTCCTCGCCGGCCTGCATCAACTCGACGTAGCCGTTGGAGCTTTGGACAAAGCGTGAAAGCGGCACTCCGCTGAGCGTCACCGACCACGGCAAGTCGACCTCGCCCAATTCGCAGTCGTCGCAACTGTCGCTCCCATCGAAGAAAGTCGGCGGTTCAAATGTAAACGGTACCGCGACCGGCGCGCCGCCGCCGGGAACCACGTCGCATTCATCCGGCCGGCCGTTGTTGTTGCAGTCGGCGGAGGCGCCGAACGCGGCGTCGCATTCGTCGGGCGTTCCGTTGGTGTTGCAGTCGCTGCCGCTGACCGAGTTGTTCAGATAGACGTCGACCCGGTCGAAGTCCGCATTGAGCACGACCAGATCGGAGAGGCCGTCGCGATCGAGGTCAACCGGGATGCTGTCGTAGGCGTAGCTTCCCGTGTCAAACGTACCGCCGACGGTGAAGTGCGCGATGCCGCTGTTCAACAGCACGAATGCGAGGTAGTTGTTGTAATCGACCAGAGCCAGGTCCAGGTCGCCGTCGCCGTCGAAGTCAGCGGAATGCACGGTTTCCCCGTAGCCGTATTGGTTCGGATCGATCGGTACGGCGGACGACTGAAGAAAGATGCCGCTTCCGTTATTTCGGAATACATGGACGAAGAGCGGATCGTACGTGACAACCGCCAGATCGGGATCGCCGTCGTCGTCGAGATCGGCGACGTGGATGTATTCGACGTACGTCGGCAGCCCCACCTGCCCACCCGGCGTGAAGTTGGCCTGGCCATCGTTTTTCAAAATGGCGACGCGGCCGGAGTCATACAAACCGATGAGCAGGTCGATGTCGCCGTCGCCGTCGACGTCGCCGTCGTCGATCGGATAGGCGTCTAACTGTCCGGTCGTGATCGGCGTGACGCTCACGTCTGCGAACGTGCCGTCGCCGTTGTTCAAGAACACGTTCAGAAGATTGTTTTGGTAGTCGACGGCGGCGATGTCGACGTGCGCGTCGTCGTTCAGACGCGCAGCGACAAGGTAATAGAGGGACATGCCGCTCAGGAGGCCGCCCGGATCAGCCGGGTACAATACGGTCGGCAGGAATCCGCCGGCGCCGTCGTTGAGCATCACCGAAATCCCGAAATCGTACACCGGTACCGCCAGATCGGGATACTGGTCGCCGTTGAAATCGGCCACGTCGATTCCCCACAGGAAGTAGGCGCCGGGAGAAGCTTCATAGTAGACCGGACCAAAAAGATTGCCCGCCCCGTCGCCGTAGAAGACCGCCACAAAGTCGTCAGGGGCCGTCGTCATTGCGACGTCGTCGTTTCCGTCGCGGTCGAAGTCCCCTTTCGCGGAAATGAGCGGGTAGCTGAAGCCTAAGTCGATCTGGCCGTCGGCACTGAAACTGAAGCTCGTGAACAACTCGCAGGCGTCGACCACGCCGTCGGTGTTGCAGTCGGCATTGCCCGCGTCGATCTCGCATACGTCGAGCGTCCCATTGAGATCGCAGTCGTCATCCTCGCAGATGTCCGCTGTCCCGTTGGTGTTGCAGTCAGCCGGACCATAGATGTCGCAGAAATCGGGAACACCGTTCGTGTTGCAGTCCGAGCCGTCGGGATATCCCGGACATTGATCGCAGTCGTCGATCACGCCGTCCAGGTCTCCATCCGTCTCGCACTCGTCAGGCGTGCCGTTTGTGTTGCAGTCCGAATGGCCGTAAAGGCCGACGTCGCATTCGTCCGGCGTCAGATTCGTGTTACAGTCCGCGCTCGTGCCCATCAGAATGTCGAAATCGTCGGACACGAAATTCGTGTTGCAGTCCGGACCGCTGCCGCCGGCGGCGACTGCCGTCGAAGAAACTGACAGCGCAGCGAGAAACGTGACGATGAGCGCACCGGAACATGAGGATTGCGACATTTTTGAACCCCTTCCTGAACGGGCGCGACAGGCGCGGGACCGAAAAACCACATCGGTTACGTAGAAACCCTGAGGGATCGCCACCGGCCCGCGGCGAACACTCCAAGCGGTCCCAATAAACCCTTATTATCATGAGAATCGGTCAATCCGTCAAGTGCTCGCCGCTACCACCGGACGCCCAGGCACAGGCAATTCAAACCACTGCCGATGCCCAACAGCCCGACCCGGTCGCCACGGCGCAGAAATCGACGTTCGTCCGCCACCGCCGCCGTCAGCGGCAGCGACACCGTTCCGATATTGCCCAGGTACTCAAATGTGGAGAAATCGCGTTCGATCGGAATCTCCAGCGCCTGCAACACCGCGACACGGTGGCCCGCACCGACCTGATGGCACACCACCTTGTCCGGACCCGAAGCGCTTTTCACTTCATCTCGGTGTGCGATTTCGGCACGTTGCGAGCTGGTGGAACAATCCACGTGGGTGATGACGGCGCCATCGCCTTCGATTTCCGCCGTGGGAACCGCCGCCGCATCGGCGCTCACGGAACTGCGCGTCAGACTGCGTGCAAGGTCCTGGCGTCCGGCGTTGCCGTGTAATGGCTTTTCCTCGCCGTTCTCCCATCCCAACTCGCGCACAAACTCTCGATACGTCTCCACGCCCAGCGCGACGCCATGTTCGAGGACCGCCGCTGCGTCGGTCTGCATCACCATCGGTCCGCTTGCCGGAATGCCGGTGTCCGGCCCCCACCGGCACAGCCGGTGATATCGTGGATCGGTCCGGATCACGCCGCCCAGCAGCGCGTGACCATCCGGCGACAACGACGCCTCGGTCAGCACGACCGCCGCCGCGCCCGAGCCGCCCGTCATGGTCGCGAGCGACATCTTGAACGTCTGCATGTCCGGATGGCGCAGCATCCGGTTGATCGTCAGCTCCATGATCTGCCGCGACGACTCGGCCGAGAACACTAGTCCCGCCCGGATGTGCCCCAACTCTATGGCGTTGGCGATATGAACCATGCCGTTGATGACGCCCAGGCAGGCGTTCGACACGTCATACACCTCGGCGCTGCCGCGCACGCCCAGCGCCTCCGCCGCGGCGCACGCCGTGGCCGGCTCCAGGTTATCACGGCAAACGCCGGCGTAGATGACCATGCCGAGATCGGCGGCGTCGATGCCGGCCGCATCGAGTGCGCGGCGGCCTGCGCGGGTTGCGGCGTCGGCCATGCGCTCTCCCGGATTCCACCAGCGCCGTTCGCGAATGCCGGTGAGGGCGTAAAGCTGGCCGGGCTGAAGCCTCAGCGCGCGATAAACGGGCGCCAGACGCTGTTCGATTTCGTCGCTGGTGACGACGTGCGGGGCCAGCTCGTAGGCCAGGGCGGCGATGTGCGTGCGGGTGTAGCGCATGACGGTTCTTGCGAAAAAACGAACGCCCATTCACCGATGCCGCGAGGCACGGCACGCGACCCGAGCGACGCACATGCCGCGACCGAGGCGGATATTGTAATCCAACGAATGTTGCTCGTGGGCCGCGAAGCGCGGCGCGGCTGCCGGGCGGACGAAAATGCAAATGCACCCATCGTCGCGTTCGCTCGTGTTGGGCCAGGCACGGCCAAGCCCGCGCGGGAATTCGACGACGGGCGGGAATCCGGTACGAGCCGAACCGCACCGGCCGGCCGCGCGAGGGCTTGACCGTGCCACGCCGGCGAGAATGCGCAGCTTGTTTATCGTAGAAGTTTTAGCGCGATTCAGGAAAGACCCGCAGACCGAAGTCCGTCATCTCGTAAATGTACTTCCCATCGACGCTCAGGAACCCGTCCGCCACGATCAGCGGCGTCGGCCGATCCTCGACGCGCGTCGCTGCGGCCTCGACTTCGACGCGCTGCGCGCCGGGCACGATCTGACCGCGATACCGCCACGTATGGCGCTGGTGCAGCGCGATCGGCTCGAAACGCAAGCGGCTCGACGATGCGCCCCAGCGCTGCACGGCCATGACCTTCAGCAATTGCAGGAACGACTCCAGCCCCAGCGATCCCGGCCAGACCGGGTCCTGATAGAAGTGCGCCTTGAAGAACCAGTCGTCGGGGCGCACGGCCGCCGAGGCGCGGGCGAAGCCCAGTCCGTGCGGGCCGCCGTCAGGGATGAGCAGCTCGATTCGGTCGATCATGCGATACGCGCGAGCGGGATACGGAAGCTCGGACGCGATGTCACCCGCGACACCCCCGGCTGCATTCGCGGCGGCTTCGGGCGTACGGGGAGGCAGGTCCGGCAGATCGAACGATTGCGCCCGCGCCCGTTCGGGCGCGCCGGGGCGGTAGGCGCGTTGCTCCGCGTCGCGAAGACCGACCTGATTGGCCAGCGCCGCCCCGGAGAAAAATCCGAAGGTGGTACGGCCGTCGTAAACAATCCGTCCGGCGCGCCAGATCTGCATGTCGAAATGCTGAATGATCATGCCGCCGGCTTCCGAAACACCGGTCATTCGCACGCGCGTCGTCAGCGTGCCGGCATCGGCGAACAGTTCTTCGCGCAGAACGGCTTCACCGCCGAGATTACGAAAAGACAGGTCGGCCTCGCCGCGAAGGGCTGAGCCGAGATACGCCGCCAGCCAGCCGCAGGGCTGTAGCGCGGCTTCGAGCAGCACGGAAAAGGGAATCGACGGCTGGCGGTTGGCGGCGAAGTACCACGCGTCGGGGGGCACGTCGTACTGAGCCTCGATCCACGCGCCGGCCCTCAGCACGAAGGCGGTGGCGTCGTGTATCTCGGTGATGCGATCCAGGAACTGGAACGGCGGCCCCGGCAGGCGCGCGATGCGCCGATGCCGGTCGAAAACGTGATAGGGTTCGCCGAACGCTTCGGAAGGACTGCCCACGGCGAACGCAAGAATGCGATCGCGGTCGAAAATCGCGGGCTTCTTGCCGAGCGGAATGGGCAATTCACCGATGGGCGTTGCCGCACCGCCGTGTGCGCCGTCACGTCGGTCGCCCGTGCGGCCCTGCGCGGCGAGCGCCCGGACCGGCCCAACCGCACCGGCGCGCGACTTGTTCCACATCGACTCCAACCGCCGGCGGTCCACCCCGCTCAGTCGCATCGACATGTCGGTAAAGCGCACAATGCGCCGCCCGTCGGCGTACATCAGCGCGTCGGCAATGACATACGGCTCGGGCGCGTAACCCAGCTCCTTGATCTCGATTTCGTACACTACTTTTTTTGTCTGCACCGTCACCGGCCCCCGGCAGCGCAGCCTGGCCGGTACGCCGATCAGCGGCTCATACGCCGTTTCGTCGCGCCCGACGATCCAGCCCATGCGCATCAAGAAGACGCGCAACGTATGCGCGCAGCATTCGTACATCAGCGTGCCCGGCATCACCATGTCGTCGACAAAATGACACGTGAGGTACCAGTCGTCCGGATGCACGTCCGCCTCGCCGCGGATCAGTCCGCGGCCGAAGCGCCCGCCGCGCGGATCGAGCAACAGCACACGATCCAGCAACTTCATGCACCCCTCGGGCAGCCGCGCCGGATCGGCGACGGGCAACCCGGCGAACAGCGGACCGAAGCAACCGGCTAAGTCGCCGCGGCGCAGCGCCGCCAGTCGGGCATCGTCGTAGGATTCGACGGCCATCGGCGCCAAATCGCCGGCCGTAATCGGCGTCGCACCCGTCACGCGCGGCGGAGCATCGCGAACCGGCGCCATGTCTTCGGCCGTCAGGATGATGCCGCCTGATTCTTCGATCTCGCGCTGCGTGAAGAAGCCCGCGCAGCCCTCGCGCATCGTCAGCATCGGCCGGCCGTCGATCGTGCCGTCGAAGCGGAAGAAAAACAGCCACGTGTCGCCCTGCCGCACGAACTTGTCGATGCGGATGTCGTAGCGCACCGTTTCGCCCGGCCGCGGCAGCCCGCGATGAAACGTCACGGTCGCGTCGAGCAGCCGATACACGCGCAGGCCGCCCGTCGCCAGGTCGATGCCGAGATACGCCGAGAGAAACAGGTCCGCCTGGCCTGCCTCGACCGTGATGCACACGGGCGCTCGCCCGCCGTCGAGATACCAGGCTCCGGGTCTGACGTGATGCTCGGTGACGACGCGGCCGGACGTGAGCGAGCCTTTGCGACCCTCGACCGCGATGATGCGGTCGACAAGCATGAGCGGTTCATCCGGCAGCCGCACGCGCGTCGGAAACGTATCGACGACGGCAAACTCGGGGCCAAGGACGCGGGCGATGGAGCCGACCGCGAATTCGAGGCACAAATCGCGCGAGAAAGCAACGGTTTCGACGCGTGGCGAGACTCGGCCCGTCGCGCGTACGGCGGGATCATCGTGCGAAGATGGAACAGAAGCCTGCCTCCCATGCGCCGGCTCCGATGATTCGCCGCCCGTCGCGAGCGATCGACACGATGGATTCGTCAGCGCGGCCTGCATGAGCCGCGTCTGCAAGTCCAACGTCGCGGCAAGTCCGCCCGTGGCGCGGTCGGAGAATCGCAGAAACGCCTCGTGCGCCGCGGCGTCGGCCGCGGATGTCTCGATCAGGCCGGGCAGGGCTACGCGCGCCGGATGGGCGTCGACGATCGCGGCCGCGCCGGCCAGTACGGGCGCCGACAAGCTCGATGTCTGCAAAACCGGAGCCGTCTCGAAAGGCGGCTCGAATGTGTCATTCCGCTCGACAACGCCCTGGATTCGCGCCGGCTTGTACACCTGATCGTGCGCGGCGCCGGGCGGAATCCGCGCGACCTGCGGAATCTTCACGCCGACCGGCACGACAACGCGGCGGACGTTCCCCGCCGCCACGCCGCGACGATCGGCAGCGACGTGCGCCGTCACGCGCGTCTCGACGCCATAAAGCGCCGCGAGATTCACGTCGGCACGCTCAGCCCACAGCGCTGCGAGCAGTCGCAGCACGGCGGATGATTCGTCCTCGCCGCGCAAGCTGGCCGAGCGCGCCAGGTGCGGCCTGCCCTCCAGGATACGGACAATCATGCGCGTACACGACGCCTGCGGTCCGATTTCGACGAACAGACGTACGCCGTCGCGATAGGCCTGGCGAATCAACGCCGGAAAATCAAATCCGTGCAGCGCCTGCTCGGTGATTGACGCCGCGGCCCGCTCGGTGCTGACCTCGTACGCCCGGCCCCACGCGGCGCTGTAGAGCCGCGCACCTTCAGGGGGCGTCGTGCGGAAGCGATGCAGCGCGCGGTAATTCTCCTCGACCGCCCGCACGACGTCGCAGTGCACGGCCGGCACGCCTTCGATGATGATCGGCTCGCATCCCAGCGCCGCCGCGACCGCGGTCACCGCCGGCCGCACGCCGCCGATGACGCATTCATCGGGCGTGTTGACGATCAGCAGCCGCGCGTGCGGATCGCGTTTCAGCGCGCGCTTCACGTCGCGCGCCGGCCGCGTGATCAACGCCGCGACCCATTCGGCCGATACGTCGTCGGGCAGACGCCATGCGCGCCGTACAGCGTCGCACGCGCCGCCCAACTCGCTGCGAAACAGCGCGCTGCGCTCCATGCGCTCGAACATCTCGTCACGACCGCGCCACGCGCGCGAGGCGAACAGCGCCGTCGATTCGCCCAGGCTGTAGCCGATGTAGGCGTCGGGCTGCACGCCCAGGCCGCGCAGCAGGTCCGACACGAACACACCGAACGCAACCTGCCCGAAGATCATGCAGTGCGGATCGGCCGCGATCCGCGCCGCCGCCTCGCGCTCCCAGCCGTCGGACCAGTCGAGCCGCCGAGGCGCGAACCATCGCGGCATCAGATGGCTGCGCAGGCGGCGCGTGTCGTCGTCGAGCGATCGAAGCGCTTCGGGAAACACAGCGCCCAACTCGCACCCCATGCCGACGAAATGACTGCCGGAGCCGGGAAAGACAAAAGCCGTCTGCGCGTCGCGGCCCAGCGGCGCGGGGGAGAAGAATACGCCGCCGCGCCCATCGCATCGCCGCGCCGCGCCCGATGCCAGCACCCGGCGGGCTTCCTGAATGGCGCCCTTCAGCGACGAAACACCGCGAGCCACGCAACACAGGCCCAGCCGGCCGGGCGTCGAATCGGCGCCGCGCGAGAACCATCGCCGCGCCGCCGCCTCGATTGATTCGCCCTCGTCGATTTCGCGGCGGGCGAATTCCTCGAGCGCACTCAGCGCGTCGCCCAAACCCGCCACATCGTCGGCATGAATCGCAAACAAGGCCACGCCGCGCGCTCCCAGCGGCTGACGACGCTCAACGGCGCAGTCCGCGGCCGTCCGCTCAAATTCCTCAAGCACGACGTGGGCACAAGTGCCGTCGAGTCCGCTGACGTGCACGCCAGCGCGGCGAGGTCCCTCGCATCGGTCGTGCAGCCAGAACGCAGGTTGGACCGGTGCGTGAAACACGCCTTCCGCTTCGCTCCACGACTTATCGAGGCGATCGTGGCCGGGCAGCGGCGGGACGATCTGCTGGAACAGGCCGAGCGTCGACTTGACGACCGCGCCCAGTCCGGCCGCCGCGCCGATGCGTCCCACCAGCGGCGTCAGCGCGCCGAGGGCGGCCGGCTCGCGTCGTTGCGCGAAGTACTTCCGCAGGGCGCGCGCCTCGACGGCCGCGGCCGGCATCAAACCGCGATCGCTGATCTCGATGTATTCGACGGAATCGGCCGAGGTGCGCGCGTCGGCGTAGGCCCGCTCCAGCGTCAGGCGGCACGCGCCTTCGTCGCCGGTTGTCGCCGAGGCGTCCCCGCCGGTTGCGCGGCCGATGCCGCGGATGACGCCATAGATACGATCGCCGTCGCGAATCGCGTCGTCGAGCCGCTTCAGAACGACCGCCGCCGCGCCGTCGCCGGGCGGTGGAACGGATGCGGAATCGCTTGCTGCCGGCGAGCCTTCGTCGGTCGAACGACCCAGCAGCACCTCATCCGCCGCGCGCAACCGCGGATCGCCGGCCAGGTCGACAGCGCCGACGATGGCGGCGTCGATCTCACATTGCTGAAGCGCCCGCAGCGCGATGTCCAGCGCTGCAATGCCCGACGACTCTTCCGCCGACACCGCAAAACTCGGCCCGCCCAGACCGAAATCCCGCGCGATTCGGCTGGCGATGATGCCGCCCAGCGCGCCAACCGTGCGCGTCGCATTCAACGCCGGTCCGATCGCGCCGCGCCCCTCGTCGTCGGCCTCGCCCGCGCACCATCGCAAATGAAAGTTCGTCGTATTCAGATCCAGCCCCATGCCGATCAGCACGCTCATGCGCGGCCGGCGCTCGCGCAGCGGCATGCCCGCGTCCTCCAGCGCCGCGGCGGCGACGTCGAGCATCAGCAGTTGCTGCGGCAGGATTTCGGGGATTTCGTTGGGCGGAACGCGATAGCGGCCGACTTCGATCGCCAGCGATTCGATCCGCGTTGCGCCGACGCGCGACTGCGCGGGCGACTCGCCGTTCGTGTCGGACGCCCATAGCGACTCGCCGCGCAGCACTTGCTCCTGAAAAGCGCGCAGCGATTCCACGCGACCGAATCGGGCGGCCATGCCGACGATGGCGACGCCGGACTGCGCGCGTTCCCCGGGCGCGTCCGGACAGCGGCTCGCTTCGTGACTCCCAGTCTCGCCACGGGCGTTGGACCGTAGCTGAGAAGCCTGATCCGAACCGCGCCCCTGAACGCGACCAGGGCGGGAGCGTGAAGGGAGCGCCGAGTTGACCTCCACGGAAGACGCAGGCTCGACTGCTATTGTTTGCCTCGAATCGGGCTTTGCTGACACGCTATGAGCGCCGCTGGCGCCGGCGATACGCACGGATCGTCTCGGCGCAGGCTCGCCTGCACCCGTGAACTCGTCGACGAGCAGATGCGCATTGATCCCGCCGAATCCGAAGGCGCTGACCGCCGCGCGGCGAGAATGCGAATCCGGCGCCGGCCACGGTTCGGCCCGCTGTTGCACCACGAACGGCCCGCCGGCCAGTGGGATGTGCTCGTTGGGGCGCTCGAAGTTCGCCGACGGCGGCAGCGTTCGCTCGCGCAGGGCCAGCAGCACCTTGATCAGCCCCGCGATGCCCGCCGCCGTCAGCAGATGTCCGATATTGGATTTGACCGAGCCGATGGCGCAGCGCTTGTTGGAATCCGCCGTCGCTCCCCACAGCTCGCGCAGGCTGCGCACCTCCACCGCGTCGCCCAGCGGCGTGCCCGTGCCGTGACATTCAATCAAATCGAGCGACGTCGGGTCCCAACCCGCTGCTTCGTACGCGGCCCGCATCGCGCGAAGCTGGCCCTCGGCATCCGGCGCCAGCAGGCTGCCGCCGATGTCGTTTGACAGGCCGACACCGCGAATGACGGCATGGATGCGGTCGCCGTCGCGCAGCGCGTCGTCCAGACGCTTCAGCAATACGAAGCCCGCGCCTTCGCCGACCAGCAGCCCGTCGCCGGCCGCGTCGAACGGCCGGCAGCATCCGGTCGGCGACAGTGCGTGCAACTGGCAGAAGCCCATTTGCGTGTAGAGGCACTCGGGCCGCGACACTCCGCCGGCGAGCATGGCGTCGGCGCGGCCGGCGGCCAGTTCGTCGCAGGCGAGCTTCACCGCGTAGAGCGAGGAGGCACAGGCGGCGTCGAGCGTGAAACTGCCGCCGCCGAGCCGCAGCGCCCGGGCCAGTAATCCGCCCGGCAGGCCGACGGCGCGGCTGTTCATGGCCCACGCCAGTCGCTCCGCGCCGCGCGGCGGAGTCTTCGGCGCGAACGCCGGCCCGCCGAGGATTTCACGCGTGATGGCCGACGAGCCGTCGGTCGGCAGGGCGATCGCCGCCAGAACGACGCCGACGCGTTCGCGGTCCAGCGAGTCGACCGCGGCGTCGAAGAACGCCTGCCGGCCGGCGTGCAGTACCAGGTGGTAGAGCGGATCGAGCCGTCTGACGAGATTGGGATCGACGTGCAGTCCGCGCAAGTCTGGCGCGAAAGGATCGACGAAACAGCCGCGCAGCGAATAGACGCGGTCGGGCGCAATCCGCGGATGAATGGCGCGACGCGGATCGAGCGCCCAGCGGTCGGGCGGAACGTCGCGCGCGGCATCGACGCGATCGACGATGTTCCGCCAGAAAGCGTCTGCGTCGGCCGCTCCGGGAAACCGGCAGCCGATGCCGACGACGGCGATGGGCGTGCGGGGAGGCATGTTGTTTTAGACGGCGCCGCCTCCGGCCTGTGCGCCGGTAAACGCGGCGCGCAACGAGGCATCGACCGTCCACTCGATGCCCTCGGCCTGCGCGATCGGCTCGCCGCGAGCGTCGAGGAACGCCACGTCGGCGACAAGCTGATGCCGGGCGGACTTGCGTACTTCGAGCGCGGCGGTGACGCCGTCGCGCGGCCAGGCGACGCGGTACTGACGAAAGCGCGCGATAAAGCTCGGCAGGGACGGCTCGCCGAGACGTTCGTGGCACCACACGATGCCCATCTGAAGCGCGGCGTCGATTGCCGACGGATCGGTGATCCAACGGGTTCGCGTCGGATTCCGCATCCACTCGCGCGGCGAGGGCGCCTTTCGCAGGCGCGCCCAAAGCCCGCGATCGGAGCATGGGGCGACGCGTTCGATGGCCTGAAAATGCGGACCGTGAAAAAGCACGTCGCGATACAGCGACCGACCATCGCGCCATTCGCGTTGTGATTCGAACCATCCTGCCGCGACGCCGTCCGCTGGAGGATCGATCGTCGGCTGAAGCACGGCCGTTGCCCGCGCGTGCAGCACCGGACGATTCGGCGAACCGCCGCGCAGCGCCAGATCGACGAGGACCGTACCGCCGTCGCCGCGCGTCGCTTTGACATCGACGCGCACCGGATACGATTTGTCGCGAAGAATGACTCCCTTGAGCACGCGCAGATTGTCGATGCCGAAAAACGCCATTCCGCTGTGGGCGTCCCCGGCGGCCTGCGCCAGCCATTCGAGCATGACGGCCACAGGCAGCACCGGCCGGCCGCCAATGACGTGCGACGTCAGAAACGGAAACCGCTCGACGCTCAACTCACACACGAAGGCGGACGATGTCGAAAGTTGTCGTTCAATCGCCGTATCTGCCTCGCACGCAGTGCCGGAAGCCACCGTAAGACGCTGTTGCGTCCGTTGACCCCCTTCGTGCCTTCGTGCCTTCCCCGCCTGTGCGGAGACGCCTTCGTGCCTTTCGTCGAGCCTCCGGCCACTCGCTTCTCGACCGAATCCCGATCCCAACACCACTTCCACCGCCCCGTCCGCGATCTGCATTTCGCGCAACATCGCCGCGGCGCCTTCCGCTCGTCCGATCAGCGATATGCCCAGCCGCTCGAACTCGCGCTTCAGAGCGGGCGTGACCATTCCGCCGTCCCACGGTCCCCAGTTGATGGCCGTCGTTCGACATTCCGGGTGCATCGCCGCAAAGCGCCGCGCAACCTTGTTCAGCGCTTCGTTGGCCATCGCATAATCGACCTGCCCCTGCCGGCCGAATCGCCCGCTGACCGACGAGAACAGCACCAGATGACGCAGCGCCGCCGCATCAACGACCTGCAACAAGGCCCGCAGCCCGCCGACCTTTGTGTCGAATACGTCATCGAATTGCCCAACGCTTTTGTCCTCGATGCGCCGATCGTGCAGCACGCCCGCTCCGTGAATGATGACGCGAACCGGACCGTGCGCCGCCACGACGCCGTTTAGGACGCCGCGCAGCGCGGCGGCGTCGCGCACGTCGACGGCGCGATACAGCACGCGGGCCCCGGCGGACTCAATCCGCGATAGATTAAATCGTATTTCCCGCCCCCCCATGATCCGGCGGTATGCCGCTTCGATCTCGGCCGGCGCCGGCTTGTGCGTGGTTGTGCCGGGCGCGCCCGCAGGCGCGCCGAACTCGTGCTGAAGAATTCCGCGCTTGATGGACCCTTCGTCGCAAAGCCCCGCCAGCCACGCCGGCTCCTCGGCCGGCGGCGCTGATCGGCCCAGTAACAGCAGCGTGCATCGCGTCGCTCCCGCCAGCGCCGCCGCCGCCTCGGCCGTGACGCCGCGCGCCCCGCCCGTGACGATGACGAGGTCGCCTTCGCGGATGTCCATCGGCCGCCGAACGGCATGTCCGCCCTCAACAAGCTGCAAGGCGCAGCGCCCCGTCGCGCCCAGCCCCGTTTCGATCGGTCCATCCGCCGCCAGTTCGCGGAAGATCGCGTCGGCGGTTGCGGCCGCGTCGGTCCACGCCGCGTCCGCGTCGATGGCGCGGCAGCGCACTTCGGGCCACTCGTGCGCGGCGGTCTTGGCAAGTCCCGCCAGCCCGCCCTGCACGGCGTCGAAAACGCCGCCGCCAAGGCCGAATCGGCCGTCCATGCGCGACACCGTCGCGAGCAGTGCGCCGCCGTGAGCGGCCGCGTCGCGCAACGGTCGCGACAACGCCTTCGTCAATGCGAAGGCATGCTTGAGAAGTCGCTCGGTTTCGGCGGACAATATTTCGTGGGAATCAGACGGCGGTGCGACCACGATCAACGCAGCCGCGCGGGCGGCGTCGGATTCGCTGATCCGCGCGTTGCTGTCGACGAGACGGACGGGAAGTCCCGCCCGACGCACGCGATCGGCCAGCGCTTCGGACAGCGCGCCGCCTTCTCGCGTGATCCACGCTTCACGCCCCGGTGCGATCGAGAACGCGCGGCCTTCGACCGGCGGCAGCGGTTGAATCGTGAGGATGCGCCGCTCGATGGCGCCGACGGCCGACTCGGCCGCGGCGCCACAATCAAAAGGGCCGGCGACCGCCTCCTCGGCGGCCGCGCGTTCCAGAGTGGGTCTGGACTGATTCCCGCTCGGGCCTGCCGCGCCGGTGGGCGAAGCGTCGCCGATCGTGTACTCAACTATCTGCCGCAGCGTCCGAAGGCTGCCCATGTACTCCGGATTGACCGCCGCCACGCCCGGAACGCGTTCCTGCACGGCCGCGAGGATTTCGACGCGCTTGATCGAGTCGATGCCCAGGTCGGCTTCCATGTCCATGTCCAGCTCAAGCATCTCGATCGGATAGCCGGTCAGTTCCGACACGACGTTGAGCAGCGCGGTCGAGAACGTCCGGGCATCGACGGTGGGCGGTCCGGCCGCCTGATCGGCGTCGCACGGAGTCGTGACCGCATGGGCCGTGGCGCGACCGTTGCCGCCGGCGTGGCCGTTCGAGCCGACCGCGCGAACAACGTCGGCGATCGTGCTCAGCGCATCGATTCGCTCGGAAAGCAGCGCACCGTTACCGTCCGCGCCCAAGCGTCGCGCGGCCGCGGCGACGATCTCATGCCGCCGCACGCGGTCGATGCCCAGATCGTCCTCCAGGTGCAACTCGGGCGTCAGCATGTCGAGCGGATAGCCGGTTAGTTCGTTGATGACGTGAAACACGGTTGCGCGGGCGTCGTCGTCCGCGGCGCCCGAACCACTCGGCGCGGTGGGAACCGCCGAGTCAGTGATGGGCTGATGATGAGCCGCAACCGCGCGATCGGCGGCCTGTTCAATTCCGCCCGGAGCGCAGTCGGTTGGTTGCGAATCGCACCGCTCTGAAACGCGCCCGCCCGCATGGGCCGAACCGCGCGGGGCGGCGAGAGGCTGCATCGCGTACTGAGCAGTTTCCTGCGCGGGCGGCAACGATGGAGTCAACATCGACGGCGCGGACGGCGTCGTCGTCACGGGCCGGCTCGTCATCGGCGACGGTTCCAGACCCAGCGCGCGTTCGAGCAGGCGTTGCTGCCCATCCACCATGACCTGAATCGTCTGGTGCGCCAGCGCCTGTCCCTCCAGGAACCGCTGGTGTGCCGCGGCGGTCTGCGTTTGCAGCGCCTGCATCGAACGCAGCCCCTCCTGAACGACGCGCAGCGCATCCATCACCAGCGATGCGTGATCATCACCGACGGCGCTCGGCGAAGCCGGCGGCGTCCGCGGTACGACCGCCGGGCGCGTCTCCACGTGGGGCGACTTCGACGCGGGGGCATGAGCCACCGGCGCCGCGCACCCATCGATCATTCGCCCGCCCGCGGCAGGCGCTTGTGTTTCACCGTTTCCGCCGCCGGCCGATCCAGCCGGCTGTGTCACAGCCTGTAGTCGATTCGTTTCGCCCATGGATTCATCCACCCCGTCCCGTGCGGGGACTGTTGCCTCCGGCATTCCTGATTCATTCGATTGCGTCGCGCGCGGCGCGCGGTAATTCGCGCCGCACAAAGGTACCACCATTCGCGGTCGTCGCACCGGTCGCGGTTCTTCCTCCCACGCCGACAGATCGACCGCGTGCCCCCATGCCGCAAGCTGGGCCAGCGCTCGCGCCAGATCGAGCAGCCCGTTCCGCCGCCCGGCCGACGCGTCAACCGCCACCGCCCAGTGCGGCCGATCCGACAGATTGGCCCGCACCAGCCCCGTCAGCGTGGCCTTCGGACCCACTTCGACGAAGCAGCGCACGCCGTCGGCGTATAGATTCTCGATCAGACCGACAAACTCCACCGGCCGAACGAGCTGCTCCGCCAGCGTCGCGCGCGTGCCGGCCGGACCGTCCGGATAGGGCCGTGCCGTACTGTTTGCATATACCGCCACGCGCGGCGGCGCGAACTTCACCTGCGACAAACCGCGGCGGAACGTCTCATGCGCCTCGCTCATCAGCGGGCTGTGAAACGCGCCGGCCACCGCCAACTCGCGACAGCGCAGGCCGCGCGCCCGGCAGCCGTCCGCCGCGCGACGGATTTCGTCGCGAGGTCCCGACAGCACGCCCTGATTCGGCGTGTTGCGATTGGCCAGCACGACGTTCAGCCGTTCGGCGTCGATGAGGCGCTGCACGTCTACCAGCGGCGCTTCAACCGCCAGCATGGCGCCGCGGTCGCCGCCGTCACCCGCCATCGCCCGGCCGCGCAGCATCGCCAGCCGCAGCATCGTCGCCGCGTCCATTCGACCGGCCGCGTGCAGCGCGGTCAGCTCGCCGAAGCTGTGACCGGCCAGGGCGTCAGTGCGCACGCCGAAGCGCTCCAACACGCGCAGCATGGCAAGGCTGACGGCGCCCAGGGCGGGCTGAGCGTGCTCGGTGCGCGTCAGCAGTGCCTGCTGCCGGGTTCGCGTGTCGTCGTCAAACGCCGTGTGAGGATAAATAAGATCGCTTAATCGCCCGCCGCGCGAGTCGGCTGTCGCGGCGGCTTGCTCCTCGGCAAACGCGCGCCATGCGTCGTCGGCTTCTCGCAGCGCTCCCTGCGCTTCGGAAAAGACGCACGCCAGATCGCGCCCCATTCCGACGTACTGCGACCCCTGCCCCGGAAACAGGAACGCCAGCTTGCCCGACGCCGCCCCTACGCCAAAGGTCATGTTCGGGCGCGACCACTCCGCGTCCGGATCTCGCCGGATGGCCTCGACCGCCTCGATGAACGGCTTGGCCAACGACGCCGGACACACGCCGGGCATGAGCGGAACGTCGTCGCCCGACGTCGCAGCAGCCTCATCGGCCGCCGGCGGCCGTTCGAAGGTCAGCGCGAGCCGATGTCGGTGCGCCGTCGAAAACGCACGCCGCGACGCATGCGCCTTTGCGGCGAATTCCGGCCAGGTCACGCCGCCGGCGATTGCCTCGCGCCACGACTCGATCTCGTGCAGCAGCGTCGCCGACGTTTGAGCCGACAGCGCCACGATTTCGACCGATCCATCCCAGCCGGTCTGGTTGCCGCCATACTCCTCCAGCACGACGTGAAAGTTGCTGCCCCCGAATCCGAACGAGCTGACCGCCGCCCGACGCGGATAATCGCCGCGCGGCAGCCACGGCCGCGATTCGCCGTTCAGGTAAAAGGGTGCGGTTTCGAGGCCGAGCCGGGGATTCGGCCGCCGAACCTTGACCGTCGGCGGCAGCACGCGGTGATACAGCGCCAGCGCCGCCTTGATCAGGCCCGCCGCGCCGGCGGCCGCCTTCGTGTGGCCGATTTGCGACTTGACGGATCCGATGGCACACCAGGCGCTCGCCTTGTCATTGCCTCCGGCCGATTCCGCGAACACGCCGCGCAGCGCCTCGACCTCGACCACGTCACCGACTTTCGTACCCGTGCCGTGTGCCTCGATCAGCTCGATCGTCCGCGGATCAACGCGCGCCTGCGCATACGCCCGCCGCAGCGCGCGGGCCTGGCCCGTCGCGTAGGGCGCGTAGATGCTTTGCGAACGACCGTCGCTCGACGTGCCCACGCCACGGATGACCGCATAAATCCGGTCTCCGCCGTGCTCGGCGTCGTCCAGCCGCTTCAACACCAGCAGCCCGACGCCCTCGCCCAGCACCGTCCCATCGGCGTCCTTGTCGAACGGCCGCGCATCGCCGGTCGGCGACAGCGCCGGCGTCTTGCTGAAACACATGTGCATGAAGATGTCGTTGAGCGCGTCGACGCCGCCGCTGACGGCTACGTCGGCCCGGCCGCTTTCAAGCTCCATCATCGCCAGGTGAACGGCCGACAGCGAACTGGCGCACGCCGCATCCACCACGCAGTTCGTACCGCGCAGGTCGAGACGATTGGCGATGCGACCGGCCACGACGTTGCCGAGCAATCCCGGAAACGAGTTCTCCTGCCAGGGCACGTAGGCGTCCGCGATGCGGCGCACCACGTCATCGGCCACCTCGGGCGCGACCCCGGCCTGTTGGAGCGCACGCCGCCAGATCGGATGACCCAGCCGCGCGCCGAGCGGAATCACCAGTTCCTGCGTGCCGGTGACGCCGAGAATGACACTGACGCGCTCGCGATCGAATTCGCGGCCTAGTCCATAGCCGGCGTCTTCGAGCGCCGCCCGGGCGACCATCAGCGCCAGCAGTTGCGACGTGTCGGTCGCCTCGATCGCGGTCGGCGGAACGCCGAATTCGCTGGGATCGAAGGCCACCGCATCGAGAAAACCTCCGCGGCGGCAGTACGTACGGTCCGGGGCTTTCGGATCGGGATCAAAATAGTCGTCGGCCGACCAGTGCGTCGGCGGGACGTCGCGGATGCCGTCTCCGCCGGTGCGCAGCAGATGCCAGAAGTCCTTGAGGCCCGCGGCGCGCGGAAACAAACAGCCCATTCCGACGATGGCGATGGGCGTCGTCGGACGCTTGTTCGGCGATTCGGTCATAAGCACCCGGTTGCTGCGGGCAGGGACCTTCCACCTCCGACGACGACCGCGACGTCGGATCCCGCAAGGGCAGGTAGTATATCCGAAGAGTGAGCGGGCACGAGGCGGATGGCCCACTGATAATCAAAAGCCACACACACCATCAGGTAAAGTGTTTTTATCGGACGAATTCTCCGCCTGGCGATCAAGTGTATTTCACGCAAAGGCACAAACGGCGCAGTGTAAAGACTCGCGCTTTGGTCGCATGCACTGTCCACGCGGACTTCGCATCAGTCGGACGCGGCGAGAGATAGTCCCAGTTCCTCGGGTGAGCGTGGGGCAAAGCGCGCGGCATCGGGGGGAACGTGCACGCCTTGTGATCGAAGCCAGGCGGCCCGCAGTCCGACGGCCGCGCCGGCCATGATGTTGAGCGCGACGGTGACCACGCCGCGCTGTTCCGGTCGCTCCAGAACCGTACCGCGCACCCACTCGTTGAACGCGCCCATTGCCGGGCCGCACCAGACCTGGTAGTCCGGCCGGCGCGATGACTCGCCCTGAATGGCCCACTTCGACGCCTGCCCGAGATAGGCCCGGAACACCAGCGCCATCTTGTGTTTCGGATCGCGATCGGCGCGTTCGATCTGTCGCGGATCGCGCCGCTCGAAGAATGCTCGCGTCGATGCCCACGCTTCTTCAAGCGAGCATCGGAAATAGTCCTTCTCCAGCATCGACCGCTGCGCCGGCGGGACGTCTTCCAGCCGCTCAAACGCTCGGTACAACTCGTACAGCTTCTGCCCGCGGACCGCGAACATCGTTCCCCACTTCAGCACCTGTACCTTGACGCCCATCTCGAACATGTCCGCCGCCGGCGCCATAATGACGTCGGCCTGTCCGGCCTTCGCCAGCATTTCCTTGACCGCCGCCGACGTGCCCGCTTCGACGCAGGACTGATTCACCGAGCCGGTCACCACGTACGCCGCGCCCATCGCAAACGCCGCCGCCGCGGAAGCCGGCGTTGAAATGCCGCCTGCCGCGCCGATGCGAACCGGCCGCGCGAAACAGAACCGCGCCTGCAACTCGTCGCGCAGGGCGATCATCGTCGGGAGCAGCGCCACCAGCGGCCGGTTGTCGGTATGACCGCCGGAGTCGGCCTCGGCCGTCAGATCGTCGGCCATCGGAATGCACTCGGCCCAGCGCGCCTGCTCGGCGGTGATGTCGCCGCGCTGCACGAGCGCTTCGAGGAACTTCGCCGGCGGCGGCGATAGAAACTTTCTCGCCACTTCGACGCGCGACACCTTGGCCATGACGCGGTTCGGCGCAACCACGGCGCCGTCGCGCTCGCGCCTAATGCCGCTGACGCGATAGCGCACCAGCGGAAGCGTCAGGTCCAGATAGGCCGAGGCGCTGACGAGGCGCACGCCGCGGCGCAGGTAAAGATCGGCGACGGCTGCCTCGAGGTCCGGCTCGCTGGGACTGTGGATCAGGTTGAAGCCGAACGTTCGATCGCCGACGGTGTTGCGAATCCGCTCGATGGCCGCGTCGACGCGCTCGATCGGCAAACCGGCCGCGCCGAAGAACCCGAGCATCCCGGCCCGCGCCATCGCCTCGACCATCTCGGCCGAACCGATGCCGTTGGCCATTTCACCCGCGACATAGGCGAAACGCACTCGGTGGGTTTCGCGAAATTCGGAATCGCCCAGTTGCTCGGGGCGCAAGGCCGGAACGAGAGCCATGAGCCGATGGCCGGCGCGGCGCTCGCCGGCCGCGACGTTGCCGAGTTGCGCGGCGCCGTCCTGCGCGACACCGATCGCACCGTCGAAATCCACGACGTAAACCGGCCGGTCCCAGCGTGCCAGCGCATCGGCCATCGCTGCCGAATCGGTGCGCGGGGCGGATTCATCCGGCAGCCACGTGCCGCTGAATGTCGCGACCGGCGAGTAAGCGTCGATCGAAAGAGTCTCGTTCATTCAACAACGCCCGAGGGACCGTGTTCGTAAGCGCGCAGGAACACCCGCGCGCGGAATTCGCAATGATATCGCGATTCCCGTCGCGAGTCGTCCTTGCGTCGCACCGCGCGGGCCGGAAGCCGGCCCGCGTCATTCTGGAGGACCGGCGGGCGTCGTGACCCGAACCGCGACCGTGAGGGAGCGAGGGAACACCCAACGACGGCGCCGTCGACAACGGAATTCGAGCAACGCGACGCAAACGCGCAATCGCGGCGGGCGCCGCCACCGAGTCGTTTCCCGCCGATCCCTCACGGTCGCGGTTCGGTTCATGCGCATGGGCCGCTTATCATGACGCCCCATGCTCACGGCCGATCTGCTGCTATTTGTCGTCATTCTTCCGCTCGCGGCCCCCGCGCTTACGGCGGTCTTGTTGACCTTTGCATCACAGCGCGTCGCGAAAAACGTCCTTCCGCGAGTACTGCCGCTGCTGTTCGCCGGAGGATGCGTCGTCGCCCACGTCGGCCGTCACGGCTGGCCGGGACAATTCCCTCCGCTGGAGGCATGGCAGTGGTTTCCATACATCGTGGCGGCGGCCGCGGCGACGGGCCTGTGGGAAGCGAACGCGCGCGGTTTCTCGTGGTCTCGCGGAGCCACGCGCCTTTTCCTCGCCGTGGCCATTCCGGTCGCCCTGCTGGCCCGACCGTACGTGATCGACGTGTGGAGCCGAAATGAAAGCGCGATTCACTTGTCCGTGCTCGTGTTGGCGATGTTCATCGTCCTGGCATTGTGGGAATATCGCCGGCGCGACGACGCTTCGTTCGCCGACCGCGGCCCCGCAGCAGTGGCGGCGATGGCGACGAGCGGCGTGCTCGGATTGACCGGCAGCGTGGTATTGGCCGAACTGGCGGCCGCGATCGCGTTTTCGCTGATCGGCCTTGTGCTCGTTTCGCGGCTCGTTTGCGCGTTGCCCTGCCCGCGTGCGGCGGTCCGCACGGTGGCGTGCGGGCTGACCGGACTGGCCATCTGCGGACATTATTACTCAGAAACGACGATTCCCCCACTGATGCTTCTGGGCGCGGCGCCGGTTGCGGCGGTGTTCGCCGAAACGCGGCGCGTGCACGAGTCGCGGGCGGCGATTCGCGCGCTGATTCGACACGGGCCGACGGTGCTTCTCTGCGGCGCGGCAGTGGCGCTGGCGTATGCGGGCGCGGAGACACCGGGTGCATATGTACCGTAAGGTCGACACGCGTTGAACATGGCCAGGCTCTCGCTCGCCAGCGCGCCGCAGAACGGGCGGGACGCCCGTAACACCCCATCCGGAGAGGCCCAATTCGCGAGAGGGCTTGAACAAACTACGCCCGGTCCGCACGTCACCCGCGCACGTTGTCGGCATACCTCACGCCGGCTGGCTCGATCTGATCGGACAGCGCTTCGAGAAACACCTGAATCGCCGCAATGCGCCGCCGGGCCAATCGGCGGCTCCACTCAAACCGCAGGCCGTCCTCAATCCGACGTGTCCAGTAGCCGTACGCCGAACGCGACCGCCACAGGTCCAGACACTGCCGCGCCGACGCGCCCGCCGATGCCGCGGCACGCGCCTGCCACCAGGCCCATAGAGGCCCCAGGTCGTCCAGGTGAATCGCCTCCGTCAGCACCTGCGCCTCGATCGACGTCGTGGCCGGGCGGTTCCATTCGCGCAATGCCCGCGCCGCTGACTCACGCGTGTCGTCGCCGTCGGCGGCCGACAACGGCGCCGCCATCAGCGCATCCACGCACGCCTCCCGGGTTCCTTCGTCATACGGGGCCAACAGCAACGCCTCGAACGGAATTCGCGATTCGCGCGCCGCGCACGCCCGCCCGTATTCGCAGAACAAAGCCGCCGCTTGCGTCGCGCGGCTGTTCCAGCGCACCCCGCTCAACTCCGGTTGCACGGACAGTTCGTCCACCAGACCCGCCAGCCGCAGGGCGCGATCGAAGAACGCCGTGTCGAGCGCCCCCGATGAATCGGGCAGCGACAACAACCTGCGCGCATGACTGACGAGAGGCCCGAAGCTCATCCGGTCGCCGGCCATTGGCGACTCTTGAATCGCCTGCGATTCATTCATGGCACTTCCCCTCGCTTCAACACGGGCTGAAAGCCCGGGCCACGCTGAGATGTCCCCCTGGCGGTCAAAACGGCCAAGCCCCCGCGGGGGTTTGACCGACGGGCGGGACGCCCGTAGAACCCGAACCGCTCAAGCGCCTCGCGCGAAGGCTTGACCGCGCCGCCCCGGCGAATTTCAGTCGTTTCATTCCGGACGATTCATCAGCGCTTCGTAGCGCCGGCATTGCGCGCCCGTCGTCCATTCCGCACCAGCCGTTCGCGCAGCCGCGCCGCCACGTTGGGCGGCACCAGCCGCAGCAGCCGCCGCTTGTCCCAACCGCCCATCTCGACGATCTGCTTGATCAGGGTGCTGCTCGTCAGAATGTATTCGTCATTGGCCAGTAGAAAGACCGTCTCGACCTCGCCGACCATCAGATTGGCATTGGCAAGCTGCATCTCGAACCGCAGGTCGGCGCCGTCTCGGATGCCGCGTAGAATTGCCCGCGCGCCGCACTTCCGCGCGAAGTCCATCGTCAGTCCGTCGAACGCCGCCACCTTCACGTTGGGCATGTCGTGGAACAGCTCGCGCAGCATCTCGAGCCGGTCCTCGGTTGTAAACAGCGGCTCTTTCTCGGGGTTCTGAAGCACCGCCACGATCAGCTCGTCGAAAAGCAGTCGCCCGCGCTGAATGATGTCGATATGGCCGTTTGTCGGCGGATCAAACGTGCCCGGAAACACGGCGATGTTCGGCCCGAGTCGCTGTTTGCCCATGACCCGTCATTCTCCGTGGCGGCCGGCCGATTGTCGATAGCCGCCGCCCGCGCGGTAATATCCACGCAATGGCGGCGTTTTGCCCATCGTACCCCGTGCCGGCCGGCCGAATCCGGGGATTCCTGTAGTTTGAGGGCCCGTAAACCATGTCACTAATAACCTTATTGCTGGCAATGCTCTTCGGCACCGGCGTTCCGCCTGCCGATCCAGCGGTCGAAAAGAACGCCTCCAGCGCGGCTTCAGCGGAGTGGAACGAAGAACGCGCCGCGCACCTGCTGCGCCGCGCGGGTTTCGGCGGCACGCCGGAGCAGGTCAAATATCTTGCATCGCTTGGCCGTGACCGGGCCGTCGAGTATTTGGTCGATTACGAATCCATCCCGTTCGAGATGCCGGAGCCAAAAATCGCCGCGGCGCCCGTGGTGCGGCCGCGCATCGGGCGTGCCGACCTGGATGAGGAAGAACGCCGTCAACTGCTGGTACGATTCCGAATGCTGAGCCAGTTGGCGTTCCGCGAAATCAGCGGCTGGTGGATCGAGCGCATGATCGCCACACCCAGGCCGCTGGAAGAGAAGATGGTCCTGTTCTGGCACGGCCACTTCACAAGCGGCTTTCGAGAGGTGAATGCCGCTCGGCCGCTGTATGGTCAGAATCAGCTCTTTCGCCGAATGGCCGTCGGGAACTTCTGCGATCTGACGCTTGAAATCAGCCGCGACACGGCCATGCTGCTGTATCTCAATAATGCCCAGAATCGAAAACAGAAGCCCAACGAGAACTTCGCGCGCGAGCTGCTGGAGCTGTTTACCCTCGGCGCCGGTCATTACACGGAACAGGATATCAAGGAGGCCGCTCGAGCCTTTACGGGCTGGACCATCAACCCGCAGGACGGAGGGTTTTTCTTCGCCGCCCGGCAGCATGATTTCGGCGCAAAGACCTTCATGGGACGCAGCGGCAATTTCGACGGCGAGGAGATCATCGCCATTATTTTTCAGCAGCCCGCGGCTTCACAGCATCTCGTTCGCAAGCTGTGGACCTACTTCGCAGGAACGGAAATCCCATCCGCCGAACTCGAGCGGCTGTCGCGGCTGTTCCGCGCCGAAGATTACGAGCTGAGGCCGCTGCTCAAGGCGATGTTCCATTCCGAGGGCTTTTACGCCGCGGACGTGATGCATCAACAGGTCAAGTGTCCTGTTGACTTGGTGGTCGGAACGATTCGCATGCTCGAAGTGGTTCCCGAAGACACGCTGGCGCTGACCTCCGCGCTGCGCATGATGGGACAGGAGTTGTTTCAGCCGCCGAACGTCAAGGGCTGGGACGGCGGGCTGACATGGATCAACACCGCCTCATTGTTCAACCGTTACAACCTGCTGGCGTACGTCGTTTACGGCACCCCGCAGCGGCCGAAGGAGCTGACCAGGCGCCTGGCGGATGCCGAGCAGATGATGAACCAGATGCAGGAAATCGATCCCCAACTGGCGGCGATGGGCGACTACATGATGGATCCGGCCGAGCTGTTGCGCCATCAGCCGCCGTTCGATCCGGCGCCGCTGCTGCGCCGGCACAAACTGGAGCGACCGGAGAAGATTGTCGATCACTTCGTGCAGCGGCTGTTGCAGCGGAAGATATCGCCTTCGCGGCGGAAGGTACTCATCGACGAACTGAAGCGCGTCGGCGGCAAACTCGAACCCGGCACGCCGGAAACGATCGAAGCCGTTCGCGGCGTGATCCACCTGATTCTCAGCATGCCCGACTATCAGTTGGGCTGAACTGAGATCGGAAGATCGAGGATTTTGGAGACGTGCGCCAAGAAGTCGGGCACGCTCTCGCGGGTGGCATGGTCAAGCCCTCGCGAGAGAAGGCCGGGCAATGCGAATGGACTTATCTCGCGAGGGCTTGGCCATGTTGAAGCTCACGTGACACTGATTTTTAGCCCGTGTTGCGTTCGCCGTGAGCAAACGCAGCAATGACTACCGATTGACTCCACTGGAGCCTACACAGCAACGCGGCTCAGCATGGCCGAACAGCCGGGCGGTTACTTCGAGGATGCACTCATCATGAACAACATCACCTTCGCCACGCGTCGAACGTTTCTCAACCGCGGCCTGACGCTGCTCGGCGGCGCGGCCACCGTCCCGGCCTTCCTCGAACGCACGGCTTGCGCGCTGGCCGGCCCGGCCGATGTGCCCAAAAGCGGCGGCAAACCGGGCGTCAAGGCCGAGCGCGTGCTCGTCGTGGTGCAGCTTGCCGGCGGCAACGACGGGCTGAACACGGTGATTCCGGTGCGCAACGACGACTACTATCGCGCCCGCCCGCAGCTCGGTATTCCCAGGGATGCGGCGCTGCGCCTGACCGACGAACTGGGCCTTCACCCGGAAGCGACCGGTCTGAAGGAACTCTACGATGAAGGCCTGTTGTCAATTGTCCAGTCCGTCGGCTATCCCAATCCCGACCGCTCACATTTCAAGAGCACCGACATCTGGATGACGGCCGATCCCGAAGAGCGCATGCACAGCGGCTGGCTCGGCCGCTACTTCGACTGCACCTGCAAGGGCAATGATCCGGTGGATTCGCGGCGAGGCATCGCGCTGACCAGCGAGTCGCCGCTGGCCCTGCACAGCGGCCGGTTTCGACCGGTGTCGTTCGCTGCGCCCGATCAGCTCACATGGCGACCGGGTCCAAGTCACGATGGCGCCGAGCAGGCGTTCGCAAAGCTCAACCGCCCGGACAGGCGTGCCGATGACGGCCACCTGCCGGACGGCACGCTCAAGCCGGTCTCGATGCTCGACTACCTGCAACGCACGGCGATGGATGCCCGGCTCAGCGCCGAGCAGATTCAGAAGGCCGCGGGCGAGGGCGAGGGCCGGCAGCGTCGGCGACCGCTGGACTTTCTACGGCCGGGACGGACCGATCTGTCGCAGCAGCTTCGCATGGTGGCGCGGATGATCGCCGCGGGCCTGCCGACGCGCGTCTATTACGCGTCGATGGGTGGTTTCGACACGCACGCCAATCAGCGCGGGACGCATCAAAACCTCATGCGGCAGTTGGGCGCGGCGCTGTCGACATTCTTTGCCGATCTGCGCCAGAACGGCCACCTCGACCGCGTGTTGCTCATGACGTTCAGCGAATTCGGCCGGCGCGTGGCGGAGAACGCCTCGGGCGGAACCGATCACGGCGCGGCGGCCCCGATGTTCCTCGCGGGCGCTCCGGTCGCCGCCGGACTTCACGGCGAACCGCCCGGCCTGGCGGACCTGGATCGCGGCGACCTGAAATGGAAGATCGATTTCCGGCAGGTGTATGCGTCCGTGCTGTCGGACTGGCTCAAGACCGATTCCCGCGCCGTGCTGGGCGGCGAGTTCGACGGCCTGAAACTGATTCGCCGGTAGACACCGCCGCGCCGTTGCGCGACCGTGGACGAAATGGACCGCGTGGACGGCGTGGACCGCATGGAAGGTGTGGACGACGTGGACGCATGGATTCCAGCACGCCAGCGGGAAAGGGCCGGGCGCGTCGCCGCCGATCGCCCCGCTGTCCGACGCGACGCCCGCTCCCGCGGCTCGTTCTGCTCTCTGTTCCCTTGACCTTTGTTCCGAATATCGACTTTCCCTTCGTCGCTCCGTCGCTTTCTGCCTCGCATCGCCGTTTCACCGCCGCCGGTCCCGCTCTATACTGAGCGCCAACGCCGCCGACACGGCTCCACGCGTCTCGGGAGAGTCTCATGTCCGTCAACGACCGGCTGCTGGTGTTCCCCGGTTCGGGCAGCCCGCGCCTGACCGAGGCGATCTGCCGCGCCCTGGGCATCCCGCCCGGGCGATGCGAGACGATTCAGTTCTCCGAGGGCAACACGTTCGTGCGCATCGGCGAGAACGTCCGCGGCGCCGACGTGTTCATCGTCCAGACGCTCTCATACCCGGTCAACGATCGCTTCATGGAGCTGCTCTTCTTCATCGACGCCTGCAAGCGCGCCTCGGCCGCCAGCGTCACCGCCGTGATTCCGTTCTTTTCCTACGGCAAGGCCGACAAGAAGGATGAGCCGCGCGTCAGCATCCGCGCGCGCGTCTGCGCCGACGCCCTGGAGGCCATCGGCGTGGATCGCATCGTCACGATGGACCTGCACGCGCCGCAGATACAGGGCTTCTTCCGCGTGCCGGTCGATCATCTTTACGCGCTGCCGCTGATTGCCGAGGCGTTCCGCGGCGAGGCCGGACCCGATCTGGTCATGGTCGCGCCGGACGTCGGCTTCGGCGAGATGGCGCGGCGCTACGCCAAAGCGCTGAACGCCGACTACTGCATCGCCGAGAAAATCCGCCGCGGCAATGACGAAAACGCCGAAGTGACGCGCATCATCGGCGACGTGCTCGGCAAGCGGACCATCGTGGTCGACGACTTCACGACGTCGGGCGGCACGCTCGATGCGACCGCGCGGCGCCTCGTGAAGGAAGGAGCGATCAGCGTTTCGGCCGGCGTGTCGCACGGCGTCCTGGGCAAAGGCGCTTCCGCCCGCATCGACGCCGCGCCGCTGAAGGAACTGGTCGTCACCGACACGATCGAACATCGCGCCGAACCACTGAGCGGTAAAGTCCGGGTGATTTCATCGGCCGAGTTGTTTGCCCGCGCGATACGCAACATCCACGAACGCACCAGCGTCAGCACGTTGTTCGAATTCTAAGCGTCCACGCAGCGAACTCCGACACGAACGGAACCGCGACCGTGAGGCGGCGCCGGTGGACTTTCTGATTCCGGCTTGACGCGAGGACTTCACGCAGGGACGGCGTTGACAAAGCGGGTACGCGCGGCCCCATCGACCGTACGAAAGCCGCTGCCTCGCGGTCGCGGGTCGGTTCGGCGGCGCCCGTCCTTACCGCTTCGCGTTCTGGATCATCACAGATTCTTCAGCCGGGCCTGCCGATCGCGCGCCTGAAGTGCGTGAATCAGATCGTCCATCTCGCCGGCGATGATCCGCTCCAGTGAGAAACTCTCGCCCAGCCGATGATCGGTGCAGCGGTTCTGCGGAAAGTTGTACGTGCGGATGCGCTCGTTGCGGTCGCCGCTGCCGATCATGGCGCGCCGCGTCTGCGCCCGCGCGGCGTGCTCCTGCTGCGACAAATGGTCCTTCAGCCGCGACAACAGAATGCGCCGCGCCTTGTCGCGGTTCTTATGCTGGCTGCGCTCGTCGCGCATCGACACCGTGATGCCCGTGGCCTTGTGCTCCAGCTTGATCGCGCTCGCCACCTTGTTGACGTTCTGGCCGCCCGGGCCGCCGGCGCAACTGACGTGCTCGATCACGTCCTTGTCCCAGTCGATCTTGATGTCGACCTCTTCGGCCTCCGGCAGCACTGCCACCGTCGCCGCCGACGTGTGAATCCGCCCCTGCTGCTCGGTCTCGGGCACGCGCTGCACCCGATGGCCGCCGCCCTCGTAGCCCAGCAGCCGATAGACGCCCGGCCCCCGCATGTTGAGAATCACCTCGCGAAAGCCGCCCAGCTCCGTCGGCGAAGCATCCATGATTTCCATCTTCAGCCCGTGTCGCTCGGCGAAGCGCGTGTACATGTTCAGCAGATCGCCGGCGAACAAGGCCGCTTCGTCGCCGCCGGTGCCCGCACGGATTTCCATGATGACCGAATCAACCGTCGCGTCGTCGCCGGCGATCATCAGGTCGATCAGCTCCTGCTCGATCGCGGCGGCGTGCGTTTCAAGCTCGGGCAGCTCCGACTCCGCGACCGCCCGCAGTTCGGCGTCGCAGGCCGGATCGGCAATGAGTGCGCGATGATCGGCGATCTCACCGAGCAGCTTGGTGCGACGCCGATACGGCTCGACGATCGGCCGCAGCCGTGCGTATTCACGGTTCAACGCGACGATCTGAGCGGTGTTGCCCTTCAACGCCGCTTCGTTCATGTCACGCTCGATCTGCGCGTAGCGGTCGGACAGCGTGGTCAGGGCCGAGTCGAAGTTGTTGGCAGCGCCGTTGTCGGACATAAACGTGATCTTCGCAATGCGTCCTGCCGGCCGGTAAAAAAGACCACGCCCGGATCACGCGATGTGACTCCGGGCGCTTGAGTTTCGAGTCGCTAGGCCTTGGCCGGCGGCGTCTTCTTCTTGCCTTTTTCCTGAAAATACTTGCCGCCGAACTTCTTCTGGAAGCGCTCGACCCGGCCGGCGGTGTCGACGAATTTCTGCGTGCCGGTGAAGAACGGGTGGCAGCACGAGCAGATGTCCAGGGTGATGCGCGGCTTCGTGCTGCGGGTCGTAAACGAATTGCCGCACGCGCACGTCACGGTACACTCGACGTATTCGGGATGGATTTTCTTTTTCATGTCTCACCTGCCGGCGGCGCGCACCTGCGCCCTCGTTTTCACACCGGGGGGGACATTATATCCGAGTGTATCGCCGTCGCAAGGCCGCTCATCCCGTTTGCGTGTCGATCGATGGAGCCGTCGGAATGCGGAAACCGAAACGCGCCCCCTGGGGACGCGCCGGACAACCACCGGCTGCAGCCGCAAGTTTCAAATCCGGCTGATGGTACAGCCGGTTTCGAGGTTGCAGGTGCGCTGCATTCCAAATAGTGTGCGGCATTCCCTCACGGTCGCGGTTCGTTTAAGCAGGTCGCAACACGCGCCTAGGCCGCAAACGCCGCGTCGATTTGTTCCAACAGCAGGTGAATCGCCAGCAGATGGGCCTCCTGCACGCGTGCCGCCGAAAGTCCGTCCAACGTGAGCGACAAATCACATAGCGGCTGGGCCGGGCTGCCGGCCGAGCCGAGCAGGCCGACGGTCGTCAGGCCGCGCTGCCGGCCGCGCTCCAAGGCACGCACGATCGACGGGCTGCGCCCGCTGGTGCTCAGGGCGATCAACACGTCCCCGGCCGCTCCATGCGCCTCGACCTGGCGGGCGAAGACCTCGGCGTAGTCCCAGTCGTTGGCAATACAGGTCAGGGCGGCGGCGTCGGCACACAGGCACACCGCAGGCAGGGCGCGGCGATCGGCTCGAAAGCGGCCCACCAGTTCCTCGGCCAGGTGCGATGCCTCGGCCGCGGACCCGCCGTTGCCGCAGGTCAGCACTTTTCGCTCTTCGCGCAAACGCGAAATGAGCAAGTCAGCAACGGACGAAAGCACGTCCACGCGCTGCATCATCAGCGCGGGAACGCGACCCGCCTCTTCAATCGCCCGCGTCATTGCGGCCGAATGGTCGGAGTGTGACTTCACGCCGGGGATGATAATCGAAGTCGAAGCGCCAATCAGCGCCGCCGACGCAACCTTCGCGCGCCTTCACTTCGCCGCTGCGATGCCGGCTGTTGCGGTCTCTTCCCCTGTTCGCTGTTCCCTGTTCTTCCCTTCGTGCCTCCGTGCCTTTCATTTCGACGCTTCGACGCTTCACGCCGCCGATCAGGCATCCGGCTCTTCCTCGAGCATCTTGCGGAGATAGGCGTTTTCGCGCCGCGTGGCTTCGAGATCGAAAAGGAGGTATTTGATGGACAGCCGCAGGTAGTCGATGCTTTCCTGAAGGCTGTGGACGGTCTCCTTCAGCTTTTGATGGCGTTGCCGCGTCTCTTCCGCCAACGCTTCGAGCTTGCCGCGCTCGGTTGAGGGCAGCGTTCCGATTTCCGCGACAAGTTCAGCGAGTTTCTTCTGAAATGTGACTTCGTCCATGGTCGACTCCCCCCCTGTTGTGATGTACTGCGGACCTCAGGCGGCCCGAATCGCCGGTCGTCGCGACGCAAGGCAACCGGCGTGCCGCTGCGGCCAGATTGACTGCACCGTGCGGCTCCTCATTCAACGTTATTCTCGCGGCGACGCCAAATCCAGAGCATTGCGCAAGATGGTCGCGTAAGACGGGGTTCGCTCTGTGCGGGGCGTTGTGAAAACGCCACACGCGTCGCGCATCCGAGCGGGTCGGACGGCACGCAAGTTCCCATGCCGTTGAGGGCTGCGCCGCCGTGCGGCAAAACAACATGCGATGCGATGAGGCCGGGCCACCGCCGGGATGGGGCAATAACGAGCGCCCGCGCGCAATCCGGCGGGGCTTTCGTTTCATTCTCTGCGGGTCGTCCATGACTTCATCTGGCGACGCAAGCTCTTCCCGGCAACTTCGGCCTATAACCCCGGCGACGGCGGTCGTGTTGACTCGACTCGGCCCTTCGACGATCGTGTTCCCGTCTTGTGCGCTGGCCGGCGGTACGCGATCTTCCGGCCCGAATGCGCCGCATCGACAGGGGATCCCACATGACCGCGACGTTGACGTTGCTGTTCCGTTGCTTCTCGCTGCTGGTCCTGACCGCGCCGGCCCACGATGTGCCGCAGCGCGATCACGTCATCACCATCGACGACTACTTCACGATCGGCGTCATTACCGACTGCGCCGCCTCGCCCGATGGCAAACTCGTCGCCTACACCGAGCTGCGCTGGGAGCCTCCCAACGAGAAGCGCAACCAGGATTTGTGGCTTGTCGATGCCGCCACGAAAAACGTCGCGCGCCTGACGTTCGACGCCGCAACCGAAACCGCGCCGCGCTGGAGTCCCGACGGCCGCTGGATTTACTACACCGCCAACGCCAAGCGCGAAGCCGAGAAGAACCCCCCCTGGGACGGCTCGACGCAGGTCTGGCGCATCAGCCCGCACGGCGGCGAGCCGATGGCCGTGACGCGCGTCAAGGACGGCATCGGCCACTTCGAGCTTTCCCGCGACGGCCGCACGCTCTACTACACGACCGACGAGGAACAGCTCGCCGACGAATGGAAGGATCTGCGCGGCAAGTACAAGGACGACATCGAGTTCGGCCACGGCATCGACCATCTGTCGGCCGTGTGGAAGCTCGATCTGGCCAATTGGCGGGCGGAGAAGATCATCGACGACAAACGGCACATCACCGCCCTGGCCGTCGCGCCCAATCAACTTCGCGTCGCCATGCTCACTACGCCCAATGAGCATCTCATCAGCAACGAGGGCCAGTCGCGCGTCGACATCTGGGACGCCGGGACGAAGAGCATCACGACGCTTCCGGACAAGCTGTGGCGGGCCGACGCGCCGTCGCCCTACGGCTGGCTCGACGGCCTGGCGTGGTCGTCCGACTCGGCGTCGCTGGCGTTCACCGTCAGTTTCGACGGATATCCTTCCGAGCTGTTCGTCGCGACGCTGTCCGCCGACACAACGGTGATTCACAAGGTCACCCGGCCGCATGGGATTTACGTCACGCCGCAACTGGAATGGAAGCCCGGCACGCGCGAGCTGTGCTTCGCCGCTGTGCATCGCGCGCGGACGCGCATCTATCGCGTCGCGGTCGCGGCGGATGGCAAGCCGGCCGGCCCGACCGAACTGACGCCCGGCGACGTGACGGTCGGCGCGTTCTCGTTCGCCGCCGACGGCAGCGGTCCGGCCTATGTCTCCAGCGGCCTGACGCACCCGCCCGAGGTTTTTGTTCAGCATGGCGGATCGGGCGTGCGGGTGACCAACGTCAATCCGCAGGTCGACACGTGGAAGCTGCCGAGCATACAGCTTGTGCAATGGAAGGCGCCCGACGGCGTCGAGGTCGAGGGCATTCTGGAACTGCCGCCCGATCACGAACCGGGCAAGCCGCTGCCGATGGTCGTCGAGATTCACGGCGGACCCACCGATTGCGCCCCGTTTTGTCTGCAATATTGGATTTACGGCCGCACGCTGCTTCCGGCGACGGGCTACGCGCTGCTGACGCCCAACTACCGCGGCTCCACCGGCTACGGCGACCAGTTCCTGACCGATCTGATCGGCCGCGAGAACGACGTCGAGGTCAAGGACATCCTCGCCGGCGTGGATGCGATGATCGAGCGCGGCATCGCCGATGCGAACAAGCTGGGCGTGATCGGCTGGAGCAACGGCGGCTATCTGACCAACTGCATCATCACGACGACCGACCGCTTCAAGGCGGCCAGCAGCGGCGCGGGGGTGCTGGACATGCTGATGCAATGGGGCATCGAGGACACGCCGGGGCATGTCATCAACTACATGAAGGGCTTTCCGTGGGACCGCACCGAGGCGTACGTGAAAGCGTCGCCCAGCTTCCGGCTGGACCGGGTCCGCACGCCGACGCTGATTCACGTGGGCGGCAACGACGCCCGCGTCCCGCCCGCGCACAGCCGCACGTTGCACCGCGCGCTGAAGGAGTACGTGAAGGTCCCGACCGAATTGCTGGTGTATCCCAACGAAGGCCACGGCCTGACGACCTACAAAAACCGCAAGGCCAAGATGGAATGGGACCTGGCCTGGTTCGACCGGTTCATCCTCAACCCGCCGAGCGAACCGGCGAAGGAGGCAACGGACTGACCTGTAGCACAGCCGCCCCCGGCTGTGACTCCCTCTCCCTCGCAGGGAGAGGGTTGGGGTGAGGGTGAACCGCGCGCCGCGCTCCAACCGTTCCCCCCTCTCCTTTCCAGGGAGAGGGCCGGGGTGCGGGAAACGCCTGCCGCACCGTGACGGCTAAGTTTCTGTTTCACGTGAAACAGCGAATCGCGGGTGAAAGTGTGTTTCACGTGAAACAGGAATGGGCGGGCGCGAACGTGTTTCACGTGAAACAGGGATGGGGCGTTGGCGGCGGGGGCAGGCGGGCGACCAATGGGCACGGGGGAATTTCGGTCAAAAGTCTGATGATCGCGTAACGGATCGGGCTTCGATGAAATGCACGGTGGGATTGGAGGATGCGAACGGGGAGGGAGCGAGAAAGGCGTGATCGGCCGGCTCGCAAGCAAGAGTTCGACCGGCGCGCGCGGCGAGGCTTGTGCTTGTGTGCGTACTCTTGCACTTCGTACCCATATCGGCTCGCGCCGGATTGAAGAGTTCCTACCGCCAACGTGGCAAGTCGCCGCTGCCGCTGGTCATTGCCAATATCACTTCAACGACTCCTAAAGAATCCGCCTGTCCACCGAAGGGTCAGCCACGCTGGCTTTCAGCCCGGCCCCTCCAATTGCTAGCTCGCTTGTGCGTTTGGCGTCGCGCGCATTCGTGCCGCTGTAATGCTCGCGCGATGACTCTTGCGCCACGTGCCATTCTGCCGGAAAACCTCTTAATAGTAGTAGACCCTTCCCCCAGGGCGGGTAATCGTGTGGCAGCTGCCGCCACGAGGAAGCGCTCAGCGCCGCATACAGCATCGCATTGATGACCTCCCGCGGACCAGGCTTGCGTGGCCGAGCAATAGGCGTCGCAGAAGGAATCCACGGCTCGATCACTCTGCGCTGAGCGTCCGTCACGTCGGGATGGGTAAGAACCCCGTTCTGTGCCCTTCATCGGCAATCTGACGGCCTTTCAAGTGCTTTCTCTGAGGGACTACAGAATTCCATGAGCTGTTCCGCAAAGCCGCGTGCTGCCTTTGGCAGCGGGATGAATGCGGCGGGCAAGGTCTGCCGCGTACCGTCCGAAAGAAACAAGACGATCGTTTTGCATGATACCTCGAACTTGATGTCGCGGATGTCGCGCCAGGCGATTTCGATTGTCGCTAAACTCGCATAGCGCCAGCACACACCGTAGGAATCGACAAGTAGGAATTGGACCGTCCGGGGCATTAACACTACAGCGCTGAATCGGCTCAAGTTTAACCAATGAACCTGCCGATCTCACCTCCAGCACATGGAGGTGAGTTATGACTGCCGAGCAGATCGCCGCACTCGGTCCGGCTTTCACTGCGCATT
>WYBU01000109.1 GCA_011525745.1 Planctomycetaceae bacterium | reverse complement strand
CTCGTCAGGAATCCGCCAATCCTCGCTAATGCATTCCTCGTCCATCCCTGGACCTCCTTGCACCCGGCGCGACTCCGCGCCGTAATGAAATATCGGCAATCAAGCAGGTTTTGGGATAGGCTCTAAGCTTGGAGGTAGAACGGTGACCAAGCAGATTGACCTCGGTGGATTCCTTTCGTGCGCCGTGATCGTGACCCTGGGCTGTGCGGCCAACGCACGCGCGCAGGACTGCAATACCAACGGCACGCTCGATTCTCAGGAGATCTCTGAAGGCGCGCCAGACTGCAATTCGAATGGCACGATCGATGATTGCGAAGTGGCACAACTCGGATATGCGCTGTTCTTCTCGGGAGATTACGTGCGCGTTGCAAACTCGCCGGCCATGTCGATCACAAGCAGCTTGACGATCGAGGTCTGGATGCAGGCCAACAACCCAGGCGGAGTGTGGCAGCAGATCGTGTTCAAGGGAGATGGTCAGTCTGGTCGTGATCCATATTACCTTCGGCTTACGGGCAACAATCTCGAATTCGGCATCGATAACGACGCCAATCAGGGCGTGCGACTCTTCGTGAATGTGCAGTCCTACAACTGGAGCCAATACCACCACGTGGCTGCGGTGTTTGATGACCCGGCTGATGAAATGCGGATGTATGTCGACGGGCAACTCGTCGGCGTCCGAATGACGACGTTCACACCTTTATCGAATCAGGCGGCGATGGACTTGTGGATCGGCGCCGCGACGGGCGAGCAGTACTTCAACGGTCGCCTGGACGAAGTAAGACTGTGGAACGTGGCGCGGACGGGGGCTCAGGTTGCGAATCACATGTCGGCGTACTTGTCGGGGCAGGAGACCGGTCTTGTCGGTCTTTGGCATTTCGACGAGGGCAGCAGTCAGGTTGCCTCGGATGCGACCTCGTTTCAGCATCACGGTCAGCTTGGCTCAACCCCCCAGGCGGACTCCGCAGATCCTACTTGGGTTCCTGCCGATATACTCATCGGTGCGCCGGACTGCAATACAAATGGAACGATCGACGAATGCGACGTGATGAGCGCGGCCGTATCGGATTGTGATGGGGACATGGTGCCCGACGAGTGCCAGCCCGGGGGTGCCGGCGACTGTAACACCAACGAGGCGCCGGACGGTCCCTGCGACATCGGCGGCGGCCTCAGTCAGGACTGCAACACCGATGTTGTTCCCGATGAGTGTCAACTTGCCAACGCCGACTGCAATGTCAATGGCGTACCGGACGTGTGTGAGCCTGACTGCAACACCAATGCTTCGGCAGATGATTGTGATGTCGCTACGGGCGCAGGGGACTGCAATGTGAATGGCATGCCGGATGAATGCGACATTGCCCCCGCGCAGAGCGGGGACTGCAATACAAACGCAATTCCTGACGAATGCGAGCCAGGGTACGCGACAGATTGCAACACGAATGGCCTGCCAGACCTCTGTGATTTCACTCCGGACTGCAATACGACTGGCACGTTGGATGCTTGCGACATAGCCTTGGGCGTCTCTGACGATCCCGACGGTGATTTGATCCCCAGCGAATGTGACACGTGTGTTCTGTTTTACAATCCCGCTCAATCCGTGTGGCTGCGGCAACAGATTCAGGCGAATGACGCGGGTGCGGGTACGTCCATTCGCATGAGTCCCGAGGGTCACGTCGCGATGGCCTTTTACGATGCCGACTCGCCCACCAGCGGAACGCTGCGCTGGTGGTACGACGACGACGACGATCTGAGCGCAGACGCCCTTGAGATTCGCATTCTGGATACAAGCCCCAACGCTGGAGTGTTCAGTTCGCTTGCCTTCGATGCCGATGGCCGGGCGACCATTGCCTACTATGTAATTGCCGGCGGCAATCTTAAGTTGTGGCACGACGCCAACGGCGACCGCGCCGCACAGGCTGGTGAGCTTGCTCTTATCGACTCGCCCAACGACGTAGGACAATACGCCTCGTTGGCATTCTCACCGTCGGGAATGGCGGTCGTTGCATACCATGATGCCACCAATAGCGATCTGCGTCTGTGGGTCGATCTGAATGGGAACTTCGCCGGCGATCTGGGAGAGGCACGCGTGATTCAATCGACCGGTTCGGTGGGGTCACATTGCTCGCTGGCTTTCGATTCCGACGGCCGCGCGGTCGTCGCCTACTACGACATCGGTAACGGCGATCTGCGCATCTGGCACGACTCCAATGGTAACTTTGCCGTCGACTCGCTCGAAATTCGAACGATTGACAGCACGGGGCAAGTGGGTCAATACACTTCGCTGCGATTCACGGAATCGGGCAATGCGGTCGTGGCCTACTACGCCGTTACGCCCCAGGATTTGAAGCTATGGTACGACGCCGATGGCGATTTGTCGCTCGATGCCGGCGAGATACGCACAGTCGACTTTGCGGGCAACGTCGGCCAGTATGCCGCGCTGACGTTCTCACCCCAGGGGCGCGCCCTGGCGGCGTACTACGACGCAAGTAACGCCGATCTGAAACTGTGGCATGACCTGGACGGTGATCTGGCTTTTGATGCAGGGGAACTCCAGACGGTCTGGTCCAGCGGCAGCGTGGGAACTTTTGCGTCAATTACGTTCGATCCGCGGCGATTTACGCCGGTGATTGCGGCGCGCGATCAGACGAACGCAGCGGTCGTCCTGGCCGCGCACTTCGACTGGGATGACGACGGCGCCTGCTTTGCCGACGACAACTGTCCATTGTCGCCCGATCCGCTCGACACCGATGGCGATGGGATCGGCGACGCCTGCGATGCCTGTCCGCTGCGAATCCCCGGCGATATCAACGGCGACGGTCAAGTGGACGTGCTGGATGTTTCGCCATTGGCATCGGTGCTCATCGACCCCGCGGGTGCCGAGCCCGAAGCGCGGTGCGCCGCCGACCTCAACGGTGACGGCAATCCCGACGGTGACGATATCGGGCCGTTCGTGGGCTTGATTGCGGGCGGTTAGGCGGCGCTCGCCTTGCGCCATACTTACCATATCCGCGCAGCGGCGTCTGGCTCGGGGCAGGACATTTGGAGATCGCAGTGGGGATGCTCGTCGCAGGTACTTCTCATGATTCGTCTGCCAAGAGTTGTTCGCGTTGCCGCTGGCTCGTCGCCGTTCTCACATGTGCCTGCGTTCGCAAGGCCCCTACGCCGGCCAGTTCCCCGGGGGTTCACCGGACCTTCGCCGACCTGACTACCGCAGACAAACGTGGCGTCGAATCGACGATGCGGAAGATCCATTCGGCGGCGCAGTCGCTGGCCGAGCCTCATGGGGCCGCGCCGTCGTTGCGGTTCTGGCCGACCGATCTTGAGTTGTACGTGGGCGCCGAGGGGCTGACCCGCGAGGAGCTGATGTGGGGGCAGCCGGATTCGGAGGAGGCGTTTTCTTTCGTCGTCCGAATCGCTTCGATCGCGGCGCCGCCGCCGAACGAGGCGACCGCGCCGCGCATCTCGGCTTATTTGAGACCGGAATTATTGAATGGAACACAGACTTGCGTGCTGCGTCTGGGGGGCGATGTCGACTGGATCACAACCACTGAATTGCGCGAGGCCCTGTTCGAGCCGATGCGACACTTGCAGGATTTGACGTATCTTCCTGGGGACTGAAGGCCCGGGTCGGCGCGGGGCGTTGTCGTCGGCGTGGAGAACGTGCCATCAGCGTGCCATGGTGATCAACTCCGTTCGCGAACTGTTTAATAGTGAGCCGTTTCAACCGTTTCGCGTTCGTGCGAGCCGCGGCGCGGCATACGAGGTGTGCAATCCTGGGCTGGTGGTGGTGCTCAAATCGCAAGTGCTCATCGTGAAGCCGGATTCAGATCGTTACTCGCTCGTACCATTTCTACACGTCGCCGGTGTCGAGTTGTTCGGCAACGGCCGGCCGCATCGGCGACGGCGGTCGCGGCGGTGATGAACCGGCCGGCGACGGGGCCGGAGCAGGGGAGCATGAGAACGGTAGCGCATGCCTGGGCGCCGCGGCGGAATTCGCGGCGGCTGGGCGCAAGCGATCGCGTTGTTCCAATTTGCATCATCGTGACCCCACCTCAACGTGGTGGGCCGCCCGGCATGATCCGAGCCGCGTGCGCCAGCGCTGCGGTCCTTCGGAGCCGCAAGGCGTCTGCGAGCGGGATCCGGCGGCGCAGGCTAGCGCGTAACCCTGCCTTTCACACATTCGCACGCAGCGCGGCGACGGTCTTTCCACGCCAGTACGCGAGAATCTCGTTCGCTCGCGCTTCCGGCGCGCGGATCCCACTTGCTGATGCTGCGCGGCTCGGATTCCACGGGCTGCAAGCCCGCGCCACGCGGTGACACAGCCGAGGGCGGCTGTGCTCCATTCACAGCCGAGGGCGGCTGTGGTACACGCACTCACGAGCTGGAAGCCCGTGCCACGCGGTCGGAGCAGTGATTGCCGGCGGGGGCGTTCAGCAGCACGGTCGGCGACAGGCCGCGCCATTGCGGGCCATAGACCGGATGGGCGCGGACCTCGTTCCAGCAGCCTTCGGCGTACAGCCGCGTCCACCAGCGGTAATAGCGCTTCGCCCCCCACAGGCAGAGGCCGAAGATCGGCGTGTTGAAGAACAACTTCTTGAACAGGCTCTTGCGCAGCACCGTCTCCACGAGCGACACGGCGTTGTGCCGCGCCGGACGAAACGCGATCCGCGCGGCCGCCGGGTCCAGGCCGCGCACCTCGATTCGCGACACATCGTTCGTGCCGATTCCCCGCGCCGCGCAGCAGGCCAGATGCCGCACCGACGCCGGGTCGATGCCCATGCTGACGGCCGCGACCGTGTCCAGCGCGACCGGATCGGCCGAGCAGAGGATGCGATCGGCCACGCGCGGCCGGCCGGACTTCGGCCCGTTGCCCTCAAGGCCGATCGTGCCATCCATCACGGCCAGGGTCGGCCGCATGACGCTGTTGAGGTCGGCCAGGGCGTCGTCGAGGACGAGGTGATATTCGTGGCGCATCTTGCTGAGGCAGCCCCACTGGTTCTTGATCGCGCCGGTCAGGACGGTCTTGGCGTGCGTCTTCATGACGGGCACGGTGATCATCAGCGTCTGGCGGAGGATGCGCGGCACGTCGATGCGTTTGAGCACGACGTTGTCCGGCGCATCGACCGGCACGGTCTCGGCGCGGCTCATGTTGACCCACTCGACGCCGGCGCGGCGGCAGACGTCGGCCATGCCGGACGCGTGGAAGGCCTTCTCGATGTCTTCGAGCACCTGGTCGGACTCGACCATGAAGATGCGGCCGACGTGCGGGCGGATTTCCTCGATCAGCGCCTCGACCATCATGGGCGAGGTGATCGAGCCGGGGATGAAGAGGTCCCAGCCGAGATTGACTTTCAGCGACACGTCGGCGCCGCGCGGCACGTAGCGGGTCCACTCGGCGGCATCGAGGGCGCGGCGGACGGCGGCACGGACATCGTGTTCGACAGACTGCAAGGCGACGATGGCGCGCGCGGCCGCGGTCGGTTGGCTGCTCATGGGTCCTATTCTATGCCGCGGGCGATGCACGGCTCATCCGGGTTCACGGGGCGCGTTGCTAGGCGAAAAGTCGGCGCGTTGTGCCAAGATTTCAAGGCACGCAACATTATATAGCATATAAGGTTACGGCGACTGAGGGGCTTGATTCCTTGACATTCGCCAAATCCGCGCACAGACTTTCAATCGAAGATCGCAGTTCATTTTGCCGAGTGTTCGTTGGCGGATGGCGCGATCATGAATCTCATCCTGTTGAGCATTCACGTCGAAAGCCGGGGTCTGCGATTCCGGGCTTCCGTTGCGACGCCGCGCCGGCCGCAATTCCTCGAAGGCATACGGTCCCGCGTGGGAACCGCCGAGAATAGTCCGCAGGCAAGGAGCAATCGATGAAACGCCTCGCATTCGTGGCCGCGCTGGCGGCCGGCTTCCTGTTCGCCGTGCCGGCGTCGGCCGATGAGAAGTGCACCTGTTCCGAAGCGAAGACAAAGAATGTCGTTTGGTGTCCGAAGTGCAAGCACGGCATGTTCTTCGGGCTGGAGACGAAGTCCCAGAAGCTGACCGAGACGCTGGCCGGCCAGCCGGCGCCGAAAAGCAAGACCGACATCAAGTGCAAGGAGTGCCTCAAGGCGATCGAGAACGACGGCACGTGCAGCCATTGCCACCTGGCGTACACCGGCGGCAACATGTACAAGTCGATCCCGGCCTTCACGCTGGCGAAGGGCACACGGGCCGATCCAGGGTCGATCAAGTGCGCCGACTGCAAAAAGGCGATCGAGAGCAAGAAGGACGCCTTCTGCAAGACGTGCAACGCGGGGATCGTCGGCGGCCGGATCTTCAAGACGCACGAGTCGTTCGGCAAGGCCGAGGAGTCGATGACGCTGATCAAGCTGGCGGTGGCGACGGCGGAGAAGTGCGAGTCGTGCGCCGTGGCGATGATGACCGACGGCGAGTGCAGCAAGTGCAAGGTGACGTTCAAGGACGGCAAGATGAAGAAGATCGAGAAGGCCGAAAAGTCGATTCAGCCGGAGAAGAAGCCGGAGCCGAAGGCGCCGAATCATTAAAGGCGCCGGCAGCGACGAGCGAATGGCATGACTGACAGGGGCCGCGGGCGGAGTTGCCCGCGGCTTTTTTTGTTGACAGGCGGCCAACGATGCCGGCGTGATCAGAGCCGCAAGCGCAAGCGCCGCGGTCATCATGCGAGTTGCGGTAGCCCCCAGCGCGGGCGCCGGGAGTTCTGATTCGCACGGGCTGCAAGCCCGTGCCACGCGACGTGAATGGTCCGCACAGCGAACCCTACGTCACAGCCGAGGGCGGCTGTGCTCCACGGGCTGCAAGCCCGTGCCACGCGGGGTGAATGGTCCGCACAGCGAACCCTACGTCACAGCCGAGGGCGGCTGTGCTCCACGGGCTGCAAGCCCGTGCCACACGGGGTGAATGGTCCGCACAGAGCTTGGGAATTTATTGTCGATTTGCCGTTTCCACCCGCGTTTTCAGCCCTGAAAACGCGGTCAAAATGGCCCTTTTTTCAATAAATTCTCAAACTCACAGCGAACCCTACGTCACAGCCGAGGGCGGCTGTGCTCCACGGCCTGCAAGCCCGTGCCACGCGGGGTGAATGGTCCGCACAGCGGATCCTACGATGCTCAGAGTCGTGCAAGGAAGCCCTGCACGTCGTCGCCGTCGAGGACGCCGTCGTCGTTCTGATCGTACAGGCAGATCAGCGCCGGACCGGGCGACGCCGACAGCATCGTCGCAACGAACAGCTCGACGTCGGTCCATGCGGCGCCGCATTCATCGGGTACGCCATCGGCGTCGCAGTCGCGGCTGACGCCATCGGCGATGTCCTGGGCGTCGTTCCGGCCGTTTTCGTTGCAATCCACAAACTCGGTCACGTGCACGATCACAACGTCAGAGACGTTGCCGCTCTCGGCGAACACGGTCAGTTCCAGCGCGTAGATTCCGGGCGACGAAAAAGTCGCCTCGGTCTGTTCCGTATTCGGCGACGAAAACGTCACGCTCCCCGGCCCGGACGCCATCGTCCACTGCATCTCTTCGGGCATGCTGTTGATCATCAGGCTGTGCGACGCCGACTCGACAATCGGAGGGCCGATGTCGTTTTCGACGCCGGTGGCCAGGTCGATGTGGCGGAGCTGCGTCACCAGCGGCGTGGAAAAATAGTCGGCCTGCCAGGCGCCGTAGAGCTTGCCGCGATAGAAATCCAGTTCGTCGTAGCCGGAGTCGGGCGGGCTGGGCAGATGCCACAGCATCGTCACCTGCTGATCGGCGGGATTGATCGAATACAGGTTGTGGTTCGTCATGTCGCTGGCATAGAGCAGGCCGGTGGCCGGATTGAAAGCCAGTCCGCGGATGTCGCCGAACGGCAGCGTCATGACGGGCGTGAACTGGCCGGTCTGGCGGTTGACGCGCAGCAGGCGGTCGGCGTTGAAATCGCCGGCGTAAAGGATGTCGTTGTTGGAGTCGTAGGCCAGGCAGCTCAGCCGCTGCCAGCCGGAGATCGGGCCGATTTGCGTGACGTCGCCGGTGACGTCGTCGTTGAGCACCCACAGGCAGCGGCGAAGGGTGTCGATGCCGAAGATGGTCTCGTTGATGCGCACGATGTCGCTGGGCCACGGATACGAGATGGCCTGGTCCCAGTCGCGCAGCGGTCCGGATTGCGACAGACCGTTGACGCTGTGGTATTTCATGATCATGTTCTCGTACTGATCGTCGCCGTCGGCGACCCAGTAATCGAGCGGCGACAGGCCGGTGACGATGGCCTCAAGCGTGGCGGGGCCGGGAAAGAGGATGATCTGATCGGGGCCGGCGTCGACGGTGATGTCGGCGCGGGCGAACGGGACCGGCGCGAGGGCGAGAATAGTAGCGCAAAGACCCGAGAAAACGCGCATCGACCCTCCCCCGATCAGCGCGCGAGGCCGAAAGAACCAGTCGGCACCGAAGGTGCTTACTGTACGGCGAGGGGACGGGTGAAGTCAATCGCCGGATCGTTGCGTTCGATAACGAGACGGTGAATACGTGCGAGGACAGCCATCATGAGTGCCGACGAGGCGAGCGTGCTGGAACGAATTCGCGGCTATCTGGATGCACAAGGCGTCGGTTATCGGCTGATTCATCACGAGCCGACGCACACGTCCGAGGAGTCGGCGCGGGCGCGGGGCGAGGACATCCGCATCGGAGGCAAGGCGTTGCTGATGAAGACGGGCGAGAGCTTTCGACTTCTTGTGCTCAGCGCCGCGTTGAAGCTCGACTCGGGCAGGATCAAGGCGCGCTTCGGCGTTCGCAAGACGCGCTTCGCCACGGCGGAAGAACTGCGCGAACTGACGGGACTTGTGCCCGGCGCGGTTCCGCCGTTCGGTCCGCCGATTCTGCCGTTCGAGCTGTATATGGACGAGTCGATCACACTCAACGAGCGGATCGCGTTCAACGCGGGCAGCCTGACGGACTCGATGGTGCTGGCGGTGTCGGATTATCTGCGCGTGGCGCGGCCGGAAGTGTTTCGATTCGGCGTCGAGGCTGGGCGGGGGGGTGCGTAGGGGGTGGCCACTGCGAGACTCGTGGGCGCCCTGGCGATGGATTCAATGTGACTCATTAGTATGACAGCGCTATCTACTCGTTGCTGCGTCGTTTTGCGCGGAGGTGGGCCATTCGCTTGCGGCTCTCGTAGGACGTCCGATTCCGTGCCTGGTAATAGGTGCAGCGCTCGGCGATTTCAT
>WYBU01000108.1 GCA_011525745.1 Planctomycetaceae bacterium | reverse complement strand
TGGCGGATCACCGGCGTGCAAACGAGCGGATTATGGAGGGGCTTCCATCGATGCGCGAATGGTGCGCATTTCGGCCGCTTCGTGCGGCCGGCCCGTCTGCAAGTACAATCGCTGTAAATCGTCCACCACGGCCAGCCATGAGGCGTCTCCGGTCCTGATGCCCGGCAGAGCGCGACTCAACGCGTCGGCCAGCAGTGATTCGGCTTCATCGATCCGCCCCAGCGCCAACATGCAGCGCCCGAGAAGGGCTTGCGACATCAGAAGCCGCCGATCGCCTTCATCCAGGCGCAAGCGCCTGATGCGCAGCGCTTCGGTCAGCAACGGCTCCGCCTCGGCGTAACGTGCCTGAAGCATCAGCACCTGGCTCAGCCCCGACAGGTCGGTTGCGTACGCGGGATGATCCTCGCCATAGACCTTGCGGTCCAGTTCCACGACTTCGCGAAACAGCGATTCTGCGCGCTTTGGATTGCCGCGCGACGCCACCATCACCGCCATGTTGGCCTTGCTCTGGATCAGCAGGGGGTGATCTTCGCGCAGCAACTGCTGGCGCATGGCCAGCGAGCGGTCCATGTAATCCGCCGCGCCGTCAAGGTCGCCGCGCGCCCGAAGCACGCCGGCCAGATTATTGAGGCTCTCGGCCATGTCGAGGCTCGCGGCGCCGGCGGATTTTTCGCGTATTCGAATGGCGATGCGCAGCGCCGTTTCAGCTTCGTTCAGCTTTCCCTGCGCGCGCAGAACAGCGCCCAAATCGTTCCAGACGCGCGCCGTGTCCACGTTTTCTTCGCCGCGCAGCCGCCGGTGCGTTTCGAGCGATTCGCGCAGCAACGCCTCGGCGCGCGGGAATTCGCCCCGCGCATAAAGCAGCTTGGCGAGGTCGAACTGGCTTTCGGCCAGATCGTGATGTCCGACAGGAAGCATCGAGACGCGAACCGCATACGCCGGCTCGATGTGCCCGTGGGCCTCCTCCAGCATCCCCAGCGCCAGGTACGCGCGGCCGATGCTGCTGCGTATGGCGGCCTGAAGCAGGGGTTGATTGCGAAGGTCGTTCTCGATCTCCGCCGCGGCCGCATCGAGAACGCTGCGAACGCTGGCGTCCGGGCCTGCGTTCGCCGGATCGGCCGAGGCGAGCATCCGTTGGAAGAAATCGACCGTCGCTTCGGCCTGATCGCGCGCCAGGTAGGCCGCGTCGCGCTGCCGACGCGCAATGCGCGACTGCCAGCCCAATAGACCGACCCCGATTGCCAGAAGCGCGGCGATCCCGACCACCGTTGACACGCCCATGGCGTGCCGGCCGACGAATTTACGCAGACGGTAACCCAGACGGTCCGGCTGCGCCATCACGGGCAGTCCCGACAAATAGCGTTCGATGTCGGTGGCGAGCTGATCGACCGAGGCGTAGCGGCGCGACGGATCCTTGTGCATCGCCTTCAGCGCGATCGTGTCCAGATCGCCGCGCAGCCTGCGACGCAGGCGCTCGGGCGATTCGTTGCGCGCCTGGCCGACAAACTCGGGTGTGACGGTCTCGGCCGGCAGACCGCCAGTCAGGACGTGCGTTTCGATCTGCGTGACGACCTGGCTCGGCGCCGGCGGCGCCTGATGACAGATGACGCGCTCGATTTCCGCGGCGGTGCGCGTTCCGAATCGATAGGGGCGGTGCCCGCTCAGCAGTTCGTACAGTATGACGCCCAGCGAGTAGATGTCCGAGGCCGTGGTCAGAGAGCGCCCGACGACCTGCTCGGGACTGGCGTATTCCGGCGTCAGTCGCCGCTCGTGCGGCAGCGTGATCTCGTCGGACCCGGCGCCCGCCAGAACTTTCGCAATGCCGAAGTCCACCAGCTTGGGCACGCCGTCGGCGTCCACAAGGATGTTACCGGGCTTGAGGTCGCGGTGAACGACCAGGTTCTGATGGGCGTACCGCACCGCGTCGCACACGGTCAGAAACAGCCGCAGGCGCTGTTCCGTGGAGAAACGCCGCGCGTCGCAATACCGGTCGATCGGCGCGCCATCGACGAACTCCATGACCAGATAGGGTCGCCCGTCGGGCATCGTCGCGCCGTCGAGCAGCCGCGCGATATGAGGATGGTTCAGACCCGCCAGCGTGCGACGCTCCAGATTGAACCGCCGCACGATCTCCTCCGAATCCATGCCGCGCTTGACGATCTTAACCGCAACCCGCTGATCGAACTGTCCGTCGGCGCGAACGGCCTGATAGACCGTGCCCATGCCCCCCGATGCCACGCGACGCTCAATGCGATAAAGCCCGACCTGCCGGCCAATGAGATCGTCGGGCGCGTCGTGAGACAGCGCAAAGCCGGCGCCCAGCGCCGGATCCTCCAGGAATCCGGCCGCGGGTTCTTCGTGGGCCAGCAGCGATTCGACTTCGCGGCGCAGATCCGCGTCGTCGCCGCAGGCGGCCCGAAGCGCCTCGTCGCGTCGCGCGCGCGGCGCCTGTTCGACTTGGAAGAAAGCCCGTTCGACGCGCGCCAACTGATCGGACGTCACGACCGGTGTCCCGTCGAAAGCTCGCGATAAAGCCAGATGCGCGCGAATCGCCATTCGCGTGCGACCGTACTGAACGATATGCCCAGCGCGCGGGCCGTGTCCTCCAGGCTCAGGCCGCTGAAAAACCGCAGCTCGACGACCGCGGCCTTCTGCGGATCCAGCGCCGTCAGCCGCGTCAGCGCATCATCGAGCGCCACCACGTCGACCGGCGCTTCGTTGGAATCGTCCGCGATTTCCGAAAGCGGTTCGGCGACTCGCCCGCCGCCCCGCTTGCGGCGATCGCGCGCGCGAGCATGATCGGTCAGGATGCGTCGTATGGCGCGCGCCGCGGCGCTGAAGAAATGTCGGCGGTTCTCCCACGATGCCCCTGCCGGCCCCACCAGTCGAAGATAGGCTTCGTGAACCAGCGCCGTCGGTTGCAGCGTGTGATCTGACCGCTCATCGCGCATGTAACGCTCCGCCAGCGTCCGCAGTTCGTCATAAACGAGCGGAAACAACTCCTCGGTGGCTGCGCGGTCGCCCTGCTCGGCGCGAAGGAGCAGCCCCGTGATCAGCGGCGCGGATGGCGGCGATTGCGGCGTCATTCAGGTCGTCGCTCTATTTTGACATAGTTTTTCCCGTCTCGACGCATATGTCCATGTGCGGCGCGCCATGGGCAAAGCATAGGCGGACGATTCCATCGTGGCCGAGTCGACGAATCAGAATTGCGCTGGGAATGAGCGTACCGAGTCCGCTGTGGAACGTGCGTTGACACACAGCGGCGGTCGGCGCCGACGACAGTTGTGGCACGGTGCTTGCTCCCTTCCAAGCTGTACGGGACGGATAAGCAGAGATAGGTGTCTTGTGATCCGGCTACCCAGGCCCACGGACCGCGTGATCGACGCGTCATATGAAGAACAATCAGGCATGGTCGCATTGGGGGCGTTTGCAGCACTCCTTCCAACTCCGGGCCGCGGCCATCAGGCAGCGATGATCCGTCATCAGCGGACCGCAGTCTGACGGGCGCGGCTCGGGATGGATTCCGCCGGCTGACCGGTCGGAAGCGCAATTCACGGAGCGACCGGCATGAGGGCGTGGCGGCCTGATTACCGTAGGGGCACGGTTATGTATTCACAGCGCAGGCTGCGCCCGCACCTCCGCGCCCGGATCTGCGGGGGCGGAGGAAAACGACGAAGCGAAGAGGCAACGGAACGACGAAGGACAGAAGAAGCCGCCGCCGGGATTGTGGGCAGGTCGGGTTTCTTGCCGGAGTTGCGAGGCGCAACGGTTGAGAATCGTTGCGGAGCGCGAAGAAAACCTGCATGGTTAGCCCGAACGTACGTTGGCGCGGCGCTGTTCGCGCTGAATCTGACTGGCACGGCTCGCGCTCAAGCGCCGCACATCTCCTCGGTTTCTGCGAATACCGCGGCGCGCAGAGGTCGCGTCGTACGGTCGGAACGGTGTGGCAGCCCCGTGCCGACCAGCCATGAATAGTTCGTGGATGCGGAATACGCGGATTGTGTCGGCTGATCGAGCCGCGAAATGTTGCGGGCGACTTGTGGGTTCCGTGGCGCGCTGCGGGCCAAGCCACACCGTCCATAATCGATACGCCGCCAATGTGGAGAGACAAGCACTTTGATTGTGGCACATGGATTGCACTCTGTTGAGAACTGGCGGGCACGGACACGCGGCCAACGGTCGTCATCAATCTGCCTGTATTCGATCAATCTTCCGACGGAAGATTGGGGCCCCCGCTCGCGGTGGGCATGCCACAAGCGGTCCGGTGAGAGCGGATTCGCAACCCGGCCCGAACGGCATCCCGATTGGGGAGTTCGCGCGCGACTGGATTGCGGGCGGACGTTGCGGTCTTTGTTGATCGCCCGGCGAACCGTTTGTCCTTGCAAACGCTTCGAGCGCGCGCGGAGGGTCTTCGGCGCCTGGTGAGCCGTGCGAACGGAAGTGATGCGCTTGACCGGCCACGATATGTGTTTGCACACGTCGAATCGAGCGATTGTATCTGCTGTTTCGGTTCGAGCACGCGCGGGCCGGCCAAGCATGCCCCATGTGGAGGATCCGTTCGGCGCCACTGCCGGGATTGCGGGCCGGAAAGCGTCGGACCGAAGACCCCCGCGCGGCTGAACGCCGACGGCGGGTTCGTGTGCGTGACGCTTGGGCGCGATCCGCATTCGGAACAGGTGTCGCGCGGCGTCTTGAACGGCAACGGTTTGAACGATCGCGACGAGGGGCGGTTGCTTGTAAGGGCGTTGATGGGAGGACAGTCGAGCCTTTCGCGGACCGACCTTCGCGAGCGGACCACGAAGGAGACCACCATGAGCACACGAGTCTTCATGACCGGGGCGCTGACATTGGCCATCGCGTCGGTTGCGCGGGGGCAGGCCAATTTCGCGGAAACTTTCGACAATCTTAGTCCGTTTGTTTCCGGCCAGCTTGGTCCGGCCAGCCTCGCGAACCAAGGATGGATCTTCCGCAATCAGAGCCAGCCGGCGGGGGGCGTTTATTACACCTGGCGCGACGGACCGTACATGTTCATGGGACAGTTTATGACGTTTTCGCCGCAGGCCGGCGGCGGCTATCTGGGCGCCGACGCCCGCAGCACCGAGACCGCGCCGTTCAGTTTCGGCGGCACGATCTGCGACTGGGCCATTCTGCCGGCGATCCCCGATCAGCAGGCCGGGGACGTCGTCACGTTGTGGGCGCGGCGCGGTTCGGCTCAGACGACCAACGACATCATCGAAATCCGTTATTCCCCCGGCGGCGGCACGAACTCCGGCGCCGGCCCGCAGGGAATCGGCGACTTCACCGTCCTGCTGCGATCGATCAACCCCGTCCCCAATACGGGCTGGGGAATGTTCGACGCCGTCGTTCCCGGACCGGGACGCCTGGCCATTCGATATCTGAGTCAGGCGTGTGCCGTCGGTTGCTTTCAGCCGTACATCGGGATCGACTCGATTTCGGTCGGCCCACCCCCGCTGCCGTGCCCCGATTTTCCGGCGATTCCCCAGTCGGGCCAGCAGGCGACCTGGACGCTGGCCGGCAGCCCGTATCACGTCTGCGCCGACGTGATCATCCCGGTCGGCGCAACCGTCGTGATCGAACCCGGTGTCACAGTCAACGTGGACGCCGGCCGCTCGATCGTCGTCGAGGGAACGTTGCTGGCGTCGGGCACTCAGGCGGCGCCGATCACGTTGGCGGCGGCCGACCGCACGGCGCGAATCAAAGTGTACGGCGCCGCCGAATTCGACTGGACCACGCTGAACTGTCCGCTCGAGCCGCAGGACGGCGGCGGCGTCACGCGATTTCGCGACTGTGAGATTCGCGCCGACCTCAACGGCATGTTGTCCACGTTCGGCCTGCCGACCTACCTCTGGGAAAGCCCCCCGTTTGTGAGCCTGGATCGCTGCGACGTGACCGGCCGGGGCATCGCAAGCTGGGATTTCCTGCTGGCGCCCGCCCACGTGGCGCTGCGGCATGTGACCTTCAGCAATATCGATCCGCGCTTCGGCGGTTACGTCTTCGTCGATCACGTGACTTCGACGAACTCGCCCTTTGCCGGACTTGAATTCGGAATGCCCCAGGGCGTCTACGTCAACAACGTCGGCGTGACCGGCGCGGCACGGGCCGGGCTGGACCTCTTCGGCAACTGCCTCATCGGGCCGGACAACGTCATTCAGAACAATCTCTATCCGGTTGACGTAACCGGGCTGCTGCCGGGAAGCGTCGTGCCGGCGACCGGCAACATCAACAACCTGATACCGACGCCGCTGACGACGCCGGGGGCCGTCCTGGCCGACCTCGGTCTGCCGTACGTCTACGACCGTGATTCGGGCTGCACGAGCGGTTGGCCCAACATCGAACCCGGCGTCACGATCAAGATGGCGCCGAACGCGGCGGCGTGCAATCAGGGCGGATTGCTGCTGGCGCGCGGCCTGCCGGGGGCGCCGATCACGTTCGAGCGGCTCATCCCGGGGACTCCGTGGAATTCGCTGCTGATCGGCGTGTCCACCGGCTCTCGCCTCGAGAATTGCGTGATCGACGGCGCGGGCAACATCGGCCTGATCGCGCAGTTGGCCGGCGGCTGGATCATCGACAGCGTCGTGCGCAATTGCACCACCGGCGCCAACGCCAACACCTACAGCACGATTCAGGCCCGAAAAACGCTCTTCAGCAATAACGGCATCGGCGTCAGCGTCACGGACACCAGCTCGATGCGGATCGAGAGCACGACGTTGCCCAATGGTTTCGAAGGCAACGGCGCGGCGACCCACACGCTCGAAGTCGGCGCCGTCATCAACGCGCGATTCAACTGGTGGGGCCATCCCACGGGACCATCACACGCGACCAATCCCGGCGGCCAGGGCGACGCCATCACCGGCTCGGGCGTCACCTATTTTGTACCGTTCCTCGATCAACGGCCGGACTTTGACAACCATCCGCCCGTCGTGCGACTGTCGCACAACGACTACGTGGCCGACCATGCGCTGCACCGCGTCTTCGAGCCGGGATCGAAGTTCATCGTCGAATGGTCCGCGACCGACGACGACACGATTGTCGAACAGCGCCTTCTGTTCTCGCCCGAGGGCGATCAGGACGGCGGTTTCTCGCTCGTGGCCACGCTGCCGGCCGGACAACGGTCGTACGAGTGGACCGTCCCGTCCGTGGGATTCATCAACTCCGGCACGCCCTCCTTCCTGCGCGTCGTGGCCGTCGATACGACCGGCCAGGAAGGCTGGGACGAAATCGCCATGCGCATTCCTTCCGAGCGGATCACAACCGACGTGACGATCACGTCGGATTTCAGCGGGCTGACGTTCCGCAGCGGCCAGACGTTGCCGCCGATCACGTGGACCGCTACGGGGGCCGGCTACGGCTCGCCGACGTTCCACATCCTGCTCGACGGCGATGAGCAGTCGGTCTACCTCGGCGGCGGCGGGGGAGGAACCTGGCTGTTCACCGACAGCCCCTATGCCAGCACCGACACGGCCCGCATCGCCATCGCCTGGAGCGGAACGACCAACGATTTTGAGTGGTTCTTCGGCGGTTATTTCTCGCTGCGCCCCGATTCGCTGATCGGCGATGCACCGCCCCAGATTCAGTTGCTCGCGCCGCAGGCCGGCGAGTCGTACGCCGGCGGCGGCGGCGTGCCGATTTCGTGGACCGCCTCGGATGACGAGGGGCTGCGGTCGTTCAACGTGCAGGCCACCTACGACGGCGGCCGGACCTGGCACGTGATCGCACGCGATCTGCCGGGCAGCGCCACGTCGTATGCGTGGTCGCTGCCCGCCGGCGACGGCATCGCCGACGTGCGCGTGCGCGTCGTCGCGAAGGACTTGCGGTTCCAGAACAGCTCGTCCACGAGCGGCTCATTCGAGATCGTTCCGGGCGCCCCGTTGCCCCCCGGCGACATCGACGGCGACGGGGATCTCGATGAAGACGATGTCGCTCTGTTCACGGCGGTGCTGCTTGGAATGGAGACAAACGCGGATTACGCGACCCGCTCGGACTTAAGCGGCGACGGTTCGGCCGACGGTGATGATGTTCAGGATTTCATGGAGGCGATGTTCGCAGGATAGCACAAGGCCCGGTCAGGCCAGCGGGCGTGAACCAACGGGAGTCATCATGTTGAAGTGTTGTTCTCTGACCATTTTTGTCAGTTTTGTAGCAGCCACCGCCGCGCACGGCCAGGCGAGCTACTTCCAGAGTTTCGACAACGTCGGTCCCACGCAGTCGCCGAGCACGGGGCCGCAGAACCTCATCAATCAGGGCTGGATCTTCCGCAATCAGAGCAGTCCGCTCGGCAACGAAAGCTGGTTTCAGGGCTACACCATCAGCGGCTGGCCGCAGCCGCAGGCCGGCGCGGGCTACATGGCCGTCACCAGCTCGAGCACCGACTTCTTCGGCGGCACGGTGAGCAACTGGGCGATCCTGCCGGCGATTCCGAATCAGCAGGCCGGCGACGAGCTGCGCCTTTATCTGTATGACATGGGCGGCAGCAACGTGAACACGATGCAGGTGCGTTACTCGCCCAACGGCGGCGCCGGCACCGGCTCGACCGCCTCGAGCGTGGGCGACTTCACGCAACTCCTGCTCGACCTGAATCCGATTGCGACGGGTGGCTGGAACCTCGTCTCCGTGACGCTGCCCGGCAACGGCCGCATCGCGCTGCGCTACTACATCGCCAACGCGTGCAATTGGGCGTGCTTCGCGTCTTATACGGGCGTGGATTCGCTGAGCATCGGCCCGCCGCCTCCGCCGCCGTGCAATCTGCCGCAGGCGCCCAGCGCCGGCCAGACGGTGACTTGGACCGCGGCGGGCAGCCCCTATCAGGTGTGCCAGAACATCGGCATCCCCCCGGGGGCGACGGTGATCGTCGAGCCGGGCGTGCAGATCAACTTCGACGCCGACCGCCAACTCATCGTCTCCGGCACGCTGTTGCTTCAAGGGCAGGTCGCGCAACGGATCGCCCTGAACACGTCGGCCGTGTTCCCGCCGATGATCGAGGTCAGCGGCGGAACCGTCGAGGCCGACTTCGCCGACTTCACGGGCCAGGTGCTCGTCAACAGCGGCTCGAACGTCGCGGTGCGCGATTGCGGCTTCTCGGGAAACGGTCTGGTGCGGACGCAGTCGATTCCTGCCGCGCTGCCGTATCTGCGGGTGGAGCGATGCACGTTCGCCAATGGCGCGAACCTGGGGCTGACCGACGCGCTGGCCAACTTGCGCGACAACGTGTTTACCAACGCCTCGCTCAGCATCCTGCGCGGTCACGCCGACCTCGCGGCGGCGAACACAATTGAAAACGGGACATTGTTCGTCTCGCGCCAGGAGTCGACGCAGCCGTTCCCCATCGACGGCGTGAGCGTGTCGGGCAGCACCGTCGCGGGTCTCTCGCTCGATGGCGGCATGTATCGCATCGGGCCGAACGTGCAGTCGCAGGGCAATCCCTACGCCATCGAACTTCGGGGCGGGCTGACGGACGACAGCGCATTGCCGACGACTGGCAACGCGATCAACGCGATCAACGTCGGCAACGGTGGCTTCGCCGGCGCGGGCCATTGGCCCAATCTGGGACTGCCGTATCGCTTGACCGACGCAGCGTCGAGCCTGCCGGGCGGCCACCTGACGATCCATCCCGGCGTCGTCGTCGAGGCGACGCACGCCAACGCGGCGATGATCTTCCGAAGCACGCGCTACGGCGTGCTGGACGGCCTGCCGGATGCGCCCATCACGTTCCGCGGCCTGAACGGACAGGCGTGGAGCGGGCTGGGCTTCATCACCAACGCCAGCACTGGCTGCCGCATGGAATACTGCGTCGTCGAGAATGCCAACATCGGCGTGGTCAGCAGCGACAACGCGCTGTACGTCGACAATTGCGTCTTCACGCAGAACGCCGTGGGCGGAAACACCAACACCTTTGCAAGCATTCGTTTCCGCAAGACGCGATTCATTGGCAACGGGGCGGGCGTCAGCTTCACCGATCTGGGAAGTCCAATGCTGAACAGCGCAGGCAACCCCAACTCGTTCGAGGGCAACACGCTCGGCCTGAATGCCTTTGAACCGGGATCGAGCGCCGATGCCCGCAACTGCTGGTGGAATCATCCCACCGGTCCGCAGGCGCCGTCGAACCCGGGCGGCCAGGGCGATCCGATCGGCGGTGTCGGCGCATCCGGCGTGCAGTTCATTCCGTTCCGCACGACGCCGCCGGATTTCGCCAATACTCCGCCGGTGGTGCGCTTGATCGAGCCGGGATTGACGCGCCTGTATGCCGCCCCCGACTACAACCACAGCGACTACCTGCTGGATCGAGGCGCGAAGTACGTGCTTCGCTGGGACGTGCAGAGCGACGATTCGGTCGTTAGCCAGCGCATCGAGTTCTCGCCCGATGGTCACTACCAGGATCGCTTTGTCGTACTGGCGAGCGACATTCCAGGCGATGCTCGAACGTGGGAGATCACGATCCCCCATCCCGGATTCGCCGCGACCAATCAGCCGCAGTTCATTCGAGTCGTCGCCGTCGACGCCGCCGGTCAGGAGGCGTGGGACCAGGCCGCCGTGCAGGTGCCGTCGGGCAACATCACCGGCACGCTGACCATCACGACCGACCTCAGCGGTCAGACTTTCATCCCCGGCCAGGCCTTTCCGGACATGCACTGGACGGGTTCGCTCAGCGGATTTCCCAGCATCAAGCCGCTGGTTGTGCTCGAGTCCGATGGCGCGGCGGTGCTGGGGCTGAATCTCAGCAGCGGCGAGGGCACGTTCTTTCAGAAGGCGCCGTTCGTCAGCACCGACCGGGCGCGGCTGGCGCTGCTGGCGCGCAACAATTCGAACGACGTGGCCTGGTTTTTCGCCGATGGCTACTTCTCGATCCGCCACGATCCGCGCCTGGGCTTCCTGCCGCCGAGCGTGGCCCTCAACGCGCCGACGGGCGGAGAGTCGTTCCCCGGCGGATCCATCGTGCCGATTTCGTGGACGGCCACAGCGGATGAAGGGCTGCGGTCGTTCGACATTCTCGCGTCATATGACGCCGGCCGCACGTGGCATCCGATCGTGCGCGACTTGCCTGCGACGGCGACGACCTACAACTGGCGTCTGCCCGGCAGCGGCGGCATTTCCGACGTGCGCGTGCGCGTCATCGTGCGCGACCAGCGATTCCAGAACAGCGCCGACGACAGCGGCGCGTTTGCAATCACGCCCGGCAACCCCGTGCAGCCGGGCGACATCGACGGCGACGGAGATGTCGATATCGTCGATCGCGATCTATTCGTCAGCGTGCTGCTGGGGACGAACAACGATCCCGTTCACACGGCCCGAAGCGACCTGAACGGCGACGGCGTCTCAAATGGCGACGATGCGCAGGCGTTTGTTGCGGCGCTGCTGAATGGATGAGCGAAACGTTGAAACGCAGAAGAAGGGAACAGACAACGTCAAGAAGCGACGGAGCGACGAAAGGAAAAGTCGAAAGTCGAATTGAGAACAACGAAACGGAGTCAAGGGGGCAAATAAGCCGCGCGACGCCTGCCGAGCGGGGCGGAGAGGCCGTGTGCCGCGTGTTAACTGGCGCTTTTCCGCCGGCGGTTTCAAACACGTGCGTCCACGTCGTGCATGCCATCCGTGTCGTCCACAGTCTCGCCCCAGGGCATGGGCTGCGGTCGACGAGAATCCCGCCTGCGCGGGAATGACGGATCTTGACGGAAAGCTGATGGCTGACGGCTTATTGCCACTTGCTGACGGCTATACTCGTACGCAGGGGAATACTATATGGTTACCGGACACTGGCGGTGGGGGCGAATCATTGCATGGAGCGGGCCGCTGCTTTTCGCGGCGACCTGGTCGGCACGGGCGGACGTGTCGCTTGCGCCGCCGGTGCCCTACACCGTGCAGTCCGTCCCGACCTGGGCCGCGACGGCCGATCTCAACGGCGACAGCCGGCTGGACGTGGTCGTCACCAACAATCTGTCGCATTCAATCTCGGTGCTGCTGAACAACGGTGACGGAACGTTCGCGCCGCCGGCCCACGTGACGCTCGCGTTCACGCCCTTCGGCGTGACGATCGGCGATGTCGACGGCGATCTGGATCGCGACGTCGTGGTTACCGACAACAACGCCAATCGCGTCGGCGTGCTGCTCAACGACGGTCAGGCCGGCTTCGCCGCGGGCGGAACCTACGACGTGGGCCAGACGCCACGCGCCGTGGCGGTGTGCGATCTCGACGGTGACGGCGATCTGGACCTTGCCGTGGCCAATCGCACTTCCAACAACGTGTCGATCCTGCTCAACCGTGGCGGCGGATCGTTTGACGCGGCGGTGCACTACCCGGCTTGCGATGACGTGCGCGACATCGCCGCCGCCGACCTGGACGGCGACGATGACGCCGATCTGATCGTGCCGTGCAAGGATGCCGACAGCGTGGTGGTCCTCTGGAACGGTGGCAGCGGCGTGTTTTCCCCGCCGACGATTGTGCCGCTGTCGAACGGGAACTCGCCGGAAGCGGTCTGCACCGCGGACTGCGATGGCGACGGCTCGCCCGACATGGTCGTGGCAGGGTCGAACGACACCGCCGGTTTTGTCGCGGTGCTGCTGAATCAGGGCGCCGGCGTTTTCGGGCCGCCGGCGTATTGGGCCGTGCAGGCCGGACCGGTGTCCGTCCAGGCTGCTGATCTGAATTACGACGGCAACGTCGAGCTGACGACGTCCAACCAGATGGCCGCGTCGGTGTCGGTGCTCGTCAACATGGGTGGCGGCCAGTTCGCCCCCGCCGTGCATTTCAGCGCCGGGACCGATCCGTACTACATGGCCGTGGGGGATTTCGATTCCGACGGCGATTTCGACCTGGCCGCGCCCAATACGGCGGCCGGGACGCTGTCGATCATCATGAACGAAACACTGCGCTTGGGGGACATCGACGGGGACGGCGACGTGGATGATGCGGATTGCGATCAGTTCGTCGGCGTGCTGCTGGGCACGAACACCGATGCCGATCACGCCGCCCGCGCCGACCTCGACGGCGACGGCGCTGCCGATGGTCACGACATCGCGCCGTTCATCGCGGCGCTGATGGGAGCGTGACCGAAAGCGGAAAGTCGAAAGTCGATATAAGACATCGAATATCGAGAAAGTGGCGCCTCGGCGGCGTGGCATTGCCGGCGCGCGGCCCATCGTCTGATCCAAGCCCCAAGCGCCAGCGCCGGGGTCGCCCATCGCCTGATCCGAGCCCCAAGCGCCAGCGCCGGGGTCGCCCTCACATCGAAGTGTGACTGCGTCTCTGGCGCATGTGCCTCGGATCAGATGACGTCTCGATTCGCACCGGCTGCAAGCACGTGCCACGCGGATGCAACCGAGCGCGGCCATGCCGCTTTCATCACCAAGCGCGTCTGTGCGACATGCTTCAGCAGTCGTGAATCACCAGGCACTCGACGAATCCATACACATCCTGCGTGTCCACCGTACCGTCATCGTTCATATCCGCCGCGATGCGATGATCCGGATCGTCGTCGAACCCGTACAGCACGTCGACAAACGCCTGAATGTCCAGCCCGTCGATAGAGCCGTCGCGGTTCACGTCGCCATGCTCCGGCTCCGTGCCTTCGTCCCCTTGGCCTGTTCGCAGATTCGCGATAAACACGGCGCTGTCCAGAATATGATCGTTCACGTCGCCGACCTCGAACCACAGCGTATGCGGGCCGGCGTTCAGTTCCGCCGTCGTCGTGATCAGCTTGCGCAACAGCCCGTGCGGATACGCAAACGCGGTGTTTTGATCGTCGGTCGAAACGAGTCCCGCGAACGAAACGCCCACCTGCACCGGATTGCCGTTGCGGTCGAACGTGATCTGGTTCTCGGGCGCGGTGCCGTCGAGGAATACGATGAACGAATCGGTGTACGCGCTGGTCCAGTAGGGGAACTCGACCGAGCCGAAGACAAAGTCGAACTGCACCTGGCTGTCCTCCTCCAGCTCGAAATCCACGCGCAGCGCGGCCACGTCATACGAGCCGTAGAAATTCTCGATGTTGCCGGGACCGAAGGCGTCGAACTCGGGCGTACCGGGCACCTGCATGTCCCACGAAGGCTGCGGATAGTCGAGAATCGGATCGGCCGGCGGCCCGACGTACGACACGTTGCCGCTCGACAGGATGACGCCGTCGTCGATCGTGATCGGCGCCGCGGCGAAGTTGGAATAGACGCCGAATTGCCCCGCCACGCCCGCGACGACGGTCACGTCCGTGATCGTCAGCCCGCCCGACTCGTTCAGCGCGTCGCGCAGGTCGTTGAGATCCATCGTGGGCGTGACTTCGACGTCGGCGCGCGCGGCCGGCGCAGCGAAGACCGCCAGCGCAACCAGCACGGCGGCGACGGATGACGGGCGATGTAAAGCCGTCATGTGAGGCTCCTCGGATAATATCCTGATAGGTTCGATCTGTTTTGTTCGACGGCGACGCGCGCCGCCGCCCCCCGCACGGCGGGTATGGACCCCCGAAAGGCCGTTGCCTCCGCTCCGAATCAGTTACGCGGCTCGGCAAGCGGACCGACGCTCGTGTCGGAACCACTTAGCGTATGGGTCGGGTGCGGCGCGTCACAAGGTATCACTTGCGCTACGTCGGGATGCGCACAAATGACCCGTGCGATTTCGCGGGGGCCTGGCCATGTCGAATCCTCGCGCTTCACGGCCTTGCAGCCCGTGAAACGCATCGGTGAAAGCTTGTTGAGACTTGTGGTGAGCGACGGGCGATGAATCGTTCACGGCGTTTCTGCGCGCATCCTTATCCCTGCGGCAACGTGCCGGCAGTCAGGTGCAGCGCGCAGGAGTGCCAGAGATTGAGAATCAGTTCCGACTTGTCATCGGTGTTGGTCTTGCGATGCAGATTGCACAGATGTCGCCGCACCGCCGCCAGCGAAATGCCCAGCTCGGCCGCGATGACGCGGTTCTTGTGCCCGAAGCAGCACAGCAGCAACACCTGGCGCTCGCGCGGCGTCAGGCCGCGGCAGAGGGACAGCTTTTCGATGGCCTGTTCGGCCAGCGGCGGCAGGCGCTTGTCGGCGGTCGACTTCGGCGAGTGACGGCGCACAGTGGCGACGTTCTCCGGACAATCGGCGCACACGCCGTGAAACCGCGCGCAGCGCCGCAAGTCCAGAACCGGCGGCGGATATTTCGACCGGTCGGCGTCTTCCGACCTCGGATCAATGGTGAGGATCATGGTCCTTACCCCTGCGTGCACGGCCGAAGCGCGCATTTGATGCTTCAGCGCTCGATCGAAGTCAGTGCCGGATCAGAACCCCCGCCCGAGCGGCGGGTCCTGCCTGAAGGACCGACTTTCAAAACTCCAGCGATGAAGCGTTCATGAGGCGCCGGTCGAGCGCCGGGCGCGGCCCGGCGGCGATTCGCGGTCGCGTGGAGCGAGCATGTTACGGAGTATAGTCGGGCGCACCGCGTTGATGTCATTATTGCAAACGCACCGGCCCGGTAGCGCCGTCACGTCCCGAAATGTCGGATGCCCGGCGCGAACCGCGCGAATTGCTCCGGGCGGCAAGCTCAAACGACCGGCGCGCCGTGAGCCGATCGCGTCACGAAGCCATCCCGCCGGCCGCTCGTGTAGTTTGTCAGCCCATGCACTACCGCCGCTGTCGGCCGTGCACAACCGCCCGAACACGCCGCTCGGACAATCTGCCCAAACGCGTCTCTCCCCGTGGCCGCTCATGCACGCGGCAGCGTCTCGATTGTCCGCTCGTTGCGCACGTTGCCGGTGTTCAGCGTCGTACGCGGCTCGAACAGCAGGACCTCGGCCTCGGGTTCGGCGACGGGCATGTGCTCGACGCCGCGCGGGACGATGATGAACTCGCCGGGGCCTGCCGAAACGTCGCCGTCGCGCAGTCGCATCGTCATCCGGCCGCTGACGACGAGGAACAACTCGTCTTCGTTGTCGTGGTGATGCCACAGAAACTCGCCGCGGAAGCGCACCAGCTTCACGAGGGCGTCGTTGACCTCGCCGACGACGTGCGGCTTCCACGGTTCGCGGATAAGAACCAGCTTTTCGGCGAGGTTGACCTTGTGGAGCATGAAACGGCCTCCGTGGTCTGTGATATCACTGTTCAGGCGGCGCCGCTCGAGGTGTATCGTAACGTGGAAAACCATGTCGCAGCCAGCTTCGCGCTGGTTACGAGGCGATCGATCCTGAATTGACCGCGAATGCGATTGTCCGCTCGTAGCATTCATGCTACACTGTTGGCGGCATGACAGCTCCTCCCTTCACTCGTGGAGTGACCATCCCAGGCGCTCAAGCACAAGCAATTGCGTACGCGATCGCCGTCGCCCCGGAGCACCGGCTTCCCGTTTGATCGCCCAATAGCGCTTTTCCGCGCGCCATGCGGGGCAGGACGACGCCTCCTTAATTCGGTCACGTTGAGCAGGTGTTAGCGGTCAACTCGCTTGCTGGCACCGACATCGAGGGAGGTCCGTGATGTGCACTGTGCCGCATGAGAACTCGGCGGCAATTGTGCCCCGTGGCCGTAGCGTACGGCGCCTCTTCAGTTGTCTCGTGATGGTGCTTTCCGCCGCGGTATGGCTGTTGTCCTGTCGAATCGAGCCACGCTGCTACCTGGCCCGCGAATGGGTCCTTGGATTCGGACAGGGTTGCGTCGATCTCGAAGTGAGACACATTCCGTCGGCGCTGGCGGGGCGCGGATGGGTCAGGAATCATACGCTCAGCAGCACGGATTTGGTGTGGTGGCCCCGCCTGATTCGCACAGTCTATTCACGATTCTTTCTCATCCTGCCGCTCTGGATTCCGACTGCCATCGCGCTTGCGGCCACGGTCCTGCCGATACGGCGTCGCACTGGCGATGTTCCCGGCCCGCCCTGCCGGCACTGTGGATATAGCCTTTTCGGCCTTGCGGAAAACCGCTGTCCGGAGTGCGGCCTGAGTCGGCAGGACGCCACCACGCCTGTCGCGGTGAGCGCTGCGCGGGCAGCGACTGTGCGACAAATAAGGTTCATCTCCAATCTCCGGGGTTGAATAAGACCAACGGCAGTCCTGCGTTATCTTGGTGTTGCGTAACGACATCAAGTACGCAGGAGGCTGCCGATGGCGATTTCGCAGCTTATCGAGGTTCT
>WYBU01000107.1 GCA_011525745.1 Planctomycetaceae bacterium | reverse complement strand
AAACGGCCAGGGAACTGCGCAAGCAGGAGAATCTCAAACTGCGACAACGCCTGCTGCCCTACCCGGTCAGCGGAACCGTACCTTATTCTGAACGGCGGGTTGTCTCACTTTGAGTGAAACATTTCAATCGGTCTTTTCAACGGGACGATCCCCCTGATCGCGATTCAGATGAGCGCGTTGAAGATTCACGAGCAGATCGCGCTCGTGTTCACCACGGTCTTGGATGAACTGTCACGGGGCCTCGTAGAGGAGGATGAAGAGGTTCAGGCAGTTACGGACCGCACATATTGGGAGCAGCGGGGAACAAAACAGACGGTCGCGATGGCCGACGAACTACTCGAATTGGTTCGATCGCTTGATAGCTCGCTCGAGTTCAAATACAACAAGTTCTACATCGGGCTGGCCAAGGATGGCCAACCCAACAACTTTGTGATATTTCGTCCCAAGAAGAATCAACTCAATATGGAAATACGATTGCGGGAGGAGAACGATCTAAAGCAGCAGATGGAAGCCGCGGGATTGGACCTCATGGACTATGACAAGAGGTGGGGGCGTTATCGAATTCGACTCGCAAAGGCCGACATCTCGGCACGTCGCGAGTTGATAATGCGGTTGCTCAAGATGGCGTACGACAACGAAGCGATTGATTGAGCACCGCTCTTGTGGCGCTCGGTTCGGTGCGTTCTCCGACGCTCCCTTCGCGCTTCCGCCTTGGTCGCGTTCACGGTCGCGGTTCGGTTGCTGCGGCTGCGTCAGTGCGTCGGGCGGACCTGGCCGTATTCGGTGACGCAGGGGATGCCGTGGTATTCGAGCGGGAATTCGTAGTCCTTGCGCAGGGCGTGGCCTTCCCAGTCGTCGGGGCAGAGGATGCGGCGCGGGTGGGGGCCGTCGGGGCCTTCGACCGAATCGGGGTGATTGTCGAAGACGATGCCCATCAGGTCGTAGGCCTCGCGCTCGTGCCAGTCGGCGGCCGGCCAGACGTCGGCGACGCTGGGAACGTGCGGGTTGTTGCGCGGGACCTTAACGATGACGGCGAACTCGTGGCGCTCGCGCCAGAGGCCCAGCCGGTCGCGCGGCGGTTCGGTGGCGTGCAGATCAAACACGGCCGCAAGCTGGTCCTGCTCGAGCAGATCGACGCCGGAAATGCAGCGCAGCCAGTCGAAGCCCATGCGGCGGTCGTCGCGGAGGAAGCGGGCCACGCGCGGCCAGGCCTCGGCCGAGACGACAACGTGGGGATGTGCGCCGGCGACGTTGATTTCGGCGACGGCGTCGGGGAATTCGGTTTTCAAGGTTGAAGCGATTTCTTCGGGGGACATTGTTGGGATACCTGTTGTAGAAGCCGTCAGCCGTCGGCCGTCAGCCTGATGAAGTTGTCAGTTCTCAGTTGTCAGTGATACCCATCGGTCATACGCCACCACGCTCAAGCGAAGGGTCGAAAGGTATCAGCAGGGGTCATGCGCTGGCGACGCGCTGTTTGCGCGCAGATGAAACGACCGTGTCGCTTTCCGTTTCTGGTCTGCAATGACTCCTCCATCGGTATTCCTGTGCATTCTCGATCGGACCGTGTTGCGGGCACGCCATCAGCGCGCTGTCGTACCAGCCGCGCTCGATGCCTCCCTGGCGGTCGATTCAAACGGTTCGGACGACTCGATTTGCCGCTCAACCTCGTTCGGTCGAACCGTCGGGATGTCCGCGAATCGGCCCGTGCGGGTGCGGTATTCTTCTCCAATTACTCTTAAATGCTCAGCAAGTTCATCGAGTCCGTTGCACTGCCTGGCGACGTCGGCACGCGCCGCGCGAACGTCGTCGATGACGCTGTGAAGTTCGCCTGCATCGTGGTCATCGGGCTTCATCATCCGGTTCCCAGAGGTTACTTGGTGTCACGATTATAGGCGGAACGAGACCGAAGCGCATACACACCGCGTAAAGATGCGTTCGCTTGTTCGGGTTGGCCAGGTGCTTCACGTTCCAGCTCAGCACGTAGTCCATGTGATGCCACGTCGCGGCAGCCACGTGCACGGCATCACCTTCAAGCGGTCCTGGCATCACTTTGGAGTCAATCATGACGCGTGCAAGGCCGATCACTTCTGGTGTTACGTCCAATATGTCGATGCCGACCGTAAACGAAAGCGCTTCGCGACGCTGTGGATAGGACGGCCGGCTCAATTCGGCAAGAGTTTCGGTTGAAGTGAACAACGTGTGGTGCGACGCCTGCGATTTGAGCCACGCGAGGCTCTCGCGTTTCCAGAACATGCTGGCGACGTCAAGACGAGTGCTTACGCAAGCGCTGAAGAAGCTCGTTTCCAGATAAACCCGCGCCATGAAATTCCGATCCGACCTCTACGCCGTATCTTCCTGCGCGTCATACGGGCTGCGCGGGACTCGGACAGAATAAACGTGCACGATTTGTCACCATTCGCGCGACATGGCGTTTCGACGCATCCAAGCCCTCGCGAGGCGCATTGCCAATAAACGCACGGCCGACCAGCGCGAGGGTCTGACCATGCCACCTCTCATGCAACGGCGCCGGCTGCTTCGCGGCGGCTCCTTACGCCCCCGCAAGGGCCAGTTCCTTCGCCTTTCGCACCGGGGTTTTGGCGATCGTCGTGTTGCGAATCTTGTCCTGAAGGCGCATCAGGCCCTCGAGCAGTGCTTCGGGACGCGGGGGGCAGCCGGGGACGTAAATGTCGACGGGCACGACGAGGTCGACGCCCTTGACCACGTGGTAGCCGTGCTTGTAGTAGGGCCCGCCGCCGACGGTGCAGGCGCCCATGGCCATGACGTACTTGGGACTGGGCATCTGGTGATACAGCCGCCGGACGCGCGAGGCCATTTTGTAGGTCACTGTTCCGGCGACGATCATGAGATCCGACTGTCGCGGCGTGGCGCGGAACGCGCCCGCGCCGAAGCGGTCGATGTCGAATCGGCTGGCGCCGGTGGCCATCATTTCGATGGCGCAGCAGGCCAGGCCGAAAGTCATCGGCCAGATGGAATTGGACCGGCCCCAGTTGATGGCCCAGTCCAGCGACGTGATGATCAGACCTTCCTCGAATCGGTTTTCGATCCAACTCATGTCAGCACCTCAACGGCGTTCGGGGCGCGCCCTCGGACGCCGGTTGCCAGATTCTATTCAGCCTCATTGAAAAACCCCGACGACGCGGCTGCGAATCATGGCCGATTCGAGCGGGCCGCCGACGATTTCGCCGCGGCGGAGCAGCCATTGAAACGCGCGGTTGCGGCCGTCGGCGATGTCGAGCACCCAGTATTCGCGAACGCCGAAACGTTCGTACTGCACGCGCTTGAAAAGCACGTCGTTCCGCCCGATGTCGGGCGACATGAGGTACCGCGCCGTAGTGAGGCGCGCTGCGATTCGGCTTGTCTGGTCGCGAAGGGCGATCATCGGTTGTGCGAGTCTGCCTGTTTTTCAATGCGCCTTTCGGGTTTTCCCGCGCATCGACGCACGCGGCTTCAGGTCCGGCTCACGCATCACAGCCGGGGGCGGCTGTGCCCCATTTTCTACTCCCAGCTTCGGGCGGCGCGGCCCAGGGCGTCGTCGGCGCGCACGGAGCGCGGTTCATGTGCGCCGGACACGGCACGGACCCAGTCGAGGTAGCCGAAGCGCCACAGGTACACAAAGCCGACCACGATCACGCCGAAGAAGAACAGCATGTCCCACAGTCCGGCCGCGCCGGCGTCGCGATACACGACGGCCCAGGGGTAGAACAGCGCGATTTCGATGTCGAAGATCACGAAGACCAGGGCGACGACGTAGAATCGCAGATCGAATTGCACCCAACTGTTGCCGATGGTCGGCTCGCCGCACTCGTACGGTTCGTCCTTCTCCGGGTGCGGCAGCTTCGGTCGCAGGAAGCGCCCGAGCGTCAGCGCGACGAGGATCATCGCCGCGCCGGCGAGCGTGAACAGCAGCAGTCCGAAGACGAGATTGACGTTTTCCGGTTGCATGGACTCACTCGGTGTCTTGCGGCCCCGCTATTTTGGGCGAGGCGTCATTCGGCGTAGCGGCGGCGGGCGTTCTCTGAAGGCGGCGCTTGCCTCAGTATCGGCGCGTGTATCCCGCTCGCTTATGCTTCGCGGCTCGGATTCACACGGGCCGTGCCACATCCGTCGTGCTCAATGCGCGGCGGCCTTTTCTTTCTTTGGCGCGCCGCTCTCCTGAAGCGCCTTAATCATCTCCTCGCGGACCGGCATGGCTCGCTCGATCCATTCCTGCCGGCGGGACAGCGCCCACTCGGGGGCGTCATCGCGCTGCATCCAGAGCGGCTGCGGCGTTTGCAGGCCGCGCTTGGCCAGCTCGGTGAACTCGACGATCATATCCTCGCGCGTGTAAGCGCTCATGTCATGAATGTTCCCCATGTGGATGCAGTCGGTCGGGCAAGGCTCGCAGCACAGGGCGCAGAACATGCATTTCTGATAGTCGATGGCGTAACGCAGCAGCGCGCCGCCGACGGCCACGCCAGTCTCCTTGTCGATCTTTCGGGCGCCGCTCTTTTCGATGTAGATACAGTCCACCGGGCAGGCCTTGGCGCACTGGTCGCAGGCGATGCACTTTTCGGCCTCGAACCAGTGGAATCCGCGGTAGCGCGGCTGGAGCACGGGCGGCATGTCGGGGTACTGCACGGTGACGGTGCGGGCGAAACAGTACTTCAACGTGATCTGCATGCCGATGGCGATGCTCTTGATCGTACGCCAGATGTTGAAGAAGTAATCGCGGTAGACTGAATTCGTACCGTTTTGATCCGACATACAGCGGCACCCGTGCTTGGGGCGGCAACAGCGGCCGCCCGTGCGACCCGACCTATCGTCACAGCCGGCCCGAGACGCCGTTTTCTGGACGGCGTTTTTCCGAGTGCGGGATTATAGCGAAACGAAGGAAGCGGTGCTAATCGGGGAAAGCGGACGGAAGAAACGTCGAAACGTCGAAACGGTGAGACAATGGCACGACGGGTATGAAGTAAGCGACGACGCGTGAGCGAGTTCGCAATCTCTGATACGAGATTCATGGTTGCCGATAGAGAACTGACAGCCGGCAAGTTCCTTCAGGCTAAAGGCTTGTGGCTTGCGGTCCGCACGGCGGACCCCATGAGCTGAGGGTTCTCGCACGGGCAGGAAGCCTGTACCGCCGGATACGCCGGGGGCGGCTGCGCTCCATTCGACACAGCCGGGGGCGGCTGTGCTCCGATTGTCACAGCCGGGGGCGGCTGTGCCCCGATTGTCACAGCCGGGGGCGGCTGCGCTCCATTCGACACAGCCGGGGGCGGCTGTGCTCCATTCGACACAGCCGAGGGGGGCTGTGCTCCATTCGACACAGCCGGGGGCGGCTGTGCTCCATTCGACACAGCCGGGGGCGGCTGTGCCCCGATTGTCACGGCCGGGGGCGGCTGTGCTCCATTCGACACAGCCGGGGGCGGCTGTGCCCCGATTGTCACGGCCGGGGGCGGCTGTGATGCGGGTCAAGTGGCAGGAGAGGTCCAGCGTCTCTGGAAGAAGCCGAAGGCTTCGCGGATCAACTCGGTGCGCGGGTTTGTAGTGAACTGAACGCCGAAGCGCTGCTCGTCGCGCGGGGCCTGCACGCGGGCCATGCGCTTCCAGCCGGCGTTCATGCCGTGGATGAAGGCGGCCGCGGCGAAGTTGCGGGTGCGCCACATCGTGCGAAGTGTTCGCTTCCAGACCCAGGGTTCACGGGCGGCCAGGTAGCGCAGCTCGTAGATCGTCTCGTCGAGCCGCTGGGCGCTCATCTTGCGCGGGTGATAGACGGTTTCGACGAAGGTGTAGCGCTCCCAGTCCTGCGGATAGTTCGTGGCGAAAATGCGGCCATCCTGCACATAGCGGTCGTACATGCGCGTGCCCGGCAGGGGCGTCAGATTGGTGATCTGGATCGTGTCGACGCCCAGGCGCACGGCCTCGACGGCCGTTGCCGAAACGGTCTCCTCATCGTCTTCGTCGGCGCCAACGATGAAGCCGCCGAAGACGGCGATCCCGGCCTTGTGGAAGCCGTGGACCAGTTCCTGGTAGCGGCTGAGGTTCTTGCGGTTGACGCCCTTGTGGTAGTCCTTGAGGCTGCGGGCGTTAAAGGTCTCGAAGCCGACGAACATGCCGCAACAGCCGGCCTTGCGGGCCAGGCGCATGCCTTCGAGATCGTCGCCCATGTTGATGGTGGTCTGGCTGAACCAGCGGCGCTGCGGCGTGCCGAGATTTCGCGAGACCCAGGAGCGCTGTCGGTCCTGGCGGACGATGGCGCGCAGGAGCTGCTTGGCCCAGATCGCATGTTTCTCGCCGACGCCGAAGAAGTTGTCGTCGACCACGAACAGAAAGCCCTTGGGCGTGTTGCGCCATTCGTCGAGGATGTCCTCGATGCGTCGGCGGCGGATCGGCGCGCCGTTGAAGCGCGTGACGCTGCAATACTCGCAGCCGACGGGGCAGCCGCGCGAGGTCTGAATCGCGGCGACGCCGTACGTTCCGTTAATGGGTTGAAGGTCCTGCCGGGCGCGCCCGACACCGGGGCGCTCCAGATCGGGCAGATCGCCCTTGTAGTGGCGTTTGAGCCCACCGCGCGCGGCGTCGGCCATGATGTCGGCGTAGATGTCGTCGGTTTCGCCGACGGCGACGGAATCGAAGTACTGGGCCGCTTCGTGCGGCATGGCGGAGGCGTGCGGACCGCCGATGATGCAGGGGATGTCTGCGGCGCGGGCCTGGGCGGCAATCTCGTAGGCGCGCGTGGCGCCGCTGGTGTAGGAGGTGACGCCGACAAGGTCATAGTTGCCGCGACGGATGACCTGGTCGGTGGCATCGTGGCCGAAGACTTCGTCGATGAGGTCGACATGGTGCTCGCGCGGCGTCAACTGTGCGAGGACCTGAAGACCGAGTTGCGGAATCTGACAGCCGACGGTGTGGTATCCCTGCGTACGGCGGGCGATGGGGTTGATCAGGGCGATTCGCATGCGGAAGCGTTTCCCGGAAGAGTGTTCATGGTTGCCGATCCGAGACGGTCTTCGGGTTTGCCGCGCCGCAAAACGCCGATTGAGATTCGCCGGACTCGAAGCGCGTCAGCCTTCGCCCAGAGCGTGACCGGCCGGAGCCGTCCCAGACTAAAGCTGTCGGGCGGCAGCATATGCAAAGCCCGAGCGATCGTCAATCGAAATTATTCCGGCGCTCGGATGCGCCGGCGCAAGGCAATGGGACGATATAATGTTCGTTTAGACTGTCAGCGGGCCGTTACGAGCTTTCAATCCGAGGTCATGCGTTTTGAGGCGCCTGGCGCTTCGCCATTGTGCGACGCCATGCCGGTAACGGCCAGCACGCGTTCGAGGGGCAGCATGAGATCGGCGCCAGGATCGAATTCGATGCAGCATCGGTCGGAAGGCAGGCGGCCGTTCGCGAGAACGGTCTCGACGGTTGCGGCCCTTCTGGCCCTTTCGCTATCGGCATGGGCAGCGGCGCAGCCGGACTTTTCGTACAGCCGTCCGAAGACACCGCCGGTCGCGATGCCGCCCGTGCCGACGACCCGTCCGGGGCCGCCGGAGATCCGCTTCGGCGTGCATCGGCCGTTCAATCCGATCGATCGGTTCATTCTGGCGCGGCTGCAACAGGCGAAGCGCGTTCCGCGTCCGGTGTGCGACGACGCCGATTTTCTGCGGCGCTCCAGCCTCGATCTGTGCGGCGTGATACCGACGGCCGAGGACGTGGCGGAGTTCATGAAGCAGCCGAGCAAGGATCGGCGGCGCCATTGGATCGACGTGCTGCTGAGCCGGCAGATGTACGCCGATCACTGGACCAGTTTCTGGGGCGATCTGCTGGGAGAGCGGGCGAACATCCGCGGCGTGCCGCGCAACGCGTTTCGGCGCTACATTCACGACAATCTGAAGCGGAATCGACCGTTCGACGCCTGGGTGCGCGAGATGATCGCGGCCGAAGGGACGTCGGAGGCGGCGCCGCAGACGGCGTTTCTGCTGACGCGGGAGGAGGCCGATCCGCGGAAGTGGGCCAACGCGCTGACGGTATCGGTGACGCAGGTGTTTCAGGGCGTGCAGCTCAAATGCGCCGAATGTCACGATCATCCCTTCGAATGGTGGACGCAGAAGGATTTCGAGGGGATGGCGGATTTCTTCGGCGGCGCGCGGCGGCGGGCGTATCGCAACGAGTCGATCACGAATCGCGGTCGGCGGATCGACGTGCCGTTCTTCGAGGTCGTCGAGAACCGGCGTCGCGCGCGCGGGACGTTTTTTACGGGCAGTCGCAGCGAGCAGGGGCGCGGCCGGGCGGCGTTGGCCGAACTGGTCACACGGCGCGACAACCCGTACTTCGCGCGGGTGACGGTCAATCGCCTGTGGGCCAAGATGATGGGAACCGGGCTGGTCAATCCGGCGGACGCGATCGGGCCGCGCAATCCGGCGTCGCATCCGGAACTGCTGGACTGGCTGGCGTGCGAGTTCATCGAATCGGGGTACGATCTCAAGCACATCCTGCGACTGGTCGCCAACTCGCGCGTGTATCAGCTTTCGAGCGACGAGAACGTGGCCACGCTCGATCCGATGCGCCGGGACGAGCCGGCGGACGACGAGCGGATGGCCGGTTCGCTGTTCAACGCCATGCCGCTGCGGCGGATGACGGCGGAGCAGTTTTACGATTCGCTGCTGGTGGCGACGGGGCGTTATCTGCCGGACGATCCGCGGTTCGAGCCTTCGATTTCGACGGCCTATCCGCCGCGAGAGGGGAGTTTCCTGCGGACGTTCGGCGTGACCGACCGGATGACGTTGCTGCCGCGCGATCCGAGCGAGACGATTCAGCAGTCGCTGATGCTGCTGAACGGCGATCTGATCAACGCGGCGGTGAAGCTGCATGAAGAGCACCCGATTCGACGCTGGAGGGCGCGGGGGCATTCGCAGGCGCAGATCGTCGAGGCGCTGTTTGTTCAGTTCCTGACGCGGGGGCCGGGAAAGTCGGAGCGGGCGGCGGTGATGTCATATCTGGGGACGAACCCGAAGGATGAGCAGTGGGAGGACGTGCAATGGGCGTTGCTGAATACGAGGGAGTTTCAGTTCATTAGATAAGAAAAGGAAAAGGCGCGAGGGGAAACGGCGAAACGTCGAAAAGTCGAAAGGAAGGCACGAAGGCACGAAGGGGAAGAAGAGAGCGACGAAGCGACGAAGGGGTTCTGGTATCTCAGATCTCAGATCCGAAGTTCGAGATTCGAGACTTGAGATTGGAAATAATGGTGTGGGGAGAGGACGGATCGAATGCTGAATCTGAAGCTGATGGCTGATCGCTGACAGCTTATGGTTCGGTCGCCACCAGGTGGCGGGCGGGCGGGAGCAGATCATGGCATGTGACGGCTGCGATGGCTATCGGCGCTTGACGCGGCGGCAGTTGCTGGGGCGCGCCGTCGAAGGCGGCGGGGCGTGCTTTCTGGGGCTGCTGACGCCGCGGATTCTGTATGCCCGGCCGGATGCGAAGTCGCGCCACACGGCCGACTCGATCATCATCCTGTGGATGGGCGGCGGGATGAGCCACCTCGACACCTTCGATCCGCAGCCGGGCGCCGACCACGGCGGGCCGTTCGAGGCGATCGCGACGGCGGCCGAGGGGATTCGCATCAGCGAGCATCTGCCTCGGATCGCCGAGCAGTTCAAGCACCTGTCGTTGATCCGGACGATGACGAGCAACGAGGCGGATCACGGCCGGGCGACGTATCTGATGCACACGGGGTATCCGCAGATACCTTCGATGCAGCACAGTACGCTCGGCTCGATCGCGGCTCAGCAGCTTGGCCGCGGCGCGAAGGATCCGAACCTGCCGCCGTATGTGAACATCGGCATCTCGTGGGCGGCGGGGTACCTCGGGCCGAAATATGCGCCATTTGAGATCGGCAATCCGGACAACGCGATGATGGACATGAGGTACCATCGCGACGTCGGGGCCGAGCGGTTCGAGAATCGACTGCGGTTGGTCGATGCGCTCGACCGCTCATTCCGCACGAAGCATCCGAAAAACGCGGCGATGGCGGGTTACGCGCACGCCTACAACGCGGCCCTGCTGATGATGCGGCCGGAGACGGCGGGCGTGTTCGACCTGAGGCGCGAGCCGGACCGCATCCGCCAGGCCTACGGTCTGCGCGACGCGTTCGGGCAGGGCTGCCTGCTGGCGCGGCGGCTGGTGGAAAACGGCGTGCGGTTCGTCGAGGTGGCGCTGGGGGGGTGGGACACGCATCAGCAGAACTTCACGCAGGTCGAGGCGCTGTCGGCGCGGCTGGACGAAGCGGTGTCGACGCTGATCCAGGACTTGCGCTCGCGCGGACTGTACGAGCGGACGATGATCGTGCTGGCGAGCGAGTTCGGCCGCACGCCGCGGATCAACGAGCAGAGCGGCCGCGATCACTATTCGCAGTGCTGGAGCGCCGTGGTCGGCGGCGGGGGCGTGCGGGGCGGGCGGATCGTCGGGCGCAGCGACAAGGGCCGCGCGGTCGATGCGCGGCCGGTGCAGGTGGGCGAGCTTCACGCGACGATCTGCCACGCGCTGGGCATCGACGCGGCGAAGAAGAACTACAGCGACGGCCGGCCGTTCCGCGTCGTGAAGGACGAGAACGCGAAGCCGATCGCGGAGTTGTTCACGTAGAAGCGAAACGAAACGTCGAAACACAGGCACGAACGCACGAAGGGAAGAAGGACTTTGCGGGACTCTTGCTCGTAAGTCGATGCTCTGCCGTGTGTTTTGCGGCGCCGTGTTTGAAAATCGTCGCGGGACGCGAAGCAAGCCGGCATGGATAGTGAGAAGGAACGGAGGGGGAGTCGAAAGTCGAAATAAGAAGGTTCATCCAGATTCGCGGCGCCGGGAGAGGATGTGGATTCCCACTTATGCGCGTATAACGCTGCCGGCACGCAGTGAGGACCGGCTGCTGACAACGACCTCTCGCTGATGGCTGACGGCTTGCTTGCGTCGGCTTACAGCGGGGCGCGGCAGGCGTAAAAAGGAAGGACGGCGGGTACGTGTACTTGTTCGCGACTTTCGGGCCGGAGAGGAGTGATCCGCGAACAAGCCGGGATAACGTACCCGCCGCAAGTTTGTAAGGCACGGGGCTTATATGCAATCCCGATGCCAATGAGTTTCGCACAGCGCATTTGTCGGACGAGCGCTTTTTCGACACGCCAATCCAATGTTTCGATCGCACATGTCCTTCTGAAAGCGGAATCTCACGCACCGACTGCGAGTAAACTCGCACGCGATCATTCTGTGTTGGCGGGCAAGACTCCGAAGCCGGGATCGTTGTCCGGTCGCGTCACCCAATCGGGCGATACCAAGCCAACTCAGCGACATTCTGGGTGCGCCGGCTGGATCGGATTCGCCGGCGTCCTATAAGCACGTTCCACGTTGTCACTTCCGATGAACGATCCGACCTATACATTATAAACGGCTCAGTATCTCTTTTTATTCTTTTTTTCCAATTTTTCGAAGATTCTTTGTATTTCGCACGCTGGCACGGCAAGTGCGTCCTTCGCATGCTGTTTCATCGTCGTGCAGGGGCCGCTTTGCCGTTGCAAGGAAACGGACCATGAAGGTCGTGGATTTGTGTCAGAGGCACGTGGTCAGCGTTGCTCCGCATGAGTCGCTCGATGCGGCCATTCGACTGATGGAAGAGCATCGCATCCATCACCTGCCGGTGGTTGTGGATGACATGCCCGTCGGCATGGTGTCCGACCGCGACTTGCTGCTTTCGGTGGGATGGCGACTGGCGGCGGAACGGCACACCGGCGCGACAAGAGCTTCGGTTGCGGGACCGACGCGCGTGGATGAGATCATGAACCGGCCGGTGATCCAGGTGGGGCCGGAAGCCGGGGCGGGTCGCGCCGCCCAGATGATGTGCGAGGGGCGGATCAGTTCGTTGCCGGTGGTCTCGTGCGGGACGCTGGTGGGAATGTTGACGTCGGGCGATCTGCTTCGAGCGCTCGCGGAGGGCGGTCTGGACGACATCGGTTGCCGCGGGCTGATCGACGAGCGGGTCGACGCGCACATGTCGACGAACCTGGTAAAGGTCAAACCGAAGGACACGTTGGCGGAGGTGATCCGGCTGTTTCGGGAGCGGAAGATCCGCCACGTGCCGGTGGTCATCGACGATTTGATGCAGCGTCCGCGACTGGTCGGGATCGTGTCGGATCGTGACGTGCGGCGGGCGCTGGGCGAAGCGGTGACCTGCGACGAGCAGGCCCAGGAGTCGGGCGGTTTTTATCTTGGACCGACGAACGTGCTCGACATTTTGACGACGCATGTGCGTACGATCGCGCCGGAAGACACGCTGGGAGCGGCGATCGACGAGATGCTTCGGCATGGCATTCATGCGCTGCCGGTGGTCGAGAATTACGAGTTGTGCGGAATTGTGACGGAGACGGACGTGCTGCGGTCGATCGGCAGCCGGGCGGTGTGACGGCGCGCGACGGAATCTCGATGCGGACCAAGGGACGCGGCGGGCGTAAAGGACGAAAAAGGGGCGGCGCGTGTGCTGTTAACGTCAAATACGGCACGGCTCGATGGTTGGGGCTGCCGCGCGATCTGGTGCGCTGATTGCAGGGCTTCCTGTGTATGGACGCCAGGCGACCAGCACGCGACGACAGAGCACATGCCGTGCGGCATCGGCTGGACATCCGCGGCCAGATTCAGGGCGTGGGTTTCCGCCCATACGTCTATCGGCTGGCGTGTGAGTACGACCTGGCCGGGTTCGTCGCCAACAATTCCAACGGCGTGGTGATCGAAATCGAGGGGCCGGCCGGCAGCGTGTCGGCGTTCGAGGCCGCGCTGATGACGCACCTTCCGCCGCTGGCGCGGATCACGGAATTGGTGCGGACGGCGCGGCCGGTGGTGGCCTCGACCGCGGCGCAGCACGTTCATGCGTCGAACGCCAATCATGCGGGCGCGGCGTTTTTCATTGAGCCGAGCGAGTTCAGCGCCGAGCGGCGGCCGGAAGTCACGCCCGACGCGGCGCTCTGCGCGGATTGTCTGCGCGAGTTGCTGACGCCCGGCGACCGGCGGTATCGCTATCCCTTCATCAACTGCACGAACTGCGGGCCGCGCTACTCGATCATTATCGACACGCCCTATGACCGGCCGCGCACGACGATGGCCGACTTCACGATGTGCGACGCGTGCGCGCGGGAATATCACGATCCGCGCGACCGGCGGTTCCACGCGCAGCCGAATGCGTGTGCGAAGTGCGGGCCGCAGTTGCGACTGTGCCGGCCGGACCGCAGCGCCATCGAGGGCGATCCGATCGAGCTGGCCGCCGGCATGCTCGGCGCTGGGGCGATCGTCGCGATCAAGGGGATCGGCGGATTTCACCTGGCGTGCGACGCGACGAACGAAGACGCGGTCGTGCGTCTGCGGCGACTGAAGCTGCGCGACGGCAAGCCGCTGGCGGTGATGGTTCCCGACATCGAGGCGGCGCGGCGCCTGTGCGTACTGGATGCAGCCGCGGAAGCCGAGCTACTGTCTCCGGCTGCGCCGATCGTGCTGGTCGACCGGCGGTCGTCGACGCCCGACGGCGGCGGACTGGCGGCGGCTGTTGCGCCGGGGTGCCGGACTTACGGCGTCATGCTGCCGTACGCGCCGGTGCATCATCTGCTGTTTGCGGCGGGGTGCCGGCCGCTGGTGATGACGTCGGCCAATCTGGCGGATCAGCCGCTGACGTACGAGGACGACGCGGCATTTGGCGAGATGAGCGGGGTGGCGGATGCGTTCCTCGTGCACGACCGGCCGATCCATCGGCCGATCGACGATTCAGTGGTGTTCGCGTTTCGCGACCGGCTGGTAATGATCCGGCGGGCGCGCGGTTACGCGCCGCGACCGGTGCGGTTGGAGTGCGCGGCGACGGCGTCGGTTCTGGCGGTGGGCGCCGAGCTGAAGGCGACGGCGTGTCTGTTGCGCGGGCGCGACGCGATTCTGAGCGAGCACCTGGGCGATTTGAAGCGGCCGGAGACGTATCGCAACTACGTGCGGGCGGTCGAGGCGCTACTGAAGCTGTTCGACTTCCGGCCCGAGTGCGTCGCGCACGATTTGCATCCGCACATGTTGTCGACGCAATTCGCGCGGTCGCTGGGGCTGCCGGCGTTTGCGGTGCAGCATCATCACGCGCACATCGTCAGCGTGCTGGCCGAGCACAACGTGCAGCAGCCCGTGATCGGCATCTGCTGCGACGGCGTGGGTTACGGGACGGACAAGGCGGCGTGGGGCTGCGAAATTCTGCGGGCCGACGTGACGGGGTTCGAGCGCGTGGGGCATCTGGAGTATTTCCCGCTGATCGGCGGCGACGCGGCGGCGCGGCAGACGTGGCGGCCGGCGCTGGCGTTGTGGCGGCAGGCGCACTGCGACGACTGGCGCCGGCGGCTGCCGCGAGCCTTCGAGGCGGTGGACGCCGGCGCGATCGAGACGACGGCGCGGCAGGCGGAGGCGGAACGGGGCTGTGTGGCGACCTCGAGCCTGGGGCGGGTGTTCGACGCGGCGGCGTTCTTGCTGGGACTTTGCCGCGAGAACCGGCACGAGGCGGAAGCGGCGATGGCGGTCGAAGCGGCCGCGGGCGGGATTTCGGCGGAAGCGTATCCGTATTGCACGACATTCGCGGGGCGGATCGTGCGGATGTCGCTCGCTCCGACGATCGAGTGCATGGTGCATGACGTCGCGGCGGGCGCGGACGTCGGCGCGATTGCGGCGCGTTTCCACGAGACCGTGGCGCGGATGCTGGCGGCGACGGCGATGATGGCGTGCGAGACGAACAAGTTGTCGACGGTGGCCATCAGCGGCGGGTGTTTCGCGAATCGGCGGCTGCTGGGGCGGCTGGTCGAGCTGTTGGAGCGGCGGCGGCTGAAGGTGCTGTTCAATCGGGCGGTACCGATCGGCGACGGCGGCGTTTCGCTGGGTCAGGCGGTGGCGGCGGAGGCGATGTTTCGGTGCGAATGATGAGAGGCACGAAGTCACAAGGCACGCAGGCACGAAGGGGAAGAAGAAAGCGACGAAGCGGCCCCCGCACAGGGGGGAGCGCGCCGCGGCGGTCGGGAGCTTAAGGGTTCAAGCTGACGGCTGGTGGCCGATGGCCGAATCGTGAATGGGAGCGTTGAACCATGTGTCTGGCGGTTCCGGCAAAGATCGTCGAGCTTCGCGGGGCGGAGCAGGCCGTGGTCGATTTGCAGGGTAATCGGCTGGCGGTGAGCGTGGTTTTGACGCCGGAAGCACTGCCCGGGGACTGGGTGCTGGTGCACGCGGGCTTCGCGATTTCGCGGATCGACGAGGCCGACGCGTTCGAGACGTGGGAGTATCTGCGCGCGACGTTCGGGACCGAAGCGTTCGAAGAAGCGGGGGGCAGCGCCGACGTCGCGCGACGTCCGGGCGCCGCGTCGTTCGCTTCGGTCCCTGTCGCGCGGCAGACGCCGGGCGGCGAATGTGCTGGGAGGCGTCGCGCGGGCTGTGCGCAGAATAAGGCATCCGCAGGCGTCGGGCCGCTCGCTGACGGTCGCAGTTCGGATCAACAGGAGCTGGAATGCACAGCGGCGATGGACGGTGCACGGCCGCTCCCTGACGGTCGCGGTTCGGATCAGGTTAGAGACATGCGTCGGGGGGATGTCGGCCGGAAGGCGGGGGCGTCATGACCGCATGCGTGCCGCCGAGTTTCGCGGCGATGCGGTCCGAGCTGGAGGCGCGCTGTGCGCGCATCGGCCGGCGCGTGCAGGTGATGGAAGTGTGCGGTACGCACACGGTGTCGTTCTTCCGCAGCGGCCTGCGATCGATGCTGCCGGCGAATTTGCGTCTGGTCAGCGGGCCGGGCTGTCCGGTGTGCGTGACGGCGCAGCGGCACATCGACGCGGCGATCCGGCTGGCGATGGAGGAGCGCGTGATCATCGCCACCTACGGCGACATGCTGCGCGTGCCGGGGCGGATGGGCAGCCTGGAGCGGCGGCGGGCGGCGGGGGCGCGAATCTTTGTCATCAACTCGGCGCGACGCGCGCTGGAACTGGCGCGCGAACACGCGAACGAAACAGTCGTGTTCCTGGCGGTCGGCTTCGAGACGACCGCGCCGGCGACGGCGGCGACGATTCTGGAGGCGGAGCGCGAGGGCATCGAAAACTTCGCCGTGCTGATGTGTCACAAGCTGGTCGTGCCGGCGATGTGCGCGCTGCTGGACGACGGACCGAAAGACGCTGCCCGCGCTGACTCGGATCACACGGCCGGGAGCGCGGCGGGCGCGGCGCTGGATGGCTTCCTGTGCCCCGGTCACGTCAGCGTCATCATTGGTTCGCAGGCCTACCGGCCGATCGTGGAGGTCCATGGCAAGCCGTGCGTGGTGGCGGGGTTCGAGCCGATGCAGATGCTGGCGGGACTCGTGCACCTGGCGCGGCAGATCGAAGAGGGGGCGGCGCGTCTTGAGAACGTGTACGAGGGTGTTGTGTCGCCGGACGGCAACGCGGTCGCGCTGGAGCTGATGCGGCGCGTGTTCGTCGAGGCGGACGTCGCGTGGCGCGCCCTGGGCGTCATACCGCAATCGGGTCTGGAGCTGTCGCCGCGCTATCGGCGGTTCGACGCGATGCGGCGATTCGGCATCGTCGAAGGAGACGACGAAGACGATCCGGCCTGCCGCTGCGGAGAAGTAATCCAAGGCAAAGTCGAGCCGGCGCAGTGCCCGCTGTTCGCGGGACGGTGCACGCCTCTGACGCCGATCGGACCTTGCATGGTCAGCAGCGAGGGAACATGCGCGGCGTGGTACCGCTACGGCCGCGCGATGAAGGAGGCGGCCCGATGAAAACCGAGCTTGAGTCGATGGTCGCGCGACCGGCCGGCGCGGTTTCGTCCATCGCCGACGAGCGGATTGTGCTGGCCCACGGCGGCGGCGGTGAGCTGACGGCCGGGCTGGTGCGCGCGCACGTGTTGCCGCAACTGGCGAACGAGGCGTTGTCGGCGCTGGGCGATGGCGCGGTGCTGGACTGGCCGAGCGGCTCGCTGGTGTTGACGACCGACTCGTACGTGGTGACGCCGTTGGAGTTTGCCGGCGGCGACATCGGGCGGCTGGCGGTGTGCGGAACGGTAAACGATCTGGCGGTGATGGGCGCGCAGCCGGTGGCGCTGAGCCTGGGGCTGATTCTGGAAGAAGGGCTGCCGCTGGAAGTGTTGGATCGGATCGTGTCGTCGATCGCGACGGCGGCGGACGAAGCGGGCGTACGCGTTGTGACGGGCGATACGAAGGTGATCGAGCGGCGCGCGGCGGCGCCGACGTCGAACGGCGACGAGCGCGGCACGGCGCGCGAGGGAATGTTCATCAACACGGCGGGGGTGGGGCGGCTGCGCGGCGATGCGCGGCTGGAGATCGAGCGGATCGAGCCGGGCGACGCGGTGATCGTCAGCGGCACGCTGGCGGATCACGGGCTGGCGATCATGTCGATGCGCAACGGGCTGGAGTTCGACACGCCGCTGCGCAGCGACGTTGCGCCGTTGAACGGGCTGATCGGCCGGCTGCTGGAAAGCGGCGCGGACGTGCGCTTCATGCGGGATGCCACGCGCGGCGGGCTGGCCGGCGTGCTGGCGGACGTGTCGGAGAGGCGTGGCGTGAGCATCGAGATCGACGAGTCGGCGATACCGATTCTGCCGGCGGCGCGACATGCGGCGGAAATGTTGGGACTGGACCTGCTCAGCACGGCAAACGAGGGCAAGGTGGTGGCGATCGTGGCGGCGCGCGATGCGCGGCGCGCGCTGGCGGCGCTGCGGGGGCATACACTGGGAACGCGCGCGGCGGTCATCGGACGGATTACAGACGCGCAGCCGCCGCTGGTGGAGTTGCTGACGCGCATAGCGGGGCGGCGGATCGTGCAGCGGCCGTATGGTGAGGATTTGCCGCGGATTTGCTGAGCGCGAGGTTGGGATCGCAGAACCGAACCGCGACCGTGAGGGAGCGTTGGGTTGGCCCCGGAAGAGGTTGCCGCTGACGATGGGCGAAAGTCACCGAGTGCGGTACGCGGATTGCAGCGGAAGGGGATGGCGGTGCGTGGCCGCGTGGTGTGTGAGGAAAGAGAGATAGCGGCGTTTTCGATTTGAGATTTGAGGTTTCAGATTAAACGTCTGAATCGCGATCGGAGAGGTGGGACATTCTGGGGTTGAGGGTGGTTGTTTCGCACGGGCTGCAAGCCCGTGCCACGCGGGACGACGGGCGAGACGCCCGTACCACCCGAGGATACGAGCCGTACCACCCGAGGATACGACCCGTACTACCCGGGCAGGCGGCACAGCCGGGGGCGGCTGTGCTCCAACGGGGGCGACGCGGCGCTGATCCGCACGGGCTGCAAGCCCGTGCCACGCGGGATGACGGGCGAGACGCCCGTACCACCCGAGGATACGAGCCGTACCACCCGGGCAGGCGGCACAGCCGGGGGCGGCTGTGCTCCAACGGGGGCGACGCGGCTCTGATCCGCACGGGCTGCAAGCCCGTGCCACGCGGGATGACGGGCGAGACGCCCGTACACCCGGGGATACGAGCCGTACCACCCGAGGATACGAGCCGTACCACCCGAGGATACGAGCCGTACCACCCGAGGATACGAGCCGTACCACCCGGGCAGGCGGCACAGCCCGGGGGCGGCTGTGCTCCAACGGGGGCGACGCGGGTGGGTGTGAAGCAGTGGCGTTTGGCAGACGATGTTTTCCCGCGAAGGGAGCAGGACGATGACGGATGGACCACACATTCTGCTGATCGACGATGACGGGGATATTCATGACGCGGTCCGAATGATTCTGGAGCCGCGCGGGTACGTGCTGAGCTGCTGCCGCACCGGACCCGAGGGAATGATGGCGGTGCGGAACGATCCGCCGGACCTGGTTCTGCTGGACATCATGCTGAGCACGCCGACGGAGGGATTTCACCTGGCCTACGAGCTTCAGCGCGACGACGTGCTGCGTGAGATTCCGATCGTGATGCTGTCGGCGATCAGCGAGAAAACCGGCATCAATTTCGCGGCCGAGACGGGGACGGAATACATCCCGGCTGCGGCGTTCGTGTGCAAGCCGTTCGACGCGCAGACGCTGATCGAGGCGGTGGAAACGGCGCTGCTGCGACGGGCGGAAGCGAGACGGTGAGCAACAAGGTCGAAAGTCGAAACGTCGAAACAAGGGAACGGCGAACAGCAAGGCGACGGGGCAAGATGTTCGGATTTCAAATCTCAGATTTGGGATTTGAGATTCCAGACCGGCAACCGGGGACTGGCGACTGAGAACTGACAACTACCCTTGGTTGGGGGCGTTCGCACGGGCTGCAAGCCCGTGCCGCGCGGGTCATTCCGTGGCTCGTCACGGGGGAGCGGTGTCATGCTGGATTTGATGGTGACGCCGGCGGATTTTGTAGCGCTCGTCAACGAACTGGGGCGCAAGAGGCGCATCATCGGGCCGGTGGCGCGCGGGGATCGCTACTTTTACGAAGAAGTCGGCGACGCGGCGCGGCTCGAACTGGGCTTCAGTTATGCCGTGTACGGGCCGAAATCGTTCCTGTTTCCGGCGGTCGAGACGCTCTTTCGTTTCGAGGCGGACAACGGCAGCTTCACGGCCGAGCCGGTGTATGACGATCGCCCGGCGGCGTTCGTCGGCGTTCACCCGTGCGATCTGCACGCAATCCGGCTGCTGGACCGCGTCTTCGCGCAGGACCGGCGCGACGAGCACTATCTGAGGCGGCGCGGGGCGACGATGATCATCGGCATCGACTGCGCGCGGCCCTGCAATGAGGGCGTCTTCTGCGCCGACATGAAGTGCCATCAGGCCGACGAGGGGTTCGACGTCATGCTGCTGCCGCTGAGCGACGGCGACGGCAATCGTCGCTGGGGCCTGAAGTTCGGCAGCGCCGCCGGACGCGAATGGCTGACCTACAGCCGGCGCTGCACGGCGCCGACGGCGGCTGACGAGCGCGCGGCGGAGACGTTCCTGCGGGCCAAGGCGGCGGCGTTCCCTCGCGCGCTCACGACGCGCGTCGAGCGGCTGCCGGAGCTGCTGGAGCGTTCGTACGACTCGCTGCTGTGGGAGGCGACGGCGCGGCGGTGTTACTCGTGCGGGAGCTGCAATCTGACGTGTCCGACGTGCTACTGCTTCGACATGAGCGACTCGCTGGATCTGTCGCTGACGAGCGGCGTTCGGCAGCGGCTGTGGGACGGCTGCCAGCTTCCGGGCTTTGCGCTGGTGGCGGGGAACCACAACTTCCGCCCGCGCGCGGCGCAGCGGCTGCGTCACCGCATTTTTCGCAAGGCGAAGTGGATTCGCGAGCGAACGGGCGTGGCCGGCTGCGTGGGCTGCGGCCGGTGCGATCGTGCGTGCACGGCGAAGATCAGCGCGGTGGAGATTTATAATCAGTTGGCGGAATTGGATTGACTGCCGGGAGGGTTCGTCATTTCGGATGTGAAAAGGCGCTAAAGCACGAAGCGAGTGCGGGAAGCCGAAACGAGCGCGGCAAGACGGTGGAGGGGAACGAATCGCGGCGGCGGCTGGTGGTGACGAGAACGTGTATGGCGTGATCGGCGCCGGTGCGGTAATACGACCCGTTCAGGGTCATTATTTGTCCCAAAAACATCCGGTACCGTGGATTTTTCCACTGCTATACACGTGGGACCCGCGCGGGGACGGGATACCGTCCTCGACGGGCCGCGTTGGCGCGCCGCGCGATGCTCCTGGGGCTATTCGCCTTTACGACGCGGGGGACCAACGCGGCCGAGTCCGCCCCCGGGATTGAGCGACGGGCGAGACGCCCGTACCACCCGAGGAGACGGGCGAGATGCCCGTACCACCCGAGGAGACGGGCGGGATGCTCGTACCACCCGAGGAGACGGGCGGGACGCCCGTACCACCCGAGGAGACGGGCGGGATGCTCGTACCACCCGAGGAGACGGGCGGGATGCCCGTACCACCCGAGGAGACGGGCGGGACGCCCGTACCACCTGAGGAGACGACGGGCGAGATGCCCGTACCACCCGAAGCGCGGTGGCACGACGCGTGAGGGTTTGACCGTGGCACGCTGGCGGAATGCATTGGCTTTTTTTTGCACGGTTCCTTACGGCGCGGACAGCAGGGCGCGAAGGAAGGCGTCGATGTCCTCGCCATCGGTCGCACTGTCGGCGGTCAGGTCGCCGCGGAGGATGTTGCAGCCGGGGAAAGCGTCGGCGTAGGCGTCCGGATCGATCAGCGCCAGTGCGAACGGCGCCACGTCGTCGGCGTTCAGTACGCCATCGCAGTTCATGTCGCCGAGAACGATCGAATCCACACAGGTGTAGTCGAAGATCGCTACGTCATCGACGGCCGCCTCGGTGATCGAGTTGTTGGGATTGTCGGCCGCGCTGAAGCGCAGGCGTACCTGATCGGTCAGCGTGATGAAGTCGAGCACGCGGAAGCTGCGCTGTTTCCAGCCGGGATCGTGGCCGGTGGACTCGAGCGTGACCCACGTCTGGCCGTCGTCGTTCGAAATTTCAACAGTCAGGAAATCGTCGCCGTCGTCGTTGTAGAACCAGCGGTAGTAGCTGATCGTCGGATCGCTGAGGCCGGAGAGGTCCAGAAGCGGCGAAATCAATCGCGTCGGCCCGCCGTCGAGGTCCGCCGCGCCGACAGCGCCGCCGGGAACGCCCTGGCCGGTAACGTAGCACATCGTGCCCACGCCATAGGGATTGTCATCTTCGGGCTGTGCGGGCGCCTGGTTCTGGAGCGTGCCGACCGGATCGACGCGAACCCACGCGCCGGACGTGACGGCGATGTTCTCGACGGTCCAGCCGAGATCGGATTCGAAGTTGTCGTCGAAGGCCAGCGAGTAAACGCCGACGGGAATCGCGTGCGTTGCGGCCGGCGCGCCGGGCGGGCTGACGGCGACGTCGCCGTTCATGCCGGCGGCGGTGACGTAGAACTCGAGCGGATCGCCACAGGGTCTTGAGGGCAGCGTTGCGAGAAACTCATCGCCGCCGACGTGGGTGATGGGGTACGTCGTGAACGGTCCGCCGGGGGCCGGGCCAACGTGGAGAACGGCGCCGGCGGGATCGACGGCGTCGAGATTGGCCGTGATGCGGATTTGCAGGGGCGTAGCGGCGCCGGGAGCAAGCGCAGCCGGAAGGCCGTTGGGATATTCGATTCGCACCGGCGTGGTCGTGTAATCGGTGAGGTACGTCAGCGTCGGAAAGATTTCTTCGCAGGTCGGCAGAATCTGGTCGGGCGGCAGCAGAAAGCCGTACTGGCCGGTGTCGCGCAATTCGTAGGAATAGGGCATGGCGACCGAGTTGACGTAGACCCAGTCGACGGAGACGCCCGAGGCCAGGTAGAGGATTTCCCACGGCGGACCGCCGATGTAGGACCGGCCGTGGACGTTGAAGATGATGTCGGCCAGCGTCGCGCCGACGGCGCGGTACTCGGCGTCGTCGGGGATGTAGGTGGACTGGTAGCCCCAGGGCCAGAGAATCAGTTGCGAGTAACTGTGGATGTCGTTGTAGGCGCGGATGTTGGGATGCGCCAGCAGGAAATCGCGCATGGCGGCGGTCTCGGGTTCTGAGAACGGGGCCGTGCCGCGGAAAGTGTCGTTGCTGGGTGTGCCGCTGGAACCCGGTCCGCCCCAGCCTTCGCCCCAGTTGCGGTTGATGTCGACGCCGAATGTGCCGTTGCCGTTGTCGCGGCGGTTCTTTCGCCACAGGCGGTTGTTCGTGTGCGTATAGACAAACCCGTCGGCGTTAAAAACCGGCACGAGGTACCACTCGACGCGGTTGACGAGCCGTTGCAGATAGGGATCGGTGTCGTAGTCGCGAACGAGGCGGTCCGCGACGTAGAGCGTCGTGGGAACGGTGATCCATTCGCGCGCGTGCGTGCAGCCGTGATACAGCACGCCGGGGCGCGGATCGCCGCCGGGACCGGTGATGCGCAGGCCGACGATATCCCGGCCCTCGAGGGTCTGACCGACGATGAAGGTCTGGGCCAGGTCTGGGCGGAGATTGACGAGCGTGTTCATGTAAGCGAGCACGTCGTCATAGGTCATGTAAGCGTCGAAGGCGCCGTCGCCGCGTGGCTGAAGCTCCTGGGCGTCGATGACGGCCTGCACGTTGTCGATGAGCACGCTGTGGGGCAGGTTGAGGTCGAGGAACCGCGGGTAGCGATCGGGCGTGATGCGCACGTCGAGCGGGCCGCCGAAGCCGATCGATTCGCTCCAGACGTCGTCGGTGACGGTCAGCAGCTTGTCGAGATGATCGGCCGTGGCGACGTGGACGCGCACGACGCGGTCGTCTTCGAAGCGAACGGGCTGGGCGAGCAGCGTCGCGGCGGAAAGCAGGAGCGAAAGTACGGCGGCCGTGACGGTGGTCGTGCGGTGGTGCGGTTGGTTCATGATGGTCCCCATCCCCCTGGCGGCGGGTCGTGTCTTCGCCGGTGTCGGCGCGATGCTGTGGCGGCCGGTGAGGCCTGGCCACGGTGGGGCGGTTGCGCGTCCGCGGACGGTGCTCCCGCGGGCGACGCGTTTTTCGCCGCTCCCTCACGGTCGCGGTTCGGTGACGAGGGGCGCTCCCTCACGGTCGCGGTTCGGTGTGAAAGCACGAACCGAGACGGCGGTATTCAGTTTACCAGATTCGCCGGGCGAGATGAAACGGGTCTTTCCCGCAATTCGGGGGCATCCTACACTGCATTGAGCGACCTGCGCCCCCGCGACGGGTCCACTCAGGAGTTCCCAACATGGCCGAAGCCACGCGAATCGAGAAAGACAGCATGGGTCCGATGACCGTTCCAGCCAATGCCCTGTGGGGCGCATCGACGCAGCGCGCCGTGGAGAATTTTCCGATATCGGGCTATCGCTTCGGCCGGCGGTTCATCCGCGCGATGGGGCTGATCAAGCTGGCGGCGGCGCGCGTCAATCGCGACTTGAAGCTGCTGGCGCCGAACCTGGCCGAGCTGATCGAAAAGGCCGCCCAGGACGTGATCGACGGCAAGCTCGACGAGCATTTCGTGCTCGACATCTTCCAGACGGGCAGCGGCACGAGCACCAACATGAACGCCAATGAAGTGATCAGCAACCGCGCGATTCAGATTGCCGGCGGGCGCATCGGCAGCAAGGAGCCGGTGCATCCGAACGATCACGTCAACATGGCGCAGTCGAGCAACGACGTGATCCCGACGGCCATGCACGTGTCGGCGGCCGAGGCGCTGAAGCACGATCTGTCGCCGGCGCTGACGCACCTGGCCGAGCGGTTGGAGGAAAAGGCGCGGGCGTTCGACCGCATCGTCAAGATCGGCCGAACGCACTTGCAGGACGCGACGCCGATCCGGCTCGGGCAGGAGTTCAGCGGCTACGCGCAGCAGGCGCGGCTGGCGGCGATGCGGGCCGAGAAGGCGGTGCGAGCGCTGCGCGAGCTGCCGATCGGCGGCACGGCGGTCGGAACGGGCATCAACGCGCATCCCGAAACCGGCCCTCGAATGGCGGCGGAGCTGGCGCGGCTGAGCGGGATCGACTTCGTCGAGGCGGCGAATCACTTCGAGGCGCAGGCGGCCAAGGACGGGTTTGTCGAAGCCGCGGGGCAGTTGCGGGCGATTGCGGTGGGGCTGACGAAGATCGCGAACGATCTGCGCTGGCTGGGCAGCGGGCCGCGGTGCGGGATCGGCGAAATCCGCATTCCGGCGACGCAGCCGGGCAGTTCGATCATGCCGGGGAAGGTCAATCCGGTGATGAGCGAGATGCTGCTGATGACGTGCGCGCAGGTGATCGGAGCGGATGCGACGATCGGATTCGCGGGGGCGACGATGGGGACGTTCGATTTGCACGTGGGAATGCCGGTCATGGCGCATGCGTTCCTGGAGTCGACGCGGCTGCTGTCGTCAGCGGTGCGGGTGTTCGCGGACCGCTGCGTGGCGGGGATCGAGGCGGACGAGGCGCGCTGCAAGGGTCTGATCGAGCTGAGCCTGGCGATGTGCACCAGCCTCGCGCCGGTGATCGGGTACGACAAGGCGGCCGACTTGGCGAAACGGGCATTCGCGCAGGGCAAGACGGTGCGCGAGCTGTGCCTGGCCGAGAAGGTGCTGCCCGAGGCCAGGCTCAACGAGCTGCTCGATCCGTTCGGGATGACGATGCCGCACGCGGACAAGGTGACGTCGGGCGGGGGATGATGATGCGGGCGCTGGTGGTCGTCGATGTGCAAAACGACTTTCTTCCGGGTGGGCCGCTGCCGGCGCCCGCGGCGGATGAGGTCGTGCCGGTGATCAACCGGCTGATGCCGGCGTTCGTGCTGGTGGTGGCGGCGCAGGACTGGCATCCGCGGGACCACGGCAGCTTCGCGGCGAACCATCCGGGACGGAAGCCGGGGGACGTGATTGATCTGGACGGGCTGCCGCAGATTCTGTGGCCGGTGCACTGCGTTCAGGAAACGCCGGGGGCTGCGTTCGCGCCGGGGCTGAACGTGCAGCGCTTCGAGCGCGTCTTTCGCAAGGGGACCAACCCGCGGGTCGACAGCTACGGCGCGTTTTTCGACAACGGGCGGCGGCAGGACACGGGGTTGTGCGATTTTCTCCGGCAGCACGGCGTCGATCAAATCTTTGTGGCCGGCCTTACGACCGATTATTGCGTCAAATGCACGGCACTCGATGCGCGCTCGCTGGGCTTTCGCACAACGGTGGTGCTGGACGGGTGTCGCGGCGTGAACGTTCAGCCGGGGGACGTGGATCGTGCGATCAAGGAGATGAAGGCGGCGGGGGTGGGGATAATGGACAGCGCAGCCGTTTTGGGCTGACGGTCCGCGCGGAACGGAAATTGCAACTCCGTCAGGCGGCTGAATCGCGGGGAACCGGACCGGGCGGCTTGTCCGCCGAGGGACGAGCCGCGGTCAGGGAGGGCTGCCATGACGGAGCTGACCCTCTACGGTCGCGGCGGACAAGGCGGCGTGACGCTGGCCAAGCTGATCGCGACGGCATACTTCCTGCGCGGCAGATACGTTCAGGCGTTCGGCGTGTACGCGGCGGAGCGCAGCGGCGCGCCGTTGCAGGCGTACGTCCGCATCGACGACGAAGAAATCACCAATCACAACCAGATCACGCAGCCGGATGGCGTCATCGTGCTCGACCGCACGCTGATCTCGCCGCGCATCCTGGCCGGTCTGAAGTCCAACGGCTGGATCGTGCTGAATTCGCCCGATCCGCCCGACGCATTCGCGGACATGTTCGCCGGCCGCGTGGTGGCGACCGTGCCGGCGACGGCCATCGCGGTGGAGAACGGTCTGGGGACGCGGACGGTGCCGATTATCAACACGACGTTGCTCGGCGCGGTGGGCCGCGTGATGGGGCTGGAACCGCCGGACATCGAAGCGGCGCTGGCGCAGGTGAAGTTCGGCGGCGCCAACGTCATCGCGGCGCGACGGGCATTTGAAGAGGTGCGCATCGAATGGTTGTCCGAGCGGCCGGCGAAGTCGGCTACACGTGCATCGGCCGCGGCAGGACGGGCGCGCGTGGCTTCGATGTTCGACGACGACGTCGGCGCCATGCCGCAGATTCGGACGGGCGCATGGGCCACGCGGCAACCGCAGCGGCGAACGCTGACGCCGCCGTGCAATCATGCCTGCCCGGCGGGCAACGACGTGCAGGCGTTCGTGGCGGCGATGGGCCGCGGTTCGTATGACGAAGCGCTGCACATTCTGCTGGATACGTCGCCGTTTCCGGGGGTCTGCGGGCGCGTCTGCCCCGCGCCGTGCATGGATGCGTGCAATCGCGCTCAATTCGACGAAGCGGTGAACGTGCGCGAGCTGGAGCGCTACGCCGCCGATCGCGGGCGGCGGCCGAACGCAGCCCAGCCGCATCGGGATGAGCGAATCGCGGTCATCGGCGGCGGCCCGGCGGGACTGAGCGCGGCCTATCACCTGGCGCGGCTGGGGTATCCGGTGACGTTGTTCGACGCCGGCGACGAGCCGGGCGGCGTCATGCGCACGGGCATTCCGGCCTATCGGTTGCCGCGCGAGGTGCTGGACGCGGAGATCGAGCACGTCGTTCGCCACGGCGTCGATGTAAAGCCGGGTCGGAAGATTCGGCGCGAAGAGCTGCTGGTGCTGACTCATGAGTTCGCGGCGGTCTTCGTAGCGACGGGCCTTCAGGAGTGCCGGACGCTGAACCTGGGACGGCTGTCGCATGACATCGTCATGGAGGGCATCGACTTCCTCGATCGCATCCGGCGCGATCCGCATGACGCGACGCTGGCGGCGGGCAAGCGCGTGGTCGTGATCGGCGGCGGGAATACGGCGGTCGACGCGGCGCGATCGGCGTTGCGGGGCGGGGCGCGGTCGGTGCGGATCGTGTATCGCCGAACGCGGGCCGAGATGCCGGCGATTCGCGAGGAGATTGACGAGGCGCTCGAAGAGGGTATTTCGCTGGACGAGCTGGTCATGCCGCTGCGGCTGTTTCGCGACGACGCCGGCGCGATGCTGACCTGCACCCGGATGCGTCTGGGCGAGCCGGACGCATCCGGCCGGCCGCAGCCGATCCCGGACATCAGCGAAGGCGCGCAGTTCGACATCCGCTGCGATCGCGTCATTCTGGCGCTGGGTCAGACGTCCGATCTGTCGATCCTGCCGGAAGGCTCGGAGATTCACGAGGCGGGCAAGCTGCTGGGGCTGACCGGCGCGCCCGTGTTCGCCGGCGGCGATTTTGCGACGAACGACGGGACGGTTTCGGCGGCGATCGGCAGCGGTCGGAAGGCGGCGTGGCATATCCATCGCACGCTGACGGGCGAGGACTTATTCACGCCCGAGCCGCCGCTGGCGACGCCCGAAGCGATCACGATGCACGTGTTTTCGCACGTGCCGCGCACGCGCGGGCTGATGCTGCCGCCCGAGGACCGGCGACGGTCGTTTGAGGAGGTGCGGCTGGGACTGCTGGACGAACCGTGCCGCCATCCGGCGGCGATCGAGGCGCAGCGATGTTTCAGTTGCGGCGTGTGCAACGCGTGCGATCGGTGCCGGGTGTGGTGTCCGGAGGGCATCCTGACGCGCGACGGTGACGGCTACCGGTTTGACTACGAATACTGCAAGGGCTGCGGCATCTGCGCCACCGCGTGCCCGCGCGGCGTGATCTTCATGGAGGAATTGTGACGCGGCGGCAGGGGGGGTAAGTCGAAAGTCAAAATGAAACGTCGAAGCGTCGAAAAAAAGGCGGAGAGGCACGAAGGGGGAGAAGGGAACAGGGAACAGGAGCACGGCACAGTTGGATGCGGGGATGAGTTGGGGATGTGAGATCTGAAATCGCAAATCTCAAAGCTCAATTCTCAATTCTCAAATCGTAAATCTGACATTGTTTATCCAAGCCGTCATGTCGGCCCGGACTTGTCGCACATTCGTTGGTCTGCGTGCGGTGGTTGTCCGACCTACGAAACCGTGGGCGCGTGCGCGCAGTGCCGATGCCAAGGTCACGCCCATCCGGACGGGGATAACGCGATCAACTCGTTTTTTCCGGGCCGAACGGCGGGATGGCCCAGCGCCCCTAGCGGCGCTGACCCGCATCGTGTGGCACGGGGCTTGCAGTCCTTCCTGTCGGCGACGATGAGTCGCCGCGGAGGATCGCCCGATGGCCGTTCTCACCGTCCCGAAACTGGACCTGGCCGCAAGCGCGTATATCCCCACGCCGGCGCGCATCGTGCGGACCGAGCAGCTTACGGAGATGGAGAAGCTGTTCGAGATCGAACTGAACGACCCCCGGCGACTGGGACACGAGCCGGGGCAGTTCGTGCAGGTGTCGCTGTTCGGTTTCGGCGAAGCGCCGATTTCGATCTGCTCATCACCCACGCGCCCTGACACGTTCGAGTTATGCGTGCGGCGCGTCGGCACGGTGACCGGCCGGCTTCATGCACTGAACGAGGGCGACGTGATCGGCATTCGCGGTCCGCTGGGGCGCGGCTTCGACGTGAACGAAATGCACGGGCGCGACATCGTGATCGTCGCGGGCGGGTTGGGGCTGGCGCCGGTGCGATCGCTCATTCAATACATCGTCGACGAGCGCGGGCGGTTCGGGCAGTTCCATCTGCTCTACGGCTGCCGGCAGCCTTCCGAGATTCTCTTTCGCGACGACGTGGCGGCGTGGCGCAACGACCGGCGGCTGCATTTCCTACAGACCGTCGACAAGGCGGACGAACAGTGGCGCGGGCGCGTGGGCGTAGTGACGACGCTGATCAAGGAGCTGCCGGAACTCGATCCGCAGCAGACGGTGGTGGTGATCGTGGGTCCGCCGGTGATGTTCAAGTTCGTGGTGCTGGAAGTGCTGGCGCGACGGATACCGCAGCGGAGCATCTACTGCTCGCTGGAGCGGCGGATGAAGTGCGGGATCGGCAAGTGCGGCCATTGCCAGGCGAACCAGGTTTATGTGTGCCTCGAGGGGCCGGTGTTCAAGTATGGGCAGCTCAAGGGGCTGAGGGAGGCGTTGGATTGAAAGTCGAAAGAAAACGTCGAAACAAAGGCACGAAGGGGGAAAGGAACCGGGAACAGGGAACAGCATAACGACGAAGCGACGGAGCGGCGGAGCGACGAAGGGATGCAGGGATTTCAGATTTCGAATCTCAGATTTGAGGTTTGAGATGTGACATCCCAGAATCGCGGAGTGCGGTAGTTGTCAGGGTCTTATGGCTGATCGGTCCGCACGGCGGACCGTACGGGTTGGCGGCTGATGGTCATTCAACACGGGAAGAAAGCGAGACCTGGAGTCATGAAGCCCAAAATCGCCATTTTCAGTCTGACGAGTTGCGAGGGATGCTCGCTGGCGATCCTGGAGCTTGAGGATCAGTTGCTCGATCTGCTGGGGGCAGTGGAGATCGTCAATTTCCGCGAGGGCATGACGGAGCGCGCGTGGGACATCGACGTGGGCTTCGTCGATGGCGCCGTGTCGACGCCGCAGGACGACGAGGAAGTGCGCCACTTTCGCGCGCACTGCAAGACGCTCGTGGCCATCGGCTCGTGTGCGTGCCTCGGCGGAATCAACACGCTGAAACATTATCAGTCGGGCGGCGCGACGCGCGACGAAGGCGCGGCGCATGCAGCAGGCGGCAACGGCAGGGTGGCCGAGTACCGCCGCTACGTCTATGGCGAAAACGCCGAGTGGTTTGCGACGACGCCCGCGCGGCCGATTTCGGCGGTGGTCGCGGTCGATTACCAACTGCCCGGCTGCCCGATGGTGAAAGAGGAATTCGTCGAGCTGGTGAAATGCCTGCTGATCGGCAAGCCCTTTCGACTGCCCGAGACGGCCGTGTGCGTCGAGTGTAAACGGCGCGGCAGCCGCTGCCTGTATGAGATGGGAATTATCTGTTTCGGGCCGATCACGCGGGCGGGATGCAACGCGATCTGTCCTGCGTACGGATCGAAGTGCGAAGGCTGCCGCGGGCTGGTCAGTCCCGACGCGATCGCCGCGGCGGGCATCAATCTGCGCGAGCAATATCGCGTCGACCTGAACGAAGCGCTGGCCGATCTGCGGCTGTATGGAGCGTACCAGGAGGCGCTGTTGCCGTAGCGACGGCGGGGAAACGTGGAAACGTCGAACCAGAGGCACAAGAGCAAGAAGGGGGAAAGGAACAGGGTACAGCAAAGCGACGGAGCGACGGAGGGATGCAGGGATTTCAGATTTCAAGTCTCAGATGTGAGATTTGAGATGCCCGATGTGCGGAGCGAACCGCGGCTGTCTGGAGCCGGTGGCTGATGGCTACCCGGTCCGCAGGGCGGACCGCACGGGTTGTGGTGCTGCAATGATGAACGTGACGATCGATGTCAAACATGTGACGCGCGTGGAAGGGCACGGGAACATCGCGGTGCGGCTGCGCGATGGGAAAATCACACACTTGCAGCTTGCCATCGTCGAGAGTCCGCGCTTCTTCGAAGCATTCTTGCGCGGCCGGCATTGGTCGGAAGCGCCTCACATTACCTGTCGCATCTGCGGCATCTGCTCGGTGGGGCATACGACGGCGTCGGTCAAGGCGATGGAGGCGGCGCTGGGGATGACGGTCAGCGAGCAGACGGTGATGCTGCGCAAGCTGGCCTTCTTCGGCGAGCAGCTCCAGAGCCACGTGCTGCACCTGTATTTCCTGGCCGTGCCCGACTTTCTGGGCGTCGGTTCGGTGATTCCGCTGGCGAAGTCGCATCCTGACGTGGTCAAGCGCGCCCTGCGGATGAAGCGCCTGGCCAACGACGTGTGCAGCGTCGTCGGGGGACGTCACATCCATCCGATCGCACTGCACGTCGGCGGCTGCACTCACGTGCCGGCCGACGAGGACCTCATCGATCTGAAGCGCCGCCTGGAGGCGGCGCGGGCCGATCTGAACGAGACGGTGTCGCTGTTCTCGATGCTGTCGCCGCCGGAGCTGCATCGCGACACGGAATACGTGTCGCTGAAGGACGCCGCCGGCGAGTACGCATTCTACGACGGCGACATCGTCTCCACGAAAGACGCGCGGCCGACGCCGGTGTCGCGGTATCGCGAGCGCGTGATCGAGTCGGTCGTGCAGCATTCGGCGGCGAAGCACTGCCGATCGCCGCACGCGCCGACGTACGCGGTGGGGGCGCTGGCGCGGTTCAACAACAACCACGCGCAATTGCACCCGGCGGCGCGCGGCGCGGCGGAGGTGCTGGGGCTGCGGGCGCCGTGCGACAACCCGTTCCACAACAACACCGCGCAACTTGTCGAGACGGTGCATTGCGTCGAGTCGGCGATCGAACTGATCGATGCGATGCTGCGGCGCGGGTTGCGCGCGGAGCGGCCGGTGGAGCCGACGCGGTTCGGCCGCGGCGCCGGAGCGGCCGAAGTGCCGCGCGGCGTGCTGTTTCACGAGTACGAAGTCGGGCGGGACGGCAAGATCGCCGGGGCGAACCTGATCATCCCGACCGGGCAGAACCTGGCGAACATCGAAGAAGACATGCGGGCGATGGTTCCGCGGATGATCGAGGCGGGCAAGACCCGCGAGGAAATGACGCTGCAACTGGAAATGTTGGTGCGGGCGTACGATCCGTGCATTTCGTGCGCGACGCACTTCCTGGAGGTGGAATGGCAATGAATCTTGTCGAGGGCCGAATTCGCGTCATCGGCTGCGGTCGCAGCCATCGTTGCGACGATCAGGCGGGTCTTTTGATCGCGGCCGAGGTGTCGGCGCTGCGACTTGAGGGAGTGGAGGTGCTGGTCAGCGAAGCGCCGGCGGCGGACGTGGTGGCCGATCTGGATGGCGTCGATTTGTTGATCGTCGCGGACGCGGCGGCGCCGTCGGCGGATCGGGCGCCCGGCACGTGGGAGCGGATCGACTACGCGCGGCACCCGGAGCGAATCCGCCGGCGGGATGCGGGCGATTCGCACACGCTGAGCGTCGACTGCGGGCTGAACCTGGCGAGCATGTTGGGTTGGCTTCCGCGCGAGGTTTGGGTGTATGCGGTAACCATCGCCGAGGCGGGGTTTGGCGAGGAGATGACGCCGGCGGTGGAGCGAGCCGTCGCGGGCATTGCGCGACAAATCGCGTCGGACATCGCGGCCTGGCGAGCCGGACGGGAGCGGGCTTGTGCATGAGCTGTCCATCGCGCGAGCGCTAATCGAGGCGGCGGCGACGGCGGCCCGCGATGCGGGCGCGCAGCGCGTGACGCGGCTGCGGTGCCGCGTGGGCGCGCTACGGATGGTGGACCCCCGGCTGCTCGGCGAGGCGTTCGCCGCGGCACGGGAGGGCACGGCCTGCGCCTCGGCGGAACTGGACGTCACGCCTGTCGGTTTGCACGGCCGCTGCCGCGCGTGCGACCACGATTTTTCGATCAGCGGCTGGGACTGGCGCTGTCCCATCTGCGGCGGGGAGGGCGAAGGCCTGACGGCAGGCGACGAGCTGGAGCTGGTGTCGATTGACGCGGAGACTTCCGATGAGGGTTGATGTCTTAAGAAACGTGTTCGCCCGAAACGAGGCGGCGGCGGCGGAGAATCGCCGGCTGCTGGATCAGCGCCGCATCGTGTGCATCAATCTGCTGGGCGGCGCCGGCAGCGGCAAGACGACGCTGCTGGAAGCGGTGATGCCGCGGCTGCGCGGGCACATGCGCGTGGCGGTGCTGGAAGGCGATCTGGCGACGACGCGCGACGCGGACCGAATCGCAGCGCTCGATGTGCCGGTGGTGCAGCTTCTGACCGACGGAGGATGCCATCTGAACGCGACGCTGGTGCAGCACGGACTGGCGCGGCTGCCGCTGGACGAAATCGATCTGGTCGTGATTGAGAACGTGGGCAATCCGATTTGCCCTGCGAATTTCGATCTGGGTGAGCATGCGCGGATCGCGGTTCTGAGCGTGGCGGAAGGATCGGACAAGCCGTCGAAGTACCCGCTGCTGTTCAAGGAGGCGCGGCTGGTGGTGATCACCAAGTGCGATCTGCTGGCGATGACGGATTTCGACCTGGATCAAGCGATGCGCGACATTCGGCGGATTAATCCGGATGCGCTGGTGATCCCGACCGATGCGCGCGGCGGGCGTGGGATCGAAGACGTGGCGCAGTGGTTGCGGTCGCGTTGCCGCGTGGGGGCGGATGTGGAGTGTTTGAATGTCATGGGTTAAGTAGGGTCCTCGGGGCGGACCGTCAGCCGTCAGCTATCAGCTATCAGCCATCAGCCATCAGCCATCAGCCATCAGCCAACAGACAGGCAGGTACTCAGTTGTCAGTTGCCAGTCGCCTGGGGCCGGTTTTCGATCTTCCACGCAGACTCTTTCGGATTGGGGCGTGACAGGCGCGGGGCGGCGCGCCATATTAGGCGGCATGTCCGGGCGATTGGTCAGGTTCTTCGAGGGATTGCTGGGGCGGCGTGCCGAAACGGAGGACGCCGACGCGCGGCCGTCCGCGGCGCAGCAATCCTCGGTTCTCGCTGACGTAGACGCGCAGTCCGTCATCATCTTCAGCTTCAATTACGACCGCGCGCTGTCGGGCATCGACGTCACGGACGCCGATCACGGGATGGAGCGCGTGCTGAGCATGCTGGGGCATCTGAAGGTGAGGGCGGCATTTCAGTGCCCGGCGCACCTGGCCGACACGGCGCCGGCGCAGGTCGTGATGATCCGCGACGCGGGGCACGAGATCGTCTGCCACGGCTACGCACACGAATCGCTTGGAACGTTGACGGACGATCAACTGGCGCGGCTGGTGTTGCGCTGCCGCGAGGAGTACGGCATTCGCGGAATCGAGCCGCTGGGGTTTCATCCGCCCGGGCACGTGCACGATTCGCGACTGCCGGCGCAACTGGCGGTGCAGGGCTTTCGATTCGTGACGGAGTTGGAGCACAAAGGTCGGCCGCGGCTGCTTGCGACCCGTCCGAATCCGATCGTGCGAATGCCGATTGCATCGAACGACTCGGGCTACATGCGTCATCCGGACGATCCGCAACACGTGTACGCCAAGCATCGCCGGCTGATCGACAAGTACGCGCGGCACGGCCGGCTGTTGGCGCTGAACTACCACGTCTGGATGCTGGGTGACAGGAAGGAGCGCATCGAAGACGTCGTGCTGCTGATCGAGGAGGCGCGAAAGCGCCAACTGCGCATTTGCACGTTTTCCGAGGCGCTGCCGGCGCGCTTCCTGCCCGTTCAGCCGCGGATGCCGGAGACATCGGCGTGAGCGGGCCGGCGGACATGCGCGTGGCGGCGTTGTGCGTCGCGGCCTATCTCATCGGGGCCATTCCCTTCGGACTGCTGGTGGGCTTCGCACGAGGCGTCGATGTTCGCCGGCACGGCAGCGGCAACATCGGGGCGACGAACGTCGGGCGCGTGCTGGGCCGGCGGTGGGGCGTGCTGGTGTTTCTGCTGGATGCGGGCAAGTGCCTGGGGGTGATGTCGGCGGCGCGTTGGACGGCGAGATGGTGCGGATTCGCCGTGCCGGGCGCGGCGTCGTCGTGGCTGTTGTTCGGCGCGGGGCTGCTGGCGATCGCGGGCAACGTCGCGCCGGTGTATCTGCGTTTTCGCGGCGGCAAGGGGGTGGCGTCGTCGGTGGGCGTGATGCTGGGCGTCTGGCCGGAACTGGCCGTGCCGGGACTGGTGTGCCTGCTGCTGTGGGTGGCGATCGTCAAGACAACGCGATACGTGTCGCTGGCGTCGATCGTCGCGGCCCTCGCGCATCCGCTGGTGATGCTGGCGGGACTGCCGCTGTTTGAACGGACAATTTATGACATTTATCCGCTGCTATTGCTCAGCGCGATTCTGGCGGTCGTGATCGTGTTTCGTCACCGGCAGAACATTCGGCGGTTGCTGGCGGGGACGGAACAGAAGGTGCGCGCGTCGGAGTGAGCGGGGCCATCGACGCGGTGCGGCATGAGCAGGTCGGCGCACGAAGCGTCCCAACGCACTTCGGGATCAGGACGCGTGCGAAAATCCCTTCAACAAACCATCAGTCGTTGGGCACGACCAAACCCTGCATGGCCAATCCTCGACGAGGCGCGATTCTCGGCGCCATGGGGCCGTTCTCGCGCGAGGGCCTGACCCTGCCACCTAGAGTGAATTCGCTTCGGCCGTTTACCGTTTCGAGAACTGGAAGCGGCGGCGAGCGCCGGAGCGGCCGTACTTCTTTCGCTCGACTTCGCGGCTGTCGCGCGTCAGGAAGTTGCCGTCGCGCAGGGCGCGTTCGTGAGCCGGCTCGTAGCGCACGAGGGCGCGGGCCAGCCCCAGCTTGATTGCGCCGGCCTGTCCCGAGATGCCGCCGCCGCCGACGCTGACCAGGACGTCGAGCTTGCCCGTCAGACCGGTGACCTGAAGCGGCGCAGCGATGTCGTTGCGGTCGCGAATCTCGGAGAAATACTGATCGGGAACGCGGTCGTTGACGAGGAACTTGCCTTCACCCGGTCGAATCCGCACGCGCGCGACGGCGGTCTTGCGCCGGCCGGTGCCGTGGAACCAGCCGCCGGGCAGCACGGGCTTTCGCTTTCCTTGCGCCACGGCGGGCGCGGCCGGGGGCGGGGCGGCATCGGTAACGGCGACCGCGGACGGCGGAACGGCTTCGATCGGAATCAGCGGTGGGGCGTCGGACACGAATAATCTCCACGTTCAGTCGATGCGTTTACTTCTTGTCTGCGGGGACTAAAGCGGCAACGGCTGCGGCTGTTGCGCCTGGTGCGGGTGCTCGGCCCCGCGATAGATGCGCAGCTTGGTCAGCAGTTGTCGCGATAAAGCGTTCTTGGGAAGCATGCGCTGCACGGCCAGGCGCAGCACCTTCTCGGGGTTCTTTTCCATCAGCGTCTTGTACGGAACGACCTTGCGGCCGCTCGTGTAGTAGGTGTAATAGTCGTGGGACATCTGCTCGACCTTGCGGCCGGTGAGCTTGATCTTCTCAACGTCGGTGACAACGACGAAGTCGCCCGTATCAACGTGCGGAGTGTAGGTAGGTTTGTTCTTGCCCATCAGCACGACGGCAATGCGCGCGGCAAGGCGGCCCAGCACTTTGTCGGCGGCGCTGACGCTGTACCATTTGCGCTCGACTTCGCCGGGCTTGGCCTGGAAACACTTACTGGTAGCGAATGACATCGGTTTTTGCCTTCTAACTGTCGCGTGGACAAGGGTTTGCGGCGAGGGCATCCGCGCCCGCGCGGCGGCCTGCCTCCGTCGCGAACCCCAGAGTTTAGCAATCGAGGGCGCAGGGTCAAGGGCGCGATCGGTCCGAACCGCGCCGGGCGCGTTGCGACCGGGGTGCAGAGGGAACACTGGACGGAAAGGCGACGGAGCGACGAAGGAGTGGGCGAAAGCCAAGGCCGCTTCGCCTGGGAGCACGTGGGGAAACGACAGAAGGCGCCGTGACGCGGTGGCTTGCGGCCGGAATGGCGGTGACGATAGAGTGTACGGCTTGTCGTCATGCTCGCGGAACCGGCTTTTCGCCGCCGTTGGCGGCCTTCGGACTGTCACAAGGGATCGTCGCACCGTGAAATCGACCCAAGCAACGGCGCCTCAGGCTATAACCGGTCTGGAGCGCTACGGATTGACCCGACCGGGGCAGGTCTTTCGGAATCCCCCGGTTCCCGCGCTGTTCGAGTTGGCACTTCAGCGGAGCGAGGCTCGGCTGACGGCGACGGGGGCGCTCGTTGCGATGACGGCGCCGCGCACCGGGCGATCACCCAAGGACAAGTTCATCGTCAAGGAATCGTCCACGGCCGACACAGTCGCCTGGGGTCCGGTGAACCAGCCGATGACTCCGGAAGGATTCGAGCGGCTGCTGGCCCGGGTCACGGCGTATTTTCAGGAGCGCGACCTGTTTGTCTGCGACGCCTGGGCGGGCGCCGATCCGGATTACCGCATGCCGATTCGCGTGGTGTCGGAGTTCGCCTGGCACTCGCTGTTCGCGCGGCAGTTGTTCCGCCGGCCGACGCCGGACGAAATCAGCGGCATGTCGCCCCAGTTCATCGTCGTGTCGGCGCCCGGATTTCTGGCCGATCCGGCGTCGGACAAGACCAACTCGGAGGCGGTCGTGACGGTCAGTTTCGAGCGTCGGATCGTGCTGATCGGTGGAACGCACTACGCGGGCGAGATCAAGAAGAGCATCTTCACCGTTCTCAACCACATGCTGCCAGACCGCAACGTGTTTCCGATGCACTGCTCGGCCAACGTGGGACCGGCGGGCGACGTGGCGCTGTTCTTCGGGCTGTCGGGAACGGGCAAGACGACGCTGTCGGCCGATCCAACGCGGCGGCTGATCGGCGACGACGAACACGGCTGGAGCGATCGGGGCGTGTTTAATTTCGAGGGGGGCTGCTACGCCAAGTGCATCCGGCTGTCGCCGGAGAAGGAGCCGCAGATTTATCATGCGCTGCGTTTCGGCGCGGTGTTGGAGAACGTCGTCATTGACGAAGCGACGCGCGTGCCGCTGTTCGACGACGCCTCGGTGACCGAAAACACGCGGGCGGCGTACCCGGTCGAGTTCATCAGCAACTCGGTGCCCGAGGGGTACGTCTGGGCGCATCCGCGGGCGGTGATCTTTCTAACGTGCGACGCGTTCGGCGTGCTGCCGCCGGTGGCGCGGCTGACGACGCCGCAGGCGATGTACCATTTTCTGTCGGGATATACGGCGAAGCTGGCCGGGACCGAGACGGGCATGGGCAGCGAGCCGGAAGCGGCGTTCAGCACCTGCTTCGGAGCGCCGTTCCTGCCGCGGCCGCCGCGCGTGTACGCCGAGATGCTGGCCGACAAGGTGAAGCAGCACGATGCCCGGTGCTACCTGATCAACACGGGCTGGAGCGGCGGACCGTTCGGCGTGGGGGAGCGCATCCGGCTGAACGTGACGCGGGCGATCGTGGACGCCGCGGTTAACGAACGCATCGACGACAAGAACTGCCGCGTCGATCCGGTGTTCGGGCTGAATGTGCCGCGGCACGTGGCGGGGGTTCCGGACGAAGTACTCGATCCGAAGAGCACGTGGAAGAATCCGGACGAATACACGGCCAAGGCCCGCGCGCTGGCCGGGCGCTTCGTCGAGAACTTCAAGCGTTTCTCGGGCGTGTCGAAGGAGGTCGCCGAGGCCGGGCCGCGCGTCGGCTGAGCGACCGCGGCGCGGGCTGCGCTGCGTGATCGCCGCGGCGAAGCTGGCGGTCGTAATTGTCGATAATCACTCGGACTGTGTAACAGGGAGGATCGGAAACATCATGACCACCGCCGCCGCGCCATCGCGTGCCAGGACGCAGGAACATCTGACGCTGGTCGACCGTTTCAGCGCGCGGAACTACGCGCCGCTGCCGGTCGTCGTCGCCCACGCCGAGGGCTGCTGGGTGACCGACGTCGATGGCAAGCGATACCTCGATTGTCTGAGCGCTTATTCGGCCCTGAACTTCGGCCATCGGCATCCGGCGATCATGAGCGCGGTGGCCGAGCAGTGCGGGCGGTTGACGCTGACGTCGCGGGCGTTTCAGAACGATCAGTTCGGGCCGTTCTGCGAGGAGATCTGTCGGCTGTGCGGCATGGACCGCGTGCTGCCGATGAACAGCGGGGCCGAGGGGGTCGAGACGGCGTTGAAGACGGCCCGCAAGTGGGGCTACAAGGTCAAGGGGGTTGCGGCGGACCAGGCCGAGATCATCTGCTGCACGAACAACTTTCACGGGCGCACGATCACGGTCGTCAGCTTTTCCGACGATCCGCAGTATCGCGACGGCTTCGGGCCGTTTACGCCGGGCTTTCCGCTCGTGCCCTACGGCGACGCGGCCGCGCTGGAGCGGGCGATCACGCCGAATACGGTCGGATTTCTGGTCGAGCCGATTCAGGGCGAGGGCGGCATCGTCGTGCCGCCGGCCGGTTACCTGCGGCGCTGCCGCGAGTTGTGCACCAAGCACCGGGTGCTGTTCATCGCCGACGAGATTCAGACCGGCCTGGCGCGCACGGGCCGGATGTTCGCCTGCGAACACGAGGGCGTGAAGCCCGACCTGCTGATCCTGGGCAAGGCGCTGGGCGGCGGCGTGATGCCGGTGTCGGCGGTTCTGGGATCGAACGAGGTGATGGGGGTGTTCAATCCCGGCGATCACGGCAGCACGTTCGGCGGCAATCCGCTGTCGTGCGCGGTCGCGCGGGCGGCGATGCGGACGCTGACGGGCGAGCGGCTGGCGGAGCGGGCGGCGGCGATGGGGACCTATTTTGTCGAGAAGATGCGCGCGCTGCGCAGCGCGAAAGTCAGGGAAATCCGCGGCAGGGGACTGCTGCTGGGGATCGAAATCGGCGAGGAACACGGCGACGCGCACCATTACTGCGAGCTGCTGGCCGAGCGCGGCGTGCTGTGCAAAGAGACGGCCAAACAGGTGCTGCGCATCGCACCGCCGTTGATTATCGACAAGGATGATCTCGATTTCGCGCTGGAACGGCTGGCGGAAGTGCTGATGTAGCGCCGGCGGTCGTCGGCGCGGCACGCGGTCTGAGACGCGTGTGGACATCGCTGCGCGGCTGCCTCACAAGGCGTTCGTTTCGCGGGCAACGCGATTCTCTGTTCGCGTGTCCGTCCCAGGGCCGGTTCTGAACTGCGACGGGCCGATGTTGAATCAACCGGGGCGTCGGTTATGGACCCCCACGCGCCACAAGCCGGCGGCGAAACCGCGCTGCCCGCGGCTGCCGCGATGCCGCGCGCGCCGAAACAGCTTGCATTTCGCCGGCTGCTGCTCGCAGCGGCGGGCTTCGTCCTGCTGTGGTGGACGTTCGGCGGCGAGTCGCGCGTCCTGATGCTGCCGAGGCTGTACTCGGTGCGGCCAACGGCGGGCCGCGCGGCGGCGTCGCTGATCGCGATGGCGGCGCTGTATCTGCTGCTGGGCCGCAGTCGGCTGCGGCATCGCGCGTTCGCGGTGACCGCGCTGGCGGCCAGCAGCCTGATGATACTCGGCGCGATCGAATCCACTGTCGCGCTGGGATGGATCGACTTCCGCGACGTGTTCAACATCCCGCTCGGCCTTCCGTGGAAGCACCCGAAGAACCGTTTCGATCACGAACTGATTACGTTGCACCGGCCGGGCCGGGCGTTTTCCGGCGCGCTGCCGGGTGCGCTGGTGGGGCAGTTGGGCATATCGACTTCGCGCACCTATCCGGTGGAGGTCGTTTACGACGAACGCGGCTTCCGGAATTCCCCCGGCCGCGAAATAGCCGACGTGGCGCTGATCGGCGACTCGTTCGTCGAAGGGGTGCTGGTCAACGACGATGCGCTGGTATCGACGCGGCTGGAGTCGATGCTGGGCGTGCCGGTGCTGAATCTGGGGCACATCGCCTACGGTCCGCAGCAGGAACTGGTCGTGCTGCGGCGGTTCGCGCTGCCGGCGCGGCCGCGCGTCGTCGTATGGGCGCTCTTCGAGGGCAACGACGTGGTTCCCGGCTTTGCGCGATATGAGCGTTATCGGAGCGATCCGCAGGCGTATCTGAAAGCCTACGACGATTTCGTCGACCGCAGTTTCTCGCGCAACGCCCTGTTCGCCCTGACGCGCTTGCTGGCGCGCGACGGGCCGACGACGGAGAAAGCGCGGGCCTGGTCGGCCGTTCTGTTGACGCCGGGAGAAGGCAACGGCGAGCGGACGTTCTTCGAGTCGCCCTCGCGGCCACTGAACCCGGATGAAGAAGGGAGCATGACCGGCACGCTGGAGGTGCTGCGCGAGGCGGTCGAGACGTGTAGTGCGAATAACATCCGGTTTCTGCTGGCGCTTTGTCCGACAAAATATCGCGTGTATCGCGACCGGTGCGCGCCGGATGCAAACAGCCCGGTGCGCGACTGGACGCCGTCGGACATTCCCCACCGGCTGGAGACGTGGACGAAGGCGCGGCGGGTCGAGTACCTCGATCTGACCGAGGCGTTAAGTAGTGCCGCGGCGGCGGGGGGGCTGGCGTATTTTCTGGACGACCCGCACTGGACGCCGGCCGGGCACGACGCGGCGGCAGCGGCGATTGCCGATCGTCTGATTCGGCTGGGCTGGATCGAACCGCGGCCAGAGGCGCCGATGGCCGGTGGCGAGGGGCGGCGCTCGCCGGGCGGGGACGTGGCTCACGCGTCGGACGGCGATGGGGCGGGCAATGCGGAGGATCCATGAACGAGCATATCGAGATCGAGCGTTACGCCGGCGTGATTCGCAACATGCAGCTCATCAGCGGTGCGATGCTGATGGGCGTGGTGGTGTTTCTGATCGTTGCGCTGGTACGGCCGGCGGATCAGGTGGGCGTTGACGCGGGCGGCGCGGCGCCTGGGGGGAAGTTTTCGCTCGTCTATCTTTCTGTCGCCTTCGGCGTCGTCGCGCTGGGCGCGTCGATGGCCGTCCCGCGGTTGATGGGCGGCGTCATGACAAAGCGGCAGGCGATGGAGGACAACGCGGCGCGGGCGGGCGGCGCAGCCGGGAGGGCTGATCGCATTGTGCGGCTGCTGGCCGTGAGGAACGCGACCATGATCGTGCAGGTTGGAATCCTGGAGGGCACGGCGTTGTTTGCGGTGACTGCATACTTCATCGAGCGTTCGTCCTGGTCGCTGGTGGTTGCGATCGTGCTGGCGGCGGCGATCGCCGCGCGGATTCCGACGAAGGCCGGCCTGCGCGACTGGCTGGAGCTTACTCTGCGCGAGCAGGATGCGGCAGGGCGGTGGAATTGAAACGTCGAAACTTCGAAGCGTCGAAACAATGGTTTCACGCAGAGGCTCGGGGGCCGCGGAGAACCTGGATTCCCGCATGCGCGAGAGTGACGGGAATGAAGTCACAGCCGGGGGCGGCTGTGCTCCATTCGTCACAGCCGGGGGCGGCTGTGCTCCATTCGTCACAGCCGGGGGCGGCTGTGCCCCATTCAACACAGCCGGGGGCGGCTGTGCCACATTTAACACAGCCGGGGGCGGCTGTGCCCCATTTAACACAGCCGGGGGCGGCTGTGCTCCATTCAACACAGCCGGGGGCGGCTGTGCCCCATTCAACACAGCCGGGGGCGGCTGTGCCCCATTCAACACAGCCGGGGGCGGCTGTGCCACATTTAACACAGCCGGGGGCGGCTGTGCTCCATTCAACACAGCCGGGGGCGGCTGTGCCACATTCGACATAGCCGGGGGCGGCTGTGCCCCATTCAACACAGCCGGGGGCGGCTGTGCTCCATTCGACACAGCCGGGGGCGGCTGTGCCCCATTCAACACAGCCGGGGGCGGCTGTGCCCCATTCAACACAGCCGGGGGCGGGTGTGCTCCATTCAACACAGCCGGGGGCGGCTGTGCTCCATTCATCACAGCCGGGGGCGGCTGTGCTCCAATGTTGCGGCTGTGCTACATTCGGCTGTGTTACACGTGCTCCAGGGCCTCGGTCAGTTCGACGATGAGGTCCTTCCAGTCTTCGAGTCCGACGCTGAGGCGCACGCCGCCGGGGACCAGGCCATCCGCGGCTTTCTGTTCTTCGGGCATGGCCGCGTGCGTCATCGAGTAGGGGCACTCGATCAGCGTCTTGATCTGGCCGAGCGAGACCGCCAGTGTGATGCAGTAGGAGTTCTGCGCGATCCAGTCGATCAATCGCTCGCCGGGATTGTCCGTCGGCGATTTCTGCTTGAGCGCGAAGTAGATCATCGACCCGGGCGAGAAGCGGCCGTCCTCGTCGACCATCTGCCGCCGGGCTAGCTCGAACTGTGGGAAATGGTTCAGCCCCGGATAGCGCACGTACTCGACCTTGGGATGCGTCTCGAGGAACCGCGCCAGATGGTGCGCCGTCTTCTGATAGTTCGCCATCCGCGCGCCCAGCGACGGCAGCCCGTACACCAGCGCCGACCACGCGGCCTTAGGCGACAACGAGCCGCCGAAGTCCTTGCGATACATCATCAGCGGATCGCGCAGGTTGCGCGGGCCGGCCACGACGCCGCCCACGTCGGTGCCGAAGCCGCCGATGCCCTTGGTCAACGACTCGACGACGACGTCGGCGCCGAGCGTCAGCGGCCGCTGACAGAAGGGGCTGGCGAACGTGTTGTCGACGATGATCCACACGCGCTCGGTCGCGCCGCGGCGGGCGTTGATGGCGTCGACCTCGCGGCGCACGGCGGCGATGTCGATGAGCTGCATGTCGGGATTGACGGGCGTCTCGAAATAGACGACGCGCGTTTCGGGCGTCACGGCGGCGCGCAGGCCGCCCGGCTCGGTCAGGTCGACGAACGACGTCTGCACGCCGTTGCGCGGCAGCCAGCGCGTCATGAGCGAATAGGTGCAGCCGTACAGCGTGCGGTGGGCGACGATATGATGGCCGCTCCACGCGAGGACGCCCAGCGCGGCCGAGACGGCGGCCATGCCGGAGGCGAAGCAGACGGCGGTCTCGGCGCGTTCGGCGACGGCGAGGTTTTCCTCCAACATGCCGCGCGTGGGTTCGTCGAGGCGGTCGTAGATGTAGATCGGGGCCTGCTCGCCGTCGGGTCCGAGATGGGCGAATTCGACGAAGGCCTGCGCGCCGCGGCGGGCGGAGTCGAGGCGGAACGTGGCGCTGGAGCTGATGGGCGGGACGACGTGATGGTCGTAGTCCCACTTTCGGCTGCGGCCGACGCCGTGGATGAGGCGCGTGCGGGTGCGACGTTCGGTTTCGTGGGGGTAGCTTTCGCCGGAATCGAGGTTCATGGCAGGGCCTTTCTCGCGGGGAAGCGGGAGATTCGCCGGATTCTAGATCGCGTGCCCGAAGAAGTAACCGAACCGCGACCGTGAGTGAGCGGCGAGACGATGTCCGGAATGCCTGCACGCGCACGGCACACGCGCAGACCGTGGACACCGTTGTCACACCCGATTCGGTACGGGCAACCGAGAGGCGTTGTAGCAATCAGCGTGCCAGCGGCAGGATCGTTCAGACTGCGCACGCTTCTCAAACTGTGTCAAAACGGCACGACGCTGATGCAAGGCCATCCCGCCGCCCGCGCGGCGGGTTCTGAATCCGCTTCTTGTTTTTCGTTCGAAGGGCGCACGTTTTCTTACAGCGACTTCAGTCCCTGGTCAGGGCGGCCCCCTTTTTTAATCCTCCGCCCGCAGGGCGGACGTGGCCGGCGTCGGGCGATTCGTCCGCCCTGCGGGCGGAGAACATTCTAAAAAAAGGCGTCAATGTCCAGGGACTGAAGTCCCTGGCAATATCCGTGCGCCCTGCGGGCGAAGAAGAATTCAAGTCGTTCAACCGGGAAATGGAGACTCGTGTCGCCCTACGGCCCGGGCGGCGCTTCCTGCAGCCAGTCGCCGTATTCGCGGTGCGCGTGTTTCATGTCTTCGTACAGCCAGACCATCCGATCGCAGAACCACAGCTTGCCCAGCATGACGATCGCCGTGCCGGCCAGCGTGGGCCAGAGGTGCAACGTGATCAGGCCGTAGACCAGCGGCGGCAGGCCGGCGATGCTGACGAGGCACAACACGCGGGCGGCGACGGCGTGATGCCGCGGGATGGGGGTTTGCGTTCGCGCCAGCCAGACGCGCTCGCCGAACGTGGCCTTCGATCCCCAGTTATTCGTGTCGCGCGGCGGTGGAAACGCGCGCGGGTTCCACGAGATCCAGACAATCGTCAGCGCGATCGGCGCGAGGGACCACCAGCCCAGCCACGCGCGGCTCCAGATCGCCAGCACGAGCACCGGCAGCGTCGCCACGCGCGTCCAGACGCTCCACGGGCTGGCGTGCCGCCGCCAGGTGGCGTCGTTCATGTGCATGAGGCGGGAGAGGATGTGTTCCATGTGATACGCCGGTGGTCTTTAGTAACCAAGCGAACAATTGGTCGTTCTTAGTGCATCGCGAGAATTTGAATGCGCTGCCGCAAATTGCGCACGGCTTCCGCTGCGACAAAGCAATTAGATGAAGTCTAGCCTGTACCCGGTGAGCGCAGGTGAACTTGATAAACCGTACCGGCAAATCCACTTTGAGGTTGAGGCATTTCATACACAAAAGCATGAACGTGGTGCAAATGGTGCGTCCAGCCGCCCGTTATCGTTGCCAGGCGTACGCGATGACACACTGAGGTTGAAATGTTTCACTCAAAGTGAGACAACCCGCCGTTCAGAATAAGGTACGGTTCCGCTGACCGGGTAGGGCAGCAGGCGTTGTCGCAGTTTGAGATTCTCCTGCTTGCGCAGTTCCCTGGCCGTTT
>WYBU01000106.1 GCA_011525745.1 Planctomycetaceae bacterium | reverse complement strand
GGTTCGAACCATGCCGCGTGGCACGGGCTTGTAGCCCGTGCGAATCATTACCCGCCGCGCAACCGGCAGGCCGATGCGCGCCACTCGGTGCGTCTTCCGCCGCTCCCTCACGGTCGCGGTTCGGTTCATGAGCACGGTCACGGTTCGAACCATGCCGCGTGGCACGGGCTTGTAGCCCGTGCGAATCATTACCCGCCGCGCGAGCGGCAGGCCGCTGCGCGCCACTCGGTGCGTCTTCCGCCGCTCCCTCACGGTCACGGTTCGAACCATGCCGCGTGGCACGGGCTTGTAGCCCGTGCGAATCATTACCCGCCGTGCGAGCCGCCGGCCGATGCGCGGCACTCGGTGCGTCTTCCGCCGCTCCCTCACGGTCGCGGTTCGGTTCATGAAGTCAGTCGCGGCGCGGTTCATTCGGACGCCCATTGTCATTGTCCTCGTGCCCGCTTCTTGGCCTTCAACAGCCGCTCGGTGACGCTCTCGGCCGGCGCTTCGGCGCCGCCAGGCTGGGCGGTCGGCGGCGCTTGGGTCTCGACCGCCGTCGCGCCGCCCAGCGCCGCGCCCAGGTCGCCGGCCGGCTGGCGCGGGGCGTCGGCGCCGGCCTCGAACTTGCGCCCACGGTCGATGCCGGCCGCGACGGTTTCTCGCGCCTCGCGCGCGGCGGCCAGCGCCGTGCCTTCGCCGGCGGCGGTCTTCTCGGCACGCACTTTCTCACGCGCCACCTTCAGATCACCGAGCACGACCTCGGCCTGCCGACCCGGAGCAAAGCGCCCGGCCAGGTCGGCGATGAAGCCGCGCATGCGGCGGGCCACCGCGCGCGGGTCGACGGCGATGCGCCGCACGGCCACGTCGATCAGGAACAGAGCGACCGTCAGCGCCAGCAGCATGTGCCAGATCGGCTGGTGCGACACCGTCTCGGGCAGGTTGTGCTCGAAGATCGGCGTCTGATCCGTCGGGCCTTCGAGCAGCCGGCCGAAGGCGGCCAGATCGGCCATCTGCCGCAGCAGCGTCTCGTTGGCGCCGAGCTGGCGAAACTCCTGCGAATACGACACCGACACGCCGGTGCGGATCAACGCAGGCTTCTCGTCGCCGCCGGCGGCGTGGACGTTCACCAGATACGTGCCTGAATCGCTGACGGGAAAATCGGCCTCGTAGCGGCCCGGCCCGGTTTGTTCGAGTTGAATGCTCCGCGCACGGCCGTCGGGCCCGAGCACGTTGCCCTGGATCTGAAGGAAGTTGAGGTACGCGGTTTCCTTGTTCAACGCCTCGATGACAACCTTGCCCACGTCGCCCTCGATGCGCGTCATCACTTCGAAGTTGGCCGCGCTGCCCTGCGACATGCACCAGCGCACAGCCTGCGCCCACAGCTTGCTGTAGCCGGGCCAGCTCGGCCAGTCGCCGCCCCAGTGAGTCCACCAGCCGCTGGTGAACGCGACGGTTCGTCCCAGGCCGCGCTGCCAGTGGGCCAGAATCGGATCGCCCTTGTCTGAAACCAGCGGAAGGTCGATTTCGGCCGGCGAGCGCGGCGTGGTGACGACGTAGCCGTTGAGCGTGGGCAGATCGCCGGTGATGCCGTCGAGGATTTCGGACAATGCCGATCGCCGCTTGGGCTGGAACTGCGCCTCTCGAATCAGCGGACGGCGGACGATCTTGGCTTCCTTAATGAAAATCTGCGGCAGCTTCTTCTCGTCGCCGGAGTTGGCGATCGCGTGGTACTTGCCGCCGGTGCGGTGCGCGATGTCCTTGAGCGTGGCGATCTCGCGGTTGCCGTGCGGAAAAACCGACACGGTCGAGACGGTGACCTTGGCGCCGCGATACTTGTTGAGCAGCGCCGGGGACGGCGCGCTGGCGTCGCCGTCGGAGATCATGATGACGTGCTTTTGCGAGGCGTCGGTTCGCGCTTTCAGCCCCGTCAGCGCGATGTCCATCGGCTGGTGATAGTCGGGCATGTCGCTGCTCTGCATCTTGCGAATCTGCCGCTCGACGCCCTTCTTGTCATCCGCCAGCCGCAGCGGAATGGCCCAGTCGTAGCCGCGCGCCGTCCAGTCGACCACGCCGAAGTAGTCCAGCCGGCTGAGCGTCTTCAGCGCCGCCAGGCAAGTCTCCGTCGTCCACATGTTGCCCTGCGGCATTTCGCAGGCGTGCATGATGACCACTAGGGCGCCGCGCGGTATCTGCTTGGTCTCGTCGACGTCGAACCGGACCGGCATGACGTCTTCGACCGCCGATCCCTGCCAGCCCCCCGCGCCGTAGCTGTCGTCGCCGCCGACCATGATCAGCCCGCCGCCCAGGTCGCGGACGTACGACGCCAGCGAGCGGTGTTGCGTTTCGTTGAACGCATCGGCCGGCACGTTGGCGAGGATGACGGCCGAGTACTGCTGAAGCCGCGCGGGGTCCATGTCGGCTTCGGCGGCCGAGGCCGTCACGACGCGAATGCGTTCGCTTTCGAGCGCGGCAATCAGCGGCTGATCGTCCTCGAGGCGGTGCGATTCGTCGCCGCCGGGATGGTGCAGATAGAGGACGGTCGCCTCGCCCTCGACGTTGGTAAACGCGCGGGCGACGTTGTTCTGCACGATCTCGTCGGCGGTGGGATCGTCGGGTTCGAAGCGCGCCTCGAACTTGTGCGCGCCGGTGTGGTGCAGGGCCAGGCGAATCGTCAGCGGATTGACGCCGGGCTGAAGCTCGACGCGATGCCCCTTACCGGTCGGGTCGACCGGCACGCCGTCGTGGTAGAGCATGATGCGGCCGGTCGTGGGCCGCTCGCTGCGCAGCAGCAGCTTGAGCGGTATCTGATCGTGCAGATGGGCATAGGCCGGGGCCTGGAGCTTCTCGAACATCACCTCGTTGCGATGCTTGTAGCGCAGCGGGACGACATCGACGGCGATGTTGTTGGCGGCGGCGGTGCGGATTTCGGTGAGCACGTCGCCCTGGGTCTGATTGGCGTCGGTCAGCACGACCATTCGCTTGGCGGTGTCCTGCGGGAACATGGCCATCGCCATGCGCATCGCCTGGGCCAGGTCGGTGCGATCGGCGCGCAGCGGCGGCGAGAGACGGTCGACGTGCAGGCCGCCGTCGGGACCGGGTTTCTGCGGAAGCTGCTCGATGTAGCTGTCGGCGTCGAAGCTGAGCAGGCCGGTGCGGTCTTCGGGGCGGATGTCGCGGCTGGTCTCGCGGACGAACATCCAGGAGTCTTGCTTGAGTTTTTCGGGGATGCTGCGCGACTGATCGACGACGTAAATGACCGACAGCGCGTCGTGGCGGCGGTTCCATTGTGCGCCCGCCATCGCCAGCAGCAGCAGCAGCAGCACGACGCATCGCGTGATGTTGGCGGCCCACCAGCGGCCGGGCGAGAGTCCGGCCAGCGAGCGGCGCGACAGCCAGAAGACCAGCGCAAAGGCCGGCGGCAGCAGCCATAGCGTCGAGGCGCGCTCGAATGACATGGGAAAGTACCAGGCGAGCATGTCGAGCGAGTGCGCCGTCATCGTCCATCCTGATTCCACTGCTTGGAACGGGCTTTCGGCCCGTGCGAACCAGACGCATCAGAGCCGCGCGGCGCTAACGCTTCGCGGCTCGGATCATTCCGCGTGGCACGGGCTTCCAGCCCGTGCGAACCAACCGCATCAGAGCCGCGCAGCGTCAGCAAGCGGGATCCGAACGCCTCGAACCCCAGTGAACCGTACTCCCGCGCGGCGCCGCCCAAAGCCTGGCGGCACGCCGAACGCGCACCGCGTGATCGCGCCATCGGCTCGCAGGCCCGGCCGCCCCATCCCGCTCGCTGACGCTTCGCGGCTCGGATACACCGCCGCCCCTGACGCTTCGCGGCTCGGATCATTCCGCGTGGCACGGGCTTGCAGCCCGTGCGGACCAACCGCATCAGAGCCGCGCAGCGTCAGCAAGCGGCATCCGAACGCCTCGAACTCCAGTAAACCGTACTCCCGCGCGGCGCCGCCCAAAGCCTGGCGGCACGCCGAACGCGCACCGCGCGATCGCGCCATCGGCTCGCAGGCCCGGCCGCCCCATCCCGCTCGCTGACGCTTCGCGGCTCGCATCATTCCGCGTGGCACGGGCTTGCAGCCCGTGCGAACCAACCGCATCAGAGCCGCGCAGCGTCAGCAAGCGGGATCCGAACGCCTCGAACCCCAGTGAACCGTACTCCCGCGCGGCGCCGCCCAAAGCCTGGCGGCACGCCGAACGCGACCCGTGCGATCGCGCCATCGGCTCGCAGGCCCAGCCGCCCCATCCCGCGCGCTGAGGCTTCGCGGCTCGGATACACCGCCGCCCCTGGCGCTTCGCGGCTCGGATTCGTACGGGCTGCAAGCCCGTACCACGCGGAGCGCCGCGCGCTACCACGCCACCACCTGCACCCGGTTGTTCCACGAATCCAGCACGTACATCCGCCCGTTCGGACCCACGTCCAGGCTCCACGCATGCAGGACGCAACCCACATCGCGCCCCTCGCGGCCCCATGCCCCCAGCGTGCGGCCGTCGCGACCGACGCGCACCACGCGATTGTTGCCGTAATCGCTGATCACCAGCGTCTGGTCCGACCGGACGGCGACATCATAGGGATAACGAAATTCGCCCGCCCCGCCGCCGATGACGCCGAACGAACCGAGATAATTTCCGTCGCGATCGTACCGGCTGACGCGATGATTCGATGCATCCGTCACCCACAACACGCCGTCGGCGTCGAACGCCAGTCCCTGCGGGCGCGACACGCCGCCCTCCTCCACCGCGCCTCGCGCGAAGCTGATAATGAATCGGCACTCCGGCCAGGGCGAGAACTTGTTGATGCGATCGTTGCCGCCGTACTCCCCGACGAAAACGTTCCCGTCCGGATCGAATGCGACCGTCGTCGGCCACAAGAACTGCCCGTCGCCCTCGCCCGGCTCACCGAAGCGCTTCAACTCGCGTCCGTCGCGATCGAAAACGATCACGCGCGAGTAGTGCGTATCGGCCACCCACACGCGATTGTCGCGATCGACGCCCAGCCCGGTCGGCTTGCCGTTGTCCCACTCGGGCATGCGCCACTCGGTCTCGTAACGCCCGTCGGAATCGAATCGTTGAATGCGGGCCGCCTTGTCGACCACGAACACGCGCCCATCGATCGGCGACACGGCCAGTCCTCGCGGATAGGCGAACTCGCCGCGCCCCATCCCCGCCGTCCCGAACGTCGTCACCACGCGCGAAGCGTCGTTGGCCAGCAGGCCGTGCGGTCCGAGCAACACCTGCCAACCGGCCGCGGCCGCCGCGATTCCCAGCATGACGATGGCGACGTAACGCATGTGGCGCATTATCTAACCGAACGCGGACTTTTGAAAGCGGCCCCGGCCGCCGCCCCGCTCATCAGCCACGCGACCGCCATCGCGCCGAGCATCGCCGGCAGCGTCAGCAGCAGGCTCATGGCCACCACTTGCGCGTTGCGGCCGAAATGAATCTGCTGATCCAGCGCCACCGCCAGGCTGCCGCCGATCCAGCCGGGCGGCGCGAGCAGGCTGGAGACTTGCAGTTCGGCCAGCGCCATGCAGGCCGTCAGCAAGGCGCCGGCGACGATCGGCCGCACGAGTTGCCGCGCCCGCACGTGTGCCAGGATTTCGTCTTCGGTGGCGCGGTCGACGCGCGCCTGTTCGGCCGTTTCGTCACCCAGCCAGCGGCGCGCGGCCAGCACCAGTCCGATCGGAAGGAATCCGAAGCGCGCGGCCACGCCCACCGTCCACGCCAGCGGCGAATCGACGTAGATCGACCAGTGCCAGCGCTGCGGCACGAACCAGGCGCGGTCAAACACGTCGATCATTGCGCGGCCCAGAATCACCGGCGGCATCACCGCAAGCAGCAAAAACAGCGCCAGGGCCGCGCGCGGCCGGCGGTTCCGCGGCCTGGCGCCGGTGTCGATCACGGCCAGGGCCAGCGCCGCGCCGCACAGTCCGGCCAGTGCGGCCACGATCAGCGACGCGGCGAAATCACGGGCGTGCGCGGTCAGCCCCGTGCCGAACAACTCGCGCGCCGGCCGGTCCGCGGAACTCACTTCCCCCACAAACACGATAACGGGAAAGACGCTGACGCCGAACGCCAGGGCCGCGGCGGCGATGCTCCAGCCGCGCATCCGCGGACCGCTCGCACCCGTCTCGTCCGCCGCGGTCGCCCCGCTTCGACTCCAGCCGCGGCCCCAGCCGAGCCACGCCGCGCCGGCGGCCAGCGCCGCCAGGCCGATCATGGGCCACGAGCGCCATAGCAGAAAGCTGGTCGAGTCGGCGAAACGCGCCGCGCGCGTCACTTCCATCAGCATGTCCGACGACCACGTGTCCTGAATGAGCATGATCGGCGGAATGGCGGCGTCCTGAATCGATAGCAGAAAGACGATGCCCGCCGCCGCCAGCCCCGCCCCCCGGACCGCCGGCAGGCCGGCCCGCGATAGCGCGACGCTCGGCCGTGCATCGAGCAGAGCCATGCGATAGGCCGGCAGGCCCCAGGCGCGCACCGCGGAAGAGAGGATCAACGCCGGAATCGGCCACAACCACGCGGCCTGAAGCCAGGCGGACACCACCGGCGCCGCGCCCGTGCGATGCCAGCCCAGCGCGGTCAGCACGTGGCCGGCCCACGATTGCTGCGTGGCCAGCAGCGTCCACGCGTAGGCGATGACGCTCGGCGGCGTCAGCAGCGGCCAGGCAGTCAGGCCGTACAGCAGCGTGCGGCCGAGCCGACCGCGCGCCGCGGCCAACGCCAGGACGGCCGGCGCTGCGAGCAGGAACGAACCGACGACCGCGCCGCCGGCGATTGCGAGCGTCTTGCCGATGATGCGCACATCGCGGGCCGAAAGCGACAGCACCTCCCACGCGGCGGGCGGCGGCAGTCCCGGCCGGGCCAGCGTCGGCGCCGGCCCCGTGACGGCGGCGCGGAGCAGCACAAAAGCGATCGCACACGTCAAGAATAAGATCAGCATCCATCCCGCGGTCCGGCCGAGACGTACGACATGGATGAGCATGATCGCGCATTATCCGCCATCACGGCGGGAAAGGAAAAAGCGGCAAGTCGATCGAGGGAACACGGAACAGGGAACAGTTGCCGTCCACTCGGTCCACGTCATGCGCGACCGCGCATCGCCGAACGCCTCGCGTCGGCGCGATTCGCCTTCATCGAATGAGAATTTCCCGACACAACGCATCGCTTTTCTCCAGCGCGGCCGCCGACTCGGCGAAGTCGATGTCGACGCATGGCGGCGCGTCGAGCGACAGCTTCGCCCGCAGCGCCGATCGCACCGGCACGTTGCCCGACGTGCTCTGAGACAGCTTCTCCTCCACCAGCGGCGAAACGATGAACTCCAGCAGCCGCCGGCCGGCGTCGGGATTCGGCCCGCCGGCCACCAGCCCGGCCGAATTGGGAATCCACAGCGTCCCCGGCAGCGCGCCACCGTCCGGTGAATCCATGTCGGGATAGATCATCGCCAGCGAGTCGCCGCGCTGCTGCGCCACAAGCACGTCGTCGGTGTCGGTCCAGCCGAAGTCGGCCTGGCCGCGCGCGACCATGAACACCGTCTGGGCGTTGCCGCCGGCGAGCTTTGCCTCGTTTCGACCCAGCGCTTCGAGATAGCCGCGAAACGCCGGCTCGCCCCAGGCGGCCAGCATCGCGGCCATGTGACCGCGCGTCGTGCCGAAGGCGGGATTGGCCATCGCCACGCGGCCCTTGAAGCGCGGGTCGGCGAAATCGGCCCAGCGTTTGGGCAAGTCATTCGGCGCGGTGCGGCGCGGGTCGTACGCAACGACACGCCCGCGCGCGGCGAACGCGGTCCACAGGCTCCCGGGGTCGCGGAACTGCGCGGGAATATCATCGACACCCGCCGGCCGGAACGGCACGAGCACGCCGTCGCGGGCCAGTTCGATCGTGCCGAAGATTTCGCTCGACCACCACACGTCGGCGACCGGACGGCGTTTCTCGGCGCGCAGCGACTCGACCAGTCCGGTGGTCTTGCCCGCTTCGGTGTCGAACTTGGGCCTGACGCGCAGACCGCTGGACTTCTCGAATTCGGCCAGCAGCGGTCGGGCGAAGGCTTCGTCAACGGAGCAATAGACGACGATGGGGCGGGCGGATGGGCCGTCGTCGCGCGAATCGCATGCGGCGACGATCAACACGAGTGTCGCGCCCGGCAGTGCGATACACCGGAGGCGCCAGGCGTGATTCAGCGGACGCACGAACATCGTGAGAAGTGTAGCCGGTACGGCACGCGCGGAGCGGACCGACGACGAAAAACGCGCGGCACGAAATGATTCGAGCCGCAAACTCCAGCGCTGCGGTGTATCCGAGCCGCGAAGCGTCAGCGAGCGGGATCGGGCGCCACCACCTTGCGGGCAACGTCGCTATCGCGCACCATCCGCCCGGCGCGCCGACAGGCTTCGGGCGTCCACGCAATCAACAATCAGCTCATATTCGCTTCCGGCGCGCGAATCCCGCTTGCTGACGCCTGCCCCCGCGAAGGCGGGGGCCGCGCGGCGCGGATTCGCACGGGCTGAAAGCCCGTGCCACGCGGAAAACAAGACGCACACGAAAGTAAGCGTTGCCCGTTTCTTTGATCCAGGACGCCAGCGCCAGCGCTGCGGTGTATCCGAGCCGCGAAGCGTCAGCGAGCGGGATCGGGCGCCACCACCTTGCGGGCAACGTCGCTATCGCGCACCATCCGCCCGGCGCGCCGACAGGCTTCGGGCGTCC
>WYBU01000008.1 GCA_011525745.1 Planctomycetaceae bacterium | reverse complement strand
GCGCTGTGGGCCGCCTATCCCGCTTGCTTACGCTTCGCGGCTCTGATCTACACGGGCTACAAGCCCGTACCGCGCGACGGACGCTCGCAGCCCGTGCAACTCCGAGCCGCGAAGCGTAAGCGAGCGGAATCCGCCCGCTCAATTCCTCGCGAGCTGCTGGTTCTCGCAGCGGTCGCTCGCTGCGCCGCCAGGCTTCAAGCCCTCATCCGCATCGGATCGGCGCCGGCGCGCTGTGGGCCGCCTATCCCGCTTGCTTACGCTGCGCGGCTCTGAGTTGCGTCCACGGCCAACGGATTACCGTTGACCGTGCCACACCGCGAAGGTCCGCACAGCGCACCCTACGTCACGCCCACGCGGACCATTTTGCTTTCGATCCACAACCGTTGCAACCAGCCGCGCAACGGTTAACGTGTTGCGCGCGGCCGTCCGAAACGCGCCGTCCGCCGCGACTTTGATATTGGAGGTTTTTCGTGGCTTCCTCGTCCAGCCTGCGACGCATCGGCATCCTCACCGGCGGCGGCGACTGTCCCGGACTCAACGCCGTCATCCGCGCCGTGACGAAAGCGGCGATCCTGCGTTACGGCTGGGAGGTCTGGGGCATCGAGGATGGCTTCCTCGGCCTGATCCGCAACCGCATGCATCGCCTGAGCATGGCCGACGTCAGCAACATTCTCACGCGCGGCGGGACGATCCTCGGGACGTCCAACAAGGCCGATCCGTCGCGCTTTGCCGTGGGAACCGCCCCTGACGGCAAGCCGGTGTTCGAAGACGTCACCAATCGCGTCGTCGAACACGTCGCCGAGCGCGGCCTCGACGCCGTCGTCGTCATCGGCGGCGACGGCACGATGAGCGGCACGGCGCGGCTGATTCAGCACGGCGTCCACTGTGTCGGCGTGCCCAAGACGATCGACAACGACCTCATGAGCACCGAACTGACGTTCGGCTTCCTGACCGCCGTCGAGACGGCCACCGAGGCGCTCGATCGCATTCACACGACCGCGTCGAGCCACCACCGCGTGATGCTGGTTGAGATCATGGGCCGCAACGCCGGCTGGCTGACGCTGCACTCGGGGATGGCCAGCGGCGCCGACGTGATTCTGATTCCGGAGATTCCGTACGACCTGAACGTCGTGTGCGACTATTGCCTGCGGCGATCGCGCGAGGGCAAGTCGTTCACGATCATCGCCGTCAGCGAGGGCGCGCGGGCCAGGGGCGGCAAGCCGGTCGTCGACCGCGTTGTTCACGACAGTCCCGATCCGATTCGGCTTGGCGGCGTCAGCGAGGTGTTATGCGAGCAGATCGCCCAGCGCACCCACCTGGAGACGCGCGCGACGATCCTCGGTCACGTGCAGCGCGGCGGCACGCCGTGCGCCGCCGATCGCGTGCTGGCGACCGAATTCGGCCTGGCCGCCACGCGGCTGCTGGCCGAGGGACGGCTGAATCGTCTGGTGGCGATGTGCAACGGACGCATCACCGACGTCGAAATCGCCGACGTGGCCGACAAGCAGCGAACCGTACCGCCGGACCACCCGCTGCTCGACGCGGCCCGGGCAATTGGGTTGTGCCTGGGTGAGTGACGGTTTCGTGGAAAGTCGCCGGATCTTTCGGGCTTCTGCCGCTCTCGGCTGCCGGAGGTTCGTTGATGAGTCGCGACTCACGGGCGGCGCCACAGACAACACCAACGGCGGACTCGCAGGCAGACAACGCGCCGGCGGTCTGCGCCGCGGCAACCGGCGCCAACCCCTCTTCGATGGCGCCGACGCGAATCGTGGGGGCGCGAACGATCCTGGCGTATCTGACCGGCACGGTAGCGATTCTGGCCCTGATCGGCGCGGACCTTCGCCCCGCGCCCATCTACCACACCAAGGATTGGCGCGCCGACGACTCTTACGTCTACGTCACTTCATCACAACCCCTGCGGTTTGAATGCGACACGCCGGGTCGATTTCCCATTGCCATCTGGATTCCGTTGACGTTCCGGAAAGATGCGCAATCGCTGACCCTGCATATCAGCGACGCCGCCGACGGCCGCGAACTGGCGCGGCGCGCGCTGCGCCGGCGCGACTACGAAGTCGTACGCTTTCGTGCGCCGGATCGCCCGGTTTCGCGCATGCGCATGGAATTCTCGTCGGAGGTCCCAAATGAGGACCGCGCGCCGGGACTGTTGTGGACCAGGCATCCGCCGCCGGCCGACGCGACCGTGATTCACGGCGGGCGCGTCATCAAGGACATCGGGCCGGTCATGATATTCTTCTATTCCTGGCCGACTCGATGGCTGCTCGTCTTATGGCCGATGTCGGCCTTCGCGTTTGCCGCCGCGTGGAAAAACGAACGCCGCACGCCGAGCTTTCTCATCGCGGCCGCGCTGGCGGCCACCGCGGCCAGCGCCCTGCTGTGGCAGCAGGATTACACGCTTCACGCGGCTCACCGCGACGCCGACGACTACGCGCGCATGGCCCAAGTCTATGCGGATTACGTCGTCAAGCCAGAATCGCGCGCTGGAAACGCAAACTGGATCGACCATTGGGCTGGTACGCACAATTCGCTCGCCTGCGTGCTGATGGCGGGCCCGATTATCCTCGGCGTGCCCGCGTGGGCGGCCTACCTGCAACTCAACGCGCTGTGCGGATTCGGGTGTCTGGCGCTGTTGTACGACGCACTGCGCCGGGGAGTCGGCGTGTCGGCGCGTGCCGCGCTGCTGGCGACCGCCGCGGGCGCTACGCATCTGATCATGATCCGTTCCTTCGCGCGCGCCGTCACCGACGTATTCGGCCTGTTCTTCCTGATGCTCATGCTGTGGGCGCTGCTCACGCGCATGCGTGTCTTGTCGCGTGCTTCCCACATCCTGCACGCGTTGTTGTTTTTCGCGCTGCCGCTGGCCCGTCCGCAGTGCGTCGGCTACCTGCCGGCACTCGTCGTCGGGGCCGGCTGCGCGGACGTGGTCCGTGAGCGCCGCGTGGGCTGGAATACAGCGCTTCGATTGGCGCTGACATTTGTACCTCCCGCGCTGTTGCTGCTGACGATGTACTGGGCCTTCGACTGGCGGGAAAACGTCGCCACGATGCTCCGCGCCAAAGCGCGTTTCGTCGGGGCCAGCACACCGTATCAATTCGGCTTCGCGATCCTCAATGCGCTCCAGGGTCTGCCGCTGTTCTGGCTGTTCGGCCTCAGGCGCTGGCGCGAACCGCGCATCGCGGTTTTCGTCGTCTGGATAGTCTATTACCTCGCGCTGATGATCGTGGCGCGTTCACCGTTCTGGGGCAGACACTTTCTGCCGTTGTGGCCGGCCACATTCGCTCTCGTGGCGGTCGGACTCGACTCACTACGTGGCGTACCTTTACGGTTGGGCGCCGTATTTGTGCTCTTGTTCTGCGTGACGAATGTCGCGGCGGTTGTCTACCAGGTCATGCAATATCGCGTGCTGCCCGACACGCTGCGCATGCTGATCAATTCCAGTTGATGAGCCGGCGCGCCGGCTGTACAAATCCACGCCGATGCCGTGTTCCGCGAGAGACCGCCACGATGCCTCATGCGACGACTCGCCTGATTCCTGACGACGCCGACGCGCTCGCCATGGGCGCGCGTTGCGTGCGTACGACGCTGCTCGCGGCCATCCTGCTATTGGCGATCGTCGTGCGCTTCGCCAACCTGGCCGAGCCGTCGATCTGGTTCGACGAGGCGCGCACGTTCCACGGCGCCAAGCCCGGCGCAGATCTGATCGACGGCCTGCTCCACGGCGGCTACTCCGTGGGGCCGCTCGGCATGATTCACTTCCGCCTTGCAATCGCCCTGAGCGACGGCGGCGAATGGTGGCTGCGCGTTCCCAGCGCCCTTGCGGGACTGGCCGTCGTTTACTTCCTTTGGGTGCTGGGGCTGCGATACGGCGGCATCGCCGTCGGCGCGGTAGCGGGATTCGGCGGCGCGATCGCCGACGGCTTTATCCGCTACAGCCGCGAATTCCGCCACTACAGCATGGAAATGTTCCTGACGATGGCCTTGCTGTGCCTGGCCGAGCAAATCATCCGATCGTTGCGGGACGGTGAATCCGGCGCGCGTTGGAAGGCGGCCTATCTCCTTGTCGCGTTCGTCTCGTTGTTTTACTCCTGGGCGCCGGTTTTCGTCATCGTGCTGACGGCGAGCCGGCTCGTGCTCGAACACTGGCGACGGAAGGGCTGGCCGGGCGCTGCGCGCATGGTGTTGCTGCATGTTCCGGCCGGCGTGCTGTTTGCGATTCTTTACATCGTCATTGCGCGCTCTCAGGCATCGAGCGGCGGCTACCACGATTTCTGGGCCGCTTTTATGTATGGCGGCTCGAATACCGCGTCCTTCTGGAAATGGGCGTCGAACAATACGGCGGGCATGTGCGATCTGGCGTTCGGGTCGATTCCCTGGTACGCGGTCATGGCGTTGAGCCTGCTCGGCATCGAGCGGCTCATTCGCGCCGGCGAGCCGCTGCGCATCATCCCGCTGCTGGGCTGCCCGCTGCTGCTGATGGTGCTCGGCGCGCTGCGTCTTTACCCCTACGGCGCTCGGCCCGGCATGTATGCGATGGGGCCGTGGATGCTGCTGATGGCGTTGGGCGCGGGCGGCATCTTCAACGCGATGTTTCGCGCCGGCTTCCGCGTGTCGGTGTCGGTGGCTGCATCCGTCGTTGTGGCGATTCTCGGCTACGGGGCGGTTCGCGCGACCGCCATCCAACCGCGGTTGTGGGACCATCTGAGACCGCTGTACCAGCGCTTGGTAGCCGAATATCGCCCCGGCGACCTTGTCTGCGTTCACTTTCGCGGTATTCCGACGTTCGAGTATTACAACCGCAAGGGCACGCTGCCCGTGCATTGGCGACTGCGCCCACAGGACATCCCGCCGTTTGTGCAAAACGTTCGCGAGCTGACATCGGATGATGCCCGCGTGTGGCTGGTATTCTGTCACTTCCAAAAGGGCGAAATACCCGACGTTCCTAATCGCATTATCGAAACGGCCGGGCTGCTGATGCGCGACCGCTGGACGGCGCCGCTGGCTGAGGTGTGGAAGCTGACGCGCACGCAGGCCGGTCTGGAAATCGCGAGCCTCGATCCCCTGCGATGGAGTCCCGTCAAACTGCGCGGCGGCGAATCCCCCGGAACGTCGCGCCTCGATTTGCCGCTCGAATCCACCGGCGGCTGGGCCTATCGCGAACTGCCGCTGCCCGCCGGCTGGCGCGCCCGTCCCGACACGACGGTCGATGTGACGTTCGAGCTGACCACGCCGCCCGCGACGCTCGACGAAGTCACGGTCATCCTGAACAGCGATCGCCCGCGCACCTATCTCTGGTCGCCTCAATCGACAGCGCCCAAAGACGGTCGCATCCGCATTCGCACGACCCTTGCGGAAATGAGCGGCATCCGCGAAGATTCCCCCGAAGACACGGCGCGGTTCCCGTATGAGCGACTTCGCATGTTGACCGTCCGTTGCGGGGCCAGACCGGGGCAGCGCGCCGAAGCGATCGTGCGACACGTCATTTTGTCCGCGCCCGAGGCCGGAGAGACGAAGTGAAAGTCTCCATCATTATCCCGTGCTTCAACGAGCGCAGCACCATCCTCCAGGTTATCGACAAGGTGCGCAGCATGCGCATGCCGCGCGGCGTCGATAAGGAAATCCTCATCATCGACGACGGCTCCGCCGACGGCTGCGGGGCGCTGCTGCGCGAGCGCACCGCCGGCATGAGCGACGTCCGGCTGCACGTCTCGGTGATCAACATCGGCAAGGGCGCCGCGCTGCGCGTCGGGCTGGCGATGGCGACCGGCGAAATCGTCGCGATTCAGGATGCCGATCTCGAGCTGGATCCCGACGAAATCCCGCGCCTGCTCGAACCGATTCTGGCCGGCAAGACCGACGTGGTTTTCGGCTCGCGCTTCCTTGGCCCGCGCCGATACGGCCTCACGCCCGCCTACATGGCCAACCGGCTGCTGAGCTGGCTGACCAGCGCGCTGTATCGCTGCCCCATCAGCGACATGGAGACCTGCTACAAGGTGTTCCGCCGCTCGGTGCTCGATGGCGTCCGGTTGCGCGCGGTCGGCTTCGAGATCGAGCCGGAGCTGACGGCGAAGTTCCTGCGGCTCGGCCACCATATCGTCGAGCAGCCGATCAGCTACGTTCCGCGCACCAACGCCGAAGGAAAGAAAATCCGCGCGTGGGACGGACTGAAGGCGATCTATTATCTGATCAAGTATCGCGTGATTTCTCATCAGCGACTGCTGTTGCCGAAGCCGCACGCGCCGGCGTCACCCACGACAGCCACTCCCGACGCCGCCCCGATGGCGGCGACGGGCGATCGCAGGGTGGTACTGCCGCGCGGCGGCGTGATCCCGCTGCCCGACGGCGCCGCCGCCTCACAGGCGGCCGGCGAGGTTGATTCGATCCAGCGGCCCGCGCACGTTTCCGATCGCGCGACAACACCCGCGCCAAGAGTCGCCGCCCGCTGAGCGTGACCGGCGCCTCGCGTGGCTCATCGCCGACCGACCCCGCCGCGCGGCGCTTTCTGATCCGAGCCGCCAGCGCAAGCGCAGGGTAAACCTCACTTCTCGCGTCTACCGCAGCGCCGGCGCTTGCGGCTCGGATCAAGTCGTAGGGTGGCCCACCGCGTTGCGGTGGGTTCACGATGATCGGATGTCGAGTCGACCTTCCATCGCGCGACGCCCACCGTCGCCGAAAAAACACCGACTCGCGCTCGGCGGGTCCGGCATGCAGCGCCGACTGATGCGCGCCTCAAGCGGCAGCGGCGGAGGGCGACTGCAATTGCGTCGCCTGTCTCCGCGCGATTCATCAACCCGTGCTCTGCATCGCCGATGCGATGGCATTGATGCTCCGTTGCAGCAGCAGTCGCAGTGACGCTCGATTTTCGTCCGTGGCGCGCTCGTATCGGCGCAGCAATTCAACCTGAAGCACGTTCAGCAGATCGGTCGCCGGATTGCGAAACGCAATCAGCAACTGAATGGTCGGGTTGTTGTCCAGCAGGGCCTTCTGTCCCGTGATTGCGAGGACCGCACGGCTGGCACGATCGAACTCCGCGGCAATGCGCGCATGAAAACCTCCGGCGTCGCCGATCCGCTCGGCGTAAAGGCGCGCCGCCGCAAGACGGGCGCGGGCCATTTCCTGCTGTGCGTTGTCGACGATGGCCCGGAAAAACTCCCAGTGGCGAAACAGGCCGTGCAACAGGTTCATCGCCGACGGCCGCGTCGTTGCCAGCGACGCCACGGCATGCCCCAGTCCGTACCAGCCGGGAACGTTGTAGCGCATCTGGGTCCAGGCGAAGACCCAGGGGATCGCGCGCAGGCCGTCAAAATCGACTTCACGACCGCTTCGTGCGGCCGGTCGCGATGCGATCGGAAGGGTGCTGATATGCTCAATGGGACTGGCCCGCGTAAACCAGGACCAGAATTCCGGATCGCGCACCAATGCGCGATACGCGGTCATCGCGCTTTCCGCCAGGGTACTCATCAAGTCGAGACGCACGGAAGGATCGACCTGGGACGAGTCGGCGCACGTCGTCATCTCACTCGGTTCCCGCGATGCCAACGTCCCCGAACCGACCGTCGTGTGTTCCCCCGCTGCGCGCGCGGGCAAATCCGCGCGGGCCGTGGCAACAATCATGGCACTGACGATTTGCTCGAGGTGACGACGCGTGATGTCCGGCAGGCCGTATCGAAAGGTGACCACCTCGCCCTGTTCCGTGAAGCGAATTCGTCCGTTGCGGCTCTCCATGGGCGATGACAGAATGGCGCGGCTTGCCCGGCCGCCGCCGCGCCCCACGGTCCCGCCGCGCCCATGAAACAGACGCAACGTCACGCCGGCGCGCCCGCACACCTTCGCAATGACCGACTGGGCCGAGTGAAGCGCCCAGTTGGACATCCAGTAGCCGCCGTCCTTGTTGCTGTCGGAATAGCCGAGCATTACTTCCTGGACGTTCCCACGAGCGGCCAGATGCCGGCGATATGCATGTCCGGCGAACAAATTCTCCAGCAGAGTCTGCGCCCTGGCCAGATCGTCAATCGTCTCAAACAGCGGTACGACGTCCATAGCCGCCGCGACGCGGCCGTCGTGCAATCGCCATAGCCCCGCCACCTTCAGCAGATAGAGCACTTCCAGCACATCACTGACCTCGTGCGTCATACTGACGATGTAACTGCCCAGCGCCTCGGGGTCGCGTCGCGCGACGTCGGCGCAGGCAGCCAGCCGGTCGAGAGTAGATCTCGTCTCTTCCGTGTAACGCTCATGCGTCGCCGGGGCGGCATCCGGCGACGTCAGCGCCGCTTCGAGAATCGTAACGCGCTGATGCTCTTCGCGCGTCGCATAGTCTTCGCACAATCTCGCCGCCTTGAGCAATTCCGCCAGCGCCGCCTCGTGCCGCTCGCTGTGTTGCCGCAGATCGAGCGAGGCCAGGTGAAAGCCAAAGGTTTCCGCTCGGAGAATGAGCCGGCCCAGCGAGTCGTGCGCGGTATGGGCTGGGACCCCGACGGCGACCAGCGAATCCTGCATCGCGCGCAGGTCGGCCACGAATTCCGCCGCGCCGTAATCCGACCGGTTCTGACGAACGCGTCGCAGTTTCTCGATAATGCACAAAACCTTCAGTCGATACGGCTCGTGCTCGAAACGCCGTCGCCAATGCTCCTGGATCAGGCCGCTCGACAGGTCCGCGGCAATGGATTCGCGCAATGCCGGCCGCGGCGCCGCTCGACGGTCGGAAATGCTCAATTCAAGACCAAGTTCCTCCAGTGAGCCGATGTACCGTTCCAGCGCGGCGTCACGCAGCAACTCCAGCGTCTGCCGCGTGACCTCGGCGGTGACATGCGGGTTGCCGTCCGCGTCGCCGCCGATCCAGGTACGATATCGCAACACGATCGGCGGTCGCCCGCGCACGCAACTCTCGGCAACGGAATCCGTGACCGCGTGCGGCGCTGCCGGGCCGTTCCGGCGGGCCATACCCTCCGGCGCCGCGCCCGATGAATCGATGCGCGAACCGCCGTGCGCGGCAGTCTCGTCCTCATAGTAAACTTGCAGCGCTTCGGCCAGATCCTCATACAGCCTCGGAACGGCTTCCCAGATCGATGTCCGCAGAAAATGCAGTCCGTTTCGTACCTCGTCCATGACTTCCGGCCGGTGACTGCGGACGTCGTCGGTGACGTGCAACAACAGCACAAGCCGTTCGAGGCGAGCTTCCAGCGCGCGGCGCTGCGCCGGCGTGAGGTCTTGTCGGTCCTGCTCGATGAGGCTTTCGGCGAAGGCCTTCTGCTTGTCCAGGATCGCCTTGCGCCGCGCTTCAGTCGGGTGGGCCGTCAACGTCGGCTCGATATTCAGCCGCGCCAGAACCGACCGCACCTCGGTTGCCGGGCGGCCTTCCATCTTTAATATTCGAATGGCCTCGGCGATCGATTCGGGTCGCGGCCGCTCCGGCGTCGCCAGGCGCTCGCGCTCGCGATTGACGCGAATGATCTGGGCCTTCTCCGTCTGGTTCAGCAGCCAGAACCGCAGCGTCAGGCAGTCCAGCAGCATGTGAATGTCTTCGAGCCGCAGCGCGCCGATCCGAAGGGCAAGCCGCTGCGAAGACTCCGGCCCGGCGTCCAGCGCGCCGGCAGAGCACTCGTCGAGCAGTTCGCGATACAACCGGAAGGCGGCAACGCCCGTCCGTCGGGTCACGACCCGCTCCAGCAGGTCCTCGATTTGCCCAAGATTCCGCCAAATATCCATGCGCGGCTCCCGTGCCCGGGCCGAGGAATCGTATGCGCGTGGCATCGCGAGTTGCAGCAAGCCGCGGCAGTTTCGACCGCGTGCGTGGGGCGCGCCGTCGTTTTCCATGGAGCGCGAAACACGGGTGCCCCGTGCCTGGCTCTGGCCGGGCAACGAACCCTTCATCGTCGGGCGCCGCCCGCTGAGAGCCTGTTCCGCGCTTTGAATGGCCCGCCGCGTCGCGGCGGGTTCACGATGATCGAATGTCGAGCCGACCTTCCATGGCGCGATGCCGAACTTCGCTGGAGTAATGCATCTCAGCGCATTCCTGATCCGAACCTCCAGCGAAAGGCCCCTCGCCCATGCCGCTTCCGGCGTTGACCGCAGCGCTGGCGCTTGCGGCTCGGACCTCCGCTTACGCACCGCACCAAGGCCCGCGCCTCATGCGTGCCCGCCAAACTTCGCCGCCGCACGGCGCGAGATCTCCTCCGGCGGCACGTCCTCGATGTGCGTCGCAAATCCCCACGAGTGGCCGAACGGGTGCTCGATGTGCACCGAGCGATCGCCGTAGAACTGATCCTCGACCGGCCGCTTGATCGTCGCCCCGGCCGCCTCGGCCCGCTTGGCGAATTCATCCACGTTCTCGACGTAAACGTAAATCGACACCGGCGTGCCGCCGATCGTCCGCGGGCTGCGCGCACCCATGTCGGGATACTCGTCGGCCAGCATCACGATCGCGTCCTTGCCGATGCGGATTTCGGCGTGGCCGATCGGACCGCCCGGCGTGCCGATGCGGAACATTTCAGTCGCGCCAAACGCCTTCTTGTAAAACTCGATCGCCTGCGCCGCCCCTTTGCAGATCAGATACGGCGTCGCCCCGCGATACGCGTCCGGAATGGGATTGACCTTGCCCGGCATGGCTGGTGTTCCTTTCAATGCGAGATTGTCCTTCGGCCCGATGAACGAACGGCGTAATGATACCCGAAGTGGGCAGGGTCAAACGAAATTGCAACGACGTTTCCGCCGGCGGCCTGTGTCCGCCTAGCGCCGCGTCGGCCTCCCCAGCATTTCCTTCATCACGCCATCCAGTTCGATCAGCGCCTGCGAACCGTCTCCCGTGAACGAACTGCCGTGCATGATGGCCAGCGTGCGCGGCCGCAGCGCGGCCAGCCCCTCCAACAGCGGGCGGGTGTTCGGCGTGTAAGGCATGTAGTCCAACAGCGGGCCGGCCTGAAAGTCGACCAGCGACTGCCGCGTGCGCCCCAGAATGTCCGATTCCGTCAGCGGCTCGACGTCGCCGTTGTGCGTGAACAGATCGGAGCAGAAGAGCACCCGCTGCGTCTCCTCGAACAGCGCGCCCGCGTCCCATCCGTGCGGCAGGTGCGGCGTCGGTCGATAGCGATAGCGAAAGCGACCGGTCGAAAAGGTCTCGTCCGCGTTCAGCGCGCGCGGCGGCCGATCGGCGAAATCCGAAAGGTTGACGAGCGAGCCGACCACGCCCGAAACCGCCTGGGCGTGCGGGGCGATCTTCAGCCACTCGTTCAGCGCGCCGCACTCATCCACCTCGAAGTGCCCGAAGCCGATCCAGCGCAGGGTCGCCGGATCGATCACGTGCCGCACCGCCTCGAGCACGTCGGGAAACATGCGCCTCATGCCGGTGTGGTACAGCAGCGGCTCGTCATCGACCACGAGGAAATGATTGAATTGCAGGTTGATCTCGCGGAACAGGATGCTGATGCGATGCACGCTCGGCGCGATCTCGGTGATCTGGGCCATGCCGTGTCCTTTCAGTGTACAAAGTGGTTGCACATCGGCCTTCCGCTCCGATCCGAAAGCCGCGCAAGCCGACCGCGAAAATCGGCCGGACCGCCATCATACGGCGATCGCGAATTGATGAGAACGGATCACTCCGCGAAACGACGCCCAGGCGGAAGGAGACTCGCTGAAATGATCTGCCCGGTTTCATGCCGTGCCGTGTCTCGCCGCGCGCGAATGACGACACATGGCAACATATAATCCTGCGCGGGTTCCGTGCGTACGCGGATGAAATCGTACACATCATTACTGCGCGCACGCTCGCGTTCGACCCAGCGCAAGTTGTGCTGCATAAACGCGCATGCCCAAGCCGGTGTTTGCAGTCGCGCGTCGTCGACGTCAGGCAGGCGCCCCGCCGCGCCCGCCGCGTCGTGCGCGCGCGGCCGACCGGCGCGAGCGCAACGGCGGCGCTCCGCCCAGATCGCTCTGCATGCCGACGACGTCGTGCGACTCGCGAAGCCAGGCGTGCAGCTCGTCATCCAGGTCGGCCGCCGACTTCACCTGCACATAATGGATTCGCCAGCGAGGACCGTAGTCGGCCGTCTTGATGATCCGCGGACTCTTCAACCAACGGTGAAGCGCGAAGGCGGCGCGGAAGCTATTTTTCGCGGGAGTGAGGCCGGCGAATCTCACTCTCGCAACGGCGACGAGCCGCGTCTTCTGCGGAATCACCTGCACGTCACCGAGCGATCGCAGCATGTGCGCGTACTTTCGGGCGAGCGCCAGGACCGACGGCTCCGCGTTAGCGAACAGCGCCTCGATCGTGTACTTGCCGCACGAATGCGCGAGATTTCTCGTCACCAGTCGCGCACCGCATTTCGGGCATTGCCAAACCGGCGGTAGGTTGCCTGAGACCATGATGCCACAGAATACGCCGGTGCGGCGGCGCCTGCGAGGAAGTCGTCACACCCAATTCGCCGAGCGGGCTGACTACGCCTCCGCGTACGCCCGCTCCAGCGCCGCCACGTCGAGCTTGACCATCTTCATCATGGCATTGACCACGGCCTGCACTTTCCGGGGATTCGTATCGCCGATCAGCTCCATGAATCGCCTTGGGACGATCTGCCACGAAAGGCCGAACGGATCGGTGATCCAGCCGCACTGCTTCGGCTTGCCGCCGCCCCGGACGAACTTGTCCCAGTATTGGTCAACCTCCGTCTGGTCCTTGCAGTCGACGAACAGCGAGAAACTCTCGGAGAAACTGAAGTGAGGCCCGCCGTTGTAGGCCATGAAAAACTGGCCGCCGACGTAGAACTCGGCGCAGGCGATGGGACCGTCCTTGCCGGTGCGGGTGGTCTTGGTGATTCGGGAATCCGGGAACGTGGCCGTGTAGAACTCGATGGCCGCTTCGAGCTGGTCATTGAACATGAGGAATGGCGTGACTTTTTTCATCGTCGTCTCTCCTTTGGGTTGGGAGTCCGCCGAAATAGGTTACAAACTATCGCATGAATATCAGGGTTCGATTCTCAGGCAAGCCGATGACCGCGGTTTTCGGGATCGTAAGTTGCACGGGGCGCGTGCGAGGACGCGTCCGAGTCGCACGTCGCGGCGACCATTGATTCACGACACGCCCGTGCGACGGCCTATCGTCCGATTTCCGCGAGCAGCTCGTCAAGCGTGTCGTAGCCCGCGGCCACTCCCTGCTCCATTCCCGAGGCGATCACGCTGTCGCGGACTTCCCTGGATGGGCACAGCACGGTCATCTTCAGGTGAGTCCTGCCACCTTGCTCGGTGAGCTCGAGCGTCACGACGAGTTCGGATGCATCGGCGGCTTCGCCGTCCGAGCCGCACCCGCCGGCGCCCGGCCCCATTTCCATTCGCTCCGTATGGACGATTCTGGCCGGCGGACTGACTTCGCGGTGTTCACCCCGGATGGTGAGGGCCGGCTTCCCGTCCGGTCCGTTCCACGCCCACCGGAACTTGCCGCCGACGCGCACGTCCATCTCGCATTCCGCCCATTTCCAGCCCGGGGGCACGAACATCCAGCGCCGCAGGAGTTCCGGCCTGGTCATGGCGTCCCAGACGAGACGGCGCGGCGCATCGAACGTGCGCGTCATGACGATCTCCAGATCGGTCGGCGTGGTGACTTGCAGCATGTTGGCGATCTCCACAGCTTCTTCTCCTTCAGCGATTGGGGTGTCCACGTGGTTGGTCTCGTTCCTCGGCCTTCATCTGATCGAGCAGGGCATCCAGCCGCAGGAAGTTCCGCTCCCAGTGGCGGCGGTACGCTTCCAGCCACTGCTCCGCTTCAACCAGCGGCTTGCCTTCGATCCGGCAGAGATGTGTTCGACCGACGACGCGGCGGCGCACGAGTTTCGCGCGCTCCAGCACCCTGACGTGCTTGGATGCGGCGGGAAAGGACATTTTCAGAGGCGAGGCCAGCTCGCTGAGGTTGCGCTCGCCGTCGCAAAGGCTCCGCAGGATCGCCCGCCGCGCCGGGTGCGCAAGAGCGTGAAAGACGCGGTTCAGTTTCGGGGAGCTGTCTAAAACCATCTGGTTAAATATACACGCGCCTCATGGATTGTCAACCGGATGGTTAAATATTTTTCGCGGGTGCGTCGGGACCGCCGGCTCGAGCTGCTACGATGGCTGGTTCGATGGCAGAGGCGGATCGGAACCCCCGACGCAAGGGCGGGGACCGGCCCGGAGGAGCGGCTTTCAAACATCCGTCGCCGTACTGCTACTTGCCCGGCCGGGGGACGTGCTGGTCGATCAGAATCGGATTCCCATCGGGGTCCACGAGCATGAAGCTCGCCGGGCCGGACGTCGATTCGTCGGCCGCCGCCGTCAGCGCAATGCCCCGACTCTTAAGCGTTCGCTGGATGTCGCGCACGTCGGTGAACTCGGGCAAGACGCGGCAGTTTCGGTCCCAGCCGGGATTGAACGTCAGCGTGTTCTTCTCGAACATGCCCTGGAAAATCCCGATGGTGGCGGTCTCGTTTTGAAGAATCGACCAGTTCTTGCCGTTGCCGCCGATCACCTTGAAGCCGAGCTTTTCATAGAACGCGCGTGACGCGGCGAGGTCCTTGACGGTGAGACTGACGGAAAAATTGCCGAGCATGCGAGCATCTCCTGAATTCTGTGTGGCGGGGGGTTTCGTCGCCTGGTCCGACAGGCAGACGCCGAAGAATATCGCGAAAATGCCAGGGGCGAATCGGGTCATGGGCGTCTCCAGGGTTGGGCCTGTTGCTGCCGACTCAGTGCGCGGCGCATCCGTGCGGGACATCCCGCCGGGAACTTCCGACCGCCATGCTGAACGGTTCCATGCAGGCCCTGATGGTATGATACGACACTGAGAGTGGAGGTCTTGCCCAATCTTGCGAATCGCCCTGAAAACTCGTCCCGCAACGCCCTTGCGCTGCGTCGAGCGGGTCAACCTCGCTATCTACCACATCTAAGCCACCTCGGCGAGCCGCTGCGGCTCGAGGGCTTGCTGTTCACGCAAAAGGGCGAGATCGGCCGGTTCCGGTTTCAGCCGATGACGATCGCGCAGGTCGAAATCCGCGGCGGAGTCGCTCTCGAACTCCGCGCGATGCAATGGCTCTACGGCGGCCGGCTTCCCGGCGGCGGCTGCGTGCCCGACGATCATCCGTGCTTCGTAGCACAAAACGGCCGGCCGTTCGCGCACGGCTTGGAGCGTCTCGATCTGCACGTCCATCTGCCCGTGCGACCCGCGCGAGCGGCCTCGCACTTACGGCGCGCCGATCAATCACCGATGCACAGGACGTGGTCGCGGCTGCGAAAATAAAGACGGCCCTCCGAAAGCGCCGGCGTGGCCATGCAGATTTCTTCCATTTTGTTGTGCGCAAGAATCTTCAGAGCCCGGCCGGCTGAGAGTACGTGAATGTCGCCCTCTTCGCCGGTGAAGTAAACCTTGCCGTCGCCCGCCACGGCCGAAGCGGAGAAGCCGGTGCCGGCCTGCGAAAGCCGCTCGCGGAACAGTTCCTCTCCGCCGGCGGCGTCGAACGCACTCAACATGCCGTTGTCGGCGCAGAAATACGCCACGCCGCGATAAATCAGCGGTGTTTGCATGTAGTTGCCCCGCTGCTGCTTCCACCAGGCGATGTATTTGTTCGATTCGCCTTCTTCCGGCAATTTGAGCCGGCCGCGGGCGTCGACGTTCACGACAAAGATCGGCTTGCTTGGATCGGACTCGCGGATCGGCCGGTGGTTGCTCGTCAGATAGATGCGGTTGTCGGCGACGACCGGCGCTGGAACGGGAATGCCGCCGCCGCCCGACAGCCGCCAGATCGACTCGCCGCTGGTCAGGTCATATGCGGCGATGTCGCGGCACCCGTTGGCCAGCACCTGCCAACCGCCTCCGGCTTGAAAAGCGGTCGGCGTGCACCAGCTCGGCACTTCGTTGCGGCGCGTGCGCCAGATTTCCCGGCCGTCTTTCATGTCCAGCGCGGCGATGAACTGGCTCGACTTCACGTCGCACTGCACGATGATCCGCCCCTGTGCGATGATCGGCGACGACGCGAATCCCCACTGCAGCTCCGGCGCATTGTGCGGACCGACGTCGAGACGGCCGAGGTCCTTACTCCACTTGAGATTCCCCTCGAAGTCGTAGCAATACATGCCTTCGCTGCCGAAAAACGCAATCACATGACGACCGTCCGTGGCGGGCGTCGAATTCGCGTGCGTCGCCTTCGTGTGCCGTCGGAAGCGCGGCACGCGGGAAGCCGCCGTGCGTTCCCAGCGCACCGTGCCGTTGCGCTTGTCGAGGCAGTAGAGCTTGAATGCGTGCTCCACCACGTCGCCGGCCGAGTCGCCGTCGCCGTACAGTCCGACGCGCAGTTGTTTTTCGCCGCTCGCCGGAACGGCCGTCGTCACAAATACCCGGTCGCGCCAGACGATCGCGGAAGAGTGTGCCAGGCCCGGAATGGGGGTCTTCCATTGAACGTTTCGGCCGGCGGCGTTCCATTCCACCGGCAGCGGCTTGCCTTCGCTGATGCCGTCGGCCTGAATGCCGCGAAACTGCGGCCAGTCGATGCCAGCCCGCGGCTCGTCGGCGGCGGCAAGATTGACGACCGTCGTCGTGCCGACGACAAGCGCAAACCAGAAGTTGTGATTCATCATGGTGTCCCGTTTCACTGAATGGCGGCACGGTCCCGCCACGCCCTGGTCACAAACGACTCTCCCAAAGTGACGATATCTGCAATGTTCCGGCCCCTGCGCGGTCCGACCTGATAAACGTGTTTCGCGCGCGCCCGGCCCTGTCGTCGTCGTCCCGCGCCAACGCGATTGTATATCCGGCCTGAACCTGCGAGAGTCCTCAACGACGCCGTCGTTTCGCGCCGAGCACGTCCGCGGCCTTGATATCAAGCAGCGTGGCGGCGGTCTTCAGCGTTGCGGCGGAGTCCACGCGCACGCGGGCGGGTCGGCCCTCCTGATACTTCGGCGATGAGCGGACTTCCTCGACAAACTCCGCCGGCAGTTTCGCATCCGCCAGCAGCGCAACCGCCGCGTCCGACAGCGCGAAGCCCGCCAGGAAACATCCGTCGCCCGGCTTGAGGTACGCCAGGTTGCGGTCCTTCATGCGGATGACGCACTGCCGGCCGCTCTTGCCGGCGTAGACCTTCCACACGACCTGCGCCTCGGGCAGCTCCGCGCGGACCCGCGCGAGCAACTGGTCCCACAACGCCCGTGCGGCGCCCAGCCCGTCCGGCGGGTCCGTGTTTGTGGCGACGGCGCCCTTGTCGCGCGGTTCGGATGGCACGTGCGGCTCCCGCGAATTCGGACCGTTGACTGTCGTTCTCATTGTCCCTCAATCCGCGCCGCGTGGAAAGCGCTGCGGCGGCGAGCGGTCGTCTCCATCGCGCGCCGAATCTGCGCCGCCGCAGGCGGCGCACCAGGTGCGGCGGGCGGGCCAACGACATACACTCTATCAGTCGGGGCGAACACAATGGCCGGCGATAACTTCATGGGGCAATCGTCGGTGACGGCAAGCGCGATGCTCCGACGCCGTGGTAGGGTCCGCGCGGCGCTGCGGCTGTGCCTCGGCGTCGTCGGCGCGGCGCTGATCATCACTGGGGGCGCATTCCTGTGGAGGGGATTCCGGCTGCACGCGGCGTGCCGCGAGGCGGAAACGGCGGAAGTCCTCGACATCCGCGTTGACGTCGGCGCAACCGGCCGGCGCCATGCGACGCTCAAGCAGATCGCAGAGTTCACGTGCCGCCAGCACATCCGCATGGCGCCGGAGCTTCGGGAAGGCGAGGATGCGGTTAACGTGCTCCGTGGGCTGGAGTTGGCGATCAGTGTGAGAGACGCCGGCGGAGTTGAGCGGATGACCGGCGCGTATCCAACCTCATTCACGGCGCCTCACGACGCCGGTAGCGTCACGATCGCGGACAGCCCGCCTATGCCCGTGGGCGAGTACTCGCTCGTCGTTAACGTGGTTAGCCCGGCCCCCGCCCTCGCTGGCCGACCTGTGCGTATTGTCTCGGGATACGATCTTTGCGGGATAGAGTGGATGGGGGCGGCCGTGGAAATCCTCGGCGGTGCGGCAGCCGTGGCCATCGGTGCGATCATCGGCGGCGCGCTATGGGTGTCTCGCCGAAGACCATCGGAGGGACCGTGAGCTGTCCGGCTCGCGGCGAAGCGGGCGGCAAGCCCGTCAAGGTCACAGAGAATAAGGCATGCGCGAAGGCCAAGTCCGGCGTGGTAGAGGGACCGAATGACCGCACACACATCCAAAGTGACGATCCACATGGCTGCCAGTCTGGACTTCTTCATCGCCAGGAAGGACGGTAGCGTCTCCTGGCTGGAGACTTCCGATGTCTACGAAAACGGCGCTTCATTCGAAGACGCTGAGGAGTTGGTGAAGACGATCGACTGCTATGTGATGGGTTCACGAACGTATGAAGATGCGCTGCGACTGGGGTGGCCGTATGGTGACGTGCCCGTATTGGTGTTGACCAGTAGGAGTCTACCGGCCGACAGGGACAACGTCGAGTTCTACTCGGGTGATCTGAGAGAACTCGTTGGTGGCCGGTTGAGACCCAGGTACAGGAACATATGGGTGGTCGGAGGCGCCATGGTCGCCCGGGAGTTCATTCGTTTGGGGCTGGTTGACGATATCAGGATTTCGATCATACCGATCCTCCTGGGCGATGGAACGCCGTTTGTTGATCACGTCGGAATAGAACAGGCATTGCACCTGAAGGTCGTAACGGCATTCCGGAACGGAATCGTGGAGTTATGGTATGAGCTACGGAAGACTGCATAGAGGGCGCCCGAAGTGGAGCATCGCCGGCCCCAACGCACTCGGCATCTTTCGAAGGTCGGGTAACGGGCTGCCCCTCGAAGTCGATTTCACCGCATTCCGTGAGTGAACACGATGGCCAAAAAGACGTCCAGGCAACCGGCGGAAACCGGCGGTTCCCGAATCGCTTGCAGGGTCCGCTTCTCCGCAACACTCCTCCGCCCGAAGGCAAGCGCCAAGCCCTTCGCCTGGACCTTTCTGAACCTGCCGAAAGATGCCAGCGCGAAGCTCCCTTCACGGGGACAGGTGACCGTTGAAGGCACGCTCAATGGCCGCCCAATGCGAGCCACGCTCGAACCGGACGGCCAAGGAGGCCACTGGCTCAGAGTGGATCGCAAAATCTGGATCCCTCTCCCCCTGGGAGCGGGTCGGGCGGAGGGCGTGTCTGCTCGTTCCGGGCGAGTTCCTGAAACCCCTGGTTTGAAACCGGGCGACGTCGTCACACTGGAAATCGCGCCGGTGGCCGAAGAGCCGGAGCCTACGGTGCCGGCCGATCTGCGGAAAGCGCTTGCGGCCGCTCCGATGGAGGTGCGGGCGGCGTGGTCGGACATCACGCCCGCCGCACGGCGGGATTTCATTCACTGGATCACTTCCCCCAAGCGGCCCGAGACGCGCGTGAAGCGGATCGCGACCGCATGCGACATGCTCGCCAAAGGCAAGCGCCGCCCGTGCTGCTTCGATCGGTCGGGGATGTACAGCAAGAGCCTGAGCTGCCCTGTTCCGGATGAGACATGAAGTGACACAAGGCGCCAAACCGGTCCATGCATTACGCATTTCGCCATGGTAGTGTCGCGATGCAGACCCTGGGCCCATTGCTGCCGACACCCGCTCCCTTGATTACCGGCCGGCTTCAGCCGACCGGTGTTTGCCACCAGCTTTAGCTGGTGGAACGCCGGCCGCAAACCACCCATTCCTTCTATGTCCCCTTCAGCCTGCTTCAGCCGGGCTTGGTCTTGCGTCATCCTGCGAATCGGAGACTTCAAGTCGGGAGTAGAGTCGGCCGCTGGCGTGATGCTCGCGCTGCGAATGCACATGACTGCTCATGTCGATGGCTTCGAAAGCAAGTCCGGCTGAAGCCTGGTGAAGAAAGTCAGAAAAAACAAACCAATCAAGGTGAGCGGTCGACCACCGGTTGAAACCGGTGACAAACACCGACCGGCTGAAGGCCGGCCCAGGAAAAGCCGCCCGTGCGGCTGTAGTGGAACGCCGCCAATTCGGCGGGCACCAGCGGCAGGTCGTACACGATCAAGCGGCCGCTGCCGGGCGAGGCCGAGTTTTCGTTCACCAGCGTGTCGCGCAAGCAGACGTTCGTCGACGATACGCTCAGTCCTTATCCGGGCCGATCTTCGCGCCGATGGCGATCGCACGCTGGTGGTACGCGGCGTGCTTGATGCCGATCGCCAGGGGCGTGTTGTTCATCGTCCACTGCACTTCCGGCTTGGCCTTCGGCATCTCCTTCTCGATGCGGTCGAGCAGCGCGGCCAGGTCGAGGTCGCCGGCATCCATGTTCACGCGGCTGGCGGTGAGATGCCAGCCGGCGCGGGCCGCCCAGCGATCCTTGTCCTTCATCCACTTCTCGCGCAGGGCATCCTTCTCGGGATGCTGTGCGACGACGTAAGCGTTCATCCACTCCGCCACCTGGGCGCAGGTGGTGGAGCGCGTCATGCGGTCGACTTCCTCAGCCGAGAGCGACGCGGGCTTGATGATGAGCGCGGCGAGGAGCTGCGCTTCCATGTTGCCGGTGTCCCAGAGTTTCAGCGCGAGTTCGTGATCGGACTTGATCTTCTTGGCGATCGTGCGGATGTCGCCCATTGGCACGCCGAACTGGTTGTCAGGGGCGGCCGTCCGGTCAGGTCCTACCTTGGCGTTGTGCTTGCGGCGCGCGTCGTCGCTGTGGGACTTAAGCTGTACGAGGACTTCTTTGACGGTCATGACGGAGATGAAACGAGGAGCACGCCGGGCAGGTGCAGCGGAATGCTTGAACTCCGACCGGACGGCGCCCGCCCGCCCCTTATGCCCCTCCTACCCGCCTGTTCCGCTGTTCAGCGGTTCTATTGCGACCCTCGGCCGCCATCGGGGTGGCTGGGCGCCACGTGGACACTTCGCTGCAGGCGCACCTGGGAGGCCGGAATCGCCCTCGCTGCATTCCGTATTGAGTCTTGACAAATATATTTGTCAATGCTACGCTGCTGGGAATGGTGGACCTGCGCGTCATCGACGATCCCGCATCGGCCAGTGTGGCGCTGGACCCCATGCGCAGCCGGCTCCTCTCGGAGCTTCGCACGCCGGCGTCCGCGGCGACGCTGGCCGGCCGGTTGGGAATGCCGCGGCAGAAGGTGAACTACCACGTGCGAACGCTGGAGTCGCACGGGCTGATCCGCGTGGAGAGCAAGAAAAAGTGGGGCGGGCTGACCGAGCGGCGGCTGGTGGCGACGGCATCCTCGTACGTGGTCTCGCCCGGCGCGATGGGCCCGGTCGCGGCCGACCCCGCGCGAAACATGGATCGGCTGTCCGCCGGCTTCCTCGTGGCGCTGGCCGCCCGTGTCGTGCGCGAGGTCGGGCAGTTGCTTCGCAAGTCCGAAGAACTCGACAAGCGCCTGGCGACACTTTCCATCGACACCGAGGTACGATTCCGGTCCGCAGAGGACCGTGCCGCTTTCAGTCGTGAACTGACCGCCGCGGTCGCCGCGCTCGTCTCTCGCTATCACGACGAGTCCGCGCCGGGCGGACGCCGCCATCGCCTGTTGATCGGCGCGTATCCCAAACCCGAGAAAGCCAAGACAAAGGAAAACACATGAGCGTGAAAAAGGAACCATCCGGCCGCCGATCGGTGCAGGTCGAAATCGAAGTGCCGGGAACGCCTGAGGAAGTCTGGCGGGCGATCGCCACGGGGCCGGGCATCTCGTCGTGGTTCGTCCCCGCGCGCAGCGAGGAGCGCCAGGGGGGACAGGTGGTGTGCACCTTCGGTCCGGGAATGGATTGCCCCGCGACGATCACGACGTGGCAGCCACCCTTGCGCTTTGTGACCGAAGGCGACATGGGCATGCCCGGATCGCCCAAGGTGGCGACCGAGTGGACCGTCGAGGCGCGCGCGGGCCGAACCTGCCTGGTCCGCGTGGTGCACAGCCTGTTCGCCAGCACCGACGACTGGGACAATCAGCTCGACGGCCTGGAACAGGGCTGGCCGACCTACTTCCGCATCCTGCGGATGTACCTCGCCAACTTCAAGGGCTTGCCGTGCTCCGCGTTACAGCTTGTGGGCTTTTCGACCGAGCCGGAGGCGAAGGCGTGGGAGAAGGCCGGCGGGGCGCTGGGACTCCTCAAGCTCGCCGAGGGGCGGAAGTGGACCGCGCCCGACGGCGTGCCGCGCATGGCCGGCGTGGTGGACTCGGTCGGAAAGGGGATGCACCCCAACACGGTGCTGCTCCGCCTCGACACGCCGGCGCCGGGAACGGCGTACATCGGCGCGTTCTCCTGCGGCGGGATGGTCATGGTGTGCATGAGCGTCTATCTCTACGGCGACACGGCGAAAGCCGCTGTCGACCGCGATGAACCGGCCTGGCAAAAGTGGATGAGCGAGCGCTTCCCGATGCCGCAGATGGGGTGAGCGGCGGAATACGCGGGCAAGGGTGATCGGCATCGGCGAGAAGATCGGCCCGCATAAGGACTGAGCGTATCGTCGACGAACGTCTGCTTGCCCGATACGCTGATGAACGAAAACTCGGCCTCGCCCGGCAGCGGCCGCTTGATCGTGTACGACCTGCCGCTGGTGCCCGCTGAATTGGCGGCGTTCCACTACAGCCGTACGGGCGGCGTTTCCTGGGCCGGCCTTCAGCCGGTCGGTGTTTGCCACCGGTTTCAACCGGTGGTAGACCGCTCACCTTGATTGGTTTATTTTTTGTCTTTCATCAGCCGGCTTCAGCCGGACTTGCTTTCGGAGCCATCGACATGAGCAGCCATGTGCATTCGCAGTGCGAGCATCACGCCAGCGGCTGACTCCACTCCCGACTTGAAATCTGCAATTCGCAGGATGACGCAAGACCAAGCCCGGCTGAAGCCGGCTGAAGGGGACATAGAAGGAATGGGTGGTTTGTGGCCGGCGTTCCACCAGCTAAAGCTGGTGGCAAACACCGTTCGACCGAAGCCGACCCTCGGCCATCAGCGCTGTGACAGAAGTAGATGGGCGAACGGTTCCCGATGCCGCAGATCGAGTGAGAGCAAAGGCCCCGGCTCGTCGCGGAACCGGGGGCCGTCTTCGCTGAAACGAACGGACTCTGACAACCGATGCGCGCCGCGCGACCACAGGGCCGAGCCGGGCGCGAATCGTCCGCTGATGCCAGAGGAAGAGGAAGCCCCTTCCTCCGGCACCTCCATCCCCAGGGAGATCATCGCAACTTGAACTCGGAAACCAAGTGTGGACGTTCGGCCAGCAGCGATTCAAGGTGCGAATCGGGCCACATCGCAATGATTGGTGTTTGGCGCTGAGCGTCGCGTTTCTCCACCCAATCGACGGCGTCCGTCGCGAACTTTCCGGTGGTGGCGATGATGAGTTCGTCCACCTTCGGCGGCTCCCAGAGGGCCATCTGGGAGACAAGCGTTGTGACCTCGCTCACGCCAATGCTCTTGGTACGCCAGTGCTTGCACTGCACAATAACGCGGTACACGTGCGTCCCGGTCAGAGGATCGACGACAGTCCGCTCGACAGAGATGTCGCGACCGCGATCGGGCGCGTTGGTGTGCGTCAGCCATTTCGGATTGGAGTAGCCCTTGGCTTGGGAAACAAGGTTGAACACCAATCTCTCGAACGCATTCGCGTCGATGGCGTCCCACCGGAGCGCTGTAACGACGGGGCCACTGGGCGCAGCGCGAACGAGCGCCGCAAGATCAGGCACGGCTATTGGGATCGGGTCGTTCGTTCCGTAGAGCGAAGCCTCAAGCGCGGGCTTGGCTGCGGGCCAGTCCATACTGATGATGTCACGCAGGTCTTGAACTAGGCCAAAGCTCAAGTGTCTATGCAGGTCACCCCAGCGTGGCGGCGACGTGATTGCCGAGCCCTTCAACACGTCGATCTCTGCAATGCGATCCTTCAGAGCCTGCCAGTTCGCGCCTTCCACTCTCTCCGAGGCTTCCTGGTCCTCGGAAGGTGCCATTCCTGCCAAGAGTTCGTCCACTGCGCGTATGGCGGTTTCCAGGGCCGCGCGCACAAGCCCCCGCCGTTGAGCAGCAAAGCGAAATCGATATTCACGGAGTGTCTCGCCCTGCTGGTAGATGCCGCGCTCCACGGCGATCTCGAACGAAATCTCGCCCGCCTCTTTGGCGTCGAGCCTGTTCATGAAAATGGCATCCAGGTCCCGGAGGTCGTCGGTAAGCTCGAAGCCGTCGAGTTTGGGCATGACAGACTGGATGTGCCTGAACGTTCTGCACAGGTCGGCATAGCGGACCGCGTCCGGGCTGCTCGTATCAACGACCATGCCATCAGGGATCAACTTCACGATCTCTGACCACAGCTCTTCCAATCGTTTGAGATTGGCTTCGGTCGCGTCGAACTGCCGGAGTGCTTCCGTGAGGTCGGGCATGCCATCATCGTATATCGCGGGCCTGTTCAACGACACCGCCATCCCGTAGAACGATCGTGCGGACCCATGAGGCGGTTTGGCACACCGTTTTTCGTTCTACTACGCCGTTCGCGCTGCGTGCCGGACGGTGAAGCGAAATGACCGCATGGCTCGGGCGTTGGAACACTGCTCGACAAACAAAGGAACCCCATGGACCTCCTCTTCCCCCTCTGGCTCCCCATCCTCCTCTCCGCCGCGGCCGTTTGGATCGTCTCCACCATCTTCGGGATGCCCTTCCTGCATCACAAAAACGACTGGATCGGCCTCCCCGACGAGTACGCCTTCATGGAGTCCATCCGAAAGAGCGGCATCCAGCCCGGCAACTATCTCTTCCCCGACTTCCGCACGCGCGAAGCGATGGAGTCGGAGAAGGTGGGCACGGCGCTCAAAGAAGGCCCGGTCGGCCACCTCAGCCTCTGGCGGCCGCCGCTTACCATGGGCGGCAAGCTGGCGGCCACCTTCATCGTCTATCTCGTCGTGAGCACGCTCATCGCCTACCTCGCCGCCGTCGCGCTTCCCAGGGCCGCCGGGTTCGCAAGGGTTTTCCAGTTCGTCGGCGCCGCCGGCATACTCGCCTACTCCTTCTCCTTCATCCCGAGCGCCATCTGGTTCGGCGCCTACAAGCGAACGATCGTCGCGAGCATCATCGACGGCATCGTCTTCGGCGCCATCACCGGCGCCATCTTCGCCTGGCGCTGGCCCGCATGAAGTGACGGCGCCGCGTTGATCGCTCCGTGATGCCAGAGGAAGTGAAGCCGTTCCTCCATCGCTGGCCTTTAAAGACAGTGCTAATGTCGCCGTCGCACAGGAATGGCGATTTCCGTGTTGACGATCGCCAGGTCGGCAACCACGCGGTTGACGCGGTAGAACTCCAGGCACGGCAAGCCCAGGCAATCGAGCGAACGATCATGCCGTACCCGCCTGAAGATTTCCTTGTATGCCGCCGGGAGCGAAGTGAACGGTCCGACGTTGGTGGTGAGCGCGAACAAACCGCCTGCAAACGGCTGATGGCCGACGCGCCTTCCGGAGCGGAACTCTCCAGGAACGCGAATCGCCGCGTCGAAACGGAGTTTCTCGGGCGCCGTGATGCCCGGCGCATCGTGAGCGATGCCGAGCAGGACATACGGTGGTAAAATGCCATGCCGGCGCGCCCAGTCGATGAGGGTGTCCCACAAGCTGATCGGAACATGCTCATACGGACCCGTGTGGCGGATATGTGCCAGCGACATCGGTTGCAATGTGCGCACGACCGTGCTCGAGAGCGACACCCGCGCCGCGGCATCGACGCGCTGCGGCAGCTCCTGCTCGTCCGTCGCAGGCAGCCATCCCTCGCGACGAAATGCTTGCGGAGCGACGCCGAAGCGACGGTGAAAGGCGCGGCTGAACGTCTCATGGCAGGTGAACCCGCAATCCAGCGCGATTTCAAGAATGCCGTCATCGAGCAGAACCAGCCGCAGTGCCGCCCTTTCTAGGCGAAGGCGCGATGTGTATTGCTTGGGCGTTTCCGCCATCACGTCGGCGAATCGGCGCGCAAAGTAGGGCGATGAGCAACCCGCGACCGCGGCGAGTGCTTCTAATGAAAGGTCTCCATCGAGATGAGCCTGGATATACGTCAGGGATCGCGTGAGCGCTGCCGGGTCCATGTCGGAGGTCTCGCACGATCAGCAGGTCCGAGCCTGTGAGCCGTCGTTTCGGCAGCTCCGTCTCAGCCGGGGCCGGTCGCCGCGGCCGGCGCGGCGTTGTGAACCGCGACCAGCGCGCCCGCGTAGGCCGCCGCCAGTTTCGTGAGAAGCGAAACAGCGACGAGAACAGCGATCTTTGCCGTCATCCCCCCCGCAGCGAGTACGATGCCGAGGTCGATGATCGCGTAGGCCAGCCAGACCACCAACGCCGCCTTGGCCCCGAGCTGAACCCCGCTCCCGCCCATCCAGCCGGCGACCCAAAGGCCCGCGAGGAACATGAGCGGGATGCCGGCGACGATGCTGCAATACGGGGCGGCGATTTTTACGTGCTCCTCGTAGTACTCCTTCGGGTGCCCCGGGTTGATCAGATGGCTGTAGACGACCATGTACAGGATGCTCATGGCGACGTTTAAGACCATGACCAGCAGCGCAACGCCTATCAGCGAAGCCAAACGAACGAGCGTCATGACGCCTCCTCTGTGAATGTCGAGGTCGCTCCCACGGGATTCGACCGATCATAGCGTCTGGCCGGCGGGGCTCTTGGTGAAGAAGTTTCGCCGGTCGGGCTTGGTGAAACGCCCATTGCCTTCGGCCAGGTTGGTGGCGATCGACATCGCGGCACGATTCAGTTGATCGACGAGGAAACCGTAGCCGCGTGGGTAGCCTTCTGTCATTGCGGCAATCTCGTCCGCGAAATCAACCGACTTTTGGTTGACCTCCAACTTCTCGAACATGAAGGCCATGAGAGGAGAGAGTAGAAAGAAGACCGCAGGAGCTGGCAACTCCGCTGATTCGGCGTTATCTCGTTAGGCGAGCCAGACTTGCCTTTTCTGAAATGTTTCACTCAAAGTGAGACAACCCGCCGTTCAGAATAAGGTACGGTTCCGCTGACCGGGTAGGGCAGCAGGCGTTGTCGCAGTTTGAGATTCTCCTGCTTGCGCAGTTCCCTGGCCGTTTG
>WYBU01000105.1 GCA_011525745.1 Planctomycetaceae bacterium | reverse complement strand
GCGCCTGTCGAAGGACTACGAAACGCTCACGTCGAGCAGCGAAGCGATGATCCTCATTGCCATGATCAATGTGATGCTGCATCGGCTCAGTCCAGGGTGAGTTCGCTTTTCAAACACTTTCTAAGGAGTTGCGCACAAATAACCTGAACGATTATCTTGGGTGGTACGGGCATCTTGCCTGTTCCGGACGGGCGGGACGCCCGTGCCACCCTTCTGCGATTCGTTCACGTTATTTCCGCGCGATGCCTTATCTGAGACTCGCGGACAAGCGCGTGGGACTGCTGATCAATTTCAATGTAGTGCTCCTGAAAGAACGCATCTCCCGAATCGTGAACAAATTGGAAGACGAAGTTCACTCAGAGGCGCAGAGACCGCGGAGTGAAGGCGGCTATGACCTTGTTTCTGTTAACCCGTTCGGTGTGAGCAGGCGCAGGGATAGTCGGACTCGCACTGCCGCTCACCACCGCTCGCAGATCGTCTTGGCCTGCATGAACAGTTGCAGGTAGTCCCGCCCGCCGGCCTTGCTGTCGGTGCCGGACATGTTGAAGCCGCCGAACGGCTGCACGTCCACCAGCGCGCCGGTGCACTTGCGGTTGAAGTAGAGATTGCCGACGTGAAACTCGTGCCGCGCGCGCTCCAACCGGGCGCGGTCCCGTGAGTAGAGCGCGCCGGTCAGGCCGTACTCGGTGTTGTTGGCGATGTCGAGCAGTTCGTCGAAGCTGCCGCCGGCGATGACCGCCAGCACCGGGCCGAAGACCTCCTCCTGCGCCAGGCGCGCCTTCGGAGCGATGCCGTCGAAGATGGTCGGCGGGATGAAGTAACCGCCCTCGGGCACTCGGCCGTCGGCCAGCACCGCCTTGCCCTCCCTGCGGCCGACGGCGATGTATTCCTGATGCTTTTTGTACGCCGCCTCGTCGATGACGGCGCCCATGTTGAAGTTCTCGGCCGACGTCACGTCGCCGATCGTCAGCTTGCGGGCGCGCTCGACGACGCGTTCCAGCAGGGCGTCGTGCACGTCGCGATGAACGATCAGCCGCGAGCAGGCCGAGCACTTCTGACCCTGGAAGCCGAACGCCCCAGCCACGACGCCTTCGGCCGCCGCGTCGAGATCGGCCGTTTCGTCGACGACGATCGCGTCCTTGCCGCCCATTTCGAGGATGGTGCGCTTGAGCCAGATTTGTCCCGGTGCGATCTCGGCGGCTTTCTTGAAAATGCCCAGGCCCACGTCGCGCGAGCCGGTGAACGAGATGAACCGCGTGCGTGGATGCAGCACCAGGGTGTCGCCGACTTCGCCGCCGCTGCCGGGAACGAAGTTCAGGACGCCCGGCGGCAGGCTGACTTCCTCCATCAGCTCGGCGAACTTCGCGGCGATGACGGGCGAGGCCGAGGCGGGCTTGAGCACGACGGTGTTGCCCGTGACGATCGCGGCGGTCGTCATGCCGACGCAGATCGCCAGCGGGAAATTCCACGGCGGGATCACCACGCCCACGCCGAGAGCGATGTAGCGAACCTCGTTTTCTTCGCCGGGCCAGGGCGTCGTCGGATGCGAACCGCCCAGGCGAACCATCTCGCGAGCGTAGAACTCCATGAAGTCGATGGCCTCGCACGTGTCGGCATAGGCCTCGATCCAGGGCTTGGACTCCTCGTAACACATCCACGCGCTGAACTCGTAGATGCGGCGGCGCATGATCGCGGCGGCTTTGACCAGGTAACGGGCGCGCTCGTCGGGCGGCACGCGGCGCCAGGTCTTGAACGCGGCATCGGCGGCGGCGATGGCAGCCTCGGCCTGTTCCGTCCCCGCCTTGGACATGACGCCGACCACCTGCTTGTAGTTGGCGGGGTTGATCGACGTGAACGTCTTCGACGTCTCGACCTTCCTGCCGCCGATGCGCAGCGGATAGGTTCGACCCAGTTGGGATTCGACCAGTTTCAAGGCAGCCAGCATCTTCTGTCGCGGCTCGGATGCGGAGAAGTTGACGTAAGTCTCCGGTGCGTAGGGCGTGAACATGGTGGGTCTCCCTCACGGGCCGGGTTCGGCCGGGTTCGTGTGATCGTGGAACATGATAGCAAAAGGGTGCGGGCGGCTCTCGTTAATTGGGAACGGGGAACCGAAGAAAGCGACGAAGGAGGAAGGCGTAAGCAGAAAGTCGAAATCGAGGATGCGGAAGGTGCGGGGACGCATGATGACCGAGTTCGCGCCCATTGTGCCGGGACGGCAATTCCGCCCCGCAGGCGAGGCAGTGCGCAGATGGGCGGTCGGAAAGGCCATGTGGGGTGAGCCGGGCACTCAAGGCCGGTCGTGTTTCGGATCAGGGGGAAGGCGGCGTGCAGCGAGTGAAGCAGCGGCGGCGGGTTTTGGGGCCGTCCTTGGCACACCCCCATGGCCGTGGTTCGGTTCAGCTAGCAGTTTGGGCGGACGGGAAAAAGGGGGGTGGAGGACGGAACACGCGATTGACCGAATACGGAAGTTCCGTATAATGGCTGCTCTGGATTTGGCCAGCGTGCGGGAGATTTGACGTAACTTCATGGCTGAAGTGGTTTTACGCGACGTCAGCAAGACCTACCCCGGCGGCGTCCCGGCCGTACGCCAGGTCAGCATTCACGTGAGGGACTCCGAATTCGTCGTGCTGGTCGGTCCTTCAGGCTGCGGCAAAAGCACGACGCTGCGAATGGTGGCGGGACTGGAGGAAGTCAGCGACGGCGAAATCCGCATCGGCGACCGCGTGGTCAACGACGTGCCGCCGAAGGATCGCGACATCGCGATGGTGTTTCAGAACTATGCCCTGTATCCGTACATGACCGTGTACGAGAACATGGCGTTCAGCCTGAAGCTGCGACGCCGCGAATTGGGCATGAGCCGGGCCGACATCGACCGCAAAGTCCGCGAAGTGGCCGCCACATTGAATCTGACCGACCTGCTGAAGCGCAAGCCCGCGGCGCTTTCGGGCGGGCAGCGGCAGCGTGTGGCCGTGGGCCGCGCAATCGTTCGCAGCCCCAAGGCGTTTTTGTTCGACGAGCCGTTGTCGAACCTGGACGCGAAACTGCGGCTGGAGATGCGGGCCGAGCTGAAGAAGCTCCACCGGCGGCTCGGTACGACTACAATTTACGTCACGCACGACCAGGAAGAGGCGATGACGCTGGGCGACCGCGTGGTCGTCATGAAGGACGGCGTGGTGCACCAGTTCGGCACGCCCCTGGAAGTGTACGAGCGGCCGGTCAACCGATTCGTGGCCGGGTTCGTCGGCTCGCCGCCGATGAACTTCCTGAACGGTTACGTCCGCCGCGACGGCGACGGCTGGTATTTCGACGAAGGCAGCGGGCGAATCCCGCTGTCGGGGCGGGTGGCGGACAGCGCGGCCCGGTACGCCGATCGCCCGATGGTTTTGGGCGTTCGGCCGGAGTCGCTTCGCGTGGGCGACGCCGCCGGCGGTGGCAGGGGTGTGTGCGAGCGTTGCGACGTCGAAGTCGTGGGCCGCTATTGCCATTGCTGCGGCGCCGAACAGACCGCGGCCGAGACGACGGCCGGATTGAAGGCGCATGTGGCGGTCGTCGAGCCGCTGGGCGACGTGATGGACGTATTCTTGTCGACAAGCGTCCATGAGGGTCTGGTGGCGCGCATCAGCGCGCGGACCCGCATGGCGGAGGGACAAGTTGTGCCGCTGGTGATCGACATGCTGGGAAGCCACCTGTTCGAGCCGGGAGCGACCGGCGCGAACGTGAGCCTGGCGGCGAACGAGGCGACGAGCCGTGTCGCATAAGCGCGAGCGGCGAGCGCCGTCCGCCGAGGGCATTCCCTGTGCGGGAGGCCCGCGGATGAACTAACCGGCACCCTTCCAGCACGGCGCGCCGGGCAGACTTCCGCGGAAGCGGCCCGGTCAGGGAAAGTGGGTCGGCGTGGTCGCAGCCCACTTTTTTGTTTGGAGCCGGCACAAGCAGGAACGCAGACATGCAGTCAGAGCTTTTGCGAATCATCGACGCGATCTCGCGCGACCGGAACATCGAGAAGGACGTGGTCGTCGAGGACCTCGAGCAGGCCATGGTCACGGCCGTGCGCAAGACGTACGGCCAGGAAGACGACGTGCAGGTGGCGATCGACCGGCTGACGGGCGAAATCCACGCGACGCGCGCCGGCGCGCCGATCGAAATGCGCGAGCTGGGGCGCATCGCGGCGCAGACCTGCAAGCAGGTGATGATCCAGCGGTTCCGCGACGCGGAGCGCGGCAGCATTTATCAGGAATTCGTCGAGAAGAGAGGCACGATCATCACGGGCACGGTGTCGCGCGTCGACGGCGGCGCGCTGGTCGTCAACGTCGGGCGGGCCGAAGCCTTTCTGCCCAAGGGCGAGCAGATACCGGGAGAAACGCATCAGCCGGGCGAGCGCATCCGCGCGATGGTGCTGGACGTGCGCGAGGCGCCGCACCAGGTGAAGATCATCCTGTCGCGCAGCCATCCCGATCTGATCAAGCGGCTGTTCGAGCAGGAAGTGCCCGAGGTGTCGGAGCGCGTGATCGAGATCAAGGCGCTGGCGCGCGAGGCGGGCTATCGCACCAAGGTGGCGGTGGCGTCGATCGACTCGAAGGTCGACGCGGTGGGCGCGTGCGTGGGCGTGCGCGGCAGCCGCATCAAGAACATCGTCGAAGAGTTGGGCGGCGAAAAGATCGACATCGTGCGCTGGAACGAATCGTCGCAGATTCTGATCACCAACGCGCTGCGGCCGGCGGAAGTACAGGACATCGCGCTGTGCTTCGAGCTGGGGCGGGCGACGGCGGTCGTGCCCGAGGATCAGTTGTCGCTGGCGATCGGCAAGCGCGGGCAGAACGTGCGGCTGGCGGCGCGTCTGACCGGCTGGGACATCGATATCCTCACGCCGAAGGAATACAACGAAGGCCTGGAGCGGCTCGAGAAGACGGTGAAGATGGTCGAGGGCATCGATCCGGTGCTGATCGAGAAACTGTCGCTGCTGGGTCTGGTCAGCGTCGTGGATGTCGAGGCGGTCGGTACCGAGCCGCTGGTCAACGAACTGGGCATTACCGATGAGCTGGCAAAACGCATTGTGGAATCGTGCGGCGTTGAAGCGAAGAAGGTCCAGGAAGAGATGGCGCTGAAGAAAGCGGCCAAGGCGGCGGAGGCCGCCGCGGCTGCCGAAGCGGCGAGTGAGGGCGGCGGCGAGGGCGCCGTCGCCGAGGGCGAAACCGGGCCGACCGCGGAAGAAACGACAGAACCGGCCGCGGGCGGCGTGTTCGATCCGGGCGGCAACGGTGCAATCGATTCATCGGGCGTGGCGACGGCGGTGGCCGACGGTGACGAGCCGCAGCGCGGGGCAGTCGATGCACCTGTTGCTTCGAGTCAAGAGCAGGCGGTTGAAGGAAACGACCGGCAAGCGCGCGAGCAGCCGATTCAGTGACGCAGGAATCCACGGGCTATAGGCCCGTGGGATGCGGGGATTGGGTTCGCGCAGCGAACCATGATGATCCGAGCCGCGAGCGCCGGCGCTGCGGCAGGTTGAACGCGTCGCGAATGCGACGGAACTCGCACGGGCCGCCAGCCCGTGCCACGCGTGATGGTGCGGTTGGACATTGGGAGGTGTGCGATTGGCTCAGGCTGAGGCCAAAAAGAAACTTCGCGTGAGCGACCTGGCGAAGGAGCTGGGCGTCACGAGCAAGGCCGTCCTCGAAAAATGCAAGGCCGAGGGTCTGCCCATCGAGAAGCACATGCACGTGCTTTCGGTCGGGCAGGAAGAAACGATTCGAGAATGGTTCAGCGAAGGTCCGCACCAGACGGCCGTCGAGACCGCCGCGCCCGTCGATCTGGCCAAGGTAAAGAAGCCGTCGAAACCCCGCGGGTCGAAGAAGAAAAAGGCCGCTGAAGAGGCGCCGCCGCCGGCTGAGCCAATCGCCGAACCTGCGCCGCCCGCCGCTGAAACGGCCCAAACCGCTCCGCCCGCGGTCGCCGCGGAAGCCCCGTCGACTGTGCCTGCTCCCGCCGAGACGCCGCCGATCGAGGTTCGTCCGGCTGCCGAGGCGCCCGCGGCCGAGGCCGCGCCGCCGGAGTCGCCGGGGCAAGTCGTTGAAGAACCCGCGCACGCGCCGACGGGACCGCTCGAGCCGCCCGCGGTCGAGGAGAAACCCGCGCCGGCCGTTGCCGCCAGCGCGCCGGCGCCCGAGCCGCCGCCTCCGCCGACCGCACCGGCCGGCCCGCAGAACATCCCGCGGCCGGCACAGTTGCGCGGTCCGACGGTCGTTCGTATCGAGAAGCCCGACTATGTCCCGCGTCCGCGACCGGCGGCGCGCGGACCGGCGGGCGGGGGCGTCGTCACGGGACCGCCGCCGGAGGTTGCGGGGCCGCGGCGTCGCGGCCAGGCGCGCACGAAAGAAGAAGAGGAAGAAGAAGAGCGCGCGGCGGCGAAGCGTTCGGCGGCCGGCGGCGCGCGGGCGCGCATCAATCCGCGTCGCAGCGCGCGGGATTCGGCGGTGGAGTTCACCGAGCGGCTGCGAGAGTATCGCGATCAAGACCTAATCGACCGGCGCGAGCGCTTGGCGCAGGCGACCGGTCGCACGCATCGCGCGGTCGAAACTCGCCGCGAAGGGGCGGCGCCGGCGCGGCCGGCCGGACGGCGCGAGAAGGTGCGGCTGCGCGAGCCGATCGTACTGAAGGAATTCTGCCGTCAGACCGGCATCCGGTTCGATCAGATTGTTCCCAAGCTGGTGGCGCAGGGACTGGTGGCGGGACTGAGCAAGACGATCGACGGAGAAACGGCCCAGTTGCTGGCAATGGAGTTCGGCGTGGAGCTGACGGTCGAAAAGGCATTGTCGCCGTTGGACGTCCTCCGGGACAAACGCGCGCAAATGGATCGCAAGCACGTCGAGCCGCGGCCGCCGGTGGTCACGATCCTCGGTCACGTCGATCACGGAAAGACCAGCCTGCTGGACCGCATTCGCGAAACGAAAGTCGCGGCGGGCGAAGCGGGCGGCATCACGCAGCACATCGGCGCGTACCGCGTGCGCGTGAAGGACCGGTACGTAACTTTCCTGGACACGCCCGGCCATGCGGCGTTCACGGCGATGCGGGCGCGCGGCGCGAACCTGACCGACGTGGTCGTGCTGGTGGTGGCCGCGGACGACGGCGTGATGCCGCAGACGGTCGAGGCGATCAATCACGCGCGGGCGGCCAAGGTGCCGATTGTGGTGGCGCTGAACAAGATCGACCTGCCGGGCGTCGACGTGAACAAGATCTACGGCCAGTTGTCGGAGCATCAGCTCACGCCGCAGGCGTGGGGCGGCGACACGGACGTGATCCATACGTCGGCAACCACGGGAGAGGGAATCGACGAGCTGCTCGTGCACCTGGCGGCGATGTCGGACCTGATGGACTTGCGTGCCGACACGCGCGTGCCGGCCTTCGGAACCGTGATCGAAGCGCGGATGAAAGAAGGCGCCGGGGCGGTGGCGCGTGTGATGGTGCGCGAAGGGCGGCTGCGGGAAGGCGCGGTCGTTGTGTGCGGGCCTTCGTACGGCAAGGTGCGCGCGATGACCGATGAGGTCGGCAAGCGGCAGAAGTCGGCCGGCCCGGCGACGCCGGTCGAACTGGCCGGGCTGAGCGCGATTCCGGCGGCGGGCGACGAGTTGTACGAAGTCGACACGCTTCAGGAAGCCAAGGCGGCGGCGGAAGAAATTCAACGGCAGCGGCGCGAGGCGGAGTTGGCGCAGCTCGGCAAGCCGACCGATCTGACGAGCCTGCTGGCATCGGCGACGGGCGAGGAAGTTCCTTCGCTGAACGTGATTCTCAAGGCGGACGTGCAGGGATCGGTGGACGTTCTGCGCAAGACGCTCGAGGACATTCCGCGGGACCAGGTGCGGCTGAACATCCTGCACTCGGGCGTGGGCGCAATCAGCGACGGCGACGTGATGCTGGCGGCGGCGAGCAAGGCGATCGTCATCGGGTTTACGGTCATTGCCGAGCCGTCGGCCCAGAAACTGGCGCAGGAGCACGGCGTCGAGCTGCGCTTCTACCGGGTGATCTACGAAGTCGATGACGACATCCGCAAAGCGCTGGCCGGGCTGCTGGCGCCGGCCGAGTCGATCGAGTCGCGCGGCCGGGCGGAGGTGCGTCAGGTATTCAACGTCGGCAAGGTGGGCCGGATCGCGGGCTGCTTTGTGCGCGACGGGACGGTGGCGCGGAACCACATGGTTCGCGTGGTGCGCGACAGCGTGGTGATCAAGGAGCGGTCGGCGCTGGCGTCGCTGCGACGGTTCAAGGACGACGTGCGCGAGGTGCGCGCGGGACTGGAATGCGGCATGAGACTCGACGGGTTCGACGACCTGAAGCCCGGCGACGTGATCGAGTCGTACGAGGTCGTGCAGGTGGAGCGGACGCTGTAGCGTGGTCATCGGCGTGCTGACGTTGGAGCTGGCGATCGACGGAGCGATGTCGCTGAAGGACAAGCGCCGGGCGATCCGCGGCCTGAAGGACCGGCTGGCGCATCGACACAACATTTCGATCGCCGAGACGGACTATCTGGACGAGCATCGGCGGTCGGAGATCGGCATTGCGATGGTGTCGAACGACGCACGGTTCGTTGAAAGCTGCCTGAGCAAGATCGTGGACGAGGCGCGTCGGGCGCGGGGGGCGAGCCTGGTGGATTTTTCGATTGAAGTGCTGTAGCGCCGCGCGGCGGGGTCGGGAGCAGCTTCGAGAGGCGCAGGGACGATGGGGCATCGGCTGGAGCGACTGGGCAGCGTGATTCGCGGCGTGGTGAGCGACGCGATTTTGTCGCGCGTGTCCGATCCGCGCGTGTCGCGGCTGACGAGCATCACGCGTGTGAATGTGTCGGCCGACCTGAAGTTCGCCGACGTTTACTTCAGCGTGATGGGATCGGAGGTCGAGGGCCGCACGACGCTGCGCGGGCTGCAAAGCGCGCGGGGCATGATTCAATCGCTGCTGGCGCGCGATCTGACGATCCGCCAGTGTCCGCTGCTGCGATTTCACCTGGACGATTCGATCAAGAAGGGCATCGAGACGGTCCGCGCGCTGGACAAGCTGGCGGCGGAGCGGAAGCAGCGGGCCGCGCCGGACGCGGAACCGCCTGCGGACGCTCCACCGGACGGAGGCGCTGAATGAAAAACGCCACCGAGTATGCGAAGAAACTGCGGCGGGCGCTGGCCGGCGCCCGCGCGGCGGCGGCCCGATCGCCGAGCCGCGTGCCGAACACCGACGTGACGGGGCACATCATTCTGTCGCAGTTGATGCGATTTGCGCCGGATGGTCCCGCCGCGGCGGGCTTTCGGCGCATTCGCGAGGCGACCGTCGACGTCAACGAGCTGCGCGTCACGACCATCGCCGAGTTGATCGACATGGTGGGTTCGGATTTTCCCCAGGCGCGCGTGGCGGCCGAGGCCGTGCTGCGGGCGCTGAACGCGGTGTTCAACCGCTGCCACCATCTCGATCTGGCGTTCCTTCAGAACATGGGCAAGCGCGAGGCGCGCGAGTGGCTCGATTCGCTGGACGGCATGACGCCCTTTTCGGCCGCCGTGGTCGTCATGCGCGCCCTGGGTCATCACGCCGTACCGATCGACGATGTGACGCTGGAGTGGTTGCGCAGCGAGAAACTGATCGATCCAACCGCCGACACGCCGACGGTGCAGGCGTTTTTCGAGCGCCTGGTCCCGAGCGGCCGCGAAGAAACGTGGTTCACCGCGCTGCGGCGCGTGGCGTGGACGCGCGGTTCACGTCGCGCCAGGCCGGTCCCGGCCGACAATGCCTCGCCCACGCCGCCGCCGACGCACGCCCCGGCCAAGCCCGTGCGCGCGGTCCGCAAGCGTCCCGCGCGCGTCAACTCGTCGCGCCGCGCCACGGCGCGCGCCAAGCCGGCCGCCCGTTCCAGCCGCAAGAAGCGTCGCACGTCATCAAGAAAGTGATTCTCATGCCGCGGCCCGCAGATCGACTCGCCGAACGTTGGATCGCCGCGTGGCTTCTCGCGCTGTGCGGCTTCGGTATGGCCGCACCGCAAGGCGTTGCCGGTGAACCGCCGGTCGATCCGAAGCGCGCACGCCTCGCGACGGCGGACATCAAGCCGGCGCCCACGCTGCCGCCGGTCGAGAAGGAGGCTCCGTCGCCGGGCGAACCTCCCGAAGCCGCGCGCGAGCACCTGGATTCGGCGGCTAAATCACTGGCCGACGAGTCGTGGACCGAGGCGGTGTCCGAATGCGAGAAGGCGCTGCGGCTGGCGCCCGACTGGGTCGATGCCCATCTGATGCTGGCGCGGGCGGCTTTGCAGCAGGGGAATCTGCCGCTGGCGCGCTCGCATCTGGATCAGGCCGGACGCACGTCGCCGCGCGATGCCCGCGTTTATTCGGTGCGGGGCCGGTTGCAGGCACAGGCGGGCGAGACGACCGCGGCGATCGAGTCGTTGCGACTGGCGCTGATGTGCGACGACGCCGCGGATGCGATGCGCCGCGGGGCCTGGCGGGCCGACGTCATTCTTGCGCGACTGCATCTGGCGCTGGCGCTGGAGCGGGAAGGCTACCTGGCGGCGGCCCGCGAGCAGATCGAAAAGTATTTGTCGGCGACGCATGAACGATCGGACGAACTCCGCAAGCATCCGGAACTGAAATCGGCGATGGTGCTCTACGCCGATCGCGCCGAGGTGCTGCTGAGCGAATTGTGCACGCGGCTCGGCGAGCCCGCTGCCGCCGCGGCGGCGCTGGCGCGGGCGATTCAGGCCAATCCCGACAACCCGTCGTTGAGGCAACGTTGGGCGCGCGCCCTGGCGGCGGCCGGCCGCGGCGACGAGGCGATCGAGGCGGCGCGAGAACGGCTGGCCGCCGGCGCGGATCGTGACGCCGTCATGTTGCTTGAGGACATCTGTCGCGCCGCCGGCCGACCGGAGCAGGCCGACGCGGTGATGGCCGAATGGATTGCGCGGCCCGGCGGGGCCGATGCAGCCACGGCGTGGGCGGATCGGCTGACCGAGACGGGTCGATTCGATCAGGCGTTTCGGGTGCTCCGGGATGGATTGAAGCAATCACCGGGACACGCGGGGCTGATGCAGCGCATGGCGGATGCGTGCGTGCGCTCGGGGCGATGGAACGAGTTTCGCGACGTGTTGCTGGCGATGCTTAGCGATTCGTCGTCATACGACGCGGCGATGGCGGCGCTGGATCGAGCGGCGGGCAATCCGGCGGATCGAAAGCGGCTGCTCGACGTACTGACACGAGAGAACGGCGGTGGCGCGGCTGTGGCGGTGGCCAGGGCACGGCTGCTGGAACGGGAGGGGCAGGCCGAACGCGCCACGGCGGTTCTGGAGCAGGTGTTTGACGCCGTGCGGCAGCAGGAGACGGGACACGACGGATCGGTGGGCGGCCTGTGCGCGGCGCTGGCGTCGCGGCATCTGGCAGCGTACGAGTGGCCCCAAGCCGAGGCGGTCTGCCGATGGGCGTGCGAGCACGGATTTCGCAGCGCGGCGATGCTGCGGATGCAGGGCGAGGCGCTGGATGCGCAGGACGAGTTCCTGTCGGCCGAGGCGGCGTATCGCGAGGCGGCGCAGCTCGATCGCCGCGATGCACGGGCGCTGAAAGCGCTGGCGGCGCTGTTGGAGCGGCGCGATCAATCTAAACGGGCGCGGCAGGTTTATCGCGACATATTATCTGAAGTAGATCCGCGCGACGCCGAGGCGCACGAAGCGTTGATTCGCGGCACGCTGTCGGGCGGCGCCGTAGATCAGGCCCTCGAGCAATATCGCGAGATGAAGCGGCTGGGCATCAGCGGGCCGGCGATGGAGCGCTGCACGGCACTGATCGACACGGTGTCGGGGGCTGAGCGGGGGCCGGATCGACTGCGGAAATACGGCGCGGCGCTGAAGGACATTCTCAGCCGCCATCCCGACGACGCCGCATCGCGGCTGGACCTGGCCTTCAGCTACATGACGGCTCGCGAAAACACCGAAGCGCTGGCGACCATCGAGGAACTGCTGTCGCGCCATCCGTCGCACGTGGCCGGTCGAGAGGTGAAAGTTGAGCTGCTGACGCGCATGTTGCGCTGGGACGAGGCGATGCGCCTGGTGGACCGGATGGTGTCCGAGCGGCCGCGCCGCCTGCGTTGGCGAGAGACGCTGAAGGAGATGGCGCTGAATCTCGGCGACGACGCGGCGGCGGTTTCGCAGTTGGACGAGTTACTGAAGCGCGACGATCTGGGCGCCGCGCGGACAAAGTACCTCAGCGAGCTGCTGATACTGCTGGCAATGAGCGGCCGGCACGACGAGGCCGTCCGTCGCGCCCGCGCCGCGCTGGACGCCGCGAACAACGATGCGACGTTTCGCGCGCTCTACGCCGCCGCGCTGGAGCGCGCCGGTCGATTCGACGAAGCGGTGGCCGAGGCCCGCGAGATGATGGCCGTCGACGCGGCGCGGAGCGAGCTGCGCGAGTTCTACATCGGGCGCCTTCTCGCCGCCGGACGCGCCGCGCGCGCCGCGCAGGAAGCGTTGCTGTGGTTCGAGGATGAACCGCAGGAGCAGTGGCTGGGCTGGCTGCTGTCGGCCATCCACGTGCGGGCGCGCGACTACGATCAGGCGATCGCGCTGATCAAGTCATTGGGCGTCGATGCCGCGCGCCCCGGCGGCGCCGGGCTGCTGCTGGAGGCATATGAGTCGGCCGGCCGGTTCGACGAGGCGATCAATCTGGTTCAGGGAGTGATTCAGTCCCAGCCGGGACAGGGCTTCGAGAACGTGCTGGCCGGCGTGTATGTGCGGGCGGGCCGATTCGACGATGCGGCGCGATTGCTGAATCGGCTGCTGGAGCCGGAGCTTCAACGTAAGCAGGCGGGACAGCCGTTCGATCTGGGAGCTGCGTTCGATCGGATGCGGACGCTGGCTCACGTTTATGAGCGGATGGGGCAGTCGCAGCGCAGCGAATCGCTGCTGGAGGAGATCTTCGAGCTGCTGCCGAGCGATCCGGGGATCAACAACGATCTGGGCTATACGTGGGCGGATCGCGGCGAGAAGCTCGACAAGGCCGAGGAGATGATCCGGCTGGCGGTGGCGTCGCAGCCGCGCGCGCCGGCCTACTTGGACAGCATGGGATGGGTGCTGTACAAGAAGGGACAGTTCGACGAGGCGGTGATCTGGCTCGAGCGGGCGCTGCGCTGGTCGCGCGCCGCGGCGCTGCAATTGCCTTCGTCGATCATGACGCGGCCGGCCGATCCGGTCGATGTGACGATCCTCGATCACGCGGGAGACGCGCTGTATCGGCTCGGTCAGAAGGAGCAGGCGTCGGCGTACTGGCGGGAAGCGGTGGAGGTCGTACGGAAATCAGGAAACCGGTCGAGCGATCCGGTGCGCGACACGGAGCTGGCGAAGCGAGCGGAGGCAAAATGCGCGGATGTCGCGGCGGGTCGAGCGCCGGCGCTGGCGCCGACCGGGGCGGAATCCGAGGATACGCGGCGAACGAGCCATGATGAACGTGGATTGATCCGAGCCGCCAGCGCCAGCAATGCGGTTGACGCTCCGGTGCGAAAGAAGGTCGCTTAATCGCGGGAAGGGATTCCCGCGATGAGTGGGTGCGAGAAAGGACTCTCGCACCGGCGGTGAGGGGATTCTTAGCGAACGATTGAACTAAGGCACGAGACGAGGACGCATGGCGGGACATTCACACTGGGCACGGATCAAGCACAAGAAGGCCGTGGTCGATAAGCGGCGCGGCAAGCTGTGGAGCAAGCTGGCGCGGCACATCATCATGGCCGCCAAGTCGGGCGGAGGGAATCCGTCGGAAAACCTGTCCCTGCGCTATGCGATCGACCGCGCCCGCGCCGCCAACATGCCCAACGACACGATCGACCGCGCCATCAAGCGCGGCACGGGCGATATGGAGGGAGTGACCTATCAGGAAATCGTGTACGAAGGCTACGCGCCGGGCGGCGTGGCGGTGATGGTCGAGGCGCTGACCGACAACGTCAACCGCACCGCGCCGGAAATCCGAAACATCTTCGAGAAAAACGGAGGCAATCTCGGCTCGACCAACTGCGTGGCGTGGCAGTTCAAGAAGAAGGGCGTCATCATCGTGTCGGACGTGTCCGAGGAGGAGCTGATGGAGGCCGCCCTCGAAGCGGGCGCCGAGGACGTTCAGCCGGACGGCGACGTGTTCGAGGTGCTCACCGATCCGTCGTCATTCGAGCCGGTTCGCGAAGCGCTGACGGCCCGCAAGCTGAACATCCAGAACGCCGAGCTGAGCATGATTTCGGACGTGCGCGTGCCGCTGGAGGCCGAGGCGGCCGATCGCGTTATGAAAATGATCGACGCGCTGGAAGACAACGACGACGTGCAGGAAGTCCATACCAACATGGAAGTGAAGTAGTTCGGCGATGCCTTCATGATCATCGCGCTGGCTCAGATCAATCCGACGGTCGCCGATCTGCGGGGCAATCGCGACAAGATTATCGCGGGCATCGAAACGGCACAGCGCGCCGGGGCCGACGTCGTCGCCTTTCCCGAGCTGGCGGTGATGGGCTATCCGCCGCACGACCTGCTGCTGCACGCCGGATTCATCGCCGACGCGGCGCGGGCCATCGAGCAAATCGCCCGCGCTTGCGGCCCCGATCTGACGGCGCTCGTCGGATTCGCCGAGCGCAATCCCGAATCGGCCGGACGCCCGCTGTTCAACTCGGTCGCCTGCTGCCGCGACGGGCGCGTGGTCGCGGTTCATCACAAGCTGCTGCTTCCGACGTATGACGTGTTCGACGAGAGCCGCTATTTCGAGCCGGGTCGCACGTGCGAAACCGCGGTGCTGCCGACGCGCGACGGAGGCAGCGTGCGGGCCGGGCTGTGCATCTGCGAGGACCTGTGGAACGACGCCGACTTTGTGTCGCGTCCGCTGTATCACACCGATCCGATGCAGGCGTTTGCCCAGGCGAAAGTGGACATCGTGTTGAACGTCTCGGCGTCGCCGTTCGTCGTCGAGAAGCAGTCCTACCGCGAACGGCTGTTTGGCGGCCAGGCGGCCAAGCATCGCGTGCCGATCGTGGTCGTGAACCAGGTCGGCGGCAACGACGAATTGGTGTTTGACGGGGCGAGCAGCGCGTTCGACGCCCAGGGCCGGCTGATCGGCCGGGCGAAGGCGTTTGAAGAGGACGTGCTGGCCGTGGAGTTTCGGCCGCCGCGCGGGGCGAGTCCGGGGTTTCGGCCGTCGCGCATCGAGCCGTATCCCGACTCGCTCGGCTCGATTCTCGCCGCGCTGTCGCTGGGAACGCGCGACTACGTTCGCAAGTGCGGGTTCCGCGAGGTGCTGCTGGGACTGTCGGGCGGGATCGATTCGGCGGTCACGGCGGCCGTCGCGGTCGACGCGCTGGGGTCCGACGCGGTGCGCGGCGTAGCGCTGCCGTCCCGCTACAGCAGCGATCACAGTCTCGACGATGCGCGGACGCTGGCGTCGAACCTGGGGATTCGGTTCGACGTGGTGTCGATCGACGAAATGCACGCGGCCGCGGAGCGTACGCTGTCGCCATTGTTCGCCGGCCGGGCGCCAGACATCACGGAGGAGAACATTCAGGCGCGCATCCGCGGCAATCTGCTGATGGCGCTGTCGAACAAGCTCGGCTGCCTGCTTCTGACGACCGGCAACAAGAGCGAACTGGCGGTGGGGTATTGCACGCTGTACGGCGACATGTGCGGCGGACTGGCGGTGTTGAGCGATGTTCCCAAGACGACGGTTTATGAGTTGGGGCGCTACATCAATCGGCGCGCCGGACGGTCGTTGATTCCCGAACGCACGTTCACCAAGCCGCCGTCGGCGGAATTGCGGCCCGACCAGACCGATCAGGACAGCCTGCCGCCGTATGAGGCGCTGGATGCGATTCTGCACCGCTACATCGAGCTGGAGCAGTCGCCGGAGGACATCGTTGCGTCGGGGTGTAATTCCTCGGTAACGGCGCAGGTCATTCGGCTGGTCGATCGCAACGAGTACAAGCGTCGCCAGGCCGCGCCCGGGCCGAAGGTGACGACGCGGGCATTCGGAATCGGCCGGCGGATGCCGATCGCGCGGGGCGGGGGACGCCTGTAGACGCCGCGGTACGCGTGGCCCGCCGCTTCAGCGGCAGGCTCACGATGACGGGAATTCGAGTCGACCCGCCGCTGTCTCGAATCGGACGCGCGCAATCATCACCCCCGCACAGGCGGGGGTCCCGCAAACGTGCGGCCGGTCTGGATTTCCGCCTGCCCGGAAATGACGTCTTGTGGGCCACCGCGTCGTGGAAACGGATCCGAGCGTCAGGCACAAGCGCCGAGATCGCCCGTAAGGCGGCGCGTCAACCGCGGCGCCGGCGCTGGCGGCCGGGAGCAAGCGGCGCCCTCGGAATGCGCCGTCACACGATGGCAGAAAAAGAACGCGGCGCGGCGTTCCGTGCAGGAACGCTCGCGCCGCGTGACAGCGTCGAAGTCCGACTACAGGCCCAACGCCTGCAACCAGCCGATGACGCTGTTGCAGACGTCGGTGAGGAAGTTCAGCCCGCTCGGCACGTATTGGGCGAACGCATCACAGACCTGCTGAATCAGACTCGACAGACTCGGTAAGCTGGGGATCACGATGATCTCCTTCCGCGAGGGAATCTTGGGCGATGTTGCCCACCGGATTTCGTGGATACATGTCCTGTGCCAGCCGAGTCGCCCAAAAAACAGTTTCTCCGACGCTTGAAATCTGAGTATTCCCATTAGCGCTCGAGCGGTATGGGTCATATTACCCATATTCGTGCATGGGGTTTTCTGAAATTACACACATCGCTGCGGCGCCATTGCCCCTCCGCCATCAAAAACGGCGTGCGATATGTTCTGTTGACGTTCACATCCTCGTGCACCGATCGCAACACGCGCTACGCTTCAGGCCAAGTGCGACGGCGGCGACGAGCAATCTCGGACGTTCCGAGCCAGGCCGCCGTCACGTTTCCGGAGCAGGGCGCAGCCGCCCGGAGCATCCATGGTCACCGTCGTATTGTTGACGATCTCCAACTTGTTCATGACGATCGCCTGGTACGGCCATCTGCGGTACAAGCACGTCGACCTGTGGCGGGTCATCGTCATCAGTTGGATGATCGCGTTCGTCGAGTACTGCTTTCAGGTTCCCGCCAATCGCTGGGGCCACGCGCAGTTCAGCGCGGCACAGCTCAAGACGATCCAGGAGATCATCACGCTGGTCGTCTTCTGCGGTTTTTCGATCCTCGTGCTCAAGGAACCGCTGAAGTGGAATTACCTCGTGGGCTTTGGGCTGATTGCCGCGGCGGGGTTCTTTGTCTTCAAGAAATGGTGACGCGGTGGACGGGCCGCAGTCGTCGCGGTAAAAACCGATCATGAGTCAGGAATTCGAAGTGCAGCGGCCCAGCGGACGTTGTGCCGTCAGCGGCCGGGAAATCCGTGCCGGCGAGGCGTTCCATACGGCGCTGTTCGAGACGCCTCAGGGATTCGAGCGGCGCGATTACGCTCCGGAATGCTGGAACGGTCCGCCGGAGGGGTCGTTCTGCGCGTTTCGCACGCGCGTCGCCGAAAAGCCCGCCCGGCCGCGCGTGTGGCTCGATGACGAGTCGCTGGTCGAGTTCTTCAGGCGGTTGGCCGATCGCGAAGAGCCGGTCAAGCAGGGATTCCGCTTTGTGCTGGCGCTGATGCTGATGCGCAAGCGCGTGCTGAAGTATGAGCAGACGCTTCGCGAGAACGACGCAGAAGTCTGGCAGCTTCGCCTGATGCGCGATCAGTCGCTGCACCGCGTGCTCAATCCGCGCATGTCCGAAGAGCAAATCGCGTCGGTGCAAGAGGAGCTGCGCTCGATTCTGGCCGGCATGTCTGACGAGACGGACGCCGCCTCGCCGCACCCCGCCGACGATCCCGCGGTTTATACTTGAGCCGCGCCCGCATTCCGGCGGGCGACGAAGGACGAAGCCAATGATCGGCCCGCCTGGCGCCCAATCCGATCGCGATGGCGCGTCGTCGCGACGACCGGACCGGACCGCTCCGCGCAGCATGCGGGGGCCGGCCGGCATCGAGCGGGGCAGCGCGTTCACGATGGACGCCGCGATGCTCGCCGGGAACCGGCGCACAGGTGTTGAACCGAACCGCGAGCTTGAACGCGACCAGGGCGGGATTGTGAAGGGTCGCGGTTCGGATCAGAAAGCGCGGCGACGAAACGGCGCCGCTGCAAGCATCGCGCCTCCGAGGCGACGGGCATCGACGGCGATGCCAGGGCATCCAGCAATGTACTTTCGACGTGTGCGCCTTCGCCTCGCGCTGGCGGCCGCGGCGCTGCTTGCATCGGGATGTCCCCCGAAGCCTTCGGAAGGTCCGCCGCCACCGCCGCCGCGCGACGTGGACGACATCATCGCGACGGTCAACGCGCAGCGCATCGCCGCCGACGAACCGTTGTACGCGCCGTACATCACCGTTTCCCTTTCGTTGCGCGACGACAAGGGCCGCCGCCACGATCTGGACCTGCGCGGCAGCATGGTGGTGCGGCGGCCCCGATCGCTGTGGATGCGGCTCGACCACGCGCTGGAGGAGGGTCAGGTCGAATTGGGATCGAACGAAGCGGAATACTGGCTGTCGATTCGGCGCGACTATGCGACGATGTGGTGGGGCCGGCACGAGCACGTCGGCAAGCCGGAGGTCGAGCCGCTGCCGATCGACCCGGCCCGCATCGCCGACACGCTCGGCCTGCGCATGCTGCCGGCGCGCGGCGCGCTGGGTCCGTTTCGCCGCTGTTTCGAGCGATACGACGAACTGACCTACGGCCGGAACGATCCGATCGACGGGTTTTTCGCCGATCGCGTCTATGCGGTCGATCGTTACCCGCCGTTTTTGATCCGGCGGATCGACTTTCTGGACCGCGCCGGCCAGGCGGAGATGGTCGTGTGGCTGGATGATTACTGCGAGACCGACGGCCACGGGCTGTTCCCGCGCAAGCTGCGCCTGCACTGGCCGAAGCGCGACAGCTCGATGACGCTCGGCATCGACCGGCTGCGGGCCGGCGCGAAGGTCAATCCGCGCGTGTTTGTGAGGCCGCGGACGCCGCCCGAGGGGATTCGCCGAATCGTACAGGTCGATGCCGCCTGCGAAGCAGCCGCGTCGCCGGGCGCGAGCGGCGAGTGAAAGGCGAGAAACGAAGGTCGAAAGTCGAAATTGATACATCTGATGTCGAAAATAATTCCTGTCAGTTCGCGGCTGACATCAGAGCACGTGCCGGCGTTCGACCGAACGCGACGCGCGGCCTGGCTTGCGGCGGCGGCGCTGGGTGTGCTCGCATCGCCGGCGGCGGCGCAGGGGCCGCGGGTGCTGATCGCCGGCGGGGACGATCTGGCGTGGGCGGTTTTTGCCGGCGCCGACACCGACTCCGATTCGGGCCTGCCGATCAATGACGTATTGGCCTCACGACGGTTCATGCCGTCGGATCGTTCCAGCGCGTGGCAGCGCGAGCCATCGATCGTCGGCGACATCCGCATGGCGACCGCGACGCGAGACGCGCTGTACCTGGCCTTCTCCGACGGCAGCCTGGCGCAACGGACGGCGCGCGGAACCGATCCGGTTGCGCGGCTGCCGACCGGTTGTGTTCTGAATGCGTGGGCCGGCGATGCCTCCGGCGACGCGGTCTTCGCGGCGGTCCACGTTTCGCCCGATCTGCTTGCGACGGCGACGACTACGTCGGCAAGCGCGGCTGAAACAAGCGAAACGCAGCCGACATCCGCGCCAACGCTTGAGCCGGGACCGCAGCTCTTACGGCTGGCGCGCGGCGAATGGACGCAGGTGGCGCACCTGCCCGCCGAGGCGCCGCCGGCGACCCCGACGGCCATTGCGGTGCGCGAGAATCGCGTCATTCTGTTGTACGTCGACCGCGAGCCGGCCCTCGCGCGCACATGGGAGTGGAACGACGCCGACTGGAACGCCGCCGAGCTGCCCGAGGAACTGGCGCGAAATGACGTGCAACGATGGTGGCTGGGCTGGCGGTCGCAGGGACCGGCGCTGCTGACGCTGCATCGCAGCGAAGTCGATCAGCCGGCGCGATCGGAGCTGTGGCAGCGCGCGGACGGGAACTGGAATCGCCTGGGCACGCTGACCGAAGCGCCGGGCCGGCCGGCCGCGCTGCGCGAGCCGTTCGCCGCGGGCTTTGCGCACGATCGATTGTTGCTTGCGCGCCACGGGGAGAAGGGGCAGTTCGATCTGGGCTGGGCGCCGATCAAGTCCGATGCGACGGTGCAGTTCACGGCGCTGAACCTCGGGCAGGCCACGCAGCCGCGTCCGTGGATCAGTTGGCTCAACACGCTGGCGATGTTCGCGCTGCTGGCGTTTCTCTTCCTGGTGCGGCCGGAGCGGCTATATGCGCCGGTGCGTTTGGCACCCCATTGGACGTTGGCGCTGCCCACGTGGCGCATTCTGGCGGCGGTGCTCGATTTGCTGCCGGCGGTCGTGCTGACGGCGGCCTGGTGGGCGCCGCCGCTGATGAAACTGGCGACGTCGGCGTCGGTGTTGACTCCGGAACAGATTCAGGTCGAGACCGACGCGCGCTTCTGGGTCGTGCGGCTGTACGTGCTGCCGGTGTACGCGGTGTATTGCCTGGTATGGGAAGCGACGCTGGGCACGACGCCGGGCAAGTACCTGCTGGGCTGCCGCGTGATCGACGAGGAGGGCGGGCGGCCATCGGCGCAACGGCTGATTATTCGCAACGTCATGCGGATCGTCGAGCTGGGGCTGGTGATGGTGCTGCTGTGCGATCTGTTCCTGGTGCTGGTGGCGTCGCAGCGGCGGCAGCGCATCGGCGACTTGCTGGCCGGTACGCTGGTGGTGTCGCCGGCCGTGGCGATGGCGCGGCCGGCGGAGCCGACTGCGACGGAGCGGGATGAGGATACGAGGCAGAAGCGGGATTGAGTTTGGGGATAGACAAGGTCTTCAGGGGATCCAAACGCGGCAAAAAAGCTCGCGGATAGAGAACCTGCAAGGTATCGGCGCGGTGGCATGGTCAAGCCCTCGCGCGAAGCGGGCTTGTTGTTTCGGGTGGCACGGGCGTCCCGCCCGTCTTACCCGGTTCCCGCGCGAGCTTGGCCATGTTGAGCCGAGCGGCGCGTGAAAGTCGTCACGTTGCGCGGAATGAGCGGCGCCAGACCATCGCGACGCGGCATGGGCGTCACTTTCGCATTCCTGTCATCGTGAACCCACCGCAACGCGGCGAGCCACCCTGATTGTCCGTGCCGCACGCACAATCGCTGCGGTTACGGCACGATGTGCGGGCCACCCCGGCGCCGTCGCTCGAAGCTCGGTCCTGCTACCGCTCAAGCGGCGGGGCACGCGGTTTATTGCGGCATGTTTTGATTGAAATTCGACAAGTAGTATTGGAGGAGCGGCGCCAGAAAAAACGCCACGGCGTCCAGGGCGGCGTGCGCCACAATGCACGACCAGATTGTTCGCCGATAGACGGCTACAACGCCGAACAGCGCGCCGATGACCGTCGCCTGCATGGCGCCGATCGGACCCTGGCCGAGATGGAAGAAGCCGAACACCAGCGAGGAAACGACGACCGGCCAGGCATTGCCGCCGAGAATGACCTTCAGTCGCGACAAAAACAGTCCGCGGAAGACGATCTCTTCGTACAGGCCGACGAACAGCGTCAGCGGAAAGACCACCAGCGTGGGAGTTTGTGCCACGAGAGACATCACTTCGGTCTTTTCGGTCATCAAGTGATCCATGCCCGCTCCGCCCCGAATGGCGACGTAGCCGGTCACCAGCACCACGTTCATTACATAACAGCCGAGCAGAGCCAACATGCCCCAACCCAGCGCCGGCAGCGCACGATCGCGCCCGAGACCGATCACGGCCGGGTTTTGGCCGTGGGCACGCAGCCGCCAGTGCGTCGCCGCAAGCGCGAGCGCGCCGAAACCGAACGCCTGCACGGCGATCTGCGTCTCGATGGGCGGCTGCCACCCGCCGCTGTCGAGCAGCACGATCACGGCTCCGAAAGCGCCGATCATGATGGACAGCAGCAAAACCAGGTCGATCCAGGCCTCGCGCTTCGACATCAGCAGCGGCGAGAGGAACGGAACTTCCCGCGCCATCACGAGCGGCTGGTTCACCGGCTCCCAGACAACCGGCTCCTCGCCCGCCGCCGGCGAAGCGACCGGGCGGGCGAGCGGGAGATCCGCGGCGGGTTGTTCGTTGGGATGAGTCATCGAGGAAGTCGTCTTTTTCGCACGGGCTACCAGCCCGTGCCAGGCGAAAAAAGAGACGTGCGCGTCGGTACGCGTCCATGCCTTGAAGGCGTACACTGCCTTTCGCACACGGACGATTGTCACGCAGTTTGCGTTTAACGCTTACTTACGTGCGCGTCTTGTTTCGCGGCTGTGCCCCATGTCGACTCAGCGATCGTGCCGCTCCAGCGGACTGAGACGCGTCGTCAGGCCGTCGCCGCCGCGAACGAGTTCGACGTGGCCCAGGAATCGCTCCGGATCAGCGGTCGGGTAGTCCGAGCGATAGTGAACGCCGCGCGACTCCTTGCGCGTCAACGCCGACAGCGCGATGCAGCGCGCCACGGTCAGCATGTTCTGCGTCTCCCAGCCGAATCGCTCGTCGAAGACCTTGTCCATGACGTAGCGCGACCAGAAGTCGGTGATCTCAATCGTCTCTTCCAGCCGCGGGGCGCTGCGCTCGATGCCCAGGTTCCGCCAGCACAACGACCGCAGACTGTTGCGGATGTCGCCCAGGTCGAGCGTCGTCCGCGGGCTGGGCGCGAAGTGGTGTTTCATCGCCGGCGGCTGGCTGGTGCGGTGAATCTCCTGAGTCGCCTCGCCAGCATACGCTCCGACGATCCTTCCGAGCACCAGCCCCTCCAACAGCGAGTTGCTCGCCAGCCGATTCGCGCCGTGGGCGCCGCTCGAGGCGCACTCGCCGCAGGCCAGCAGGCCGGCCACGTTGGTGCGGCCGCGTTCGTCGGTGCGCACGCCGCCGATCGTGTAATGCGCCGCCGGCCGCACGGGGATGAGGTCTTTCTCAGGATCGAGGTCGAACTGGGCGCACAGCGCGGCGATGGTGGGGAAGCGTGCCGCGAAGCGGCCCGGCGGGAAATGCCGCACGTCGAGAAAAACGGTCGTTGCGTGCGATCGCTTGATGAAATCGACCATGGCGCGGCTGACCACGTCGCGCGGCGCCAACTCGGCATCGGGATAGTATTCCTGCATGAAACGCGCGCCCAGGCGATCGACCAGATAGGCGCCTTCGCCGCGGACGGCCTCGCTGATCAGGGCACGTGTCGCGCCGGCCACGTACAGCGTCGTCGGATGGAACTGGATGAACTCCATGTCGCGCAGCACGGCGCCGGCCCGCAGGGCCAGGGCCGGGCCGTCGCCGGTGGCCGACGGCGGGTTGGTCGTTTCGCGATAGAGCGTGCCGCAGCCGCCGCAAGCGAGAATGGTCTGCCGCGCCCAGATCGCCTGATGGCCGTATTTGGGATGAAACGTCAGCGCTCCGACGCAGCGGTTGTCGAGCGTGATCAGGTCGATGACGAAACACTGTTCGAAGGCGCGAATCGATTCGGTCGCGGCCGCGCGGCGCGCCAACGTCGAGACGATTTCGCGGCCGGTGGCGTCGCCCTGGGCGTGCACGATACGCGGCGCCGAGTGAGCGCCTTCGAGTCCCAGCGCGACGCGGCCATCGTGCATGTCGAAGCGCGCGCCCCAGTCGATCATTTCGCGGACGCGGTCCGGACCCTCGCGCGCCAGCCGTTCGACCACGCCCGGGTCACAAAGCCCGTTGCCGACGGCCAGCGTGTCGGTGACGTGGTGGTCGATCGAGTCGGCCGCGTCGAGGACGGCGGCCACGCCGCCCTGGGCGTAGGCAGTGGTCGATTCGGCCAGGTCGTCCTTGGTTGTGACGATGACCTGACCAGAGCGGGCGGCCTCGATGGCGGCACGCAGGCCGGCCACGCCGCCGCCGACGACGAGCACGTCGGTGAACACGTGGCCGACGCGCGACACGTCGAAATTGATCAGATAGCGCCGTTCGGCGATGAGAAGGCTCACGATGGCGCATCGTAGTCGGGCGGATGCGCGGGGGGCAAATGGGGAGGAGAACTGCCGTCGTTGGCCGCCCACGTCATTCCCGCGAAAGTGGGAATCCAGATGCGACCTCGGGTGGACTGGACCCCCGCCTGCGCGGGGGTGACGAATGCGCACGTTGCATCCGAGGCAGAAGTTGGTCGACTCGAATTCCCATCATCGTGACCCCACCGCCACGCGGTGGGCCACCCGTTTGATCCGAGCCGCAAGCGCCAGCGCTGCGGTCACGCGACAATGTGCGTGCAACCCCGGCGATTGCGCTTGAGGCAGGGATCAGCTACCGAGACGCGGTGGGCCGCCTGGCGCGGCGATAGCGGGTGCAAGGATCAGCCGAAGCGCTCGGCCAGCGACAGCAGCGACTCTCGCGGATACAGGCCGTAGAACCAGTCGCGCGCGTCGGCAATGCGATTGTGCCGCGCCGCCTCGCGGGCCGCATCGAGCGCCGCCGTGAGACGTTGTTCCAGCCCAGGCGAAAGGGCCGCGAGAGCGGCGTTCGCCTCGCGGATCGCTTCAAACGTCGCGCGTCGCGCCGCGCGGTCGCGCGGCGACTCGCGCCGCAGCCGATCGCTTTGGCGGATCACCGCGGCACGCCGCTCGATCAGCTCCGACAATCGCTGTCGCAGCCGCGCGTCGGCGTCGGCGGCAAGCTCGGCCTCAAGCAATCGCTGGGGGTTGAACCGTGCATCGCGCACGCGTCGCGCCGCGGCCCGCACGTCGGCTTCCGCCGCCGGCCGGCGCGGAAGCGGCAGGCGCAACGTCGCCGTCACGCAGGCGTACGCCGGCGGCGGACACCCGAAGAACCGCCGGATCACTCCGTCGGCGATGATGTCGTACTTCGCGCCGCCCAGGCCGTGAATGAACACGTCGCACACGAACAGCCGCGCGTAAATCGTCTGCGTCAGCGCCCGCGGGCGGATGTGCCAGCCGGCAAGCTCGCCGTCGGCCGTGATGTCCCCAATCTCGCCGCCGCGCGCAATCGGCTCGTCGCCGACGAGCACGACGAGGACGTTCTGTCGGCGCGCGGCGTACAGACGATTTCGCGGACCGGAGTCGCGGTAGGCCCACAACGGCAACTCGACGCGGTCGGCCGCAACGGCCAGGTCGGGAATGGGATGGCGCTCGCCGCGAACGCCGCGCGCCGCGCGATACTCGGCCAGTGCCGCGTTGTATGCCGCCGCGAGCGTTTCGTGGCGCTCGATGAGATGCCGCGCGAACTCGCCCCAGGTCAGCGACGACACGCCTTGCAGGCACGACAGCCTCTTGCTGCGACTGAACTCGGGAGAATCCACGCCCAGCCAGCGGTCCAGCGCTTCGATGCCCGCAGCCCAGCGCGCGACGTAGTCCGCGCCATCAGGCGACAGAAACCGCTCAAAAAAGACCGAAAGCCCGGGCGCATCCGCCGCTTTCGCCTCGCGCAATGCCGCGCCCCAGTCCGCCACGCTGATACTCGCCTGCTGCTCGTACGTCTCGCCGGGCGTGGGCCAGGGCGGCCGCCAGCCGATCGCGTCGAGGCGTCCGTTGCGCAACACGGGGCGCCGCAGCGCCGAAGCGTGCGGCACGTCATGCTCGACGACCAGGAACGCCGCCCGCGCGCCCAGCCGGAACGCCGCCCGCGCGGCCGTGACGTTCTTGGCCCAGACGCCCGGATGGAACCACTCGGGCTGATGACCGGTCAGGAGCAGCGGCGGCGCATCGAGGCGAGCGGCATACCACTCGGCCGCCGGCCGGCCCGCAACGCGAACCGCATAGTGGCGACGCAGCGCGCGGTTATAAGCGATCAGCGATTCCCATTCGGCCGTCGGTGGGGCGATCAGCGCCTCACCGCTGTTTGCGGGCGCCGTCAGTGCGTCAAAGTCCGGGGCGGAATGCATGAGGTGCATGGGGTGCGTGCGCGGGCGTCACATGGCCGGGCCTTGGCGAGCGATGCGTTGAGGCACATCGTCCGTCGTTTGTGCGATTACTTGACCGTGACCTCCCCACGACATCGCGCTGCGCATTTCGGTGCAATTGCTCCTGTTCCGACCTCAATGTGCGGCGTGATCAACACTGCAACCGCTCAAACCCGATCCCGGTGCGTTCCACGCCGCTCCCTTGCGGTCGCGGTTCGGTTAATACCGCTGCACGTTGTGGCGCCACACTATGCACAGCGCTGCCCGCCGCGTTGTGGATCCGCCACCGTTCCGGGCATTCCCGCCTCGGCCAGCGACTCGGACAACACATCGAGATAATGACGCAGCCGCACGTCGGGATCGTTCAGCGTTTCGCCGAAATGCCGCGACGGATCGTTGTAAATGAGCGGCACCGGGATTTCGCGAATCCGCAATCCGGTTCGCGCCGCCTGCGTCCAGAATTGCAGCGGAAACGCATAGCCCGGCACGCTCAGTCGCAGCCGCCGCATCGCCTCGACGCGATGCGCTTTGTATCCGCAGAATGAATCGGTCAACGACAGGCCGAGCACCGAATTGAGAATCTCGGTGATGACGCAATTGATTCGCCGCCGATCGGCCGGCGGGCGCGAGTTGCCCGCCAGATGCTCCAGATAGCGCGAGCCGGAAATCACGTCGGCGTCGTCGCGCCGGGCTTCGGCGATGAAGCAGGGAATCCAGCCCGGCTCATGCTGTTCGTCGCAGTCGAGCGTGATGACCCAGTCGTAGCGCTGCGCCGCCGCGAAACCGAAAGCGTCGATGAGGCTCTGCCCGTAACCCTGATTGGCCCCGTGCCGAATGACGTGAATGCCGGGCGTCGCCGCCAGCACGCGCGGCGTATCGTCCGTCGAGCCGTCGTCGATGACGAGCACGTCGCTGATCTGGCCGCGCACGGTGTTCAGGATGCCGGCCAGGTATCGCGATTCGTTGAAAACGGGGATCGCCGCCAGACATCGCATGCGCCCGCCCTCATTTTTTTTGAATTTCTCGACAATTGTCTCGCCAACGCCGCCGGGATGATAGAATGCTCGCGCGCAAAGTCAAACGAGGACCGACTGCCGTGAATCCACTCCGCCGCCGCCCTCGATCGTCGATGCTCCTGTGTCTGATTCTCGCCGCGGTCCCGGCCTGCACGCTCCAGGACGTCCGCCGTGACATTGCCGATTTCCACGTGTCGCGCGGCGAGCGCGCCGCACAACGCGACGACCTCGACGCCGCGCTGCGCGAATACGAGGCCGCGATCCGCATGGACCCGCAGACCGCGCCAGCCTACACGGGCATCGGTCACGTCTATCGCCGTAAAGGCCAACTTGAGAAGGCGGTGGCCTATTTCGCCGAAGCCATTCGGCTCGATCCGTCGGACTTTCTCAGCGCGTTCAGCCTGGGTGAAGTGCATCAGGTTCTGGCGGCCAAGTCCGCGGACCGAACGCGCCGGCTGGAAGCCGCCATTCGCGCGTATCTGCACGCCTGCGCGATCAGACCCGACAACGCGGCGGCGTACCACAATCTGGGGCTGTGCTGCTATTACCTGGGGCGCTACGACGCAGCGGCCGAGTACCTCGAAAAGGCGGTCGGCTTGAACCCGCAGAACGCGCACGTCCACATCAACCTCGGTGCGGCCTACGAGGCGCAGCAGAAGTACTACCAGGCGATTCACGCCTACAAGAGCGCGCTGGAGTGCGACACGCAGCAGCCGATCGTCCACGTGAATCTCGGCACGATTTACTTGCAGCAGGGCCGACTGGCCACCGCCATCAACAGCTTCGAGATGGCGCTGAAGATGGACCCCAAGCTGGCGGTCGCGCACGAGCGTCTGGCTTACTGCCGCTATCGCGAGCAGAAATACGATGAGGCCCTGAGCGGCTACGACACGGCGATCGAGTTGGATCCGCGCCACGCGGCGGCCTACGAAGGGCGCGGCGTGGTTCAGATGACGCTGTATCTGAAGAACCGCAATCTCGAGAGCTATCGCGAACGGGCGCTGGAGGACTGGCACCTGTCGCTGGAAATCAATCCCGCACAGCCGCGCCTGCGTGATCTGCTGGCGCGGTACCAGCCGGCGCCGTCGGCGATCGCGGGGGATATCTCGAAGTAGACAATCGAATGCGCGTCGACCGCTGCACAGGCGGACCCGGTGACCGGCGGAGGCGGGCGGCGTCAAGGGGAGTTTCCCCGCCGCTCCCTCACGGTCGCGGTTCGGCTCGTTCCTTTCGCGCCGGGGGCAATCGGTACGCCATCAAGACACGCGCGAGCAGCAGACTTCGAGGCACGCCGACCACGATGCGCGTCGAATATTCTGCGAAGGCAACTCGGCGCTGCCTCACGGTCGCGATTGGGTTCGTGTTGTTAGCGCCCACATCCGGCAGCGCGCCCTATTTCCGCGCCCTCTCGCGCCCCTCCGTCGGCACGCCGGCGCCGCCCGACGCGCGGGTGAACGTCATCTTGAGCATGATCGTCCGGCCTTCGTGGGTCGACTCCAGCGGATAGCCCATTTTTTCCAGCACGCGCCTCATGCCGGTGTTGTCGGGCGTCATCTCCGCGATCAAGCCCCGCAGGTTGCGCGCCTGTGCGATGTCCGCCAGCGCCCGCACCAACAGCGTGGCGATGCCTCGCCCGCGGTAGGCGTCCGCCACCATGCACGCCAGTCGGCCGTACTGCGTCCGCCGGTCGAGCACGTACAGCGCCATGCCGGCGATGGGCGTCGTCGGGCCGTTCTTGACTTCGGCCACCAGCGTCATGTCGCGCTCGTAGTCGATCGTGCAGAACGCCTGAAGGCTCTCGCGGCCGAGGTAGTCCCTCATTTCGGCGAAGCGCTGGTAGATCGTCTCGTGGCTGAATCGATAGAACATGTCGTGCACGTTGCGCTCGTCGGTGGCCCGCACCGGCCGGATGAGCAGGCTCAGGCAGTCGGACGCGGTCGCGCGCGACTCCAGGCGGCTGGGGTAGAGCGGCACGGTCACCGGCGGCTCGATCTGGTCGATATAGACGTACGCGCGGCGCTTGGCCTCGGCCAGCAGCCAGGGGCGGAACTTGGGATGGGCGATGGAGATCAGGCTCATCGCCCGTTCGCGGATGGTGCGGCCATGCAGATCGGCCACGCCGTACTCGGTGACCACGTAATGCACGTCGCCGCGCGTGGTGACGACGCCGGCGCCATCGGCCAGGCGCGGGACGATGCGCGAAACGACCCCGTTCTGCGCCGTCGACGGCAGGGCGATGACGGGCTTGCCGCGCTTGCTGCGGGCGGCGCCGCGAATGAAGTCGACCTGCCCGCCGATGCCGCTATAGAAGCGCGCCCCGATCGAGTCGGCACAGACCTGGCCGGTCAGGTCGATTTCCAGCGCGGTGTTGATGGCGATCACGTCGTCGTTGACGGCGATGATGTAGGGGTCGTTGGTGTACTCCGCGGGATACAACTCGACCGTCGGGTTCTCGTTGACGAAGTCGTAGGTTTTGCGCGTGCCCAGCACGAAGCTGGCGACGATTTTCGCGGGATTGAGCTTCTTGGCGTTGCCCGTAATCACGCCGCGCTGGGCCAGCTCGACCACGCCGTCGCTGAACATCTCGCTGTGAATGCCCAGGTCGCTGTGTTCCTTCAGATGCCGTACGACGGCGTCGGGAATCGTGCCGATGCCCAACTGGAGCGTCGCTCCGTCGGGGATCAGATCGGCGATGTGCTGCGCGATGGTCTCGGTCTCTTCGGTCGATCCCGGCGGCGTCAGCTCCGGCAGCGGATGATCGGCCTCGACCAGCGCGTGGATGCGATCGACGTGCACGCGCGACTGGCCGTTGGTGCGCGGCAGGCGCGGATTGATTTCGGCGATCACGAGCCGCACCACGTCCAGCACCGCCGGCGCGAGGTCGACGTGCGTTCCCAGGCTGCAATAACCGGCGGCGTCGGGCGGCGTGACGGAAATCATCGCCACGTCGATGGGAATTCGACCGGAGCGGATCAGCGCTGGAATTTCAGATAGAAAAACAGGGGTATAGTCGGCGCGGCCCTCGGTGACGGCGGCCCGCACGTTGGGACCGATGAACAGGGCGTTGTGGCGGAATCGCTCGGCGAACTCCGGCCGCGTGTAGGGGGCCTCTCCCAACGTCAGCAGGTGGATGATCTCGTTGTGCGACAGGCCGACGTCCTCGGCGACCAGCCCGGGAATCAAGCCCAGCGGCGCCGCCGAGCCGCACGACAGAAAGATGTGCTCGCCGCGCCGGATTTGCGATACGGCCGCTTTCAACGAGGTGAGCTTCGAACGCACTCGATCCTGCCACGGCGCCGCCATGCTGCCTCCCATTCCACCGGCCCGCGGCTCGAAGCGTCCCTTCGAGCGTCACGCAACAGTTTAGCGCCTCTGCCGGGGCATCTCAGGCCGGCTGTTCGGGGGCCGCAGGCGCGGCGGGCTGCCGATCCTGGGATTCGCGCGGGGCCGTCAGGCTGACGATCTTGTGCCCGGCCCGCGGTTCGATGCGGCCGCGCTCGGGCGTGATCACATTCAACTTTCCCGCGCCGGTCACGATGAACATCGGAAGCGCATCGTCGCCGTGCACCTGGCGATAGGAGGCATAGTCAAACGTCTCGGTCAGCGGCGTGGCGCGGAGCGTCCAGCCCGACTCCAGCCGCCGGTCCAGCGCGGAGTAAGTGGCATCGGGCCGGAACAGCACGCGGCCGAGGAGATGATGTTCCGGATCGGCGAGTTGCGAACCGGCCCGCTCGGGCGGCAATTGATAGGCGTTGACCCGGTCGAACAGCCGGCCGAAACGATGCACGGCCAGCATGTTGACTTCGTCGTTCGACGTCAACGCCAGCAGCTTGCCGATTCCGCCCAGATCGAGATCGTCCATGATCTTTCGGCCGAGAATGTTGCCGTGATACGTGCTCAATCCCTCCATGCGCGCCGCCGCGATGTTTTCGGCGTTGACATCCACGAGCACGGCGCGGATGCCCAGGCCCTGCAACGTGGCGGCAATCGCCCGCGCCAGCGGATGCGCCCCGACGATCAGAACGCCGGGCGCGTCCGGCTCGGCCAGACCCAGCCGGCGCGCCACCGACACGGCCGTCAAGCCGTAGATCAGCACCGTTCCGATGATGGTTCCGAACGTCGCCGGCACCAGCAGCCGCGCCTGCTCCACGCCGGCCCGCTCCAGCTCCAGTGCGAAGACGGAGGCGACCGAGGCGGCGACGATGCCGCGCGGCGCCATCCACATCAGGAACATCCGCTCCGCCCACTTCAGCGACGAACCGAGCGTCGACACAAGAACGCACAGCGGGCGGCCGACGAACATCACGACGAGGACGAACAGTCCGCCCGGGACGCCGAACTGCACCATGTCTTCGACCTCGAGGCGGGCGCTGAGGAGAATGAACATCGCGGCGATGAGCAGAACGCGCAGGTTTTCCTTGAACTCGACGATCGGGCGCACGTCCGCGCGGCGCTGATTCGCCAGGACGATGCCCATGACGGTCACTGCCAGCAACCCCGATTCCGGCTGTATGGCGTTGGAAGCCGCGAAGGAAGCCCCGACCAGCATCAGCGTGATCGAGCTTTGCAGAAACTCGGGAATCCAGAACCGGCGCAGCGCCTGAACGAGCACGGCCGCCCCGGCGATGCCCAAGCCGAATCCCGCCAGCAACATGCGCATGATGGCTTCGGTGATGTGGCGCGAGGGGCTTTGCATTTCGCCGATAAGAATCACTTCGAACGTCAGGACGGCGGCGAAAGCGCCGATGGGGTCGATGACGATGCCTTCCCACTTGAGAATCGGCCCGACCGCGCCGATGGGGCGCACCGTCCGCAGCAGGGGCAGGATGACGGTCGGGCCGGTCACGGTCAGGATCGCGCCCAGCAGGGCCGCCACGGACCAGTCGAGGCCGAGCACGTAATGGGCCGCGACGGCCGCCACGATCCAGGTTGCGGCCATGCCCATCGTGACGAGTCGCCAGACAATCTGACCGGTGCCGCGCAGCTCGCGGAAATCGAGACTAAGCCCGCCTTCGAAGAGAATCAGCGCGACGGACAGAGACACAACCGGCCGCAGCAGCGCGCCGAACAGGGCGTCGGGGTCGATCACGTGCACGATCGGTCCGACCACGATGCCGGTGGTCAGCAGCAGAAGGATCGACGGAAGCCGGAGGCGCCACGCGATCCATTGCGCGAGGCTCCCGAGCACGAGCACCAGCACCAGTTCCGTCAGCGGCGTCATCGTCAGACCGATCTTGCGAAGCCTTGCCGGCCGATGCGTCAGCGGGCAACATGCGGATACGTCGGAGCGAATAGGTTACTGCGGGGCCGGAGTTCTGCCATGCGAGCACCGCGATCGGGCGGCGGATGGAGCGCCATATGGTATTCCCTGCGCATGGCCCGCCGCGCGGGCGGCGTGCGCAAACTGTACCACGCCCTGCGCGCCAAAAACGCCTGCAAGACCTGCGCGCTGGGCATGGGCGGTCAGTCGGGGGGCATGGTCAACGAGGCGGGACATTTCCCCGAGGTCTGCAAGAAGTCGATGCAGGCCATGGTGGCGGACATGCAGGGGCGCATCACGCCGGAGTTCTTCGCCCGTTACGGATTCGCCGAGCTGCGATCGTTGTCGCCGCGCGAACTGGAACACGCCGGTCGATTGAACGATCCGCTCTACGCCGGCCCCGAGGACGCGCACTACCGGCCGATTTCGTGGGATGAGGCGCTAAAGCGCTGCACGGCGCGGCTGAAAGGCTCGCGCCCCGACGAGAACTTTTTCTACTTCAGCGGACGGGCTTCCAATGAAGCCGCTTTTTTTTGGCAGCTTTTCGCGCGGCTCTACGGCACCAACAACGTCAATAATTGCAGCTATTACTGCCATCAGGCCAGCGGGGTGGGGCTGAAGTCGGCCATCGGCGCCGGCACCGCCACCGTCACGCTGGACGACGTGGCGCATTGCGATCTGTTTTTCCTCATCGGCGGCAATCCCGCCTCCAATCATCCGCGGCTGATGGCGATGCTGGCGGATCTGCGGCGGCGCGGCGGGCACGTCATTGTGATCAATCCGCTGCGCGAAACCGGGCTGGTGAGTTTCCGCGTTCCGTCGCGGCTGCGCAGCCTGCTGTTCGGCGACACCATCGCCAGCCTGTACCTTCAGCCGCACATCGGCGGGGACATCGCCCTGCTGACCGGCATTGCCAAGGCAATCGTCGAGATGCAGAAGGCCGCGACGCAGGCCGCGGACCTCGATTTCATCGGCCGTCACACCGAGGGCTTCGAGACTTTTCGCGAACACGTGCGCGAGGTGCGCTGGTCCGATCTCGAACGCGACAGCGGCGTTTCGCGGGCCGACATCGAGCGGGCCGCCCGCCTGTACGCGGGGTCGCGGGCGACGATTTTCGCCTGGACGATGGGCGTGACGCATCACGTCCACGGCGTCGACAACGTGCGGGCGATCGTCAATCTGGCGCTGCTGCGCGGCATGGTGGGCCGGCCGCACGCCGGTCTGCTGCCGATCCGCGGACACTCGAATGTGCAGGGCGTCGGCTCGATGGGCGTGACGCCGCGGCTTGCGCCGATCGTGCTGGAGCGGCTGCAAGCGCAGTTCGGCGTGACGCTTCCCACGACGCCGGGCATGGACACGCTTGCGTGCATCCGTGCGATGCAAGACGGCACGATGCGACATGCGTGGTGCCTGGGCGGAAATCTGTTCGGCGCGACGCCCGATGCGGCGCGGACGGCCGCGGCTTTCGCCAGGCTCGATTCGATCGTCTATATGAGCACGACGCTGAACACGGGGCACGCCTGGGGCCGCGCGCGAGAGACGATGATTCTGCCCGTGCGGGCGCGCGACGAGGAGTCGCAGGCGACGACGCAGGAGTCGATGTTCAACTACGTGCGTCTCAGCGACGGCGGACCGGCGCGGCTGCCCGGACCGCGCAGCGAAGTCGAACTGGTCGCCTGCCTGGCCCGACGTGTTTTGACGGATCGCGCATCGGCCGGGCCGTTGGACTGGTCGGCTCTGGAGCGGCACGAGAACATCCGCCGCCTGATCGCGTCGATCATTCCGGGCTATGAGGCGATGGGCGAGATCGACCGCACGCGGCGAGAATTTCACATCGACGGCCGCATACTGCACGAGCCGAAGTTCCGCACGCCCGGCGGACGGGCGCGCTTTCACGTTCCGGCGCTGCCGCGCTTCGACGATGCGGCGGGCGCGCTGCGGTTGATGACGTTGCGGAGCGAAGGGCAGTTCAACACGGTGGTCTATGAAGAAGCGGACCTGTACCGCGGGCAGGAGCGGCGCGACGTGATTCTGATGAGCGACGAGGACATTCGCCGCTTCGGTCTGCGCGAAGACCAGCGCGTCACGGTCGTCGGTCCGGCCGGGCGCATGCGCGGCATTCTGGTTCGCCGCGCGCCGATCCGGGCCGGCAACGCGGCGATGTACTATCCTGAGGCGAACGTGCTGGTGCCGGACACGGCGGACGCGGAGTCGCACACGCCGGCGTTCAAGAACGTGCCGATACGGCTGGAGGCGTAATCGAGATTATCCGAGCCGCCAGCGCGAGCGATGCGGAACGCGCGGTGACGAGGCGACCCCGGCGCTTGCGCTTGGGGCTCGGTTCAGCAGCGCATTGCTGACAACTGACTACAATGCTCACCTTCTCGTCCGGTCGAATTCATCGCCGCGGAACGTGTCGCCCAGGTAGGTCTGCTTCACCAGATCATCGTTGACCAGCTCGCGCGGCGGGCCTTCGCGCAGTACGCGGCCTTCGTGAATGATGTAGCTGCGGTCGGTCACGGCCAGCGTCTCGCGCACGTTGTGGTCGGTCAGCAGGATGCTCAGACCCGAGTCGTTCTTCAATCGTAGTATCTCGCGCTGCAAGTCCTGCACCGCGATCGGATCGACGCCGCTGAACGGCTCGTCGAGCAGCAAGATCGCCGGACTGGTGATCAGCGCCCGCGCAATCTCCAGCTTGCGTCGCTCGCCGCCCGACAACGTCCGCGCTTCCTGCCGCGCCAGCCGGCTCAGGCCGAACTGCTCCATCAACTCCGCGGCCCGCGCCGCACGCTCGCCGCGAGATCGGCCACCGACCACCTCGAGAATGGCCAGCAGGTTTTCCTCCACCGTCATCCGCACGAAAACGCTGTTCTCCTGCGACAGATAGCCCATGCCTCGCTGGGCGCGACGGTACATCGGTTCGCGGCTGACGTTCTCGCCCTTGAGCACCACGTCGCCGCCGTCCGGTCGCACCATGCCAACCGCGATTCGAAAGCTGGTCGTCTTGCCGGCGCCGTTCCGGCCGAGCAGGCCCACGATTTCGCCGCGGCCGACGGCGAAGCTGACGCGATCGACAACGCGGCGACCGGAATAGGCCTTGATCAGGCCGCGACACTCGAGAATCCAGGGTTCCAAGGGATGCGGTTTCCGCCTGTTAAATTCTGTGTACAACCGGTTTACGCCGCTGCGTTCGGCACGGCGAACCGGGGCCGCAGGATAAGGATAATCGCGCCAAAGGGAAAGCGCTTGTTGGAGCGATGGAACCGGGTGTACGGCCGTAATGTGCGATAATGTCATGACAAATATGGACTTGTGCGCATGGGCGTGCGTTTCGGACCGCTCGCTCATTTCGACGATGAAGCCATTCAACGTGGGTTGCCCCGGCGCACCTGGCCGACCGCAAAAGCGCGTTGAGCATTTGTGAATAACCCGCGTCGTGGGCGAGGTAAGGTCATGCCGCACAGAAGCTCCGCGTTCCGGCGGAGTTGTCCGCGAAATCCAGAATCGCGACGTGGCGCGCGCATGTTGGCGGCGATGTAACGATGGGAAGTGGGCGCGTATTCCTATCATCGCCAACCCACCGCAACGCGGCGGGCCACCCCCGCTCATCCGAGCTGCCCGCGCCAGCGCAACGGCATGGGCGCGGCTCAGCGAATCACGCGCATCTCGCCGACGTTGGGGATGATCGGCGGACCGGCGTCCTTGACGATCCGTTTGCCCGCCGGCCAATACACGAAGAAAGCTTTACCGATCATCTGATCGCGCGGCACCGTGCCCACCTGATACGCTGAACCGCGCGCCCTTAGGAACGGGCTGACTTCGCGCGCCGGCCACAGCCGCGAGTCCTTGCTCTGCGGGCTGTTGTCGCCGCATGCATAGAACTCATCCTCGCGCAGCAGGATCGGCCGGCCGGCCGTACCGCGGCCGGTCGATGGCTCGACTTCGTGCATCAAGCCGCCGGGCGGATCGACGCGGCAGTAATACACGTCGCGCAAGACGCGCACGTGCCACACTTCCAGCGGCATGCCCGACGCGGCGAAGCGCGCCCGCACGCGCGACGGCGCGTTGTCGAACGAGCGCGAGGCGAGCGCCACCTGCCGCTCCAGCTCGCGAAGTTGAGGCAGCGAGGGGGAATAGACCGCGTCGTTGGTTTCGAGCACCACCTGGCCGTCGATTTCCACCGATACGCGGAAATCGACATTTTCGATCGCCACTCGAATCGGCCGCTCGGGCGACGGCGGCGCGATCCGCGCCGTGCCGATGACCTCCTCAAAGTCTCCGCGATCGGGGCGGCTCATGCACAAATCGACGCGGCCGTCGGCGTGAACGCGCGCGACGAACGCCGTCCCGTCCTTGCTCAGCGACGCCGAGAACTGCCCCCGCGCCTCGCGCGGCGCCAGGACGAACTCCAGCCGCGCGTCGCCCACCGAAACCGAGCCTTGTCCGGGCGCGGCGCCCAGTAAATTATAACCATAAATATCCTGAATTGGCCGGCCCGTCAGCGACACGATCCGCTCCGGACCTTCCCGGCCGTCGAACCGCAGCCGGCTCGAATCGGTGCGCCAGCCGCTTTCGGCGTCGTCCCCGTCGTGCGCCACCCAGGCCGGCGACGCCGCTTCGTCGCGGGCGGGCGGGAAATCGTGGTCGTAGTGCAGCATCCACAGCGACTGCTGCGCGGGGCGGGTCTTGCGCTGAATCTTCAGCAGCGCATCGAGCCGCGCGTGCTCGGACGACGTCAGCGCCTGCGGCGCTTTCGGATTGAGCTTGTGGCGGATCGCCTCGGGCACCGTGTCGGCCGGCGCGGCGTACACGTCGCCGTCGATGATCTCGAACACTTCGCCGGGCAAACCGACCAACCGCTTGATGAAATTCGTATCGCTGTCCTTCGGGTCCTTGAAGACGGCCACGTCCCATCGCCTGGGTCCGAGCCACTTTCCGAAGAGATCATACGGCCACTTGAGCACCAGGATGCGATCGCCGCCGCTCCAGGCAAACGGACGAGCCGCGGAGTTGTGGGCTTCGTTTCCGTGGCGGCAATTGGGGCAATAGACCTTCAGCGTCTCGGGGACGGCGGGGGGCATGTTGAAGGCGAAAGAGTAGGCACAGTTGTCGCAGCGTATCTCACCATGCGCGCCGTAGAGCGTCGGCGCCATCGAGCCGGTGGGAATGCGAAAGGCCTCGACGATGAACGCGCGGAAGACGAACGCCAGAATGAACGCCACGACGATCGACTCGACCGTCTCGCGCATCGAGTCTCGCGGCCTGACCGCCGAGCCGACCGCGGCCATGTCAACGGTTTGTGTCATCGGAATCCCCGGTTTTCGGACATCGGGCCTGTCGGGCAGGTGACCGCTATTTCCATACTATCGACAACCGGCTGGCGAGGTTCACGCCTATTTCGCGCCGGGCGGCCGGGCGGGGCGGCGTCATTGGAAGAATTGTACGCGAAGATGCGGTGAAGCGGTCTCGTACACGGCAAAGCACGCGTTGGAGAAACTGTCCCATCGGAGCCGCCAGCGCTGCCGCGGCGGCGGCGCGCTTCGCGGCGTGGACCCGGGCGCTGGCGCTGGAGGCTCGAAACAGCGGCGGCTGGACCGCGGCAGCACGGTTCTCACGGCCGCGGCCCGGCCCGAACTTCTGAACGAAAACCCCTGGGATTGGCGTTAAGATGTTGTGGGCATTGGGCCGCCCCGCGTGGTCGCGCGGGTCGCCACGGAGTCACGCATGTCCGACGGCCTGCCGCATCCCTCGGACGATTCCACGTCGCCCGAGCCGCTCGATCATCTGGCCGATACGACGCTGACGTCGCCCGGCGGGCTGGCCGCGGCGCATCTGGTCCAGCCGCCGCCCGATATCGACGGCTACGACATCCAGGGCGAAATCTACCGCGGCGGACAGGGCATCATCTATCGCGGCATCCAGCGCGTCACCAATCGCGAAGTCGCCATCAAGATGCTGCTGGCCGGTCCGTTCGCGTCGGTGACCGCCAAGCGCCGCTTCATGCGCGAGATCGAGGTGGTCGCGCGGCTCAATCACCCGAACCTGGTGGCGATCTTCGACGCCGGCACGGTCGAGGGCTGCCAGTACTGCATCATGGACTTCATCACGGGCCGGCCGCTGATCGCGTACATCCGCGAAAACCACTTGCCGCTGGAGCGCGTCCTCAAGCTGTTCGCCGAGATCGCGATCGCCATCAGCTATGCGCACAAGCAGGGCGTCGTCCATCGCGATCTCAAACCGTCCAACATCATCGTCGACCAGAACGGTGAGCCGAAGATTCTCGACTTCGGCCTGGCGAAGGAGAGCGGCGGCGCGGAGGACACACTGCTGTCGCAGACCGGCCAGATACTGGGCACGCTGCAATACATGGCGCCGGAACAGGCCCTCGGCGCATCCGACCGCATCGACGTGCGCACCGACGTCTATTCGCTGGGCGTGTTGCTGTATCAGGCGCTGACCGGGCGCTTTCCCTATCCGGTTACGGGGCCGCTGCATGAAATCACGCGCAACGTCACGCAGACGCCTCCGCTGCGCCCGTCGCGGAACTGGTCGCCGCACAGCGGCGTCTCGGAGCGGGCCGACCGGCCGGGGCGCGCCAAGCGATGCCCCATCGACCGGCATCTCGAAGCCATCGTACTGAAGGCGCTTTCCAAAGCGCCCGCCGCCCGCTACGCGTCGGCGGCCGATTTCGCCGCCGATCTGACGCGCTATCTCAACCACGAACCGGTGCTGGCCAAGGGAGAGTTCGGCTGGTATCAGACGCGGCACCGGCTGGCCGAACTGGGCAGGAGCCATCCGATTCTGATCCACATGGCGGCGGCCGTGCTGTCGACGGTCGCCGCGCTGGCGCTCGGCGGCGTTCTTCTCGGTGATCGCTCGCCGGCCGGCGGCGCCATTCAGCAAACGCTGGTGACGGCCATACCGCCCAGCCTGCCGCCGCGGGAGTTCGACCGCGTGCGGCTGATCACTCGTTCCAGCGATGCCGCGACCGATGCCGCGGCACGGCGATTGGAACTGGCCGATGACTTTTCCCGCCATCCACGCGCATTGCGGCGGTTGAACGGCCGGCTGCTGGAGCGGCTGGCGGCCGCGAGGCCGCGGGCCGTGATCTGCGACCTGTCGTTTCCCGAGGCATCGGGGCATGACGCCGATTTTCTTCGCGGCGCCGACGCGCTGCGCCGCGCGGGCGTCGATCTGTGCGTGGGAATCGCGGAATGGACCGATCCGGCCGGTGACATTCCGCCGCGGCTGCTGAGTCCCAACCTGGCCCGCGTGGTCCGGGCCGGCTGCACGACCGGACGATTTTCGGCGGAACTCGCCTGGGCGTACCATGTCGTCGCGCGTCGCGGCGGTTCGGTGACTTCCTCGCTGCCCCTGCTGGCGGTGCTCTCGGCCTGCCGGCCCGGCGACGCCTATGCGCTGCGGCTGCACGAGCAGCAACCGTTGTTGGCAATGCACTTTGTCGGCTTATCGTCCGACAATTCGGCGCCGGCTGCGCCGAATCGCGCGTTCCTGCCGCTTAGTCGCGTCACGCGGGTCGATGAAAAGAATCCGGCGCCCGGCCTGACTACCGGTGACACCGTCGGCTGGTTCGATTTCGCGCTGCCGCCGGATAACGCCCTGGCCGCGGCGACGCACGAATTCGGCGAGGTGCTCGGTTGGAGCGACGACAAGCTGCGCCGCGCGTTCGCCGATCGGATCGTGATCATCGGCAACACGCGGCCGGACGTGCGCCGATTCGCGACGCCCGACGGGCGCGCGGCCCCGGGAAGCGTGGCGTTGGCGGCGGCGGTGGAACACGCGATGAACAACGTCGTCATCGTGCCGTCGTGGACGGGCTGGGCCGTGCCTGCCGCGACGGTGTTGTCGGCGCTGTTGGGCCTGCTGCTGGCGCGCTGGGGCGGCGAAACGCGCGGTTCGCGACTGGCCTCGGTCGCCAGCGCGGCGATCTTGTACGGGCTGGTCAGCTTTTCGCTGGCGTTGCGCTTTCGGATTCTCTTTTCGCTGGCGATTCCCGCGCTGGCGGTGTTGATCGCCTGCGAACTGGCGGCGGCGGTGTGTCCGAGCCGACGGCCGGCGAGATAACGCAGTTGTCAATTGTCGGTTGTCCGTCGAGGATGTCCGGGATTCGCCGGCGACCGGACCACTCGCGGCTGCTGTCGCGGGTCCGTCGGTCGTCCGGCCGAGCGCGCGGCGGCGTTGGTCGTGCGCGTCCGTTCGATACTGCGTTGGAGGAGACATGCCATGCCTCGAATCGTCCGCGGCGGCCTGATACAGGTCGCGCTGTGTGAACCGGCAACGTCGCCGATCGAGAAGATCAAAAAGGCCATGATCGACCGGCACGTGGCGTTGATCGAACAGGCGGCCGGCCGCGGCGTCGAGGCGCTGTGCCTACAGGAGTTGTTTTACGGGCCGTACTTCTGCGCCGAGCAGGAGTCGAAGTGGTACGGACTGACGGAGCGCATCCCCGACGGGCCGACGACGAAGCTGATGTGCGAACTGGCCCGCAAGCACAGCCTGGTGCTGGTCGTGCCGATGTACGAAGAAGACCTGCCGGGCGTTTATTACAACAGCGCCGCGGTGATCGACGCCGACGGCACGTACGTGGGCAAGTATCGCAAAACGCACATTCCGCACTGCGCGCCGGGGTTCTGGGAGAAGTTCTATTTTCGTCCCGGCAACCTGGGATATCCTGTGTTCGAGACGCGCGTCGGGAAAGTCGGCGTCTATATCTGCTACGACCGGCACTTCCCCGAGGGAGCGCGCTGCCTGGGGTTGAACGGGGCGGAAATTGTCTTTAATCCTTCGGCGACCGTGGCCGGCCTTTCGGAGTATCTCTGGAAGCTCGAACAGCCGGCCCACGCCGTGGCCAATCAGTTCTACGTGGGCGCCATCAACCGGCCGGGGTACGAAGAACCGTGGCGCATCGGCGAATTCTACGGCCAGTCTTACTTCTGCAACCCGCGCGGGCAGATCATCGCTCAGGCGGGACGCGGCAGCGACGATCTGGTCGTGGCCGATCTGGACCTGGACGCCATCCGCGAGGTGCGAAACGTGTGGCAGTTCTTCCGCGACCGGCGGCCGGAACTGTATGGCGCGCTGACGGCGGGGTGAGCAACCGTGGGGTCCGCTGGAAGGACCGTAGGCAACGTCGCCATGCGAAGGATTGGTCCGCACAGACGACTCTACGCCGGCGCTGTTCAATGCAGGGAGGGCGACTCGAAATCCCATCATCGTGAACCCGCCGCTGAAGCGGTGGGCCACCCCAGGGGCGGCGATTCGCTCATTGATCGCCCGCCGCCGCGCGGTAGATCGCCAGGCACTCCGCCTCCCGGACCGGTCGCGGATTGAATTGCGCCGTCCACTGTCGCGCAGCCTGCATTGCAAGCTCGGGCAGTGCGGCGGGCGGCACGCCGATTTCCGACAACCGCCGCGGCAGTCGCGCCGCGACGAGCATCGCATCCAGCCGCGCGGCCAGTTCGCCCGCATCGCGCCACAGGTCCGCGTAAGGGTTCGCATCGCCGTCGCCGTTGAATCGCACAACGTGCGGCAGCATCAGTCCGACGGCGACGCCGTGCACGACGCCGAACCGCGCCGTCAGCGGATTGGCGCAGGCATGCGCCGCGCCCAGCATCGACCGCTCGATCGCCGCCCCGGCCAGATGGGCGCCGATGAGCATGTCGGCCCGCGCCGCCGCATCGGCCGAACCGGCGCCGCGAACGATCTGCGCGAACGACCGCTCGAGCAACGTCCATGCCGCCACCGACAAGGCGCGCGATTCGGCGGTGCGCCGGCTGGTGGCGGATGTCTCCACCGCGTGCGAAACGGCGTCGATGCCGGTCGCCGCCGCCACGGCGGGCGGTACGGTGGCGGTCAATTCCGGATCCAAAATGGCCGCTTGTGGCAGGGCCTTCGGGTCGCCGCAGGCCATCTTCTGATGCGTGTCGGGATCGGCGATCAGCGCGAAACTCTGCGCCTCGCTGCCCGTGCCCGCGGTCGTCGGCACCGCGATCAGCGGCAGCATCGGCCGCGTCGCCTTGCCGACGCCCCAGTAGTCGCGCATCCGGCCGCCATTGGTCAGGACGAAGTTGATCCCCTTGGCACAGTCCATCGCGCTGCCGCCGCCCAGACCTATCAGCAACTCGACGCGGTGCGCGCGGGCCGTTTCGACGCCGGCGGCCACGTGCGCCTCGGTCGGGTTCTCCCGCGTGCCGCCAAACACCGCCGCCGCCAAGCCGGCGGCCTCCAGCAACTCAACGGCCCGTTCCGCGTGGCCGGCCGCAACGAGTCCGGGGTCGGTGACCAGCAGGACACGCGAACCGCCGGCGGCCTGCGCGAGTTCGCCCAGTCGCGACAATGCGCCGAACCCGGCCACGATGCGCGGCCGCGCCGAAGGGGCGCGAAGGTGGGCAGGAATGGCGTCCAAGAGGTCGGTCACAACAGGTTCATGGTAGTCGGACGTGGACGAAGCGTGCCAACCAGCGCGGTGATGCGATGCCGGGCGGCGGGGGTCGCTGTGTCGATTGTCCTGATTCCTCAAACACAGCCGAGGACGGCCGTGCTACACAGGGCATTGAGGCACTACACAGGGTTTTGCCGGGCTGCGCAGGCAGCACCGGGTCCGCCATTCATTGACAGTCTCACCCCCCCTCCCTAGCATTCCTGCGTTCGGCGTTGCGGCCCAAGGCGTCCCCAGATGATTGACTCCGAATTACTGAGCATTCTCGCCTGCCCCGTTTGTAAGGAGCCGGTGGAACTCCAGGCCACACCCGGCGACGGCGTGGACGGCTGGCTGGTTTGCGCCCGCTGCGGCCGGCGCTATCCCATCCGTGACGACATCCCCATCATGCTGGTCGAGGAAGCGAAGTAAGCGGCGTCATGGCGACTCTGGCAATTATTTCGGACATCCACGGCAACGCCGAAGCGCTTCGGACGGTCCTTGAGGACATCGACCGCCGGGGCATCAAGCGCATTGTTTGTCTGGGCGACGTGATCGGCTACGGACCCGATCCGGCCGCGTGCCTGGACATGATCGCCGAGCGGGTCGAGTTCTGCCTGTGCGGCAATCACGACCACGCGGTGTTCTATGAGCCGTTCAACTTCAACCTCGCGGCCGAGCGGGCGGCCTTCTGGACGAGGCAGGTGTTCGAGGACGAGCCGGACGTCGCGCGGCGCAATCGCCGATGGGAGTTTCTGGGCGCCATGGCGATTCGGATGGAAGTGGGCGACATGCTGTTCGTTCACGGCTCGCCGCGCAAACCGATCAACGAGTACCTGTTTCCCGACGACGTGATCACCAATCCACAAAAGCTGCTACAGAATTTCGACCGCATGGAGCACACGACGTGCTTCGTGGGGCACACGCACGTGCCGGGCGTCTTCGTCGACGACCCTTATTTCGAGCCGCCGAACGAACTGCCCGAGCCGCGGAAATTCGTGCTGGGCGACGAGAAAGTCATCGTCAACGTCGGCAGCGTGGGTCAGCCGCGTGACCGCGATCCCCGCGCCAGCTACGTCATTGTCAATGACGATCAACTGGAATTCATCCGCATCGAGTACGACATCGACACCACCGTGGCGAAAATCCAGGCCAACCCGCTGCTGGACGATTTCCTCGGGGCACGCTTGCGGGAGGGCCGTTAGGCGGCGCGCCGCCTGAATCACGTCATGGACGCCCATACTCGCCGACTGCTTCTGGCGATGAGCATTTCAATGCTCGTCATGATTATCTGGCTGCGCGTGATGAACGCGCTGTATCCGCCGCCCCCGCCAAAGCCGCCCTCCGCCGACACGGTCGCCGTCACCGAAGAAGGCGAATCCGCTCCGCCATCCGCGGTTGCTTCGGGGCCGGCCTCGGCGCCGAGCCTGGCGGCCGGTCCCGGCGACAAACCGGCCGCGCAGCCTGGGTACCGCGTCGTCGGCGGCGATCCGGACGACGCGGAGGTCTCGATTTTGCTCGGCTCGCGCGATCCGGTCACAACCGGCGACAAGGGCAAGTTCTGGCTCGGCGTACAACTTACTTCGCGCGGCGCGGCGATGACGCACGCCGTCTTGACGCCATATCGAAACAGCGTGGCGCGCGGCCGCGATCCGGCGCCCGATCCGTATGACCTGATTCAACCCTGGGTCGATCCGCTGACCGGGCGAACGGCCCATGCGTTCGTCACATCGACCCTGCGGTTGATTGAGGCCAAACAGGACATCGACCTGAGCACACTCAAGTGGGCCGCACGCAAAGAGCATGATGGCGACGCGGAGCGCGCCGTGTTCGAGGCCGTTCTTCAGCACGACGGCCGACCCTTATTGCGCATCGTCAAGACCTATTCGTTGTCGCCCGGCGCGTTCGATCTCGCGCTGCGGCACGACGTCGAGAATCTTACCGACGCGCCGCTGGCGATCTCGTTGACGATGGATGGTCCGATCCGGATGAAGCACGAGGAAATTCGCTCGGACGATCAGTTCATCATCGCCGGAATGCGCGAAGCCCACGGCGTCGAGACCGAGACGCACACTCGGCACGCGCTGCTGAAAGCCGAGAACCGCCGCCAGGACTTGCTGGGCAACCGGTCGATGCAATGGCTGGCCAGCGTGAACAAGTGGTTTGCCTGCATCGTCGCGCCGGTCGCGTCCGAAGCCGGCCTGCGTCCGGCCAAGGCGACCGCGTTTACGCGCACGTCGATTTCCGAGGCGCACGACGACATTCAGTTTTCGATGGTGTTCACGCCGGGCGAAACGCCCGTGCTCGCCGCGGGCGCGACCGCGGCCGCGCCGTTGTCCGTGTATCTGGGTCCCAAGGAACGCCGCCGTTTCGAGGACACGCCGCGGTACGCCGCGCTGGGCTACCCCGAGGTGCTCGACGCGGTCCCGCAGAGTTGCTCGTTTCTGACGTTCCGGCCGCTGGCGGCGGCCATGCGCTGGCTGCTGTCGTTGCTGCATCGCGTGCTGCCGGGCGTTCACAATTACGGCTTCGCGATTGTCGTGATGGTGATCATCGTGCGCGCCCTGCTGCATGGGCTGACCAAGCGCAGCCAGATCGGCATGATGCGCATGCAGAAGCAGATGGCGACGCTTCAGCCCAAGATCGAGGCGGTGCGCGCCAAGTACGGCAACGATCCGGCGGCGCTGAATCGCGAGACGATGCAGGTCTATCGCGAAGCGGGCATCAATCCCTTCGGGCAGATGATGAGCTGCCTGCCGATGTTCATCCAGATGCCGATCTGGGTCGCGCTGTGGACCACGTTGAATACGTCGATCGAGCTGCGGCACGAGCCGTTCATTCTCTGGATGCGCGACCTGGCGGCGCCCGATGCGATGATCCGCTTCTCGGGTTCGTTCTACATTCCGCTGCTGGGCGCGATGACGGGGCCGATCTCGTCGTTCAACCTGCTGCCGATCGTCATGGGCCTGACCATGTACCTTCAGCAGAAGCTGACGCAGAAGCTGACCAAGCCGGACAAGCCCGTTCCGACGACGCCCAGCGCCGACGGCCGACCGAGTCCGGCCGATCAGCTCCGACAACAGCAGAAGATGATGAACTTCATGACCATCTTCTTCGCGCTGATGTTCTACAACTTTCCGTGCGGCCTGAATCTGTATATCTTCACCAGCAACGTCTTCGGCATGCTCGAACAGTGGTGGATTCGCAAGCACATACACGCTTCGGACGCACTGGCGCCCAAGCCGCGCAAGTCGGCGCTGCGCAGCCGGCTGTCGGGCATGATGGAGCGATTCGAGAAAATCGCCGAGGAAGCCAAGAAGCCCAACCGGCCGCCGTCCGACGATCGCCGCCCACGGCAGCGCGCCGGCAGGCGCTGATCGGCGCGGCATCAACAGGCGGCACGAGCGAGCGTCGAGCACCGGACTCGCCCGCGCGGGCGAGTTCTTGAATCAAGGGCAAGGCACGGGCCGGACCACATTATCCCATGCACGAACGCACCAGGTTCACACCCCTCGCGGCGGCCGTTTCCGCAACGTTGTTCCTTCTGTTGACAGCGGTCGCTTCGCTGGATGCTCGACAACCGGACGAACCGGCGAACGATCTCAGCAGCTACCGTTCCGCCGCCGAGCGCATCATTCGCGCCGCCCGTGCCGGCAACGATTCCCATACGAAGCTTGAGGAACTCTGCCTCGACGTGGGCCACCGCCTCAGCGGCTCGAAGGCGCTCGACGAAGCGGTCGAGTGGGCCGTTCGCGCGCTGCGCGCCGACGGCCAGGACAACGTCCGCGCCGAGCACGTCATGGTTCCGCGCTGGGTGCGCGGCCGCGAGTCGGCGGAGCTGATCGAGCCGCGCCGCGCGCCGCTGGCGATGCTGGGGCTGGGCGGCTCGGTCGCCACGCCCGCCGACGGCATCACCGCCGAAGTCGTTGTGGTTGGCGACGAGCGCCAACTCGACGCGCTGGGCGACGCGGTACGCGACAAGATCGTGTTGTTCAACAATCCGATGCCGCCGTATGACACCATCCGAGGCTCCAGTTACGGCGAGACCGTGCGCTTTCGACACGGCGGGGCGCGGCTGGCGGCCGACAAGGGCGCGGTTGCGTGTCTGATTCGCTCGGTCACGGCCCGCAGCCTGCGATCGGCGCATACGGGGGCGATGAGTTACGGCAATGGCAATCGTCGGATTCCCGCCGCGGCGTTGTCGATCGAGGACGCGGAGATGATCGCGCGGCTGGCGGCGCGCGGAAAACGCGTTGTGGTGAACCTGAGGATGGAAGCGCGCGACGAGGGAATGGTCTCATCCGCCAACGTGGTAGCCGAGTTGCGCGGTCGCGAAAAGCCCGATGAGATCGTGGTCATCGGCGGGCATCTCGATTCGTGGGACGTCGGCCACGGCGCGCACGACGACGGCGCCGGCTGCGTGATGTCGATGGAGGCGGTCAACATTCTGCGCAAGCTGAGGCTGATTCCGCGGCGGACGATCCGCGTGGTGTTGTTCACGAACGAGGAAAACGGTCTGAACGGCGCGAAGCAGTACGTCGAGGACCACGCGCACGAAATGGGCCGGCACGTGGCGGCGATCGAAGCCGATTCCGGCGGGTTCCGGCCGACCGGTTTCTCGTTCGAGTGCGAGGACCGCACGAAGGCCGCGGCAGGCGAACGGCAACTGCGGGCCATCGCACAACTGATGTCGGAACTCGGCCCGATGCGAATCCGCAGCGGCGGGTCGGGCGCCGATGTCGGTCGGATGAGATCGAAGGGCGTTTTTCTGATGGGCCTGGAAGTCGATGGATCGACGTACTTCGACTACCACCATTCGCACGGGGACACGCTGGATAAGGTCGACCCGCGCGAGCTGACGGATGCGACCGCCGCGATGGCGGTCATGGCCTACGTCATCGCCGACATGCCGGAGCGGCTGGGTGAACGCTGAGTAATCGCGTGCGGAAGCAGGAGGCGATCGCGCTGTGCCGCGGCCGGCCCGCCGCTTGCGCGGCGGGTTCTGATTTCGAGTGCCGATAGTCGGGGGCAGGTGTGGCGTTCCGCACGGCGCAAGCCCGCGTTTCGCGACGGAAGCGCATCAGTCCTTCTTGGCCGCCATCATTTTCATCAGTCGCGCTTCGACCAGCAACGCGCTCGACTCGCCCGCCATTTTCACAAGCTGAAGCAGATCCGTCATCGACCGTACTTCCTCGACCTGCTCGTCGACGAACCATTGAAGGAAGCTGCGCGTCGCATAGTCGTTCTGCTGATCGGCCAGCGCCACCAGATCGTTGATCTGCCGCGTAACATTCATCTCCGAATCCAGCGCCGCCTGAACGATCGACAGAACCGAGTTGTAGTCGTCCCGCGGGCGTGCCAGGGCCGCCAGCGACACCTCGCCGCCGACGTCCTGAATGTACTTGAGAATGCGCAGAGCGTGGCCGCGCTCCTCGTCCGACTGCTGCTCGAACCGGGCGGCGAAGATTCTCAGTCCCATGTGGTCGAACCGGCAGGCCATCGACAGATAGTGGTACGATGCGTTCAGTTCGTTGGCGATCTGCTCGTTGAGCTTCTTGTTCATGGCGTCCGTGATCAGCATGGCAAGCCTCCTGATATTTCGCGCCGTGGGCGCGTCGTTTGGCAGTTTAGCCCGCAACAACAGCCAAAGCCAAACATGCCTGAATGCAACGGACGCCACGGACGAGCGACCGCCGCGCCGCGCAGCACGAGCCACTTCCATCCGTTTCGGCGGTTGCCTGGCCGTGCCTGGATGCGTCGCGGGTCAGCGGGAAAACCGAGTCGTCCGAGCCGCATGCGCCAGCGCGTCGGTATCGCGCTTGGCGGCGTGGACCCTGGCGCAGACGCTTGAGGCCCGGATCATTTGACGCGATTCGCGGGACCGCCCCCGTTGTACCCGCGCCGGCGGGAAGCCGGTAACCGTTCTCGCGCCCGATCGGAAAAACCCCGTTTGCCCTTGCAATCTGGCCTGCCCCTTGACATGATGCACCCGTTCCGGCGGGCAGGGGCCGTCACGTGCGCGGCGACGGACCCACGACTCGACGTTCGTCCCGAGATCGGCCTCGCTGAACACCGATCGACTTGCCAGTCAAACTGGACGAGTGGAAAGGGATGCGGCCTGTGAGACCCCCGCTCATTCGCTCCGCCGTCGGCCTGGCCCTCGTTGCGGCAGGTCCGTGGTTTTTCCTTGCATCCGACGCCGTCGCGCGCCAGGGCGATCAGCCGCGGCTGCCGCCCGGTGAAACCGACGCGTTCATCAATCGTCAGCGCTTCATCGAACAGCAGGCGCGACAGGCGCTGGACCGCGAGGTTCCGACCGCCGACCGCTTCAGTCTCGACGTGGGCGGCTGGTGGGACGCGTACATCATGATGTTCGACGACGGCGTCAACAGCAGCCGCACACAGCGACAGACCAATCTGCGCGTGTATGGCGCGTTGTCGCTCGACCGCGGGATTCACACCGGCTACGTCCGCATGAAGATGGGCTGGACCGACTGGAACCGCGGCGATTCCTACACGCCCAACGAAGACGACTTCGAGGGGCCGAACCTGGAGCGCGGCTGGTACGAACTCGACCTGCGAAAAGCCGCCCAGTACTACGGAAACCGCGAGTTGCCGTTCGACCTGAAGTTCCGCATCGGCCGCGACTTCGTGCAGACCGGCACGGGATACGGCGTGGCACTGCCGCTGGATCACGTGGCGTTGATCGGCGAATGGGCCAAATTCGAAACGACGTTCATCGCCGGCAAGACGCCCGACAGCACCGAGAACATCGACCGCAGCCGCCCGGTCGCGGACAGCAGCAACCGCAACTTTTTCATCTTGCAGGAGAGGTACAAGGGTTTTGAGAAGCACGAGCCGTTCTTCTACTGGGCCTATCAGAGCGATCACACCAGCGAAGACCCGCTCGATCTGCTTCAGAACTATCAGTATGACTCGCAGTATTTCGGCTTCGGCTCGACCGGCGAGATCGTGAAGAATCTGCGATACAGCACCGAGTGGATCATCGAGCGCGGCACGAGTTACGGCGACCGTCGCTTTCTGCATACCGACGAGATCAAGGCCTGGGCCTTCGATCAGATGCTCGAGTACTTCATCGAGCACCCCACGCAGCCCAAGCTCGTCTTCGAGTACATGTTCGCCAGCGGCGATCCCGACCGGCTCGGCAGCCCCACCAACGCCGTCGGCGGCAACCGCCGCGATCATGTTGACAACAGCTTCGTGGGCTTTGGTTACCGCGACACGGGCCTGGCGCTGGCCCCGCGGCTGAGCAACATTCACGTGTGGCGTGCGGGCGGGTCGTTCCGCCCGTTCCCGGACATCAAGGAAGTGAAGAACCTGGAACTGGGCACCGACTGGTTCCTGTTCGCCAAGAACCGCAGCCGCGCCGCCATCAGCGATCCGCTAGCCGACCAGCAGAGCGGTTACGTCGGCTGGGAAATGGATTACTACGCGAATTATCGTATTACCAGCGACGTGTCGTGGACGATCCGCTTCGGCAGCTTCTTCCCCGGTGACGCGTTTTCGGATCAAACGACGCGCACCTTCGCCCTGACCGGCGTGACGTGGTCGTTCTGAAACTGCTCGGTTGTTTGTTGAAGGAGTCGGCCCCGTGTGCCCGATCTGTGCTTCTCGAATCTGCGGATGGTGGCTACCGGCCGTGATTCTGGCATTCGTGGCCGGCTGCGCCGCGCCGCGAAAGACGGCGCCGCCGGTCGACCCCGCCACGCTGTCGGACGACGGCTTTCTGCATTATCTGGCCGAAGTGCCGCTGGTGACGACCGACGAGGCCTACCGCGCCATGCTGATCCTGGCCGACGGCGAGGACACGTGTAAATCGTTCGAAGAGCGCCGCGACAAACTGGTGCAGCGCCAGATCGTCAACCCCGCGTGGGACCTCCAGCCGGACCACGTGATCGACCGCGGCTCCGTGGCCGCGATGGTGTGCAAGATCTGCCGGCTGCGCGGCGGCCTGAACCGCGTGCTTTTCGCCTCGTGGGGGCTGGGCGACCGCCGCTACGCCAATCGCGAACTGGTTTATCGCGATTTGCTCGATCCCGGCACCGATTACGTTCCGATCAAGGGCGGCCAACTCGTCGCGCTGATGACGAAGGCCGACGCCCTGATGGAAGAGCGCGGCATCTATGAAACCGTGCCCGTCGAGTTAGGCGGTGAGGCCGACGCGGTTCGCATCGGCGCCGAAGGCCCGCCGGCGCCCGCCGCGGAACCGGAGCCGCCGCCCGCCGAGAGCGACGAGTCCTCGCCCGATTGACGGCCCCTCCTGCACGGAAACGCCATGATCACACACGTCGTTGCGCATCCGGCAGAGGCGCGCCGCTTCGACGTGCTCGGAATTGGGCACACGGTGCTCATGAGCCGGTCCGCCACGGGCGACGGTCTGTCGCTCGTCAGGTTGGATGTGCCCGCCGGGCTGGGCATACCGCGGCACGTTCATACACGCGAAGATGAAGTGTTCCACGTACTCGCCGGCACGCTGGAATTCACCGTCGCCGATCTATCCGTGGCGGCTGCGTGCGGCACTACCGTCTTCGCTCCGCGCGATGTGCCGCACTCGTTTCGGGCCTCCGGCAACGGCCCCGCCAGCGCGCTGGTCTTTGTCACACCGGGGAACATCGAGACGATGTTTGAAGAACTGTCCCGCTTGCCATCCGGCCCGCCGGATCTCGAACGCGTGGGACAGATTTGCCGTCGCTACGGAATAAGTTTCGTCTGACGCCGGGCGGCCCACCGCGAAACGGTCGGGTCACGATCATCGGACATCGAGTCGACCAACCCTGGTTTCGAGCGTGGCGTCCTTATTCGTCACGCCCGCGCAGGCGGGGGTCCTGGCGATGTCTCCTCGCATTTGGATTCCCGCCTGCGCGGGAATGACGGAGGCGCCGGCCTCAACGGTCACGCGCGTTTACAACGTCGCCGCGATCTTCCGGAAATGATGGCCGTTGATGGCGAGGTTCACCGCGGCGCCGAACGCCCGCGGATACATCAACAGCGACTGAAGCAGGAATTGCCAGTACGCTCGACGGCCCGGCGTGCACACGCCCATGGTCCACATCGAGCGCAGCAGCGCCCCCAATTCGGAACGGCTTGGGCGGCTGCGCGGACCGCGCGGGCGATACCACCGCAAAAAGGCCAGCGCGCGGCGATAGTAGTTGCCCGGCGCATACAACCGCTGCACGAGTCGGCGGTAGCCCTGCACAAGCTGTTCGCGATCCATGCGCGGCACAAAATTCAGCACGGCGTTCACGTTGTTGCCCGTGCTTTCGCCCAGCAGCCGGCCTTCGCGCTTGAGCCGCGCGAACAACCGCGTCTGCGGCAGCGCCGTCAGCAGCCCGACCATCGCGGTGGCGATGCCGGATTCCTGAATGAAACGTTGCTGCCGCTCGAAGATCGAATGCTCGTCGCCGTCGAATCCGACGATGAAACCGCCCATGACCTCCAGCCCGGCCTGCTGGATGCGCCGCACCGCGGCGACCAGATCGCGCCGGGTGTTCTGCACCTTGCCGCACGAGGCGAGCGTCTGCTCGTCGGGTGTCTCGACGCCGATGAAGACTTTCTTAAAGCCCGCGCGCGACATGAGCGACAGCAGTTCCGCATCGTCGGCGAGGTTCAGCGAAGCCTCGGTCAGCAGCGGAAAGACCGTGCCGCCGCGCCGATGCCAGGCGATCAGCGCCCGCAGCAGCGCCTTGGCCTTGACTTTGTGTCCGATGAAGTTGTCGTCGACGATGAACACGCCGCCCTTCCAGCCGGCGGCGTGCAGCCCTTCGAGTTCGGCGATCAGACGAGCCGGCGGTTTGACGCGCGGTGTGCGGCCGTACATCGAAATGATGTCGCAGAACTCGCAGTCGAACGGGCATCCGCGCGAATACTGCACCGCCATCGTCGCGTAGTCCTTCAGCCGGATGAGATTCCAGCGCGGCGACGGCGTGCGCGACAGGTCGGGCTTGGCCGAATCCTGATAGGTGTGCCGAACTTCGCCGGACCGCATGTCGGCGATCAGAGCCGGCATGATGTTCTCCGCTTCGCCCAGGACGAAATGGGGAATCTCGGGAAAGCGCAGATGGCCCGTGGTGAAGAGCGGCCCGCCGGCGACGATGGGCCTGCATTTCGCATTACAGCGCGCCGCGATTCGGCGCACCGACGCTTCGTGAACGATCATCGCCGAGACGAACACGTAGTCGGCCCAGTCGAGATCGGCGTCGGTCAGTGTCGTGACGTTGAGATCGACCAATCGCAGTCGCCAATCGCCGGGCAACATGGCCGCGACGGTCAACAACCCCAGCGGCGGGAAAGCCGCCTTGCGTCCGACGAACGGAAGAACGTGCTTGAAACTCCAGAACGTGTCCGGAGTGGCCGGCGAAACGAGTAGGACATTCATAAGCGGACATTTCTCGGAGAACGGGAAGCTGATTGGTATTATTGCCGACGTGACCGCTGCACGCAATCACCAAAACGCCGGGGTGTTGATGACGCGCCGATGGCGACTACTGCATCCCGCGCGGCACGGCCGCCGTGTCACGAAACGCATTCCGTGCAACTGAGGATGAGATCGTGAGCCAATCCGACGAGCCGCCGATCGGTGCGATCGTCTGGCGCGACCTGACCGTCGCCGATGCCGATGCCATCCGCCGTTTCTACTGCGATGTCGTGGGATGGATATCCGCGCCGCACGACATGGGCGGCTATCACGACTTCGACATCCGCGATGTTTCGGGACAAACGGTGGCGGGAATCTGTCACGCCCGCGGCGACAACGCATCGCTACCGGCGCAGTGGCTGATTTACATCCGCGTCGCCGACGTGGAGGCCAGTGCCCAGCGCTGCACGGCGCTGGGTGGCGATATTCTCGACGGGCCGCGCATGATGGGAAGCAACCGCTTTTGTGTGATTCGCGATCCGGCCGGAGCGGTCACGGCGCTGATCGAAGCATAGCGATGTGAAACGGGGCGACCCGCGTGGCAACGCAAGAACCGGCGCGTTTCTCGACGCTCCCTCACGGTCGCGGTTCGGTTCATGCGGCGGATCTGGGACGCTCAACCCCGCGCCCGCTCGCCCGCCGGTATCACAAAATCGCGAATCACCGGCAGCACGCGATCACCCGCGTCCTCGATCACGTAATGGCCCGCGTCGGGAAACTCGCGCACTTCGGCCGCCGGAAACCGTCGCCGCCACTCGTTGAGGAAGTGCGCGTCGAAGACGAAGTCGCGCAGCCCCCAGCAGATCAGCATCGGAACGCCCGCCAGCAACGTAAGGCGCGCCTCGACCGACGCCATCTCGTCAAACGATCGGTCCGATGGTCGAATCGGAATGTCCTGCACAAAGCGCAGCGTGGCGATGCGGCTGGCCCACGAATCGTACGGCGCGAGGTAACCGGCCCGCACGTCCGCCGGCAATGGCCGCGCCGCCGCCATGAACGTCGCGGGCCAGGCAAACAGGTTCAGCCCGCGCACGGCCAGGGTCGCCAGCGGTCCGCCATCGCGGATGAGGCGCAATCGCCACGGCAGCGGCTTGCCCGCCGGCAGGCGAAACGCGGCGGTGTTGAGGATGACCAGTCGCGCGATGCGTTGCGGCCGGCGCACGGCGACGCCCATGCCGATCATGCCGCCCCAGTCATGCAGCACCAACGTCACGTTTTCGTTCAGGGCGAGATGATCGAGCAGCGATTCGAGGTCGTCGATTCGACGGCGCAGGCAGTAATCGTATTCGGCGTCGCCAGGCTTGTCGGACAGTCCGCAGCCGATGTGATCGGGCGCGATGACGCGCCGGCGGTCGCTCAGCGTCCGGATCACGTCGCGATAGAAGAACGACCATGTGGGATTGCCGTGCACGCAGACGATGGGAGCGCCGCGGCCTTCATCGATGTAGTGCATTCGCAGGCCGCCGAGGTCGTAAAAGCGGCTGTCGAACGGATACAGCTCGCGACGGATGCGGGCGCGAATGCGTTCGGGCGTCGACATCGGGGGGATGGTATCGCGAGCGGAAGGACAATCCGAGCCACAACTGCGTTGGCCGTACTCGTGTGTCACGGTCAAGCGGCCCGCGGACAAGCTCGTTGAAGATCGAGTTGTACGTCATCGGGCCGTTTGGCCGTGAAAGGCGCGATGCGCATCACCGCACGCGGCGGCAGCGGCCCGTCCCGTCATTTGCGCGTAGGCGGGGATCCGGATGCGACCGCGATCAAGCCGTTCCGTCGTCCGCCGCCGAATCTTCGCGCTGGTAGCGCGGCGCAACCGCGACATACGGCCGGCCGAGCCACCTCTTGATGAGAATCACTTCCCCCATGTCGTTCCCCTCGATGACGTGGCCGAGCCATTGGAGCGCATAGCCGCCGACCAGCAGTCCCGCCGGTCGCCACCACAGGTCCCAGCGATTGTCGACAAGCTGCGCGATCGCCAACGGAATACAGGCGATGGTCAACGGGATGCCGACCACGTGAAGCGCCAGCGACGCCGGATGCTGATGACGTTCAAGCCAGGCGCTCAGCCAGCGAGGCATGGTGCGGTCCCATCCGATGGTCGTCCTGAAAAGTGATGGAGCGCGGCTGCTGCCTGGCCAACGCGATGATCATTCGTATCGGGCGGCAAGCTTCGGCCCGCTTCATGACGCCTGCTATACGGCCGCTCTTACGCCAGAAGCCTGACTAAGAAGTCGCGCACAAATAAATTGACCGATTGGCCTGGGTGGTACGGGCATCTTGCCCGTTCCGGACGGGCGGGACGCCCGTACCACCCCTCTGCAATTCGTTCACCTTATTTCCGCGCGATGCCTAATTTGCGCTCACGCCAACCCTCTCCTTTGAAGGGAGAGGGAATTCTCGGGACAGGCTCTCACTCGTCCTGCCGCAGTTGCACGCGTGTCTCGCAAACCGGCTATGTTCGCGGTTCGGACACCGCCCCGGCCGTATCGGCCGCATCCGCCGGCGCGGCGCTCAGCGCCGCCGCGGACGCAGCGGTCTGTACCGTGCGCTTCGCCGCCGCTGAAGTCGCGCCGCCGGTCGAAGTCGCCTTTCCGTCGCCGGACGCCCGGTCGGCGGTGGCCGTCTTGTTGGCGGCGGGCTTAGCGCCCGGCGCAGGATGCCCCGGCATGAGGACCATGGTCATGCGCTTGCCTTCGAGTTTGGGCGGGCGCTCGACCTTGGCGATCGCATCCAGCTCGATGATGATCTCGCGGAACATCTCCATGGCCAGCTCCGGATGAGCGCGTTCGCGCCCGCGGAACATGAGCGTGAACTGCACCTTGTTGCCCTTCTCAAGGAACTCGCGGGCGTGGTTGACCTTGATCTCGCGGTCATGCGCGTCGGTCTTGGGTCGCAGCCGCACTTCCTTGAGCTTCTGCTCGTGATGCTTGTGGCGCTTTTTGGACTCGTGGTACTTGAACTTCCCGTAGTCCATGATCTTGCACACGGGCGGACGGGAATTGGGATCGACCTCCACGAGATCCTGACCGACATCGCGCGCGCGGCGCAACGCCTCGTCCGTGGGGACTTCGCCGAGCATCGTGCCGTTCTCGTCGATCAGTCGGACCGGCGACAGACGAATCTGCTCGTTGACCCGGCGATGGCCGGGACCGAATCGGGGTGGAAACGGGGTGCGCATAACCTCCTTTGCTCTTTATGAATGCGAGGGCGCGTTCGAGAGCGGTGGAACGTTCTCCGCCAGGAACCGCGCCATCAGGGTGTGAAGTTCGACGTTGCCCAGGTTCTGGCCGTCGCGGTCATTGAGATTGACCGTGCGATTGGCCGCCTCCTGCTCGCCCACGACCAGAATGTAGGGAATCTTCTGCGATCGCGCCCGGTGCTTCTTCGGGCCGATCTTCTCCGACGAATCGTCCAGCTCGACACGCAGGCCGCGGCCGCGCAATGCGTCGGTCAACTCACGGCCGTACGCGGCCGACTTCTCGCTGACCGTCGCCACAACCGCCTGCACCGGCGCGAGCCAGAACGGAAACGCGCCCATGAAGTGCTCGATCAGGATGCCGACGAAGCGCTCGAGACTGCCGAACGGCGCGCGGTGGATCATCACCGGCCGGTGCGCGCGGTTGTCGGGACCGACGTACTCCAGCCCGAACCGCTCCGGCAGGTTGTAGTCGACCTGAACGGTGCCGAGCTGCCACTCGCGGCCGATGCAGTCCTTGACGATGAAGTCGATCTTCGGACCGTAGAAGGCTGCCTCGCCGCGTTCCTGCACGAACGACAGCCCGCTGGCTTGCGCCGCCGCGACCAGCGCCGCCTCGCCCTTGCGCCAGCCTTCGGGGTTGTCGATAAACTTGGGATCGCCGGGCTGGTGCAGCCCGATGCGCACGCGATAGTCGCTCAGACCCACCGTATCGAGCACGAAGCGCGCCAGGCTCAGGCAGCCGCTCAGCTCGTCCAGGAGTTGCTCGGGCGTGCAGAACAGATGGGCGTCGTCCTGCGTGAAGCCGCGCACGCGCGTCAGGCCCGACAACTCGCCCGACTGTTCGTAGCGATAGACCGTGCCGAACTCGGCCAGGCGCACCGGCAGATCGCGATAGCTGTGCGGCTCGCTGGCGTAGATGCGCACGTGGTGCGGGCAGTTCATCGGCTTGAGCAGGAAGCCGTCGGCGCCGGCCAGCAGATCGCGGATGACGTGCAGGTTGTGCTTGCGGTTGCCTGCATCGGCCCGCAGCGCCCCGTCCGGGCCGGCCAGGCGGTTCCAGCTTTCCTCGTCGATGCGGCGCAACTCGTCGAGCCATTTCGTTTCGGAGAGCGACAGACCATCGGCGTCGCCGCGCGCATCCGCGGCGACCCACAGCTCGTTGAGCACGCGGGCGCGATCGGTCTCGAACAGCGCCGGGAATTGCGAATCGCGATAGTAGGGAAAATGGCCGCTCGTGCGATACAGATCGAGTCCGCCGATGTGCGGCGTGAAGACGGGTTGATAGCCGTGCCGCACCAGCTCGCCGCGCAGATGGTTTTCGAGCAGCAGTCGAACGGTCGCGCCGCGCGGCTTCCACAGAACGATGCCGCTGCCGACCAGCGGGTCGATCACGAACAGATTGAGTTCCTGACCGATTTTGCGATGATCGCGCTTCTTGGCCTCTTCGAGCTGCCGGAGGTAGGCGTCCAGCTCCTTGCGCGTGGGGAACGCCGTGCCATAAACGCGCTGGAGCTGCTGCTTGCTGGCATCGCCGTGCCAGTACGCGCCGGCGATGCTGAGCAGCTTGAACGCGCCGATTCGGCTCGTGCTGGGCACGTGCGTGCCCATACAGAGGTCTTCCCAGTATTTGCCCGGCTCCGGCCCCGTGACGTAGAAGCTGAGCACGTCGCCTTCGGCTCGCTCGGCGTTGTCGATCTTGTAGGGATTGGCCTCGGCGCGCAGCTTCTTCATGGCCGCCTCGCGCGGCATTTCGTAGCGCGTGAACGGCCGGTCCTCGCTGACGATCCGCGCCATTTCCGATTCAATCGCTCGGAAATCGTCGGGCGTCAGCTTGCGCGGCAGGTCGATGTCGTAGTAGAAGCCGTTCTCGACCGGCGGACCGTAGACCAGTTTCGTCTCGGGGAAGAGCTTGCAGATGGCTTCGGCCATGACGTGCGCGGCGCTGTGGCGCATGATGCGCAGGGCGTCGCCGTCCTCGGACCGTGCCGTGATGATCGACAGCGAGCAGTCGTGTGTGATGGCGGCGGAAAGATCGATGATGCGTTGATCGACGCGCGCCCCGATAGCCGCCTTGGCCAGACCCGGCCCGATTTCACGGGCGACGTCCGCTGCGGTGGCGCCAGGAGACACGGTGCGGCGGGACCCGTCGGGAAGCGTTACGACGGGCATGGAAAAACGACCGATTCGAACCGCATAAACATCCTCAACCGAAACCGAATCAGCACACCGCGGCTGACTAAGGTGACGACGCGACCTCGCCGGCTTTGCGGGGTGACCAGTAAACGCATGGGGGCGCTGCCTCAGCGCGCACCCCGACATCGATACCGAATCACCACTAATAATATATCACAAACGGGGACACCGTCAAGTCAGCGGCTAAGTGCATATAAGACCATGTTGGACACGAGCTTACGTGCGTCCTCGGTTCTCAGACCGCGACATTTCAAGCAGGCATGGTCTTCAAGCCCGCACGTGAATCCCTCCGGCGAATACACCACGCAGACCCGACCTTCGAGGGTTACGGCCTCCAGGCGCGGCGGCCGGCGGTTCTCGCTCGGCAGAACATCTGCGTCGCGATACTGCACGACCCGCATGTCGAACCCCGGCTCTCCGCGAATCAGCGGATGATCCGTCGGCAACTCGATTAGCGACCGACCGGGAATCAATTCCGCCGCCGTTTTCCGAAAGCTGCGGTCGAACGCCTCGCGCCCGCAACATGCATCCGCGAACAGAAAGCCGCCGCGTGTCAGGTAGCGGCGCAGTCCGTCCAGCTCGGTAGTGGTAAACCGAAACGCTCCGTGCCCGGTCATGTAAGCGATCGGATGATCCAGCAACGCCGGGTCGTCCGCCCGCAGCACCGCCGGCTGGGACACCACGTCCACGCCCGCGTTCTGTCGCAGGTACTCCGCCAGGCGCGGCAGCGCATGGGAATCGGTACGCCAGTCGCCGCTGTGGCGTAGCCAGGCAACGCGCAGCGCGGCCGTCGCAGGGGGCGCGGCTGTTTCGTCGTCGTCGGCTTGCGGCAACAGTTTCACCGTGTCCAGCTTATCGGGCAGGGCGTCGCGACCGGTCGCGTAGGCAGCGATGTTGCCGCCGAGCCGCAGCGCCGGTTCGGTCAGCGGATGCGACAGGTCGACCTGCTCCCACAGGCAAGACAGATCGTTCGGCAGGTAGAACACCGACGTCCGACACCCGACGTCGATGCCCATCAACGGGAACGCCCGTGGCTCCACGCGGAACAGCACGGACCAGACGGGATGCCCCCCATCAATCGGCGCCAGTGGCTCGTCAGGAAAGACCTCGCGCGCGAATCGCTCGAAACCCTCCCGGAACTCCGGTCGCGAGCAACACGCTTCGGCGAGCAGCGTGCCTCCGTTGTCCACGAACTTGCGGATCGACTCGCGCTGCGATGGTGTGAACGGCGGAAACTCGTGACCCTGAAAGTACAGGATCGGCGCGCCGAGCCACTCCTCCACGTCCGCATCCAAACCGATGAGCTGCCACGCCACCGGCTCACCCAGCCGATCGCCGAGGAATGCCGTCAGATTCTCGCAGTCGTGCCGGTCGAGATTGGCCTGTCGCTCGTCGGCCCACAGCAGCTTGTTGATGAGCACGGGGCGGCGTCCCTTGGCAAGAAACAGCAGCGCGAACGATGTGTCCACGACGCTGCCGTTCCACGAACCGTCGCCGCGCTGCGCCCGCACGAGATAGGCCGCGCCCTCTCGATACCAGTCATGCGTTCCGAACTGCTTCAGTCCGGACAACATGCCGACCCGCTCGACGCCGTAAAGCCAGTAATACACATACGTGTGATGATTCGGATTGCGCCGCGCGTCGAAGTTCCGGCCGAGCCACTTCAATCCCGCCGCCAGCCGCGGATTCGTCGCGTACCGACCGCATCGGGCGCAGGCGCCGTCGGTGTACGGCCCCTCCAGGCTGCGATTCAGCGACTCGCCGCAGATCAGCAGACTGGCCACGCCGGCCGCGGTCATGCTGCCGTAACCGGCAGGCTGCTGGTGCCGCGGAGAATAGGTCCAGCCGCCGTCGGGGCGTTGCGTGCGCTCCCAGTGCGCTGCGGCGCGGCGCCAGACGTTTTGCTCGATCGGCGCTCCGACGCGGGCCGCTTCGTGCAGGCCGTAAAGGGCGAACTGCGTGTTCGAGTTGTCGCCCCCGCCGACGGACGCGCGGATGTCCTGCGACGAATAAGTCCACATGCCGTTGTTGAGCTGCATGCGAGCCAGCTTTTTCGCGGCCGTGTGAATCGCGTCGCGATAGCGAACCGGATCGGCGTGCGCCAGGGCGGCGATCTTGAGCGAGATGTTGTAGGTGACGGTGTCGCGCGTCTGAGCAAGGCGATCCAGCGCCTGGACCACGACCGGATCGTCGGTCGCAACGCCGGCGTTGAGCAGCGCCAGCGCCGCCAGCGCCTCGGCGCCCGGCCAGTTGTCCGGAGCGATGTAGGTCCACTCGGCGCGGTTCTCCCGGCCGGCCTCCATCGCGCGTGTCAGATCGCGCTTCAGCCACGTGACGGCCGACGAGATGGACTGCCGCACCTGCTCGGCCCGCACTTCCTGACCCTGGGCGGCCGCGGCCGGCAGGATCGCCCAACAAGCCATCAGACATACGCAGGTTCGGAACGCGCTCATCATCAACAGTTTATTCGAAACCGCGTCGCCGCGCGGCCGGGCGTTCGGGCCGCTTGAACCGAGGGCGGATTCCCATTAACCTTTTGTGCAGTTGCGCTAAACGGCGCCATTCAGACATTCCAACCCGATCGCACGAGGGACGCCGCCGTGGGACAGAACAGCCTGACGATCACCGACAACCGCACGGGCAAAACCTACGAGTTGCCGATCGAGCACGGCGCCATTCGAGCCGCCGATTTGCGCGCCATCAAGACCGATCCCGACGATTTCGGTCTGATGTCCTACGACCCGGCGTTCATGAACACGGCGTCGTGCTCCAGCCGCATCACGATGATCGACGGCGACAAGGGCATCCTGCTGTATCGCGGCTATCCGGTTGAGCAGCTTGCCGAGCGGGCCAATTTTCTGGAGGTCGCCTATCTGCTCATATACGGCGAGCTTCCGACGACGACGCAACTCGCGCAGTGGATTCACGAGATCACGCACCACACGATGATCCACGAAAACGTCAAGAAGTTCATCGACGGCTTCCACTACGACGCCCATCCGATGGGCATCCTCGTGAGCACCGTCGCGGCACTCTCGACGTTTTACCCCGACGCGCGACAGGTCAACGACGCCAAGTCGCGCGAGCTGCAAATCCGCCGCCTCATCGCCAAAATGCCCACGCTGGCGGCGTTCGCCTACCGCCATCGCATGGGCCTGCCCTACGCCTATCCGGACAATGACCTGAGCTACTGCGGCAACTTCCTCAACATGCTGTTCCGCATGTCCGAGAGCAAGTACGCGCCCAATCCCATCCTCGAACGCGCCCTGGACGTACTGTTCATTCTGCACGCCGATCACGAACAGAATTGCAGCACCAGCGCCATGCGCACCGCCGGCAGCTCGCAGACCGATCCCTACTCCGCCGTCGCCGCCGCCACCGCGGCGCTGTACGGTCCGCTGCATGGCGGCGCCAACGAGGCCGTGCTGCACATGCTGCGCGAGATCGGATCGACCAACCGCATTCCGGATTACATCAAGCGCGTCAAGGCGGGGGAACTGAAGCTGATGGGGTTCGGCCACCGCGTCTACAAGAACTACGATCCCCGCGCCAAGATCATCAAGAAGGTGGCCGACTCGGTTTTCGAAGTGACCGGCCGCAGCGATCTGCTGGACATCGCGCTGGAACTGGAGCGCATCGCGCTTCAGGACGATTACTTCATCGGCCGCAAGCTGTATCCCAACGTCGACTTCTACTCAGGCATCATCTACGAGGCGATGGGCTTCCCCATCTCGATGTTCACCGTGTTGTTTGCCATCCCGCGCACCGCCGGCTGGCTGGCCCAGTGGCTGGAGTTGGTCAACGACGCCGAACAGAAGATCGCACGCCCGCGCCAGATCTACCTCGGCCCCGCCCGCCGCGACTTTGTGGCGATCACCGAACGCGGCTAAGGAATCGTCGTGGAATTCGCTATGCCATTCCACCGGTGTGCCACGCACGGGCCATCAGCACGATCTGCCGGACGGGATGCCCGCACCACGCAACTCCCACAAATTGAAGTCGCGGCAACCGGCTCGCGCGATGGTTTGACCTTGCCGCATTTGCGGTAATGTTCGTCTAATTCCCGCGCGACAATCTACTCTCCGATGATCTTCACCAGGACGCGCTTCTTCCGCCGGCCGTCGAACTCGCCGTAGAAGATGCGTTCCCACGTCCCGAAATCCAGCCCCCCGTCCGTGACCGCCACAACCACCTCGCGCCCCATGATCGTGCGCTTGAGGTGTGCATCGGCGTTGTCCTCGCCGGTGTCGTTGTGGCGATACCGACGGATCGGCTCATGCGGCGCGATGCCCTCCAGCCAGCGGTCGAAATCGGCGTGCAGCCCCGGCTCGTCGTCGTTGATGAAGACGCTCGCGGTGATGTGCATCGCGTTGACCAGGCACAGCCCCTCGCGAATGCCGCTCTCGACCAGGGCCGCCTCGACCTGCGGCGTGATGTTGATGAACGCGCGCCGCCGGGGCGTTTGAAACCACAATTCCTTGCGAAACGACTTCATGATAGGGCCTCCTGCTTTGGGCCTTCGCGGGGCGTTCCCACCGGTCGCGCCCGCGCCGCGGCGCCGTTCAAGGGAACGCGGGCTTCAAGTTTCCCGCGGCGACCTCCGATACATCTGATGCGCCGGCGCCGCAAGCGGCGGGAGACCGCGCTGGCGCCGACCCTGCATCGGCGGCCGCCTGTTACGGCTCCCAGCCCCTGTCGTCGAAGTGCCCATGATCGTGTCGCAAGATGATATCGACGCTGCCCTGACGACGGCCGAGGCCGCGGTCCGCGACATCGCCGACGCGACGCTCGCAACCGGGCGCTCGGCCCCGGTGGGAGACGAAGCCGCACCCGAGGCTGTAGAGGAGGAGCGCGTCGGCGCGCGCCCGAACTCGCCGACGGCGCACTCCGCCGCGCCGATGGATGACCACCGCATTCGGCGCATTCTCAACCTCTCGGTGCCCGTCATTGTGCAGCTCGCTGCGCGCAAGATGCGCGTCCATGAAATCGTGCAGTGGGGCCGGGGCGCCATCGTCGAGTTCAATCAGCCGTTCGATGCGCCCCTAGATCTGTTCGTCAACAACCAGCGCATCGGCTGCGGCGAGGCGGTCAAGGTCGGCGAGAATTTCGGCCTGCGCATCACGACGATTGACTCGCCGGAAACGCGCCTGCGCGCGGCGTCGAAGTCGCCAGGCTAACTGAGAAGTTTGCGGCGCGGCGGTGGAATACAGGACGCGCGCGGCTGACCGCCTGAGGCATGCGCAGTCCGACCTGAGATCGGCAATCTGGGATTCGAAATCCGCAAAGTGAAAAACGATGCTTCAACGCCGATGCTCGCGCGCAGATCCGTAATTCCGACGTCTTAAATCTCACATCTCTGACTCTGACGTTTCGACGTTTCGACGCTTCCGCGCCGCCATCTTGCCCGCCAACGCCGTTTGCCGTTTAATAATGATCGGTGAACGCGCTCCTCAGCGGGGCGCGGCTGCACGCTGCCCAACAGGTTGTCCCCATGCGCATCGTCGTTCCCGGCGCGGCCGGATTCATCGGATTCCATTTGTCCCACCGGCTGCTCGACGAAGGGCACGACGTGGTGGGGGTCGACAACTACACCACCGGCTCGGCCCGGAACATCCACGATTTGACCGCGAATCCGCGATTCACCTTCATCGAACAGGACATCGTCGAACCGCTGCGCCTCAACGGACCAGTGGACATGATTCTCAACATGGCATGTCCTGCCTCCCCGATCGACTTCGAAACCAAGGCCGTGGATATCATGCGGACCTGCTCGGTGGGCGTTTTCAACCTGCTCGAGCTGGCCCGAGCCGCGGGCGCTTTGTTCCTACAGGCGTCGACCAGCGAGTGTTACGGCGATCCGCTCGAGCATCCGCAGCGCGAGACCTATCGAGGGAACGTGAATCCGATCGGTCCGCGGGCGCCTTACGACGAGGGCAAGCGCTTCGGCGAGGCGCTGACGATGACGTACCATCGCAAGTACGGCCTGCGCACGCGCATGGTGCGCATCTTCAACACCTACGGACCGCGCATGCGCCGCGACGACGGCCGCGCCCTGCCGAACTTCATCTGTCAGGCCCTGAAGAACGAGCCGGTCACCGTCCACGGCGATGGAAATCAAACCCGCTCGTTTTGCTACGTCAGCGATCTCGTCGAGGGCATCCTGCGAACGGCCCATGGCAACTGCGTCGAGCCGATCAACCTCGGAAACGACGAGGAAATCACCATCCGGCAGGCGGCCGACGAAGTCATTCGCATCGCCGGCAGCCGAAGCACGATCCGGCTTGTGCCGCGGCCGGTGGACGATCCCGAGAAGCGGCGGCCCGATCTGACGCGAGCGCGCGAGATTCTCGGCTGGCGACCGACCGTCGCGCGAGAAACGGGTTTCGCGGAAACGATCGCCTGGTTTCGCGCATCGCAGCCATCCTGATTGCGGCACATTCCTTTGATGTCGACGGCGCCCCAAGCATATAATGGATCACATCGCGACCGCGCCGACGCGCACCGGGGAAACCGGCGCGGCGACGATTGAGCCGACTCATGCGGAGGTGTCGGGTCATGTCCGCGCCCGTCTGTGACGTTTGCCTGCGTTCCGCCCGCGTCGGGGCCAGTTTCTGCCATCGCTGCGGCACACCGCTTTTTACCGGGGCGCACAGAACCCCGGCGGTCAGAGTCGTCATCGCAGATCCCCGGCGCTCATGCAATCAAGGCGGAACATGGCTGCTGCTGTTGACCGGGCTGGCAATTCTCTGGCTTGGAATCAGCATGTTGCCGGCACGATCCTCGCGCTTGCAGCGAACGCATTCATTTGATCGGCGCTCGTATCCGAACTGGTATCGTGACGGGTCCGACTCCCCGCTGCGCGCGTTCGGTCCACGCGAGGCGGGCCGCAAAGGGCGCCTGGAGCGCGAAGATCAGGGCGGCTGGAAGTCGCTGGAGGAATTCGACCGTCGTCTGCGCCGGGACCTCGACGAAGTGAATCAACGCCTGCTGCTGCCGGCCGAAAAGTCGAATCACGAGTCGACTTCGACCCGGCAGGGGTGCTGGTAGCGCGGCTGCAACGATCTTCGACACGCGCCGGCGGACTCAAACCACCGCGCCCAAATCTGAACACATGGTCCACCGCATCGCGCCGTGTTGCCGAAAACGGAAGCTCGGTCGTGCTTACGGTTACCATCCCTGTCGCGAGTTCACCGCGCACGCCGTTCCGAATGTACGCACCCGCCGCGGTTTAACGAAACCATTGCGTGGCAAGAGGCGAACGGACGAAAAAAAGGGGCGATGGCGCATTCGCAAAGCGCCATCGCCCTGGGGCAATTCCCTTCCGATCGTCGGGGATTGACCCCGATGAACGGCGAATTCATTCGTTTGGAATCACTCGTCCGCTCAAGCCTTGCGGCGGCGAAGCATCGCCAGACCGCCCAGTGCCAGCAGCGACAGGCTGGCCGGCTCCGGAATCTGGGTCCAGAAGATGTCCATGACCGACTGCTGTCCCAATTGTACGCCCGTCACGTCAACATGGATGCTGTAGCCGTCTGTAGTGGCGCCGGGAACCGGGCTTGTCGTTCCATCCGTGCCGCGCGTCGTCACGATCAACTGGTTGATGTAATTGGCGCCCGCCGGGTCCTTGATCAGCGGGATGTCGACAATGTGCTGTGTGAAATCGCCCGGGAAGAAGGCCGTAAAGTCGATGCTAATCACGCCGGCAAACTTTTTGCCAGGTGGGGGCGGCAGAATCGGGAGCGACGTCACATTGATAGTTAAGCCCGGAAAGAACGCATCTTCATAAACTGACTGCCCACAGAACGGATGGGGTTGTCCGTTGTTGGTGCCACCCGCAGGCGCGTGCGTGCCCCAAACGGTGCCTCCGAACTCGGGTCCGGCGGACCCGTTAATCGCCAACGGGTCGCCACAATCCACATCCGCCCGCGCTGACGGCGAGGCGAACATCAACAGACCGACCACTGCGATTGCAGTGGATACGCGCATAAACATTTTACTCTCCTTTTTACGTGTTCCAAACGAACGTTTGGATAGCCCTTCCGACCCACTGTGGAACTGAAATGTTCCCCTGACTCCAGTGCCATGCTACCAGAACCGTGCAACTATTTCAACAAAATACCTGTGCCGTAAACAAAAAAGGAGCAAAAAGTTACGATCGTTAACGGTCAAAATATATAAGATAACAGAGTCGCATATCCTCTCGGCGTATTGCATCGAATCAGATAATGCGAAATGACACCGAATTCATGAAATCGCCGAAACGGTCTTGTTATCGGATGTCTTCTGCATTACCATTCCAGCGTGCGACGGATCGCCAAGTGCTCTCGCTGTCTGGAGTTGTATCGCGCGCCGTCGGATGGCAGCGACAACGGCGTTTGCCCCCTCTGTCACGAGTCCGATCGGCTCGAACACGAAGCTCAGCTTGCCGCGGACCTGCGCCGCCGTGAGCGCATCACCTGGGCCGCGGTCGTGCTGCTGTTTGCCGGCGGCGTCGCACTGCTTCTTTTCAACAACACCCCGGGCGCCTCGCGCGCCGACGCCGCCGATTTCAGATTCTGGGTGCAAACCGACCCACCCGGCGTCGATGTGATGCTCGACGAACGACGCATTGGAACCACCGGGCCGGGCGGTCGCCTCGCGGTCCGGCTTCCTATTGACGACATTGCCGTCCATCAGCTTGCCTTCAACCTTGAGGGCTACTCGCCACAGCGCCGAGCGGTGTCAGCCCTGGATGTCGGCGACACGCTGAACATCGTTCTGGTCCGCACGCCGGTGCAGACGGAGATTCACTCCGATCCGCCCGGCGCCACCGTCTGGATCGACGGAAACCCGGTCGGCACGACGCCTTTCACCGGGCAGATTCCCGCCGAGCAACTCGTGTCGATGCCGATCCGGCTCGTCAAGGAGGGCTACGAACCGATCGAGATTACTGCCGCGTTGCCCCCACCGCGACAGCCATGGAGTTGGCGCGGCGCGTTGAACCTGGCCCCGGTCGAAATCAGCGTCGAAACCGATCCGCCGGGGGCTTCGCTGCTGGTCGATGGCCGGCCCGTTGGAACGTCACCCCTGAGCGTACGGCTGCCGGCCGACGTGCGCGGGCGGACCGTCGTCGTACAGGGCGAATTGCCCGGGTTCGCAGCCGTGAAGCGCGAGATGAGCATCCCGAGCGAGCCGGGACCGCGCCTGCGGACCGCGTTGCACTTCGCTGCGATTGCGCCGCGCCTGCACATTGACACTGAGCCGTCAGGGGCAACGGTGCGTGTCAAGGGCCGCGACATCGGTACAGCACCGTGCATGTTCGAGGTGGCGGAGTCGGACCGCGGCGGTCCGATCGAAATCGAGGCCCGCATCGGACGCACACATTACGGTCGCACGAGCGTCGATCCGCCGCCGCCGGACCAAGAAGCGCAGGTGCGCTTGCCGGTGGCGCTGGCCGCTCGCCGCGTTGTGCTGGCAGTCGCGGCCGACGCAAGCGAGTCGAGCGAACTATGGCATTTGCGTGAGCGAGTGAAGGACGAAATCGCCGCGTTGTCGTCCGAACAGGAGTTCCTGCTGCTGACCGACGACGGCATCACCGTTCGCCCGCACACGCCGGACTTCGTCCGGGCCAGCGCCGAACAGAAAGTTCGCGCCTACGATACCGCCGATCAGTTCCGCATCGCCGGGGGCGCACGGCCATCGGGCCATCTGCTTGCAGAAGCCGCGGCGCGACGACCGGAAGCGGTCATTCTTTTCGCCGGCGGCGCGCCTGGTCCCGTCGAGCGGTGGCAATCGCCGGGCGGTGATGCACCGATCCTTCATGTGATCGGTCCGAGCCGCAGGCTCAGCGGCACGTGGCTTGTGCGCATCGCTGCACGGTCTCCCGGCAGCATCGAATTCACCGATGAAGCGCCGATGCTGGGACGCGTGCACGACGAGGATCAGGACTGACAAGAAAAGGGGCGGGGTCGAACGACTATCCCATTCCGCGGGGGACGGATTCGCGGTATGCTGAGGCGGTCGCCCGGCGTTGGACAGAATGCCGGCATCGGGCATACGATGGCGACGGAATGACCCGCCGCGAAGTCATTTATTCCGGTCGCGTACAGGGGGTGGGCTTTCGTGCCACCGTCACGGCGCTGGCCCGCGGCACGAGCGTTACCGGCTACGTGCGCAATACTCCGGACGGTGGCGTCGAAATGATTGTCGAGGGCACGCCGGCCGAGCTGGACGATCTGATGGCCCGGATCGCCCGGCATTTCGATGGGTATATCGAGGACGTCCAACGTTCCGACACGGCGCCGCGCGGTGAATTCCGCGAGTTCGGTATTCGCTACTGACGCGCGGGGAAGCGGAGCAGGCCGTCGGACCATCGCGCCGAAATCGACACATTCGGAATCCGCGGGCCGCAATCGCCCGCATCGAGAGACCGCGGCACACCGGCGCTCGTCGCGTTCGCGTTACGACGAGTTGACCGGCGTTCCCGATCGGACCGGCGCCCGGCGCTATTCCCGTCGAAGAACGCCTCGACCCCTCGGCGCCGGTCGCGGTGCGCGGACAGGCTCAGGACAAAACTAGTCATGAAACATCGCTCCTCGTTTTCTCGAGGACCCCATCACGGTCGCCGGCACGGCAGCGGCCCGTCGAGCGGGCATCGGCGCGGATCGTCACATTCGCGGCCGCGTGCGGGGCACTCGTACAATCGTTCGGCGCACCATCGTCCTCCGGCGCCGCGCCTCGTGCGCGAACCGACAGGCCCTCCCGCGCCGGCCGTCGGCACGCTCGAACTGACCGACCGGCAGGATGGCTTCCTGCGCGATCCGCGTCGCAACTATGCGGTTCATCCCGATGATCCCTGGGTTTCGACCGATCTGATTCGTCGATTCAATCTGCGCGGCGGCGAAATGATTCACGGGATCGCGCGCGGCAACGGCCACGTCGATCCGGCGTTCGCGCTGACCGAGATCGAACGCATCATGGGCGCCGAGCCGGGCGCCACGGCGGACTTCAAGCCGTTCGAGGACCTGACGGTCATCGATCCCCGCGAGCCGATCCGGTTCGAGACCGAGGGCGGCCCGCTGACGATGCGCGTCGTCGACCTGCTGACGCCCATCGGACGCGGTCAGCGCGGACTCATCGTCGCCCCGCCGCGCACCGGCAAGACCGTGCTGCTGGGACAAATGGCCGCGGCGATTCGCGCCAATTACCCCGAAATCCGGCTGATGATGCTGCTGATCGACGAGCGGCCGGAGGAAGTCACCGAAATCCGCCGCAGCCTGGGCGCGGCCGTTCCCGACCCGCCGCCCGACGCTCCCGAAGTCGTCTATTCGAGCAACGACAAGGACGTCGTCAGCCACGTGCGGATCGCCCGGCTGATGCTGGCCAAGGCCAAGCGGCGCGTCGAGCGCGGCGAGCACGTCTTCATACTGCTCGACTCGCTGACGCGGCTGGGGCGGGCGTTCAACGCCTTCGTCGGCTCCAGCGGCCGCACCATGAGCGGCGGCATCGACATCCGCGCGCTGATCGAGCCGAAAGCCATCTTCGGCGCGGCTCGCACCATCGAACACGGCGGCAGTCTGACGATCATCGCGTCGGCCCTGATCGACACCGGCAGCCGCGGAGACGAGTTCATCTTTCAGGAATTCAAGGGCACCGGAAACATGGAGCTGGTCCTGTCGCGCGAACTGGCCAATCTGCGCATCTGGCCGGCGATGGATGTGGCTCAATCCGGTACACGCAAAGAAGAGCTGCTGCTGCCGACCGAGTCGGTGCAGAAGGTGTACCGCCTGCGCCGCCGCCTGATGGCCATGCCGCAGCCGGCGCGCATTCAGTCGCTCGTGACCGAGTTGGGAGCGTTCAAGTCCAACGGCGAGTTTCTCGCGGCCATGCGCGACTGATGGGGCGACCGCATTCATCTGATACACTTTGTCACGTTTTTTGACGGGACGCCGACCACGGGCTGCAAGCCCGCGCCACGTAACGGCTCATCTCGGCCAGGCCCTCGCGTGACGCGCTTCTCGGAATCGGGGACAAGCCGCTTGCGATGGCTTGACCTTGCCACGCCGTGAAACCGCGCGGTTCATTTCCCGACGAGTCCTAACGCGATTGATCATCGGGAAAACGAAGGAAAGGCCGCATCTGCCGTAGGGTCGCCCGGCCAATGCCGGGGACTTGCAGCAGGTCCTCCGCACGACCGAAAACGCGTCCGGTTTCCCGTCCGCCGTTCGGCCCCGGCAAGCCGCGGCGGCTTTCGCGAAACTCGACGATCCGGCGGGCGATCGATTCGCCCAGGCGAGGCAGCGCCGCCAGTTCCCACCAGGGCGCCGTCTCGGGGTCGACGCCGAACGCGACGAGAGGCGGTGCCGGGCTGGCGGCGCCGTTTCCGGGCGATCCGTCGATTTCGATTAACCCCGCGGCAGCGGATTCCGATATCACGTCCTGTTGGAAAGCTGCATCGATCGCATGTGGTCGCGTGTATAAGGCGACAAGGCTGGCGGTTGCCAGTGCCGCCAGGAGTATCGCCACGTCCGCGGGCGAGGCGAGATGTTGCCTGGGCTTACCGGCTGGATTGCTTTCCGGAAACATGCACGGGGTTTCTTATAGCGCCGTTGGTCACGAGGCAACCCAGAGCCGGTTAAGGCAAGCTTGCGAGGACCGCCATTTACACGGCGGTGCGAACCGCATCATCCGCACCGACCACGCCCATCGTCGAATCCGCTGGTCAGCGGAGCGCAAACACTTGTTTCCCTGAGCGACTTCTGGGCATTTGCGAAGGGCGAGCGTCTGACCGGGGCCGCGCCATATGTACTTATCTTACATAAAGTTACGGCGCAGAATAATGAACCCCCGCGGGATTCCGTGCAATTCGTTCAAACGCACGCAGCGATTGACCCAACCCAATATGGGCGAACAGGGTCTAGGAACTTATGTCAACGACCCGCTACGCCCACAACTTGCTGGTTTCTCTTCGACCGCGGCGACGCAATTCGAATGGCATCTACAGCGTGAACAGTTGATTCCTGCGGGAAGCTGGGGTAGTTTTCCCGCCTTTACGCGCGGTGTTCGTGTATTCAACGGAGTTGCCATGGACGGCGCTTTCAGGAGCTTACTTACGTGTCAGCGGTCCCACTGCTTGCGGGCAGTATCGAATCCATGCTTGCTCGTTCCGGATCTACCGACGTCGGCGCCAAAGCCGACGCCGAGGCGGACCGTCGTACGCCGCCGCTGACTCCTCAGGAAGAACCCGACCCCGACAACAAGAATCATCGCCCGCCTTCCATCGCCGGACAGGTGCCGCGCGGCGCACCCTCGTGGTGGGACCGACCGGCCAAGCTCGCCATTCTCGTCGGGCTGTTGCTTCTCATTGCCTACGCCGTCGTCAGCGGCCAGGTCGTGTCGACCGGCCGGCGCTTTTTCGCGCCCGGTCTGCACACGACGTTCTGGTACGGCATGACCGCGTACGCGGCGATCATGTACATCGCGCTGGCCTGGCGCATCGTGCTGTGGCTGCGTTACAAGCCGATGCCGTCCGTCAGCGACGCGGAACTGCCGCGCGTCAGCGTGATCATCCCCGCCTTCAACGAGGGCGCGCTGGTGCGGCAGTCGATCCTGTCGGTCGCCCACAACGACTATCCGGCCGACAAGCTCCAGATCATCGTCGTCGACGACGGCAGCACCGACGACACGTGGAAGCACATTGAGGCGGCGGTGCGCGAGGTGGAGCCGTTCTGCAATATCCAGGCCTTCCGCCAGCCGCGCAACATGGGCAAGCGCGAGGCGCTGTACGCGGGTTTTCAGCGGGCCGACGGCGACGTATTCGTGACGATGGACTCCGACAGCATCTTCGCTTCCGACGCACTGCGCCATGGCGTGACGCCGCTGGTTCGCAATCCGCGCGTCGGCTGCGTGGCCGGCTGCGTCGAGGTGCTGAATCCGCACGACAGCATCTGGACGCGCTTTCTGCGGTGCACGTTCTCGCTGTCGTTCAAGTTCGTGCGCGCCTATCAGAACCAGATCGGCGGCGTGTTCTGCACGCCGGGCGCGCTGTCGGTCTATCGCGCCAGCGTGGTCCGCAAGGTCGCGAAGGAGTGGCTCGAGCAGAAGTTCCTCGGCCGCGCCTGCATGACCGGCGAGGACCGGGCGATGACGAACCTGTTTCTGCGCGAGGGCTGGCTGACGGCGTATCAGGAAAACGCCCGCGTCTGGGCTGAAATGCCGACGACCTATCGCGGCACGACGAAGATGCTGCTGCGCTGGGCGCGCAGCAACATCCGCGAAACGATCGTACTCCAACGGTTTCTCTTTACGCCGTTCCGCCGCGAGCATCTGACCGCGTTTCGCATCAACATGGTGCTGGTGCTGTCGACGCTGATCGTGCCGTACCTGCTCGTGTTCAATAGCATGGCGCTGGTCTTGATGCACCCCGAATACGTCGCCCGGCACCTGAGCCTGGTGGCCGTCTTCGGCCTGACGCAGGCGGCCATCTACTATCGCCGCGAGCGCGACAGCAACTGGCTGTGGCTGATGCTCTACGAGATGTTCTGGGTCTTCGGCTTCGTCTGGATCATGCCCTATGCGGCGTTGACGCTGAAAAACACCGGCTGGCTGACGCGCGGCCAGCAGCGACCCGCGCCGCTGCCCGCTCCGGCCGTTACCGCTTCGATGCCCGCACCTGCCGCCGTCGCCGCGACGGTGGCGGCGACCGTGGCGACCGCGGTGGCCGGCGTGGGTCGGACCGGCAGTTCGCCGATGACGGCGCCGGCGCCGCGGACAGCCATCACCAGCCCCTCTTCGAACACGTAGGGTCCGGCGTGCGGCCCGTTTCCGCGCGGCGGCGGTGACGCTCTGATGACCGACGATTCGGTCAACGGTATGATCGCGCGGCATGATGGCTCGTTTTCAAGCAGATGCACAGCCGGGGGCGGCTGTGCCGCATTCCACTCAGCCGAGGACGGGGTTGCTGCGTCGATCGGCGTTTCCGCGCGTGGCGCTGCTCGTCACGATCCTGCCTTTTAACGTCGTTTGTTCCGATCCGCACGCGCGCTTTCCGATGCCGGCCGACGGCGCGGACCTGTCCATCCTGCGTCAATTCGTCGTCGATGACAGCCGCGAGCACCGCCGCATGCGTGTCGTCGTTCGCGACGCCGCCGCCTGGGCGCGGCTGCCGCTGATCGACGAACGGATCGACTTCGAGCGCGAAATGGCTCTGATTGTGACGCTGGGCCGCGTGGTGCGGCGCGGCTACTCGGTGCGCATCACGCGCGTGAGGCGCGACGGACCCGTGCTGCGGGTCGAGGCGACGGTCGAATCGCCGCCGCCGGATGCGCCGCCGGAAATCTGCGCCCCTTTTTGCGTGGCTGTGATTCCCCGCTGCGATCTGCGCGTCGCGGGATTCGACGCTGCTCCGCCGCCGGCAAAGCTGCCAGGAAGCTGAGGCGTCCCCCACGATGTGGAACTGCGGCCGGCCCCTCTCGCCAATCGATCGCTCAACACGGCCAAGCTGGCGCGGGAACCGGATAAAACGGGCGGGACGCCCGTACCACCCGAAACAACAAGCCCGCTTCGCGCGAGGGCTTGAACCTGCCACACGTCCTACCGATCCGAGCGTGCCGCGGCGCTCCCTGACGGTCGCGGTTCGGATCAGACGAAGGGATGCGGCGCCATCGGCGTGCGCACCGCGAAACAGGCCGTCTTCACGGCCCATCGTTCATCGCACCGACGTTGCCGATCAGCGCGGCCAGATCGGGATTGAACGCTCCCTTGCCGAAACGCGTCGCATCGTCGGCCGGGTTGCGGACGTGAACGACGAACCGCCGACCCTCGAGGTGCGCCTCGATCGCCCGCAGCTTTTCCCCATCCTCGGGCCGAAGCTGTAGCGTGATGTCGCGGAACGAGCCGGGGCGGGCGCGGCGGCGCTGGTCTTCGGCCTCGGGCAGCACCAGCTCGCTGCCGGTCGCCAGCACACGGACGTACTCGATGATCGTCATCGTGCGCGGCAGGCCGTCCGGCAGCTTGACCGTGCCGACCAGGTCGACGTAGCCGCCGGGCCGCAGCAGCGCCAGCGGCGTCGTGGCCGAGTCGATCTGAATCGTCACGCCGCGATAGCGCGGATCGACCAGCTTGGCGGGCGACTCGGCCAGATCGGGGCTGAGATACTCCCAGAACAGCACCTGTCCCCGCGCGACGGGGCGCTTGATCGTGTTGCCGCGCACCTGGCGGAACTCCTCGCCCTTGATGACGTTCTGAAGGCGCTCGCGGAAAACGCCCGGCACGCGGATGAACTCGACGTCGCGCTCGTCCAACGGCGTGTCGGCCCGCAGGTCCGCCGCCGCCGCCAGAATGTCGAACGCCCCGCGCTGCTGCTCGCGGATGAGCCGGCTGTAGTAGAAGAAGTTGAGCACAAAGGCCGCAACCGCCAGCAGCACGGCCACGAGTACGAGCGTGCGGTTCTGAAAGGGCGATTCCGAACGGGGCTGTGTGCTCATGGCGATTCCAACGCCGTCCGCAATGTGCGAACGACGAGCAGGCTTTCGTCACGCCGCGCATCCGGCGCGACCATCATCAGACACATTCGGTCGCCGCGAACGTACCGCGCAAACCAGCGCGTCGGCGCTGAGTCGGCCGCCGATCGCGGCGGCGCCTCGCCGACCGTCCGCGCCTCCCGCCGCCAGCCGGCGTCGGTCATGCGCTGTTCAACCGTTGCGGCGACCGCCGACATGCTACCCGCTGTGCGATAGACCGCCAGCAGGTCGTCCGAGCCGTCGCGGCCGCCTTGGGCGTACAGCCGCGTGACGCCGTCGGGCAGGGGCACGCCCGGATCGGCTGCCGCGCAGGCCGCGAGCGAATCGAACAGGCCGGATGCGGGCGCTGATGTCGACGCGCAGTTGCTTGCAGCAAAGTTTTCGAGCGCCCGGATCAGCGATTCGGCCGATGGCGGCGCGGCGGGCCGGCGGAGTCGCTCGGCGGATGGCTCGTCGGCTTTGGTGGCACTTTCGGAAAGCGACGCCCGCGATGCCTCCGGGAGCCGGACGGCGTCGTGGGCAAACCAGCGCGCCACCCAGATGCACGCCACGAGCACAAGCAGCGCGGCCGCCAGCCTGGCTGATCGCAAGAGCAGGTTGCGGGCGCGTGATGGGGTCATGGGCGGCGGTCGTCGGTTCGTGGATTTACGGTGCACCCCATGCTATTGGTGCGGTGCTCGCGGAGTCGGGACATCGACCTGAATCCGGTCATCGTGAACCCACCGCTTCGCGGTGGGCCACCCGAATGGTCCGAGCCGCAAGCGCAATCGCTGCGGTTTTTCTGCGTCGGACGCGTTACCCCGGCGATTGCGCTTGGGGCTCGGATCAGCGAAATAGTAACCCCGGCGAATGCGCTTGGGGCTTGGATCAGACACAGCTCGGATCAAGCGCAGCGGTCCAATCAACGGAACCTGCGGCGTCGGCCGATTCAATGCTGGAACCACCGGAAGATCGCGTCGCCGGTCAGGCCCATGGCCGGATCGCTGACCAGGTCGTAGAAGGCGTCTTCGGCATCGGCCAGGCCCGGGGCGGAGCGAGTCAGTTCCCACCACATATCGGGGCGCGGATCGTGCCAGCTTCCCCATTCACGATAAAAATGGGTAGCAATCGGCCCGCCCAACCGCTCGTAATAGGGGCCGTTGGGTCGATAGTCCGCCTGCACGCGCGCGCCGTAGGCGTAACGATGCCAGCGGTAGTCGAAGTCGACGCCGAGCACCTGATCGGTCGCGGCGAGGACCTCCCAGAACGTGCGCGTGATCTCGGTCGCGCGCGGCAGGCCCATGTCGCGCCCGTCGATTTCCTGCTTCAGCCGCTGCAAGCCGTCGTCAGGCCACGAGCCGCTCAGGTCCACCGAAGCCGGCGTCAGTCGCGGCAGGAAGCGCCACTGGATTTCCTCAGCACGGAACAGGCCGAGGAAATGGTCGTGCGGATCGGGGAACTCCTGGCCGCGGGCGTACTGGTTGCTGGAAATCGGATGGGTCCAGTAGTCGTTCTCGTTCGGCCCGCCGATGCCGCGCACGACGGCGTCGGTCGCGAAGCGCGCCGCCACGATCGTCCGCTGCTTGCGCAACATGCCGACGCCGAAGTGATGGATCATGGCGATGATGAAGAACACAAACGGCAGAAACAGAACAAACTCGGCCAGCGCGGAGCCGCGGCGGTTGCAGCGCGCGGTCGATGGCCGGCGCACGTTTCGACTCAGGAAGGGGCGGTCATGATCCATGACTTCACATAGCTTCGGTGAGCGCTCGGTAAGCGAGCGGCGGACACTGCGGACTCTCCAGCCTTTGTGCCGCACGGCCTGCATGCCCGTGCCAGGCGGCGCGAAGCAAACCGCGGCGCTGAACGCGGACAGGCCGGGAGCGCCAAGTGAGCGGTGAATCCCGGTTCACATATTCTCCTCGCTCCGAATCGGCACTCTGGTCGCGTGGCTTCAGACTTCAGAGGCCCTGCGCCTTCGTGGCCCGACTCGCCGCTCCCTCACGGTCGCGGTTCGGTTTAAGACCTCGTACACACGAATTCAGTGGTTCAACACTTCTCCCAGCACCTGCGGATCGGTCGGCATGCGCTGATAGAGCACCTCGATCGGCCGCAACTGCTCGTATGAAATCGCCGCGTCGAACTCGTGGAACCGCTCCAAGTCCGCCGCCATGTTGGCCGACGCCGCGTGGCCGAACGGCAAGTGCGACGCCGGCACGAGCTTGACGCGCCAGTTCTGCGTCCACAAGTCCCACGCCGTCGGGTTGTAAACGCGCGCCTGCGCGACCGCCAGGTTCACGGCCGACGACGAGCCGTCGCCGCTGTCGACGCGCAACGGCGACGGATTGCGCAGCCGGCTGTTCCACACGAGCGAGCGCGCCGGCCGGTAGGCGAAGCCGAGCACGTCGAACATCCCCAGCGTGTGCCGCGCTGAGAATCCGCCGCGTGCATCCAGCAGGTACGGGAAATACGCGCTCTTGTCGCCCGACAGTCGCTGCAACTCCGGCAGATCGTACGAGTCGGTGTCGAACAACGAGCCGACGAACAGCCACTTCTTCCAGCGCCAGAACAGCCAGTAGGGCATTCCGGTCGGATTGCCCTGCGAATCCAGATCGGGCGGCTCGTAGCCATCGGGCGGGAACTGGCCGGGCCGCGCGCCGAACTTCGACGGATCGAACGTGCGTACGCGATTCTGGCCGTACCAGACGTAGTCCAGCTCGCGGTTCTGCTTGGCGTGATCGAACCAGCCGCGCAGAATGTGTTCGTTCCTGGGCGGCGACGGCCAGGGATCGATCACCCACGGGCTGCCGCCCGGATCGCCGTTAGGCCCGCCGGTGAACGGATCGCGCCCGTTGCGGCGCGTGCCGAGCCACGCCGTCATGGCGCAGTTGACGCCGCGCGCCAGCAGCCCGCCGGGATCGCTCGGCCCCGGAGGCCGAGTGATTTCATCCCAGCTTGTTTCCCAGCGCGGCACGGGGACGGTGTCGACGACGTTGTTCCAGATCGCCTGCATCGCCGCGTGACTGATTCGCTCGAAGATGATCGGAAAACCCGACAGGCGCATCTCGGGCCACGTGCCCAGCGCGATGTCGTCGCGATAAACCTTGTACGGTCCCTTGGCGCGGCGCAGGATTTCGGTGCGGCTCAGCGGCGGCGGCGGGCGGCCCAGGACCCAGTTCACGATCGTGTTGGGAAACAGCCGCCGGCGCAATCGCGCGCCGACGCGTCGCTCGTCGGGATCTTCGCCCTCTTCTTCGGTCGCCTCGGGGCCGCTGGTCGTCTGTTCCTCCAGCTCGTCGCCTTCGGGATCGGGCCGCTGATACGGCGGCCAATAGGCGCCCACGCGGTCGTAAAGGATCGTGTGGTAACCGCCCTTGATGACGTCGGCGGTTTGCGGCTGCCAGTCGGGCGGCAGGCCGCTCATGACCGGATCGTAATAGTCGGTCCACGTGCCGCGGCGGACAGGGAAGTCGGGCAGCACCGGCAGGAGCGTGGCAAACGTGGCGCGCGTCCGCGAGGCGCCCTCGGCGTCGAGGTTCAATCGCGACGTGTAGTTGCCCGTGCCGACGTCGTAGGCGCGGCGCTGCGACATGCCGGGCGCGATCTCGGCCACGACGTTGCTTAAGGTCTGCAACGCGCGGAGCACCTGCCACAGTTCGCCGTCGTCGAAGCGGGTCAGCGCCGCCGGAAAGCCGCCGCGGTCTTCGTACTGCGCGTTCAGCCGATCGAGTACGGCCTTGATGCGTTCCAGCCGGTCGATGGCGCGGCGGCATTCGTCGGCCAGGCTCTCGCAGGCCAGGCCGGGCGCGAGGTTCGCGCAATCGGCGGGATTGACCGGGCCGGCCAGCGCGCGGGCGAGGATGGCGTCGGGGTGGTCGAGCTGTCGGCGCGCGCCGGGCAGGCGCTGCGGATAGGCTTCGAGGGTGGGCAAAATGGCGTGGGCGTTGGGCAGCGCCAATTCGACCGAAGGGCCGATGGCTTCGAGCATGGCCATCAGCGCGATGATGCGCGACGCGGCGACGTTGTTCATCGACAGCACGTTGTAGCCGTGGGCCAGCCAGTTGGCGCCGGCCAGGGCGGCGGCGTCGGCGGCGTTCTGGGCCATGACCTGCTGGTTGATCTGATCGCCGGAGTTAAAGACGAAGAAAATCAGGATGGCCAGGCAGAGTGCGATGAAGATCAGCAAGAACGAGACCTGGCCGGACTCGTCTTGATGCAGCCGCAGAGGGCGGCCGGCAGCGCGGCGGCGCCTCACGTCTACATTGACGTGCGATGCACGCTGTGCTCTCGTGTCAATGATGCGTGGCATGGGCTGGCCCTCGGGCAGCTACACGCGGTGTGCATTGCGGACGCTCATCGCCCAGTCGAACCGCTACGAATACGTCGGGCCGCCGGATCCCGCTCGCTCACGCTTCGCGGCTCGGATTGCCGCAGCGCTGGCGCTTGCGGCTCGGATCATCGCGTGGCACGGGCTTGCAGCCCGTGCGTAAGGTCCGCTGTGCGGACCATTCCTCTGATCAGAGCCGCGCAGCATCAGCAAGCGGGATTCGCACGCCAAGCTCGCGTGCGAATCGTCCACTGGCACACGGGCGCCGGCGGCCTGACGGCGCAACGAACGCTCATCGCCCAGTCGAACCGCTACGCATACGCCGGGCCGCCGGATCCCGCTCGCTCACGCTTCGCGGCTCGGATTGCCGCAGCGCTGGTGCTTGCGGCTCGGAAAACTCCTTCTGCGGCGATCACTGATCGGCGCACTCTGTCACATTTCAACCGTCTTCCGCCGCTCGCTTACGCGTCGCGGTTCGGTTTACGACACACGCATCAGCCACCGCCCGGTTCCTCGCTGGCTTTCTTTTCGGCTTCCTCGACCATGCGGGCCACTTCGGCGTCGTCGGGCCGCAGGCGCAGCGCCTGCCGCAAGTCGGCCAGCGCGGCGCGATATTGTCCCGCCTGAAGCTTGCGCGTGCCGCTGGCCTTGAACTGGCGGTAGTTCACGTCGTCGATTCGGCCCTGAATCTCAGGATCCCCCTGCCTCAGCTTCAGCGCATCGCGGTACAGCTTGAGCGCCTGCGAGAGCCGCCCCGCGTCGCGAGCCGCGTCGCCCTGTTCGAGCAGCGCCGCAATCTGCTGGTTCAGCTCCATCTCGCGAATGCGGCGTTTCACGTCGTCGCCGCCGCCGAGCCGCAGCGCCTCTTCATACGCCTTTCGCGCTTCGGCCCACTGCTTCTCGGCCGCCAGTCGGTCGCCGCGCCCGATCGCTACCTGAAGTTGTGCCAGCGCCACCTTGGCGCGGATTTCGTCGGCCCGGTCGGGAACCGCCGCATCCAGCGCCGCCTGCCATTTCTTCAGCGCTTCTTCCCAGTCGCCCGAATCGGCCGCCTTCTGGCCCGCGTCGATCTGCTCCTGAAGCGTCAGGAGCGTCAGCACGCGCTCCAGACCGCGCCGCGCTTCCGGCAATTCGTCGTGCTTCAGCGATTCCTCGAACTGCATCCGCGCGTCCAGCAGTCGACCCGAGTCGCGCGCCGCCAGCCCGGCCGCCAGGTGCTCGCGGGCCTTGACGCGCTTGTAGCGCGATTCGCCCACGGCCGAGGGCTTTAGACGATTGGCTTCGAGGTAATGCGTCGCCGCGGACTTGAAATCGGCCACGGCCAGCGCTTCGTCGCCCTTCTTGACTTCCTCGGAATACTGCTTTTCCAGACGGATCGACTTCAGCAACCCCGCGGCCTCTTCCGTGGGTTGCAGCGCTTCGGCCGCCTGGGCGAATTTCATCGCGTTGTCGAAATCGCCGCGATCCAGCGCCTGCCGGGCCTTGCGGAGCTGTGCGAAGTAGGTGCTGCGCCCGCGGGCCTGCTCGAGCTGGTCCTTCATCTCCGTGGCGGCGGCCGAATCCAGCAGTGCCCGTTCTTCGAGGTCGCGAATAACGGTCGACGCCTGTTCCAACTCGCCGTCCGCCAGCAACTGCGTGAATCGCGCCCGGGCTTCTTCGCGCTCCTGCGCTTCAAGGACCGCCACGCGCACCGGCTCGATGACGGTGCGCTTGACGCCCAGGCGCTCCTCGGCTTCCTTCAACTTGGACAGTGCTTCGGCAAAATCGCCCCGCATCCGTGCCGCCTGCGCTTCGGCCAGTGCCAGTCCCTGGGCGGCGAGTTTGCGTCCCTCGGCGGCCTCGCTGCCGGAGACATCCATTTGAGCGGCCTCGCGATAGCGCGCGATGGCGGTGGCGTAGTCGGCGGCGCGGTAAGCGGCCACGCCTTCTCCATAGGTCTGACGCAACGCCTCGAGCTTGCCCGAGCGGGCCACGGCCAGCGATACAACCACGACGATCACGGCCGCCAGCGCGGAACCGGCCCAGATCAGATGCTTGCGGCGGACTTTGCGCAACGGCGACGGCGCGGGCATCGGCGCCGTGGGCGCTTCGTCTTCGAAAACGCCGGTCACAGCGCCGGTGGGCGCAGCCGAAGACGCCGCTGAAACTCCCGAGGCGGGCGCGACCGCCGCCACCGGGCCGCCGATCGATGTCGCTCCCGCCGCCGCCGCGCCCGCGCCGGGCGGAAAGCTCCTTTTCAGGTCGAGAATGACGGCGTCGATGTTCGCGTATCGCACCCCGAGCGACTTGGCCGCCATCTGCGCGACGATCTCGGCGAGCACCGGCGGGATCAGCGGATTGACCGCGTCCAATCGCGGCAGAACCAGATCGGTGCGCAGGTGCCAGTTCATCCAGCGCATCGCTTCGGACCGGCCGTCGCCGCGCAGTTCGGCGAACAGGCGATCGTACGCCTCGCGGCCGGCGAACATCTCGAACGCCACCAGGCCGAGCGAATAGATGTCGACGCGGCAGTCGATCGGGCCGGACTGGAACAGCTCCGGGGCCATGTACTTGGTCGTTCCCAGGGCCATCGAGGCCTCGGAACCGATCGGCGCGGCCAGTCCGAAGTCGGCGATCTTGGCCCGCCGATCGGGCGGCACGATGATGTTGCCGGGTTTGATGTCGCGATGAATGACGCCCGCGGCGTGAACCGCCCGCAATCCCAGGCAAACGCCCGCGAGCACATCGAGGCCGGATTGCAGGTCCACGCGATTCTCGCGGATGAGCGTGGCCAGCGAATGGCCCTCGACGAACTCCATCACAATGAACAGGCCGCGCGGGTCCTCGACCAGCTCGTGGATGTTGACGACGTGCCGCGACGTCACGGCAATGCGGGCGATGACCTGCGCTTCCTGACGAAAGCGATCGCGCCAGCGCGAATCATCCGCCAGGTGCGCGCCGATCTGCTTGATGGCGACGATGCGATTGAGCAGCGGATCGCGCGCCTTGTAGATAACCGCCATTCCGCCGCGGCCCACGCGCTCAATGATTTCGTACTTTCCCAGGCGCGCCCCGGCCGCGAGGCTCTCACCGGCGGGCGAAGCGCCGCCGGCGTCGGCGGGTTGAAGCGGGCGGGTCGGTGAGGTCATGGCGAAAAGCCTCCGGCCGCTTGCGGCGCCGCAAGCGAACCGCCGGGACTGCCGGGAAGGCCGGGTTGCAACTCCGGCTGTCCTTCGTGCACCAGCGTATAGGACGCACGCAGCTCGATGAAGCGGTAACCTGATCCGTCGCCGCGGTTGTCGGTGTCTCCCAGCACATACTTAGCGTAGGGGATCAACAACTCGAAGTCGTGCGCCACGTGCGCCGTGATCGGCTCGCGGTGCAGATAGAAGTCCTGGTGCAGCGCGTTGAACTCGCTGAGCGTCGGATCGGGACGCGGCATGGTCGTCACCGTCACGCGCGTGTGCTCGGCGGCGTAGGCGACGCGCCGCTGGAACTTGTCGCCCGACCAGCGCGGCGAAAAGCCCAGGAACGCCTGCCACGCGCGATCATGAGCCGCCGCCGATCCGCCGGTTGCGCCGCCGCTGGACGTTCCACTGATGCCGACGCAGGTGAAAGCCGCGGCATTGGCGATGCGACGCTCGGCCTCGGCGCCGATGCGCAGCGTGTGCGTCAGGTCGCCGCCGAGGTCGTCGACGTCGGCCCACACGATGGCCGCGCGGGCCGCCCGAAAGGCCGCGTGATTGACGTGGAAGTTGCCCACGTAGAGCAGCGCCGTCTGGATAATTACCAGAAACAGCAGCAACGCCACGGGAAACAGCAATGCAAACTCGATGATGGCCGTGCCGCGCTGGTCGCGCACCACGCCCAGAGCGGCAGGGTTGACCGTGCTCGGTCGGCTGTGTACGACTTGTGAGCTTGGCGCGGACAAGCGCCCAGGCACTTTCAAGCGATCGCTCCTGACAGTGCCACGCGCCTGGCCCCCGGAACTGTGTGCGGCCAGGGACAAGAGCAGGGCCATTACGAGCCACCACCCCGCGATCGAACCGACGAGCAGCGCCAGGATTCGCAGCCCGGTCGCGCCGAACGCCGCCTGTCGCCACCAGTCGCCCGTCGCTCCGCCGCCCAGCCAAGCGACCAGCCAGCCGGGCGCGGACCACGCCAGCACGATCGCCGCCGACAGGCCGATCCACGCCGCCAGGCGCGCATACCCGCGCGCAGGCCGGCGGCGCGGGCCGGGCGTCAGATCAGCCGCGTCAGCGCTTCCCAGGCTGTTGTGTTGAATCGCCATTCAAGCAGGCTCCAGCAGGTCCCCAGCCAAATGGCCGCGCCGAGCGGCACCCGCGGGGCGTCGGGCGGGGCGGGATCGACCGGCTTGCGGCCGAGCAGGATCAGGCCCAGGGCATGGCCGAATCGTCGCAGTGTCTGGCGCGTGCGGCCCTGCAAGACGATCGTGATTACGGCCATCGCGGCGCCGAGCAGCAATGCGTAGATCAGCGTCCGCAACGTCAGGTCCGGCAGGGCCAGCGCTCCGACCGCGGCCATCAGCTTGGCGTCGCCGCCCCCATATCCCCCGACGACAAACGCGACAAACATCGGCAGAAACCCGACCGCAAGGCCGGCCAGCGACTCCACAAATCCGGGCCAGCCGCCATATCCGCCCGCCAGCCCCAGCCCCAGCAGCACGGCCGGATAGGTCAGGCGATTGGGTATCTTGCCGGTCGTCAAATCGCACATCGCGGCGGCCGCGGTGATCGTCAGCAAGATGGCGACGCGCGCGACATCGTAACTCACGCGGAGGTCCTCGCGCCTCGGAATCAGCCCGGCGTCAACCGAAGGCTAGAACGGCTGGTCGAAGGGCTGTTCGCCCTCGGTGCGCACTTCGCCCCAGGTGTCGTTCACCCAGCGGTTGATTTCCTTACGGTATGCGATCAGAAGGCCCAACAGCGGCAGGGCGACGGCGGCGATGATGAGGACTTTTTCGAGGCCCTCGGCCCCCCGCTCGTCGCGGTGTAAAGCGGTCAACCATTTCAGCCAGGCGGGTCGGTCGGTCATAAAGCACCACCAATACGTGAGTTACGTCGCGCTTCGCGGGATCGCGGACGGCGCGCAACGTGGCATGCCTTTCCAACAGCATAACGCCGACCGGGGCGATTTGTCGCCCCTTTTTTCAAGTATATATCGTCCAATTGTCATGTGGGCGGCAGGTCGAGCAACGGTTTTCGCATGGGCCGGTCGGTCGCGCGGCGACTCTTCTTCGATGCGCCGCAGCCGGCGGACCGGTTAGAAGAATGGAACCGAACCGAAAAACGTCAGCATCGCGTAGTACGTGCCGAGGTTGTCGAGCATGGCGTCCAGGACCAGGTACATCGGCAACGTGAACGCCGCCAGAAGCAGGGCATGTTCGAGTGTGACCATGCCGCCACGGTCGGCGTGCAATCGGCGCAGCAATGAGGCCCGCATCCTGAGCGTGCCGCGCCGGAGAAAAGTGCGTTCATCGTGGAATTCGTCGGGCATCGCCAATTGCCCCCGCGTCGGTCACCATTCGCATTGTATGCTTGACGAACCGGTGGAGTCCAGCGTCGGCGACCACGGCCGCACGCGCGCGGTACCGCCTCACGACCTTTGCGATCAGTCAACATGATTGGCGCCGGCGCCGGCATGCGCCCTGAGCGGAGCGACATGAACGCGCTGACGCTCACGCGATTCGGCGGCGACGCGGCCAAGCGTCACAAGAACATCTCGCGACAGAGTTTCGCTTCGTCGAGCAGGAACCGCGCCGTCGGCTCGTGGCGGAAGCGCGGCTTCTCGCCGGTCCATTTCAATCGAATGTCGCGCCGCGGGCCGGCGTCCGCGCCGCTGGGAGCCGCCGCGGGCGCCGCTTCGACCGTCGCGCCGTCGAGCGTGAACAGATCGGTCGTGCGATACTCGTCGTTCTCCAGCGGCAGCACCTCGCTGATCTGCGTGACGCGCCGCGTGCCGTCGACGAGCCGCGCCACCTGAACGATGAGGTCGATCGCCGACGCCACCTGCGCCCGCAGCGCGAACAGGGGCAGATCGACGCGGGCCATCATCGCCAGCGTCTCGAGGCGGTTCAGCGCATCGCGCGGCGTCGTGGCGTGCAGCGTCGACATGCTGCCGCCGTGGCCGCTGGTCATCGCCTGGATCATGTCCAGCGCCTCGCCGCCGCGCACCTCGCCGATCACGATGCGGTCCGGCCGCAATCGCAGCGAGCTGCGGAACAGGTCCCGGATGGTCACTTCGCCGCGGCCGTAGCGGTCGGGCGGGCGCGTTTCCATGCGCAGCACGTGCTCTTGCTGAAGCTGAAGCTCGCTGGAATCCTCGATGACGACGATGCGCTGATCGTTGGGAATCGCCGTCGACAGCGCGTTGAGCAGCGTCGTTTTTCCGCTGCTTGTGCCGCCGGCAACGATCAGGTTCTGCTCGGCCCGCACCGCCAGGCGCAGGAATTCGGCCGCCTCGGGCGTCATCGCGCCGGCGTCGATCAGCGCCTGCATGTTCAGCAACTCCTTGCCGAACTTGCGGATGCACATGCACGGCCCCTGCAGGCTGACCGGTTCGAGGGCGACGTGCACGCGCGAGCCGTCGGGCAGGCGCGCGTCGATCAGCGGCGACTCGGGCGTGATGCGCTTGCCGCTGAACTGGAGCACGTTGCGGATGGCGGCCATCAGCGCTTCGTGCGAGTCGAAGCGCGCCGCGAGTCGCGTGACGCGGCCGAAGCGCTCGACGTAGATGTCGGCCGGGCCGTTGATCATGATTTCGGACACGCTCGGATCGCGCAGCGGATCGAGCACGGGCCGCAGGAACGTTTCGACGGTTCGCGCGAAGATGTCGGAGCGGGAGGTGCTCATGCGTATACATCGTGGCGCCGGCGCGGCATCAGGCGCTGTCGCGGGTGACGACGGAGTAGTCTTCGCGCTCGCCCCGGCCGCGCAGCGGGTAGTCCTTGCGCAGCGGATGGGCCTCGAAGCCGTCCCACGTGACGATGCGCCGCAGATCGGGATGGCCCTCGAAGCGCACGCCGAACAGGTCGAACACCTCGCGCTCCAGCCAGTTGGCGCCGGGCCAGATCGGCGTCACGGATGGAACCGACGGCGCAGGATCGTCCACGAAACACTTGACCCACAGCCGGTGACCGTGCGTCAGCGACAGCAGCGAGTAGTTCACGCCGTAGCGGTTGGTCGCTTTCGGGAAGTTCAAGTAGTCGACGCAGGTCAGATCGCAAAGCTGCTCGAAGCGGCAGGCCGGATCGTCGCGAAGGAACGTCATCACCTCGATCAGCCGCCGCGGCGGGGCGGCAACGTAGTGCTGATCGCACGGCGGCAGCTTCGGACCGCGGTCGATCAGCGGTCGCGGCTGGAGATTCAAGTCCGGAAAGGCACGCTGCAACGCCGCGACGCCGGCCGAAACGTCGGGGGCGGACTGGTTGGTTGAGTGAGACATAGGCGATCCGTCTGGACCGTCGTTTCGTGACGGCCGTTCAGTTCATCATACCACATCGACGGTTCATTGTCGGGCGTGGCGAACCAGTGCAACGACGCCGGACTCATGTTGCGGATTCAGGAAGGCTCACTCCGCGTCTGTGCCTCGATGAGCCGTTTCGGCGCGGTATTGAGCCATGCGGCGGTGAGGGCATCGCGAACGACCGCCCTGCCGGCGGCCGCGAGGCGCACATGAGTTGCGCCGCGGCGACCCCATGCGCCCTGGCAGGGCGCGAACGCTTCGGGCGATGAACGGATGAACGACTGCTGCTGCTGGGGCGTCAGCTTGACCATCCCCCAACCGCTGCGCGGCGGCCCGAGCGAGGCGAAGATTCTGCCGCCGACGCGAAAGTCGGGATGGTTCATGTGCGCGGATTCGACCGCTTCGGGAAGCTGAAGGGCGAGTTTGCGGAAGTCGGCTGGTGTAATGGCTTGACTCCGACGATGAAACCGCGAGACCCATCGGCGTCCACACAACTTATTGATTGCCGCGAATCGTGCGTACGGCCGGCGAGCTTACTCGGAACATCGGCTTTTCCGGCCGCTCTGTCGTGACGAGTTCGACGGACTCTGCAAGGCAGGCAGCAGCCACGTGGAGTGCATCCATGGCCGCCAGGCCGGCCGCCACCGCTTGAGCATGTGCATCGACCACAAGACGTTCGCTCGCGTGGACCATTTCAACGGTCGCCGCGAAAAACAATTCGTAGAACTCTACCTCATCGCCGTTTCCGTAATATTTCGCCTTGGGCAATACCTCCAAGCTTACAAAAACGCTTGTCGTGAATTCGCGCTGTGGATCGTCGAGGATGGCCATGGCCGCCTCGAACAACTCATTGTTTCCCCGTGCCGCGGCAATAAGCACGCCTGCATCAATGAACGTGCGAATCGCCATCAGCCCGGTTCTCCCGGCACATCACGGCTTCGCCGCGATCTCAACTCGCTCTCGAGGCCGTCCCAGTCCAGCAACGGCCGGCCGGATGCAACGATTCTGCGCCGCAAAGCTCTCAATCGTTCGCCCAGGGGCGTGCGCGGTACAGGCGTCAGCCATTCGCTCGGCCACATGACTCGCGTACGTGGCCGATCGTGCGCGGACAACGACGTTGCGCACTGCGCGTCCAGCAACCGCAGGCATTCATCGGCCGCTTCGTAATTCAGTCGATACGGAGCGGATGCACCATGGTGCGGCACGTACCACTGGCAAATGAGCGAACGCGCGGGCTGTCGCAGCCCGTTGCGGGTGAGTCGAACCAGTCGCGGAGGCGCCGTATGGCGACGCATCGGCTCAACCGATCGAATGCTGGGCGTAACCGGCAGAGGCGCGCCCATCGTGGTTGCGGCATCTACCGCTGCTTCGCCGAGATCGACTCCCATGTCACACAGCGCCTCGCTCACGTTTGGCGTCTCCACATATCGGCCTGATACCGTTCGTCGGTCAGATCCGCAAAACCGCGGACGATCCATTCATGCGCCACGTCGAACCATTTCCACATTTCATTCCGTGATTTGTCCGTCGCAAATCCGCGCGCGGTCAGCTCCAGCAACAGGATCGGCTGATGCTCATCGCGACGAACAGTGTTGCGAACGATCACATGCAGGCGACCCGCATTGTTCGGAAGCAGGAAACTGCTGTGCCAATTCACTCGCTCGGGAACGGGCAGAAACCGCCCCGCGCCATCGCGCCAGGAAAGATCGGGGAGCACGTTTCCGACATGACCCAGCGACTCGAATCCGCCGCTGATTGGCACATGATTGACGTAAGTCAACTCATATTGCAGCGGCTCTATGGGGCGCCATGCACAATCAGCCACAAACGAATCAAATACGCCAAGATGTGCCCGAAACTGGCGGACTACGTTCGCGTAACGCGGGTACGGATCCGTGCCGCTCATCTTCCGCCAGTTGTGCAGGAACCGATCTCGTTGAACCTGTATAACGCCCGTCTCGTCCCGGCGAATGAACCAAATTCGCGGCAGCGGCGGCGTTTCAGAAATGGCCAGCTCCATGCTTGCCGAATCGTCAAAATGCTCAATGGCGGGCGCCAACGGAGCGACCTCTTGACATGTCGGATACTCCGTCCGAATTCGGTCCCACAGCACGCCAAGGTGCGGCGCCAGCATCCCCTCCAGCGGACGAAACTGAACGCCGCAAACGACTTCGACCACCGGTGGGTTTCCGTATTCCGGCAATTCTGTTAACGCATGATTCTGCACAGTCGATTCCCATGATTGCGCTTATTGTGCCGTGCCTCCGATCTTTGATCGCGAACACGACGCAACACTCAGAAGGATTCGCGCAACCGGCGTCATTCTCGACGCCGCGAGTCAGATATCGCATGAACAGAAGCATCGGCGGGGCTGGAACGACCGGTACTCGATCAGCCCGATCCATTTCACTTGCTCGTTCGACTCGGCCCCTCAGGATTCGTCGCTACGAGCTTCGACCAACTCCGCCTCTTCGACATCCACGCCAAGCTGCACCACCGGCTGGACCGTCAGCCCCAGACCGCGGCCGCGCTGCCCGCTCGTGCGGATGCCCTCGCGGTCGATGATCCGCTGGATCGCCATGATCCCCTCGATCAGCGTCTCGGGCCGCGGCGGGCAGCCGGGGACATAAACGTCCACCGGCAGGAACTGATCGATGCCCTGAACGACGGCGTAGGTGTCGAACACGCCGCCGGTCGAGGCGCAGGCGCCCATCGAAATCACCCACTTCGGCTCGCACATCTGCTGATAGATTCGCTGCAACACGGGCATCATCTTGATCGCCACGCGCCCCGCGCAAATGAGCAAGTCGCTCTGCCTCGGGCTGAAACGCATCACCTCGGCACCGAATCGCGCGAGGTCGTACCGGCTGGCGCCGGTGGCCATCAGCTCGATGCCGCAGCAGGCGGTCGCGAACGGCATGGGCCAGATCGAATTGCGGCGGCCCCAGTTGACGCCGTTCCGGCGGAAGAAATCGACCAGGCGTTCCAGCCGCGTCGTCAGGACATCGTCCTCGGCCGTCGCGTGCGGTTTGTAGATGTACTTTTCCATATCGCGCGTCTTTTGCTCGCGAATCGCGGCGCCGCGTCAGCCCATGAAGATCTTCTTGCGCCAGGCGTAGGCGTAGCCGATCAGCAGAATCCCGAGGAAAACGGCCATCTCGCCCAGGAAGAACGTGGGCGAATAGTCGCTCATCGAGACCGCCGCCGCGGCGACTTCGTCCGAACCCGTCACGCTGCGATGAAACACCACCGCCCACGGGTACATGAAAATCAGCTCGACGTCGAACAGCAGGAACAACATCGCCACCAGATAAAAGCGAATGTTGAACCGCCGCCGCGCGTCGCCGATCGTCTCCATTCCGCTTTCATACGTGCTGTCCTTGACCGGTCCGTGCCGCTTCCACTTCATCGGAAAGTGCGTCAGCAGCAGGATCGCCCCCGCGGACACGACCATCAGCACCACCAGCACAATGATCGGTGCGTACGCATGAAGAGAATCGACTTCGGTTGTCGGCATAACTCGTCCCGTTCGCCGGGTTACCGGACGATTTCCGGCCCCGGTCGTCTCAATGCATTGTAGCGGCGGCCATCGGCGCTGCCAAAGTCGGCGCCCGACGCGTGCGAGCAGGCGGGATCGCGTGGCACGGGCTTGCAGCCCGTGTACCGCCGGCGCCCCGCGCGTGCGGGCAAGCGGGGGATAACGATCCACCGCATTTCGTGACGATGCTTCCCACGGGCTGCGCGCCTGCACAAGCACCGGCCGTGTTGCGTGAATAGACTTTTGAGGGCGGCTGTGCTCCACCCGCCCTGAACGGCTACGCCGATACCGGCTCGCCCAGAAACTCCTGCATGACGCGGTTCGCGACCAGCAGCCCGCGCCGCGTCAGCCGTATAAACCCATTCACAACATCCACGAGTCCGCCGGCGGTGAACTGCTGGATGGGGCCGGCAAAGAGTGCGAGCGGATCGAAGCCGGTTCGCTGCCGAAAGTATGCGGTATCGATCCCTTCGGTCAGCCGCAGCATCTGGATCGCCGTCTCGCGGGCGTGGGCTATGCCCTCCAGCTTTTCCGATTCGATAACAAGCCCGTCAGGATGCCCCGCAAAGAGGCGCAATCGCCTTTCGTCGTGCCGGCCGTCCGCAGTCGTAACATGGGTCGGACCGCCGCGCCTCGCGTTATCTCCGGCCAGTGCGGCGATGTATTGCCGATAATCCGCTGCTTTCTTGGACCTCACGCCATCCAGGTACGAAACCGCCGATGGACCGATGCCGACGTACTCTTCGTTTCGCCAATAGACCATGTTGTGCCGACAGCGCCGACCCGGCCGGGCGAAGTTGCTGATCTCATAATGCTCGTACCCAGCCGCCGTCAGCGTGTCGATCGTGCGCTCGTACATTTCGGCTTCGACATCCTCGTCAATCGGCTGGACCTGCCCCATTCGCCGTCGCTTCGTCAGCGCCGTTCCTTCCTCGTACATCAGCGAATAGCAGGCAATGTGCTCGACGCCCAAATCGACCGCCCGCGACAGTGAATCCAGCCAGCGTTCCAGCGTCTGGCCCGGGATGCCAAAGATCAGATCGAGGTTGATGTTCGCGAACCCCGCTCGACGGGCGAGTTGAACCGCCTCGGGAATATGGATCGGATCATGCAGCCGCTCGAGCACGGCCAGCTCGTCGCGGTGAAACGATTGAGCGCCGAACGAGACGCGGTTAACACCGCATTGCCGCAGCAGATCCATCTTCAGCTCATCCGCCGAGGAGGGGTTTGCCTCGACGGTGAACTCGACTTCGGTAGCAGCGAAACGTCGGGGAATCGCCCGCAGAATCGCCTCCAGTGCAATGGCCGGCAGAACCGTCGGCGTGCCGCCGCCTACGAACACCGTGGCGATCGGTCGGCCTGGATCACGCCGCAGCATCTCGGCACAGATCGCCGCTGTGAGTTCACCGACGGCATCCGGCTGGTTCGGCACCGAATAGAAATCGCAGTAACCGCACTTGGTATGACAGAACGGTAGATGAACATACCAGCCGACCGGAAGGCCGGGGACTTGCTGCGCCGCGGATCGATCGGGGGCACGCACGATCGGACATTCTATGCGTCGCGACGGCGGCGCGTTACACTGGGGATGATCGACGTGCACCGCGAAACACGATGCATCGTCGGAATCATTTAACGCCCCGGGAACGAGGGACCGGTATTCGTTGTGTGTGCGATGCGCACGGTGTCGGCGTTGCGAATCAGCCTTGCGGCGCGGCCGCAGCGTCTAAAATACCCTGGCACGCGAACCCGCGGCCGGCCGTTTCGGGCTTGTCGCAATGATGGGACGATGCGTCTGGGATGAGGAACGCAGAAATGCAGGTCAAGCTGGTCATGTTCAAGAACGGTCGCCGCCGGGACATCGACGTCCCCGAGGGGATCACCGTCATCGGTCGCAAGGAAGATTGCCGCCTTCGTGTTCCGGTGAATGACGTATCGCGCGAGCATTGTCGCGTGACCGTCGGCGCCGATGGCGTGCTGGTCAAGGACTTAGGCAGCGTCAACGGCACCTACGTAAACGACAAACGCATCACCGAAGCGCCGCTGAAACCCGGCGACGTCATCAAGGTCGGGCCGGTGATGTTCACGGTTCAGATCGACGGCAAACCGGCCAACATCATTTCGCCCGAGGAACTCGCCGCCGCCCTGGGCAGCGATGACAGCGGCGAAATCCCCGAAATGGAACTCGAGGCCCTGGACGAACTCGATTTCGATCTCGACGAAGATTCGGGGGACATCCCGCCGCCGCCGGGCGCCAAGTCGCCCGCCGCGTCGGCGGCCAGGGGCGGCAGCGCAACCAATGCCGCTCCGTCCGGCGGCGAGGAGAATCCCCTCGACGCCCTCGAAATGCTGGGGCTGGACGACCTGGACGAGCCGGACAAGAAATAGGCCGCCATGCTCCACGATCCGCGTAGCGCCGCCGGACTGCTGCTGGTCGAAATCGGCAATTCACACGTCACGCTCGCTGCCGCGCCGCGAGACCGCGTTGAGCAACCGCGTCGTTTTGAACGCGACACGGTGGACGATTTCGGTCCGTCGGCCCTGTCCGTCTGGAACGACTTCCCCGCAGGTCGCCGACGCGAAATCGTGATCGCCTCCGTCGTTCCCGACGATACGGTGCGTTTCCGCAACGAACTTCACGATCGGCTTGGCGCCGAACCGCTGGTCCTGGGCGAGCACATTCCCGTCTCGATTCACACTAATCTGGCCGCCCCTGAGCGCATCGGCATCGACCGCCTCTGCGGCGCGGCGGCGGCCTACGCCGAGGTTCAGGCCGCCTGCGTGGTGGCCGGTTTCGGAACCGCAACCACGATCGACTGCGTCAGCAACGAAGGCGTTTTTGTCGGCGGTGCGATTCTGCCCGGCCTGGCGTTGCAGGCCTGGTCGCTTCGCCAGCGCACCGCCCAACTGCCCGAGATCACGATCGAAACGCCGGAGCACGTGTACGGCCGCAACACGCTCGAGGCGATCAACAACGGCATCGTCTATGGCGCGGCCGGGGCGCTGCGGGAGATCGTCGAGCGCTACGCCACCGATCTGGGGCGCTGGCCGAGGCTGGTGCTTACCGGGGGCTTCGCGCCGCTGATGCGCGACATTTGCGACTTCGTGGATGCGCTCGTGCCCGATCTGGTTCTGCGCGGCATGGCTCTTTCGTATCGGCGTTTCTACGCCAGTGAGCCGCCTGCCGATTCGGGAGAGGGGTTTCGGTCGGTGACGCTGAACTGACCGGTTCGGCGGCGCAACGCGGGCGGGGGCTGCGAGCCACTTTGAGACTTTAAAAGGCACGAAAGCCCGGCGCGGGCTGTGCCCGCAACCCAACTGGGGTGTCCTCGTTCGCGGACCAATGCGTTGAAGCGACGGAGCGACGAAGGGCAATCTCGTGTGAGTCGACTGGCGAAGCGGTCCGCCCCGTCCGGGGCGGGGTCGACATGGGCGCGACGCGGACCACGGGTTCCGCCATGCCCTGACGGGCCTCGCTGCACGCGTGGCAACATCCCGGCACTCCGTCGGAGTGCAGGAGAAGGCCGCGGTTCCTGAACAACCGATGCTGAGTGGCACAGCGCATGGTTTTGACGTGATTACGCACGAAAGGAAGAAAGGCACTGCCGGACACTCGCTCGTAACTTGATGCGCCGATCGTGAGTAGTAGGGCGCGGCGATTAAAATTCGTGACAGGCCGCGAGGAATCCGACATGAGTCGTATGGAGCGTGGATGTGGGGGACCGGGAACAGAAAGGCGATGAAGCGACGACACATCGAACCGTCGCCCGGTAAGGAGTCGCGCACAAATAACCTGAACGATTGTCCTGGGTGGTACGGGCATCTTGCCCGTTCCGGACGGGCGGGACGCCCGTACCACTCCTCTGCAATTCGTTCACCATATTTCCGCGCGATGCCTACCCCCACGGTTCGTCAACAGGTCAAGCGGCGCTTTCCGCTCGCTGACGCCTGCGCCCGCGCAGGCGGGGGCTTCGCGGCTCTGATAGGCCGCAGCGCCGCCGCATAGAATCCGCCATTCGCACATGCCTACGACTTACGGCCAGCACGAAGCCAGCGCATCGACTCTACGGGTCGCGCTGCTCACGCCGCCCGGTCCGGGCGGCATCGCCGTCGTCCGCCTCAGCGGTGACGGCTGTTTAGACCTGGTGGCACAACTCTGTCGCCCCGCGGGAGGGCGGGGCGACGCGCGCTTCGCACCGGGGCGGCTGAGCTACTGCCGACTCATGGACGGAGACGAGCCGCTGGACGAAGTCATCGTCTCGCCGATCGGCAACGCAGTCGCTTCCGCGGTCGAAATCTGCCTGCACGGCGGCGTGCGCGTCGTGCAGCGCGCGATCATGTTGTTTCAGCGCCTTGGCGCACAGCGGGTCGATGCGCTTCCGTCCGCGCTGCCGTGCCTGTGTCGGTCGCTTCGTCGCGGGGCGCGGGATTCTCGGCCCGAAGACCTTCCCGACGCAACGACGATCGCCGGCGTGATCGATGCCTGGCTGCCGCGCGCCGTCACGCGCCGCATGGCACGCTTCCTCGTCGCACAGCGGCAACTGCTGCCACCGATGGTCGCACGCCTGCGCGAGGACGCCGCGGAGCCGCTTTCGCCGGACGAGCGGGCCGATTTACATCGCCGCAGCGCCGCCGCGCATCGCGCGCTGCACGGCATCCGCATCGCGCTGATCGGACCTCCCAACGCGGGAAAGAGCACGCTGGCCAACACGCTGATCGGCCGCGAGCGCGTGATTACTTCCGACGCAGCCGGCACCACGCGCGACTGGGTCGAAGAGACCGCTCTGCTCGACGGCTGGCCCGTCATGCTGACGGACACGGCCGGCGCGCGTCCGTCCGACGATCCGCTCGAAACCGAGGCGATCGCGCGCGGGCTGTCGCAGGCTCATGCCGCGAACCTCGTACTGTGCGTATTCGACGTGCGCACCGTCCGCTTCGCCCCGGGGGTAGTCGACGAGTTCGTTCGCGCACACTTGCCGCGCGCCATCGCCTCCGGGTTGCACCCGGATGCGCCGCCTGAATCGACAAACTGCCCTCCGCTGCTCGTGGCCTTCAACATGGCCGATCTCGATCCCGCCCCGCCTCCGACGACGAAATACCCGTCGGTGTTCATTTCCGCGCTGAGCACCCACAACGTCGGCCGACTTGAGCAAGAAATGTCGCGAATGCTCGAACTTGATCTGATTCGGGACGACGTGCCGACGGCGTTCTGAGTGCCTGCAAGCCTTCGGGCTTCGTGGTTGTCGGTTGTCAGTGATTCCTCATTCGCGGGGTCGCGCCGTGGAATAGCCGTGGACCACATGGACGGAGTGGACGTGAAATGTTTCACTCAAAGTGAGACAACCCGCCGTTCAGAATAAGGTACGGTTCCGCTGACCGGGTAGGGCAGCAGGCGTTGTCGCAGTTTGAGATTCTCCTGCTTGCGCAGTTCCCTGGCCGTTT
>WYBU01000104.1 GCA_011525745.1 Planctomycetaceae bacterium | reverse complement strand
TGGTTCAATCGCTTCCGGCGGCTTTTCATTCGCTGGGAAAAAAAGTCGGTCAACTACGCCGCTTTCCTACACTTGGCTTCGGCCTGCATCGCCTACCGCGCAGCAGGGGTTTTGGGATAGGCTCTTACGTTAAACTCATTCCGTCGCCGCGTCCGCCCCCTGATGCGGTCCGCCGTTGTTTCGCCCGCCGATCCGTCGGCGCAGCGGAAAACAAGGCGGCCTTCGACGACCGGCCGCAGCGGCACGCCGGGCGGCGTGCGATGAATCGTCGCAAACGGCGCATCCGGGTAAGATGTCGTGCGAGGTGCCGGAAGATGCCCAGCAAACCCGCATCGCTCGACGAGCTGATCGCCAAACGCGCCGCGGAATTCGCCGACCAGGTCCGCGCCGCCGCGGCCATCGCGGACAAGGAAGAAGAAATCCGCATCGAAGTCGAGAAGCAGCTCGCCTTCGTGCAGAAGGAGGCCGGCGTCAAGCTCCAGGGCAAGCACGAATTCACCGTTGCCAGCGGACGCGCCGATTCGGTCTACAACTGCGTCATCATCGAATACAAGAATCCGTCCAGCTCGGGCGCCCGCATCGGCCCCGGCGCTAATTCCCCCGGCGCGAAAAAAGTCGTGGAGCAGATCAAGAAACGCTTCTACGACATGCGTCCCGGCAAGAACCTCAACACCCTCTTCGGTGTCGGATGCGACGGCAACCACTTCGTCTTCGTGCGATTCTACAACGACAAGTGGCAGGTCCAGGACCCCGTCGAGGTTAACAAACACTCCGTCGAGCGCTTCCTGTGGGCCTTGTTCAATCTCGGCGAAAGCGGCCGGCGGTTCGAGCCGGATTACCTCGCCGGTGATTTCGGCAGCGCCGAAGGCTCCGTCGCCGCCACCGGCATCAAGGTGCTCTACGATGCCATCCGCACAACGAAGGACCCCAAGGCGACGACGTTCTTCAACCAATGGAAGATCCTCTTCGGCGAGGTCTGCGGCTACGACGTGGACAACCCCTCCGACAAGATCAAGAAGCTGGCGGACTTCTACGGCGTGCCGAGCAAGGGCGTGAAACCCGCCGAAATGCTCTTTGCCGTCCACACGTATTACGCGCTGTTCATGAAGCTGCTGGCGGGTGAGATCATCGGACACTTTCACCGCCTGCCGTCGCTGCTTCAGAAGCTCGTCAACGCTCCGAGCGCCACCGCACTCAGGCGAGAACTCGGTGAACTCGAAGCCGGCGGCATCTTCCGGCATCTGGGCATCACCAACTTCCTCGAAGGCGACCTCTTCGTCTGGTACCTGCCCGCGTGGTCGAAGGAAATCGAAGACCTGGTCCGCAAGATGACCGCCCGGCTGGACCAGTACAACCCCGGCACGCTGGCGGAAGAACCGGCCGAGAGCCGCGACATGCTCAAGAAGCTCTACCAGCAGCTTTTCCCCAAGAGCGTGCGCCACGACCTGGGCGAGTATTACACGCCCGACTGGCTGGCCGAGCACGTGCTCAACGAGCTCGGCTACGCCGGCGACCCCGACAAGCGCATCCTCGACCCCGCCTGCGGCTCGGGCACGTTCCTCGTGATGGCCATCACCCGCATCCGCGCGTGGTACGAGAAGAACCGCGAGAAGCTTCCGTATGACGAAGGCGAGCTATGCAGGAAAATCCTCGCCAACGTCGTCGGCTTCGACCTCAACCCGCTGGCCGTCATGGCCGCCCGCACCAACTACCTCATCGCCATCCGCGATCTGGTCTCGCACGTCGATAAGGTGGAGATTCCGGTCTATCTGTGTGATTCGATTCTCACGCCTTCCACGTACGGTGGCTTATTTGCCGGATCGACGGATGCAGCAAAGGAACTCAAGACTTCGGCCGCGCGCTTCGTCGTTCCAACTGAGATCGCGAAGAACCGTGAGGACGTGGCGAAGTACGCAGAGCAGCTCGAATTCTGCGTTCGCAACGGTTACGAGCCAAACGAGTTTGTCCAGCGATGCAAGGACGAGGGATTGCCAGTTACGGCGCAATCGCTTCACCTCGACCTCTACAAGGAACTCGTTCAACTCGACAAGGCCAACAAGAACGGCGTGTGGGCGAGAATCATCAAGAATGCCTTCGCACCGCTGTTCGCCGGAGTAGTCGATTTCATTGTCGGCAACCCGCCATGGGTGAACTGGGAGAGCCTGCCAAAGACTTACCGCGATAGCACACTTCCGATCTGGGATAGCTACCGATTACGAGAACGGCCTGCCGCGGGCGGGAGGCTTGGAAACGTAAAGAAAGAACTATCGGCACTCTTCGTGTATGCGTGTCTCGACTACTACGGCGGCGGCGCAACGCGTCTCGGTTTTGTGATCACCCAGACCGTATTCAAGAGTGGCGCAAATGACGGATTCCGCCGATTTCAGCTTGGGGACGGGAAAGCGTTCCGTGTGGACCGCGTGTGCGACATGTCGTTGACGCTTCCCTTCGAAGGGGCCATCAATCGCACTGCCGTAGTGACTGCTACAAAGGGCGCAAAGACGGAGTTCCCGGTCGATTACCGCTTCTGGTTGCCGCGCACTCCGCGCGGTGGTGTCCCAATGGAGACGCCGCTCGACGAAGTGCTTAAGGGAGTTGAGGCTCAGCGGTGGTCAGCCGGTCCGGTCGAACCGAGCTTTGTGCAGAGTGCATGGTTGACAGCGCCGAAGCCTGCCTTCGCACCCTTGAAGAAGGTCGTAAGTGACCGCTCCGAACGAATAATGGATCGCGCGTATGCCGGCTCTTGCACGTGGCTTAACGGGGTCTTCTGGACTGAGATCGTTAAGGCCGAAAAAGACCACATTTTGGTCCAGAACATGGGAAATGTGGGACGAACGAAAGTTGATACTCACACCGGGCGAGTAGATGCCGAGTTCTTGTATCCACTTCTCCGGGGGAGAGACCTCTTGGAGTGGAAAGCGGAGCCAAGTGCATTCATCCTCGTGCCGCACGATCCGAGCGATTTTGGCGAACCGGTTTCCGTTGCGCGTATGAAACGGGAGCGTCCGCGAACCTTTGAATTTCTAAAAGGGTTTGAGGCGAAGCTACGATCCAGGAGCGGCTACAAGCAACTTCATCGAAGCCGGGACGAGTTCTACGTCGTAGGCAACGTTGGAGACTACGCACTTGCTCGATTCAAGGTCGCCTTCAAAGATCTTTCCGAAGTGTTCCAGTGCGCCGTTGTCGGCCCGCGCCCAGTGCCGGGAGGCGGGAAGAAACCGGTCGTCCCGGACCACACCGTTCTGTACTTGACAGCAGGTACGGAGGAGGAAGCGCATTTTCTCGCTGGGCTACTAAACTCCGGCCCGGGCCGCGCGGCGCTGTATAGCGCCTCGGTAGGAGTTCAAACACAACGATACTTCCCCACCGACGTCTCTCGCGTGCAATTGCCCGACTTTGACGCGAAAAACCGGATGCATCGCCGGACGGTCGAGCTCTCGCGCAAGCTGCACGAGTTAGCCGCAACCGATGGTTGGGGAGGCGATGAGGAACTGGAGAAGAAGCTGAGCCAGACAACGAGTGAGATCTGGGGGCTGAACGACACGGAATCCGAAGCCGTGATGGATTACTATCGGGAATTGAAGCAGTTCCGTCGTCGAGTTCGCCCCGACGACGATGGCGAGGATGGAGACGCCGAAGAATGATCTTGTTTTTCAGCGGTCGTGGGATATGGCAAGGATGGAACCACAGTGAGCGTCGAAGTTCAGGAATCTTCTGGCGGGCTACGCGAGCAAACACAGGTTCGCTCTACGAACGACCTCTACCGCGCCTACGGCACCGGCCGCGTGCAGAAGCTTCGCAACGGGCAGGCGAAGGTCGAGTTCAACCCGTCGGTCTTCATGCCGCCGCCGTATCGGTCGGAGAACAAAATTCTGGCGGTCGAGCAGTTGGAGTTGGTGGATTCGCCGCTGGATCGGGCCAGGCGCGGGCAGTGGGACGAGGCGTGGCGGTTCGAGCTGAAGATGCTGGCGGCGCGGTTCCTCACCGCCAACAAGGGCGGGCAGCTTTCCAACGCCCGCACCGCGATCCTGCCGCACCAGATCTTCGCCGCCCATCGCGTCGTCTCGGCCGAGAAGCGCCGGTTCCTGCTGGCGGATGAGGTCGGGCTGGGCAAGACGATCGAGGCGGGGATGATCTGGCAGGCGCTGGAGCAGCGCGGGCAGGCCAAGCGCACGCTGATCATCGTCCCCGCCGGCCTGACCACGCAGTGGCAGGAGGAGATGAAGGACAAGTTTGACACCGACTTTGAGATCTTCGGGCGCGACTTCTGGGCCGTGAATCCGATGATCTGGAACCTCAAGGCGCGGGCCATCGCCAGTCTGAACATGCTGAAGCGTAAAGAGCACAAGAAGGTGCTGCTGGAAAACCGCAAGTGGGACCTGATCATCTTCGACGAGGCCCACCGGCTATCCGCGATGGACTACGGCTCGGGAAAGGTCGAAAAGACGCTGAACTACAAGCTGGCCGAGGAAATCCGCGGGCGCCAGTATTGCGACGCGCTGCTGCTATTGACCGCGACGCCGCACCAGGGGGAGGAGAACCACAGCCGATTCAAGAACCTGCTCTATCTGCTGGATGAGTACATCGACTTTTCGCCGCTGGACGAGCATGGGCTGTTCAGCGGGGCGCCGGACGGGGGGCGGACGTTTACAGAATTCATCATCCGCACGCCGAAGCAGGAGGTGACCGACCCGGAGGGGAAGAAGGTGTTCAAGGGTCGCCAGACGCACCGGATGGTGTTCAAGATGTACGCGGATGAGGAGCGATTTTACAAGGCGGTGGCGGCGTACATCCGCGACGGATATCAGATGCTGGAGCGGCTTACGGAGCAGACGCAGCGGCAGGCGGCGGGATTCCTGATGACGACTTTTCAGAAGCTAAATGCCAGCTCGACGGCGGCGATCCGGTCGGCTCTGTCGAAGCGGTTGATGCGGCTGCGGGGCGAGATTGAGGCGCTGCCGGAGCAGTCCGAACTCGAGGAATCGCTGCTCAGTGACGAGCGTTACGAGGGCGAACTGGACGAGGAACGCGCGCCGCTCTTGACCGAATCGCAGATTCTCGAGGGCGAAATCCGCACGCTCGAAGGGCTGCTGGCGATGTGCGTCAAGCGCGACAGGAAGTTGGACGAGCTGCTACGGCTGCTCGATCACATCGCCCAGGCGGCGCCGCGGGGCAGCGAAGAGAAGGTGCTGATCTTCACCGAGTATCGTGAGACGCAGCGCTACATCGTGCGCGAATTGGAAAAAAAGTACGGCAAGGGATGCGTCGTCGTCATTCACGGCCACATGAAGCTGGAACGCCGCGAGGAGACGGCCCAGGATATCGAGACGATCTGGCGACCCTTCGCGGAGCAGGGCGCCATGGATGCGCCGACGACGAAGCGCACCAGTCAGCGCCTGTTCCGCGACCATTCGAAGGTGCGCTTCCTCGTTTCGACCGAGGCCGGCGGCGAGGGCATCAACCTCCAGTTCTCTCATGTCTGCGTCAATTACGATCTGCCTTGGAATCCCATGCGCGTCGAGCAGCGCGTCGGACGCGTGTACCGCTTCGGGCAGAATCTCGTCGTGCAGGTGTACAACTTCTTCAATCGCGGAACGATCGAGGACACGGTTCAGCAGTATTTTGAGAATCGCATCAAGCGCGCCGCCGAGGCGATTGCACGGGTGACCGGCGAAGACCCCGAAGACATTATGGGCACGCTCAATGGACAGATGGAGAGCGAGATCGACCCGAAGCACGTTTACCAGCGCGCGATGGTCGAAGGAAACCTCAATCGCCAGACGAAGGAGGAAATTGATAAGGCCGTGACCCGCGCGCAGCGCGCCTACGAGATCGCCACGAAAAGCCTGTTCCGCGATGTCTCCAGCTACACGTTCGACCACTACCGCCGCGAGTTGAAGACGGACCTGACCCTGGAGGACCTGCGCCGCTTCACCGAGCGATTTCTAGCACGGCACAGGCGGCAAATGCAGCAGCCCGACCCATTCGTCGAGTTTCTCACGCCGGATGTGTTGCGGGCGTGTGGTCTGCCGGAGCGATATCGCAATGCGACGTTCGATCGCGAACTGGCCATCCGCCGCACCGACGCCGAGTTTCTTGCGCTGGGGCATGAGTTTGTCGACGCGATGCTGGGCTACGTCGGCTCCTACGATTTCGGCGGACTCACTGCCATCCGCCGCGTCGGCGACAAGGAGCGAGCCGGAATCTCGGGCTACTTGTTTGCGTTCGTGGTTCGACGTCGCATCACGCGCGAGGATGGCGATGAGTGCCTGTTCGATTTCCACCCTGTTTTCGTCCGCAAGGATGGTGTGATCGACGATGCCGCTGCGGTCGCCGCCGTGAATCGCCAGGCGTCGGATTCGCAGCAAGGATCGCCGCCGCCGGACCCGACGCCGTTCTTCGATGCCGCAAGATCGCACCTGGACAAAGCGGCGAACCTCTGGGACTGGGACGAGGACGTCGAGTTCATCGGCATGAGCTTCGTCTATTTCGAGTAAGAGCCGGCGGGGCAGAGCGCCGCCGCGCAAAATCGTGGCGCCAACGTGGAACAACCGGCAGGTATGGGATTTCAAGGCACGGCCAGGCAATCACACGGCAGGGAGCCGAGTTTCGTCCGCCGGCTCAGTGCCCAAGACATCGCCCACTGGCAGTAGCTCGTGGTCGCCCTCAGCGAAACGATCCGGCTCTTGATGGAGATCGACGAAGTCATCGAAAAGAACGGCGGTTGGCCGCGCGCGTTTGCCACCGATACGCGGAAAGGAGACGGAGCCTGATGGGGCCTGTAAAACGAGTTCCGGTTGACCAGTTGCATACGCTTCCGGCGTCGACGCCGCCGGTGGATGAGACGTTCTTAACTCTCATGCACGGGGCGCTCACGGGTGAAGTCCCCGTCTACTTCGCAGCGGTTCCATTGTCGCTGCTACGGCCGTTCTCACCCGATTATGACGTGGAGCGTCATCCCGTTGGCAGGGCGGCTGTCGAAGCGCTCATGCAGGAGTGCGCGGCCGGTCGATACGCACGCGCCTGGGTCTACGAGCGCGACAACGCGTTCATCGTGGCGGACGACTACGTCATTCTCGCCGCCGCGCGTCGAGGCCAACCCGACTACGTTCCGTGCTGGGTGCTCGGCAGGCCGATATCTGCCGACGTCGTGGATGTGCAAGGCCCGATCGATCCCCACAGTGTGCGTCGTCTGCTCGGACTGAGTCACGAGGGAGAACCGGACTGATGCCGCGGGCCCACGCAAACTCAACTAACGCGCCAGCGCCCTCATCCTCCGTCTCGGCTCCAACCTCACCGATGAGCACATCGACTACTACCGACGCATGGTCATCACTCAAAACGAAACCATCCGCCTGGTAAAGCAGATCGACGAGACCACTGGACAACAAGCTGCCTGGCCCGGCGCGTTCGTCACAGCCCCTTTTTGGGAAGCTTGAGGCACAATTCGGGAATAGCCATCCGCGCCTCTCGTTTCAACGCCCGATAAAACGCCCCTCGGCGAATTCTGTCCACTTGCCAAATCCTGTTTCACGTGAAACAGTTTCCGAATAGTCCCCGTTCCGGCAATCATCCATCCGCCCCGGCTTTTACTATGCCTGTTTCACGTGAAACACGCTTCGGCGGACCGCTCGCTTACGGCATACGGCTGATGGCTGTTGGCTGAAGGCTCATGGCTTATGGCCGATGATCTGTTTCACGTGAAACAATTCCAAAACCCATCCGACGTTGGCCCTCACGGCTCGAAATCAGAAAGGAGCGCGGCACGGGCAGGATGACCGTACGCCCCGAATTTCCGCTCGCTGATGCGCGCGGTTCGGCGCAGCGCGAGCACCATCGTGTGCCGAAAAGACCGGCGGCGGGCCGGAAAATGCCGCCGTTTTCCCGACCCCTGGCCTTGCCCCGGACACGCTCATCCGTTATGCTGGTATCGTTAACGGAAGGGGACACTCGTTCGAGAAAGGAGGAGGCTTCATGTCTGGTACCTCGAGAACTCTCATTACTCTGGCGGCGGGTCTGGCGGTGGGGGCGATGATCTGCGGTCCGGCCGCGGCGGGGGTCGTGTCGGCCACCATCGTGGCGGCCGTCGGAGACCCGGCCGGTGGGTCGACGATCAGCTCGGTGAATTCGCCGTTCACCGATGGCAACGGTCGCGTCGGGTTCGTGGCCGCCCTGGCCGATGCGCGGCGGATGATCTGGTACGACACCGGCCCGGTGTTCTTCAGCGATCAGGCGCTGCCGCTGGTTCTGACCGGCGGCGAGGGCACGATGGGCGTGAGCAACACCGGCGGCTTCGTCTATAGCCCGTCGGCGGACGGCAACGACGCGGTCTATACGCACAACGGTTTGCTGCTGGCGCGGCAGCAGGATGCGCCGGGCTTTCCGGGGCAGTTCAACTCGTTCAACAGCCGGCCGCGCATGACGGCGCCCGGCACGGCCTGGTGGATCGCGGGCGTGGCGAACACGCCGACGGGGTCGAGCGTCAACCGCGTGCTCTATCGGGCGGACGGGGCGCAGCCGGCCAACATTCAGCGCGTGCTGGCGGGCGGGGACGTGATCGGGGGCTTTACGATTTTGACGACGGCGAGCAACTTCGATTTCGACATTTCCGACAACAACGCTCATCATATTCACGTGCTGGACACGACCGAGGCGTCGGCGTCGAACCAGTTCCTGTACGTCGATGGCGCGATGTTGTTTCGCGAGGGCACGCCGACCGGCTCGGGCGGCAACTGGATCGCGTTCGACACGCCGGGGATCAACAACTCCGGGAACTACATCTTTTCGGGCGATACGGATCTGGCGACGACGATGGACATGTTCCTGGCCTACAACGGCACGATCATGGTGCGCGAAGGCGACACGATCGACGGCTACACGATCGCGTCGGGGTCGGCGGTTCGGGCAGCGAGCATCAACAACAACGACATGGTGGCCTACATCTGGGGCACGGGGACGAACGAGGCGCTGTTCGCCGGCCCCGGTCCGACGCTGGCGACGTCGTCGCTGCTGCTGCTGCAGACGGGCGACGTGGTCGACACGGACGGCGACAGCATTCCGGATTGGCAGGTGTTCGACTTCAAGGCCTCGGGCGGCATCGGGCCGGGACTGGACATCGCGCAGAACGGCTTCGTGTTCGTTGAAGTCGGTCTGGGACCGATCGGCGGCACGGAAACGATGGAGGCGATCATCCGCGTCGCAATTCCCGAGCCAGCGTCGGCCTCGCTGCTGATGCTGGCGGCGCTGATGCTCCGGCGGCGTCGGCGGTAGGGGCGGTTCGACGACGTTCTCGACATGCACACGTACCGGCGCGTGGTCCGGCGATCGGGTCGCGCGCCGTTTCTTTTGCGCGTCGCCGGCTCGACATTCGTCGGGACTTGCAGCGCGGGCTGCGCATCGTTGCGGCACGAATACGCGCGAACGGCCGGATCACACTGCGGGACCGTTGCATGAAAGCCGGCGGCCCGTCGCGAGGCGTGTGGCGCCGTGTCGGATATTCGTGGCGGGAGGCGATGACGGCCGGCGTCAGCAGGCTGAAGATTGAAGCGACAAAGATTGTCAGAATGCTTGGGGGTGAGACAGGCCGGTCAGGGGCGCGGCGGCGGGCGGGGGGCCGTCGGAACAGTGGTTCAATGGGTCTTTTAATCCGAATATAGGGGTGCTTTTTTCCAATAAACGCTTGAACGGCGCGTGTATCCTCATTACGCTAGAGGGCAGCGGGCACAAGAGGCAGTCCTGTTTTGGTTTGCGGTTCGGGTGCACTGCATACTGCTTGATTCTGAAGCGTTCCTTCTCGGGAACGCATGCGCTGGTGTGTTATCGCGCGACAAGTCGTTTGCGCCAGGGCGCGGCGTTTCGGGTCGCCGAAAGTGAGTTGAGACATCCGCTCGCGGTGAACGGATGAGAGGCGGGCCATTGGGGGTCGTTTCCGGGTCGGTTTCGCGGTGGTGCCGGCCGCAGGATGGTTTTCTTCCCGCCACCCAGGAAGAAAGGAATCGAGTGCTCATGAACACACGCACAACCCGTCGCCGAGCTTTCACGCTCATCGAACTTCTGGTGGTCATCGCCATCATCTCGCTGCTGGTTTCGCTGCTGTTGCCGGCGCTGAGCGGCGCGCGGCTGGAAGGGCAGCGCGTCAAGTGCCTGACGAATCTCAAGCAGCAGGGAGCGTACGGTGCGATTAACGCGGCGCAGGACAAGCAGGAGCGCATGCACACGCCGCACGACGTGACAAGAGAGGACGAAGACCGGTCGGCCGGCGGCGGCGCGTCTGATCCGAATGCGCGCTGGATGGGCGCGGGCGATCACGATTGGGGCGGGGCGGACGGCGAAGATTCGCGCTTCAAGACGCCGGGGACGATCGGGGCCGATCCGGACGGCGAGGGATACGCCGGGCGGTTCATGAACAAGCTGATGTTCGGGCAGCGGATGAACGGCCGCGAGGATTTCGGCTTGTTCCAGTGCCCGGGCGAAGAGGGACTGTATCCGGGCGCGTACTCGGCGGCCGCGCCGCAGCCGGTGTACAACGAGTCGGTGTACCGTGCGACGGGAAACAGCTACCAGGGTGATTATTACAGCTACAAGGATCACATCTGGGATTCCGGCGGCAACGTGTATCGCCGTTTCGGTGCGTATCGGCGTCCCTCGAACATGTTCAGCGACGCGGGCAAGAACCTGCTGTTCTGGGAGGCGCGTTTCATCCAGGCGCTGTCGAACACGTTCGAGATCGGCACGGCGGGCATTTCGCTCTGGGGCGGCACGCCACTGGGCGCCCAGCCGATGGACATTCCGGGTCAGCATCGCAAGGTCGGCAAGTTCAATGCGGTGTTCATCGACGGACACGCGGCGACGGTCAACTGCCGCAAGACGGGATCGTTGAGTCGGCCGTCGAACTTCCAGTATCTGACGGCGTACTGGAAGACGGTGTGGCGCTCGCCGGAATGGCAGTATGACAACTATCCCAACGCTCTGATCATGCGATCCTGGTTTGATTTTTCGCTTCCCAGCCACTACATCCGATTCTGACAACGGATGAAACGCATCGCGATCATCGCGCGTGAAGGTCGAGCCATTCGGCCTTCACGCGCGTGATTTTTTTGGCGACGCGGAGCGACGCGCCGCCGCGAGCACGCCTGGTGTTTCGGCCATGCGAATTCTGCGGCGCGCTACGCGGCGCTACAATGTCGCGATCGGCGGTCGCGCGAGCTTCCGCCGGCGGCGCTACGTTTGAAACATGCCTCAATGGCCTGCCTGAGGAGGTGATTTCCATCCATCTAACCGCTGGAGCAAAGGTGGGCATCGCCGCGGCGGCGTTTCTCGGCGCCGCCGGCGTCTGGTACTGGAGAACGGTGCCGGAACGGACGCAGCTTTCGGAGACGAAGGAGGCGCTGGGCGATGTGATTTATCGCGTGCGTTGTTCGGCTTGCGATCACGAATTCGAAGAGCCTGCCGCGAGCTACGTCGCCAAGCTGGGCCGGGAAGGCATGCCCTGCGTGAAATGCGGCGCACCGAAGGCCTGGCGCGTGGGCGAGGCGGGCGACGATCCGGCCGTATTCCGCGACGAGATCCAGGCGATTACGACGACCGATGACCTGCGCATCTCGATTCGTACGGCGCAGGCGGACTACGACCGGCTCGCGGCGGAGTTCGCGGCGCTGCCCGAAGGCGCCGATCCGGCGCGGCGAGCCGAGATGCGCCGTCAGTTGGCCGGTTTACGCGCGAAGCTTCAGGCGCTGCACATTCGCTGGGACGAGCTTGCCGACGGCGGGCACTGATTCACGGCTGTCGAAACCGAGTCGAAGATGCGGACGATCCGGGCGATGCCGCGGCCCGGCCCTCGACATTACGCGGGATCCAGCGGCGCCGTGGCGGCATTGGCGCATTGTCGTTGGAATGTCATGCGATTTTGATGCCGCGCCATCGTCCGCCGCGAAAACGCCACCACATCACCAGTCCGAACAGCACGACATAGACCGTGCACGCGGCCCAAGGCCCGTGGAAACCCCAGGCGGGCAGCCATCGCGTCGCCGCCCAGCCGCCGCCGAGAAAGACCGCCCACGCCAGCACGAAGATGGCGGCGGCCGGATAGGCGGTGTCGCCCGCGCCGCGCAACGCCATGCAGTAGGCGATGCCGATACCGTCGAACAACTGAAACACGCCGGCCCAGATGAGCATCAGCGCGCCGACCTCGATGACGACGACATCCGATGAAAATAGTCCGATGAGGAACTCACGAAAGACCACGAAGGCGACGCCCACCGGCCCCATGTAGAGGCTGATCATGGCGCAACCGATGGCGGTGCGCCGGACGGCGAGCGCCGGCCGGCCTTCGCCGATGGCGTGGCCGACCAGCGAACAGATCGTCATTCCGATGCCGATGGCGGGCATAAAGGACACGTGCATGCACTGGATGACGACATTGGCGGCGGCCAGCGCCGAAGTGCCGAATCCGGCGATGAGGATCGTCTGAAACAGAAACCAGGCGGCGATGTCGAGAATCCACTGCACCGACGTGGGGGAGCCGACGCGCAGGAGGTTCCACAACCGAGGACCGCTGATCCGCCAGGTACGGCGTGTTTCGAATTTCGTCGCCAGCGGTTCGCGGAGGAAGATGCAGAGCAACAGGCCCATCCGCACGCACCAGCCGATGACGGTGGCGATCGCCGCGCCGGCGATTCCCAGGGCCGGGAAGCCGAACTTGCCGTAGATCAGGAGGTAATTGCCCAGGGCGTTGACGCAGAGCGCCGCCATGACGGAAATGAGGCCGACGCGCGGCCGCTGAATTCCGACAAAAAATGAATTCAGTCCCGTCGCGGCGACGGCCGGCCCCATGCTCCAGATGCAGATGCGGCAGTACTCGACCTCCATGCGGAAGACTTCCGGCTCGTGGCCGAACCACCGGAAGATCGGCTCGACGCAGAGCATCAGCGGATAGCAGGCGATCATGGTGGCGGCGCCGACGTAAATCGACTGCCAGGCATAGGCCGAGGCCTCGCGCAGTTCGCCGCGGCCGAAGGCCTGCGAGGCGAACGTTGTGACGGTGTTGGTGATCGCCATGCCGACGGCCACGAGAATGAGGACGAAGAGCGTGGCCGGCGAGATGGCGGCGATGGCGGCCTTGCCCAGCGCGGCGACCATAACGAAGTCGATGAACGTCATCATCATGCGCGTGACGTTCAGTCCGATGTTGGGCAGGGACTGTTGCCACATCAGCCGGCTTTCGGCGCGCCAGTCGCCGGCGGGCGCGGGCGGCGATGTGATCGAGACCTCCACCGTCGAAGACTCCCGGCCGATGGCCCGATTTGATGTGGCGGCGTTCGGTGCGTCGGATCGCCCATCGTTCACTGATGATCGGGCAACGAGCAATCGCGAATGATAGCCACGAAGCGATGCAACGCTTGTGAGCACGCAGAACTTCAGAATCCCGACTTGTTGCGTAACGCTTTCGACGGCGAGTGCCGCAAGAGGGGTTTGTGGAATCCTGTCACCGTACCCCGACGGCAACGCGTTGGGCCAATCGGTTTCTTACTGACAACGCGATGGATCGAAGGAAAGGGTGCGCGGCGCGGCGCCGGCGAGCGGCGCCGGTCAGACGCAGATGACTTCGCGTACTTCCGGGATTTTCTCGCGCAAGTGACGCTCGATGCCCATCTTCAGCGTCATGGCGCTCGACGGGCAGCCGACGCAGGCGCCGTGCAGCCGAACGCTGACGATGCCGTCATCGTCGACGCCGACGAATTCGAGGTCGCCGCCGTCCATTTGGACGGCCGGACGAATCAGGGCCAAGACCTCCTGCACGCGCGCCTTCAACGATTTGTCTCCGACGGCGGCCATCGGTGATCTCCCTTGTGTGCGTGTCGGCGACGTCCGGTAGCCGGACGATCTGATGAAATCATAATCGGGTGCGGTTGACGGGACAACGGGCGGTGGATCGTCCGTGTCGTTCTCGCAAAGGCGGGAATTTGGTGGCTCCCAGGGATGGTGGACCCCGACTGCGCGATGGTGACGCGGCGCGCGAAGTCGGGGCGTTGGGCCGACATCCTTTCATCATGAACCCACCGCAACGCGGTGGGCCACCCGGGTCCGCCGGCGCTTGTTCGCCGTGCGTCGTCCGTTATACTCAGGTGTTGCGCCAGGGGACGGGACGACGGACCGCCGCGCTGGGGAGCTTCGTGAAGAAGGAACTTCGCAATACGCTGCGCCGGATCATGGCTGACCTCGGCGCCGCCGAGATTCATACCCGCTCGAATCGGGCGGCGCAGCTATTTCTTGAGCTGCCCGAGTATCGCTCCGCCGAGATCATGATGACCTATCTGTCGTTGCCGCTGGAGGCGGACACGACTTCGATCGTGCTGCGCGCGTGGCGCGACGGCAAGCGCGTGCTGGCGCCGCTGGTAAGCTGGGAATCGCGGCAGATGATTCCCATCGAGATCAACTCGCTGGACGAAGACGTGGCGCTCGGTCCGCAGGGCATTCGCCAGCCGATTCAGGGGGAGCCGATTCCGATCGAGTTGATCGACCTGGTGATCGTGCCGGGGCTGGGCTTTGACGTGATCGGCAACCGGCTGGGCCGGGGGCGGGGGTTCTATGATCGGTTTCTGGCACAACGGGCGTTCCGCGGCGTGCCGTGCGGCTTGGCCCTGGAGTCGCAGGTCGTCTCCACGATTCCGGCCGGGCCGATGGATGTACCGATGGCCCTGCTGGTAACCGATGAACAGGTCAGGCGGTTTCGCGAGGGCGGCGCGGGAACGCCGGCGGCGGGCCGATAAGACTGGTCATGCGGCAAAGCGACGGAGGCTGATGGAACGATGCGCAGGCGGACGCGACGAAGATTGGCGACAGCGATTATCGTGTTGGTTCTGGCCGGCGGTGCGGCGTGGGCTTACTTTGCGCCCTTCGGCACGGGCGAGTCACCACTGCCCCAGAATGCCGATGCCTCGGCGGGCGGCGGAGGTGCGGCGGATGAACTCGTGAACCGAGAGTCGTCGGTTTCCCTCAATGCGCCGTCTGAGTCCTCGCAGCGCGAGCCGAAGCGTGAAGTGACGGGGATCTCGAAATCAGACGCCACGGCAACGCAACCGGCCGACGCAGCGCCGGCCACTTCATTGTCGCCGGAAGAACCGGTGGCCCGGTCGACGGCGAAGGACGCGCCGGCGCGGGGCACCGTTCGCCTTGAAGAATTGGCGACGACGCACGTGGTGCAGCCGGGCGAATCGTTGAAGCGCATTGCGCGACGGTATCACGTAACCGAGCAACTGCTGGCGCGACTGAACGGCTTGAGCGATCTGCACAAGATTCAGGCCGGCGCCAGGTTGAAGGTGATCGAAGGGCCGTTCCGCGCGGTGATCGACAAATCCGCCTTTCGGATGGACATCTTCCACGGCGAGCGGCTTGCGGCGAGCTTTCGGGTCGGCATGGGGGTCAACGACGGGACGCCGACGGGCGCCTGGCGGGTGTTCAACAAACTGGTCAACCCGGAGTGGACCAATCCGCAGACGCGGCAGCGATACGCCGCGGATGATCCGAAAAACCCGATCGGCGAGCACTGGCTGGGGCTGGAGGGCATTTCTGGTGCGGCGGTCGGGCAGATCGGCTTCGGCATTCACGGAACGATCGAACCGGAGACCATCGGCAATAACGCCTCGCTGGGGTGCATACGGCTGCTGCCGGAGGATGTGGCGACGGTGTTCGAGTATCTCGTCGAAGGGGATTCGATTGTTGAAGTGAAGTAGGGGTGGAAAAGTCGAAAGGTCGGAATAGTGGCACGAAGGGTAACTCAAAGGCGGAAAATCGAAAGTCGCAAGTCGAAGACTGAAGCCTGAAGGTGAATGGGACAAGAGCGGGAAGCGACCAAGGTGAAAGGCCAACGCAGCCAGGCGACGTCCATCTTCCCGAGCGGGATTTGCGGCGTCAAATTGCCGGCGGCGGCGCGTTGATTGTTATTCATCCTCGGTGCGCTCCGTGATGCGCACGTTGACGAATTCAAAGTCGTCGAGGTCGCCGTTGCAGGAACGTGCGGTGATCGACAGCGTGTTGGCGCCGGGCCGCAGCCAGCTCGCGTCGAAGGCGGCGATGAACTCTCCGAAGCTGCCATCCGTCGGCGATTCATCCAGCCGTTGACGCAGGAGCCGCCCATTGACGTGAATGTGATGGGGACATTGTACGCCGCGCGCCAGCAGCGCGACTTGGGCCGTTGCGGCCGACAGGGCGGGATGGTCGGCCGGCAGATCGAACTCGAACATCAGCGTCGTTCCTTCGCTGTCGCGCTGGAACTGGCTGTTGATTCGTCCTTCGAAGCGGTCGTTGCCGAGATGATGGACTCGCGGCACGTCCTCCAGCGCGATCACGGCCAAGCGCGCCGGGACGAGATCAAAATCCAGCCTCAGTCCGCCGGACAGCCGCTCGCTCGCCACGTCATGCGTCAAAGACTCGTATCCCTTTTTCGCGGCTGACAGTGCGAAATGCGGCGGCGTGCGCGGAACGGCCAGCTCGTAGCGTCCGTCGGAATCGGTTTCGACCGTCAGCGGCCCCTCGAGCAGATCGAGGCGTACGGTTGCGCCGGCCAGGGGTCGTGCGGTTTCCGCGTCGCGCACGACTCCGCGAATGATGCCGATGACGTCGACATCGCGCGCCTTGCGTTGTTGACCCGCCGAAACGGCTGCGCCCGCTTCGGCGGAATACAGCGGCAGATAGCGGTAATAGACCTCCAGCATCAGCGTGCAGATTGCCGTCTGATAGACCCGGCCGGCCGTCGGCGCCCACTCGCCGATCGGGTCCCAGCTTCCGGCGGCGCATTCATCCCTGCGCTGATGGGCGAGCAGCGCGCGCGTCAGCGATTCGTTCCACGCCTGCCATCGCTCACCCTGATGATGAAACAGGGCCAGCGTGGCGTAGTACCAGTAGTAGGTGTTGACGCTTTCGTCCCATTTCGGCGGATGACGCGAAATCAGTTCGACGGAAACCGTCGTGGCCGAATCATCCCGAGGCGCGCCGAGCAACTGCCGCACAAACATGCCTTCGGCCGTCATCGGGACCGAGTAGCGCCGATTGGGCTGGTACGCGTACAACCCGGGGCCGTTGCGTCGACTGACGAGGTCGAGCCAGTCGCGCGCCGCGTCGAAGGCCACCTGCGGCACCTCGACGCCGGCCAGGCGGGCGCTCTTCAGCGCCATGATTTGCCAGCCCAGCACCGAAGTGTCGCCGGCCTGTCGCGGGTCGTAGCGCCAGCCGCCGATGCGCGTATTGCGCGCTGCGACGATGAAGTCGGCGGCGCGCTGAACCGGCCGGCGCAGCGCCTCGTCGCCGCTCATGCCGAGCGCTTCGGACAGGGCGATCGTGGCGATGCCGTGGCTGTACATCGTCTCGTCGCCGCGTAGGTCTCCGTCGTCGCGCTGACGGGCCAGCAGCCAGTCGATGGCGCGGCGGACGTGGTCCTGATATGGACCGGCCCGCGTGTGCGTGTGGCCCGCGCCGAGGAAGCAGAGCACGGCCAGGCCGGTCTCGGCGACGTTGGCCTGAATGTCGGTGTTGCCGCCGCATCGGCCGCAGTCGTCGTCGAAGCGTTCGACGTCCCAGTGGCCGTCGGGGCTTTGATGACGGGCCAGCCAGTTCAAGGCGGCGGCAACTGCGCGTTCGGTTTCGCTGCTGCCGCCCATGCGTTGCAGCAGATCGTCGCGGTTTTCGGGCGCGCGATGGGCAAAGGCGGCGGCGGGCGGGGCCGTTTCGCCCGGCAGGTTCAGGGCCAGCGGCGCGGTTGGAAGCCCGGCCGCGTCGCGCGGCGTGGGCGTTTCGCGATCATGGATCGGAATGCGGCGCTCGTCAGCGTCGGTCGGCGCGACGGCGGATGCGATGGATTCGGTCGCGGTGTCGGCGGCTGAATCGGGAGCGATGCGGGCAACCGGCGGAAGCTCGATGGGCGACGAAGTGTGTTGCGTCGCGTCGAGAGGCAGCAATCGCTCCGAAGACGGGCGAACGGCGGCGGCGCCGGCGGGTTGAACGGTCCTTTCGTCTGTCGGCGGAACCTCGGCGGCCGCACCGGGGGCTGATTCAAGCGCGGGCATGGCGGCCGCGGCGGCCGTGGTTGCGCGAGGCGCGGTGAAGCGGTCGTCGATCGCCACGGCGGACTTGTCGGGGAGAACCGCGGTCGAGGCGTCGGCAGCAATGGCCGCATTGGCGGCTAGCGATTCGAGCGTCGTGGATGAAGTCGACGTCTCGCTCGGCCCCGGCGGTACGTCGGCCAGCGTAGTCGTCGAGTCCGTTGTGGCCTGCGACAGGAATTCCGCGGGCGCTCGAGCAGTCGTTTGGACCGCAACCGCGGTGGGGCGCTCGGCGGGTTCGCCGGCCGGGTCGCCATGTGATGTAAATTGTCGTGATTCCAGTCTCGGCAGATCAATCATCGGCGGCGCGGCCGGCGCAGGCGGTACAGCCGATGACATTGCGACCGCGAACCGCGACGTGGCGGCATCGGGCGTCGTATCGGCCGGCAATTCGGTTTGGGCGAAGCTGATCTCGGTCGCATCGTCCGTCGGACGCGAAGTCTCGGACTGAAACACCACACTTTCCGGTGGCGCCGCCGGCTGGCTGCCGGCCGGCATCGGCGCAGCGCGCTCGACCGTGATGGCCGCGACCGGCGGTTGGCGATCGGTTTCGGCGGGTTCCGGCGTATTGATGGGATCGGCCGTCGGCGGCGCGGCCAGTGCCAACGCGGCCGCGTCGGGCGATGGCGCGTCGGCCGGGGCGGGCGGATTGGGCGGCGCTGACTGCGAAGAAACATCGGCGTCGCGTGGTTCGGACTGCAACGGCGGAAGCCGCGGTTCGGGCAGCGCGGACGGCGTGACCGACGTTTCTATCGTCGCATGCGCAAACTGCGCTTCGGGAACGGCGGATTCCGAGCGACTCAGCGGCGTCTCAAGCGGCGCGGGCGGGGCCACTTCGGCCAGGCTGCCGCGAATCTGCGCGGTCAGCTCATCCGCCCGCGCCGCCGAGACCAGCGCCACCTGAATTCGTCCTTCGCGCCGCAACAGGCCGGCCAGCGACGTGGTGACTTCCCAGAAATTGAACAGCAGCATCAGTACGAGGTGCGCCAACAGCGACGCCAGCAGGCAGCGCATCAGCAGGCTGAGCTTGCGCGAGCGGGCATCGCGCAGGAAGGCGAGCAGGAGCAGCATCAAGAGCAGCGCCAGCAGCGCCCAGAACAGATTCGGGCCGATCGCCCTGAGCAGCGCCGCCCAGTCGATGGGCTGATGCAACGACTCGTGTTCGCGAAAGACCTCGCGCGAGGTCGTGTAGAACAGGTCGTAGTCGTTGGGACGGTCGGTACGACGGCGCTCGAGCGGCCGATCGGAGCTGAAATACAGTGCATAGCCGCCCATCGTCAGGCCGGGGTCGAGTTCATTGGCGGCGGTGTTCAGCGACGGTCCGAGGTTTTCCGGCGGGTGAAACTCGCCGCGCAGGCATCTCGCGCGATAGATATCGAAACCGCCCAGCCCGCCGGGTCGATCGGACGCGAAATAGAGGAAATCACCGAACGGTGTGACGGCCGGGGCGCCTTCGTTATGCGGCGTATTCAGCATCGCCAGCGGCACGGCGTTCATGACGCCGGCGTCGGCGATCTGTGCCGCGTAAAGGTCGTAGTCTCGCTGAAAGAGGTCTTCGCGAACGGTGGCCGGCCAGGCATCGACCTGCGGCTGTTGCGCATCGTCGGGGCGCGGGCGATTGGAGGCAAAGTAAAGCGTGCGGCCGTCGGGCGACAGGGCGGGGCCGTAATCGTTGAAGGGGCTGTTGACGCGCGGGCCGAGGTTTTGCGGGGAGGTCCAGCCGTCATCGGTGCGCCGCGACATCCACAGGTCGTATCCGCCGCTGCCGCCGGTTCGGTTGCTGTAGAAGACGATGGTCCTTCCGTCCTTCGACGGCTCGGGACCGAGATCGTCGGCGTCGCTGTTCAGCGCGGCCAGGGGCCGCGGTTCAGTCCAGCCGGCGGGTTGGCGCTGCGAAGAGTAGATGTCCGCGTTTTCGCCCGCCTTGCCGCGGACAAAAAAGAGCGTCAGGCCGTCCCAGCTTACGCGCGGTTCGTAGTCTTCGGTGTCGGTGTTGAGCAGTTCGGCCAGGCGCGCGGGCGGCTGCCAGAGGATGTCGCGCGGCGCGGCGGCGTGCAGCGGCTCGCGGATCGTGTCGGCGTCGGTGAGCACGGCGATGCGGCGCGGCGACAGTCGCCACCCCAGCGCGGCGGCGACTGCGATGATGATGACGCCAATGGCGATGGCTGCGCGTTTCATGGAGCATCCCTGTTCCTGCGCGGCACTGCGTCCGCGGGTTTCGCGGCCGACTCATTCACCGAGTATCGTGTCGAGGTACGGCTCCTGGATGCCGTTCTTCTTGCACACGTCGAGCACGCGGACGACGTTGGCCCAAGGCGTCGCGCGGTCGCCGCGGACGCTGACTTTCTGCTCGGGGTTCGACGCGACCGCCTGGTGGATCATTTCGGCCAGGGCGTCAGGCGTCATGGTTCGGCCGGCGACGACGATGCGGCCGTCGGCGTCGACATTGATGACGATTTCGCGCAGGGCGGCGCTGATCGGACCGGCCGAGTTGGCGAACGGCAACGCGACCTGCATTTCGCGCTCGTCCTGCTGAAAGCTGGTGGCGACGAGGAAGAAGATCAGCAGCAAAAACACCATGTCGATCATGGGCGTCAGATCGAGGGCGATGCCGGGGTTTTCGTCACGGGCTTGGATGAGCATGTTCGACGATCCTTCGCGTTGTTCCACCAACCCTGTTCAGTTTCAAGAGGCGTGCGTAAAGCCGGCTTCGAGGCATTCAGCGGCAGTTGTGCGCCACGCGCGTCTTGGAGTCGACTCGACGCTCCCTCACGGTCGCGGTTCGGTTGAGCCTTGCGACTAATCACGGCGCGCTTCCCGCCGCGGCGGCGACGGCCGGCTCGCGCTGCGTCGATCGAGACGCCTCGTTGAATCTCAGCGCCGGCCGGTCGTCGGTCCGCTGCCGATCGGCGTAGCTTTCGAGGAAATCGACGGTCATCTGGTCGATCTCGATCACCAGCCGGTCGATGCGGGCCGAGATGGCCTGATGGCTGATGATGACCGGTATCGCAACGATCAATCCGGCGGCGGTGGTGATCATCGCCTCGTAGATGCCGCGGGCGAGCAACTCGGTCTTGCCCAGCGCGTCGGCCGAGGCGGCCACGGTCTGAAACGCGGTGATCATTCCGAAGATCGTGCCGAGCAACCCCAGCAGCGTCGAAACCGAGCCGACGGTAACGAGAACACGGAGGTATTTTCGCAGTTTGACAATTTCGCGCCGGCCGGCCTCGTCGATGTGCTTTTCGAGCAGCTCGACCGGCTCGCCCCAGCGTTTGATGGCGGCGGCAAAGATGTTGGCGACGGGGCTGGGGATTTTGCGGCAGTAGTCCAGCGCGGCGCCGATGTCGTCTCCGCTTTTGAGGGCGGCGGTCAGGCCGGGCAGGAACTCGGGCGGAATGACGTTTCGGCGGCGCAGCGAGATCAGGCGCTCGATGATGACGGTCAGCGCGATCAGCGATGCGACGCCGATGGGGATCATCAGCGGCCCGCCTTTGATGATGAAGTCCCAGACCGACTGGACGCGGATGTCCGCGGCGGGCGGCGCGGCGTCGGTTTGAGCGAACGTGAACAGCGACAGCAGATGGAGTATCACAGTCATGAGCATGTTCCCTTATCGCGTGGCACGGGTATTCCGCCCGTGCGAGGCCGATCGGTGCGCACCGCAGACCCTGCGCGTTGCGACCGGGCCGCTAACGCCCCGGCAGTTTCGCCGGCGCCAGTGCTTCAAGCCGCTGCGCCGCCAACGGCGCCCATTTCGTGTTCGCGTGCTTGTCTACAACCGTCTGAAACTGCGCGCGGGCGTCCTCGGGTCGCGAAAGCCGCTCGAAGCAACGGCCGGCTTCGTACAACGCCGCCGCGCTCCATTCTGGATACGCATACAAAATGTCCACTTTCAGCAGTTCGCGCGCGGCCGGTTCGTATTGCTTCTTCGCAAAGAGACACTCGCCGATCTGGAACTGCGCCCGCGCCGCGGTCGGTCCCTGATGGCGGGCGATCACTTCGCGATAGGCGCTGATCGCCTCGTCGACGCGGCCCTGGTTCTCGCGCGCCCAGCCGATGCCGAAGTGAGCCGTGTGGGCTTGCGCCTCGTCGCCGAAGCGTTGCAGGTACGCGGCGAAGGCCTCCTCGCTCCTCGCCCATCGCTGAAGCGCCGCCAGGCTCTCGCCCAGACGCAACAGCGCGGGACCGTACGCCGGATCGTCGCTGTGTTTCTCGACGACCTGCGCCAGCGCTCGTGCGGCGGCATCGTGCCGGCCCAGCCGCGCCAGGGCTTCGCCGGCGAAGTAGCCGGCTGAGGCGCGCAGGCCGCTGTCCGGGTATTCGTCGAGCACTTCTTCGAAGGCTTTCGCCGCGGCTTCGTCGTTTCCCTGCTCGAACGCGCAGACGCCGAGCCGATAGAGCGCCGGTTCGCGAACGGCCGGCGGCACGCGCGTCGCGTCCTTGCGCCAGGTGTCGCGCAGGTGTGACAGCAGTTGGGCCGCCTCGGCATGGCGACCGGCCGCGGCGTGCAATTCGGCGAGTTCCAGTGCGGCGTGCGGTGCAAGCTCGGCGGCGTTGGACTCGACGAGCGACTTCAACGCTTCGGCGGCGCGGTCGGGCTGTCCCAGCGCCTTGAGGCACCAGGCTTTTTCGTAGGCCAGGGCGCTGCGCAGCGGCCCGTCGAGCCGGTCAGGTCCTTCTTTCTCCAACCGCTCGATCAGGCGGACGGCGTCAGCGTGGCGGTTCTGTCGAGAAAGAGCGATCGCCAGGCGGGCGCGAGCCTGGTTGGCACGATCGTCTTCGGCGTTTTCGCGCAGGAAGCGCTCCATCGCTTCGGCCGCCGCGGCGAAGTCGCCCGCCGACATCAGGGCACAGGCGCGGCGGAACTGGGCGTCGCGCCGCAGGGCGTCGTCGGGCGTCGCGGCCAGAAGTTGGTCGAAGCACTCGACGGCGCGCGAGAACAGCCGTCGTTGCAGCGCAATCGACGCCAGGTGGTTCCAGGCAAATGTGGCGAAGCGCGCGGCGTCGTCGTCCGATACCACGCTCTCAAATGCCCGCGCGGCGTCGTCGGTTCGGTCCATCGCCAATAGCGCCTGGCCGCGCTCGAAGACGGCCTGCGGGCGGTGCGAACTGTTGCGATGGCGCTTCAGCAGTTCGTCGAACGCTTTGACGGCCTGGGCGTGGCGGCCCTGGCGCACACGAGCGATGCCCAGTTTCAGCAGTGCGTCGTCAACGGCGGGCGGGTCGGAACTGGACGCGAGGTAGTTGCCGAGCGTCTGCTCGGCCGCCGCCCAGTCGCCGCGCTGAAACTGGATGTCGCCCAGGGCCAGCAGCGAGGCGCGCATGGCGCCGTCGACGCCGCCAGCGGCAGCCGCCTCGCGCAGCAGAGGCGCGGCCTCGTCGGTGCGATTGAGGCGGGCCAGTGCCGTGCCGAGTCGAAACCTGGCCCGCGGGGCTTGTTCATCATCGGGATAATGCCGGAGGAACTGGCGAAAACCCTCCATCGCCGGGTCCAGTCGGCCGGCCAGAAACTCGTTTTCGGCCGTCAGAAACAGCATGGCCGCGGCACGCGGATGCGTCGAGTTTAGTTCCAGGAATTCACGGCAGCAGGCCAGGCTGTCGTCGTATCGCTTCTGCCGATGAAGCGTGACGGCCAGCATGTGCAGCGCGTCGCCCGCCAGAGCATGTTGCGGATGGCGCTTGCGGAACTCGCGCAGTGCGTCGATGGCGTCGGCGGATTTTTCGGCGCGAAGCAGCGCGACGCCCATGTCGTAGCGCATTTCGGCAATTACGTCGCTTTGGGGGAAATCACGAATCGCGTCATGCAGCCGTCGCGCCGCCGCCGGCGCATCGTCCCGTCGCAGATCGCACTTGGCCAGCCAATAGGCAGCGTCGTCGCGCCAGTCGCCTTCGGTCGCCGCGACCTGCTCGAACATGACCGCGGCGCGGTCGAAGCTGTTCTGATCGAACCAGGTGCGCGCGCGGAGAAAGCGCGCCGCGGTCGCCGGCGACGAATCGGAGTGGCGTTTCAGCAGTCGGTCGAGCAACTCGCCCGCTTCTCGGGGTCGGCCGTCGGCGTGCAGCAACAGCGCCAGGCCGTAGAGCGCGTCGGGAAGAAAACGACCGGCGGGTCGATCGAGCAGCGATTGGTACAGGCGCCGGGCCTCCTCCGTCGCGCCCGTGCGCCGACGGGCGTCGGCAGCCAGCAGCGTAGCCTGCTCGGCCAGCGGCGAATCGGGGTACTGCTCGATCAGCGCGGCGAAGCGATCGGCCGCGGCGGCGTCGGCGCTGCGCGACAGCTCGGACAGGCCGGCAAAATACGCCACGCGATCGCGCAAAGGGCTGTCGGACCATTTGCGCGCGAACGCCGTCGCCTGCGTCGCGGCTTCGTCGTGTTTGCCCGCGCCGTGCAGTGCTTCGATCAGGCCGGCCGCGGCGTCGTCGGACAGATCGTGGCCGGCGTGGTGACGCAGCACGCGCTCAAAGGACTCGGCCGCTTTGTCGAACTCGCGCTGCTGCAAGCGGCACTGGCCGAGCATCGTGGCCACTTCGGCGGCGAAGGCGAAGTCCGTTTGATCGGCCAGTTGCGACAATTCCGCGACCGCCGGCTCGACCTGGTTCAATCGAAAGAGGCACACGGACAGGCCGTAGCGCGCAATAGGCGCCTTGTGGTGGCGGGCGTGCTCGGAGAGGAACTTGCGGTACTCCGCGGCGGCCTGATCGAACAGACCGCGATTCAGCAGCCCGTTGGCGGCGAAGTAGTCGCGCAAGGCGGGGTCGGCCGCCGGGGCTTGGGTCTGGTCTTTCGGTTGCTCGCGAGACTGCGCCGTGGCGGTGAACGGCAGTGCCGTCGACGCAGTGATCGACGCGATGATGCACCCTGCCGTGAGGACAGACCGTCTGCACGGTCGGCCGGTTGCCGAGATTCGCCGCATAAGTGGACCTCCTGTCCGATGACGATTGGATCGCGGTTATGGCTCGCGCGGACTTCGAGCTACTCGAGCGTGAACCCACACGTACTGTCGCATAGGCGCGTCGACGCATTGATCACGGGCGACAAGCCCGTGCCACGCGGGAATCAGCATGGCCAAGCCGTCGCAAGCAATTGACTGGACGGGCGGGACGCCCGCACCACCCGAAACAAGAACGGTCTCATTGCGCGAGGGCTTGACCATGCCGTCCCTAATGAAATCACGCAAGTGTTTCCGCGCGAATCCACGTGGACGTCGCTCGCCTGCTATCGTGCTGTTTCGACCGGCTGCTTTTTCAGTTCGTCCAGCCGCTTCTGCGCGTCCTTCAGCACATCGCGCAGGCGCTCCAAGGTCTGGTGGGCGGTTTCAACCTGTAGTTCCAGATCCGGCAACCGGGCCTCGAGCGCCTCACGTTCGCGTGCAAACGATTCGACCTGAGCACGCACGTCACGCGCCGCGGCGCGGATGCGATCGGCCTCCTCGCGCATGGCGGCGGCCTGGGCGCGGGTTTCGGCGGCGCGGGCGCGAAGATCCTCCATGCGGGCTTTGGTGCGTTCGTTCGGCGCGCCTTCCTCGTGCAACTCGTCGATCTGTTCCTCAAGCTCTTCGACCCGTTCGTCGAGCCGTTCGGCCCGCTCTTCGACGCGCTCGACCTCCTGCTCCATGGCTTCCGAGCGGCGCTCCATGTCGTTGCGCGCGCGTTCGCGCTGTTCACATTCGCGGCGCGCGGCCTTGAGTTGTTCCTTGAACTTCGCGACCTGATGTTCATATTCCGCGGAAAGCGCGCTATAGAACCGCACGTCGTCGTGAACCGCCTGTGCGTGACGAGGATGATCCTTGGCCTGCGCGGGCAACTCCGCCAGCCGGTGCGAATCCACGGCGGCCTCGGGCGCGTTTTTCCGCATCTCCGCCGCGACAATCAGATCATGAGCCAACCCTGCTTCGCCCAGTTTCATCAGTTCCGCGGCGGCGGCGATCTTGGGCGAGGCGCCTTGCGGAATCGGCTGTGGTATCGCCTCCGCGCGTAGCTGACCGTTCACCAGGTCGATGAACCGACCGACGGCGTCCAGTTCTTCGCGCGTGCCGTGAACCTGGATGCCATCAGGCAGCGGCGCGACGAGAATCTGCACGTCGTTACGGCTCATCAACTCGAGCAGCGCCTCGCGCTTGCCGGCCGGCAGCTTGAACGTCCGTGTGTGATCGGCGCGGTCGATGATTTCGACGAATCGCTGGAAGACGCGTTGCGCGGCCTCTGATCCGTGTACCTGGATCGTGTCGCCCTGCACGCTGACGCGCACCGGCACATCGGATCGTGTCATCAGCTTCGCCAGCGCTTCGAGCTTGCTTCTGGGCATCTTGTACGATCGCACACCGCTGCCGCCGCCTGAGCCGCGCGGTACCGTCAGGTCGATAGCGCCAGGTTGTGACGGTGCGGGCAAGACGTTCGTCCCGCCGAACAGGCCGCCGAAACCATCGCCCCTGCGCGTGGGCGCCGGCGCGGTGCGCTGGGTCGGCCCGACGCCGCCGCGTTGGTTCATCAGTTCTTCGAGCATGCGCGTGACGCGGGCCAGTTCGTCCTCAACGCGCGCCAGTCGGGCGGCTACGTCGTCCGGCGCAGCGAGATACGGGTCGGACGGCTGCCCGGCGCTGCGTACATGGCGGCTCGCCATGTGTTCCTGGTACGTCGTCGTGGCCTGCCCCGACATCGTGGGCGCCACGGCAGGCGCCGGGCGTGACAAGTAGCGCACCGAAAGCGGCGCCGCGGGAGCGATGGTCGTGGGCGCAGTCGGTGCGGCCGGCGCGACGGGAGCAAGAAGCGGTGCGGGCGCCTCATGCGGCGCCGGGACCAGTTCGGTGGAATTCGGCGTTGAGTCTTCCTTCGGCGGACATGCCCGCGCGGGCATGGCCAGCCATCCGATCATCGCGACAGTCAGCGCGGCCAGCGTACCGGCGGCGCCGAGGCCGGGCCGAACGTTTTCGGTCATTACCATGGTCAGTCTCCTGGCAAGGCGTCTGGCTCGCACGGTGGTCATGCCGATCCCGGTCGCGGGAACGGCAACGGGGGATTCGCTGAGGTACTGCTTGGTCCGCAGCAGCGCTTCGGCGTAGGAGCGGCGGCCGCGCGGCAGCAGCGCGGTCACCCAGGCATCGCAGCAGAACTCGGCCTCTTCGTGCAGTCTTCGGCGCACCCACCACAGCAGCGGATGCCACCAATAGATGCAGGCGATCACGCGCTCCACCCAGAGAATCCAGTGATCGCGGCGGCGAAGATGGGCCAGTTCGTGATAGACAATGGCGCGGCGGCCGGCGTCGTCGAGATCGTTCCATAACGGACGTGGGAGGATCAGGCGCGGGCGCATACCGCACAGGATCATGGGCGACATGCGGTCTTCGACGACGCGCGTTTCGGGCACGCTGCGCAGACCGAGCCGCGCGGCGGCCTGTTCGACGAGTCGCAGCACGGCCGGCGTGACGTCGCGGGAACGGCGAAGCCGGCGGCGGAATCGCAGTCCGTCAAGTGTTCCTTTGCACAAGATGAGGACAACGCCCGCCAACCAGACCGGCCATGGCAGCGGCGGCAGATTCATCGCGGCGTCGCGTACCGCGGCCAATCCGTTGAGCCACGCCGTCAGGCGCAGTTGGCCATCGCCAACGGCCGGCGCATTAGCGGCTTCATTGGGCGTCGTATGGATCGTGTCGCGGCCCGGCGGCAAATCCGGGACGAGCCGTGGTCCGGCAGCAGCGGATTCGATGGGTTCACCGGTCAGTGCGTTGTCGCGCAACGTCGTAACGGGTGCGACAGGTTCGGTGACGGGATATTGTGCGAATGCATCATCCGATGGCGTATTCGTCGGGTGATTCGTCAGATTGATGCGGTCGAACCAATTCGTGATGGTCCTCTGATACGTCGGGATTTCACGTATGCCCCGGTGGAAACTGTTGCAAAGGCCGCGCCAGAAATGTATGATGCCGGTGTCAGCATGGCGGGCATCGTCCTGCCGCCGTGGGCCGCTTTCGGATTGTCTCTTTTCTACGTTCTCTTTGACGCGGCGCCATGGCCGAACCGACCGGTCGTCCAAAGGTAGCAGCGGCCCGGCCGAGCCGCTTGCCGGTGCGAGCCATATCGGCAAGGTCGACTCGGCGCGGACCACTGCCCAGGGTGGAGTGGGAGCCTTTGCGGTCGCGTGCGCTCCTTTGGACGCGGGCGGCAAATGAGTGGTGGCCGCCTGAGCCGCATCGACCGGTGCGTTTGCGTACGTGCCTGTCGATGCGGTTACCGTTTTTGGATTGCACGCGTCATCAGTTTCTTTTGCGTCGTCAGGCTGGGGAATAACGAAATCGGCGTCGTCGCCTTTCGCAAGCCGCCGTCTTTCGCCGTCGTTGGCTCGCCCGACCGCGTCGATATCATTGATGTTATTCGCTGTTGAGCTTGCAGCGCCCGACAAAAAATCCCTGTCGCCCATCGTCGTTGCGTTTAATTCGGGCCACGGCAGAGGCGAATTCGGCAGGAACGTCGGCAATACGAAACCAAGCAATGCCGTCAGCCACAGGGCGTGGCGCGTCGCCGGCCGGCAGGGCAGCCAGCGGCCGAGCAGTGCGACGATCAGGATCAGCGGAATAACGGCCCAGGCATTATGCCACAGAATGCCGCCCATCGAGGATGCCCACGTATCCACGGCCGCGCCTCCTTCAGGTCCGACGTCCCCGCCGGGCGGCGTCGAGGTCTTCGATCAGTTTCGCCAGCTCCTGGATTTCTCCTTTTGTGAATCGCTCGTTCTGAATCAACTGGAGGACCAGCGGGGCGGCCGCGCCGTCGAACAACTGCTGCATGAGGGCTTTGACCCGCTTTCGCGTCACGCGCTCGCGCGTCACGGCGGCACGATACACGTAGGCCAGCCCCGACTTGTCGCTGGTGACGAAGCCCTTTTGCTCCAGCCGGGTCAGCACGGTCAGCACGGTGGTGTATGCCACGCGGCGGCCGCGGTGATGCAACCACGCCAGCACCTGCCGCACGGTGGCCGGCCCGGCGTCCCAGAGGGCCTTGAGGACCTCCAGTTCGGCATCCCCCAATTCGAATTGTCGTTCGACGGCCATCTATTTTTCTCGTTCGGCCCAATGGAGCGCGTGTCCCGAGCGCGTAAAGAAAACACGGGAACGGCACGCACACGCCCGTCGGGCTGCGGCGCACGCATCGGTAATGGGTTGTTTCGGCGCCAACACGCCGCTTCCCTGACGCATCCGCCTTGGTCGCGTTCAGGGTCGCGGTTCGGTTGAGTAGCGCGACAGGCCCTCTGAGGCCATGATGATCCGATTGTGCGGAGATCGGTCCGGCGTCGCGCAACTACACGTGTCGTTGGGGCATCCTACTACAGTTGTCGGAGAGTGTCAACGGAATTCCGCAATTTTTTTTACGCCTTGCGAGCGGCGCTGGTTCGATGAAACCGGCGTCGAAGTCGAGGCGCAGGGCGCTGTGGTCGTTCGGTGCGATGTTGCGAGTGACGAATGCGGTGCAAGGGAGCTGAGATCTCGGATCTGTGATTTGAGATTTCAGATCTCAGATTTCAGATTTGATATCCAATTCCGGGAAGCCGCGGCACGGCGCAGGATTCAGCACGGCCAAGCCCTCGCGAATACGGCTGATCAAGAACGCTGGTCAACCTCGCGCGAGGGCTTGACCGTGCCGCCCGTTGAGGGATTTCGCGGCTGATTCGAGCCATTCGTTACTTAATAAACAGCATCTCGCGATAGGACGGCAGCGGCCACAGGCCGGCGGCGACGCGCAGTTCCAGTTCGTCGCCCAGGGCGCGTAACCGCTCCATTCGCGGGATAACCTGCCCGCGCAGGTAGCGCGCATGTTCGACGGTGTCGCCTTCGGGCTGGCTGTCGTCCGCATCGGCCAGATCATCGAGCGTCGACGCGAAGCGGTTCACGAGATCGACGAACTGCCGCAGCGCAGCGCGCTGCGGGGCGCAGTCGACGTTGGCGCTCTGCGTCGCGGCCACCGCCGCCGCCAGGCGCTGCTGGTGCTCATGCACGGCCGGCAGGATGAGCTGGCGGCCGAGGAGCACCATCGCCTCGGATTCGATGAGGATCTGCTTGCAGTACTTTTCGATGGAGATGTGGAAGCGGCTTTCGACTTCCTGCTTCGTCAGCACCTTGTAGCGCGTGAACAGCTCGATCGACTTGCGGTTCTTGAGCACCGGCAGGGACTCGACCGAGTCGCGTAAATGCGGCAGGCCGCGCTTTTCGGCCTCGCGGTGCCATTCGGGCGAATAGCCGTCGCCATTAAAGACGACGCGCTTGTGCTGCTTGATGACTTTTCGCAGCATGGTGCGAACGGCGGCCATCAGCTTTGCTTCGGACGGCTTCGAGCCGGCGGCCCGCTCCAATTCCGTGGCCACATCATCGAGCGACTCGGCCACGATGGTGTTCATGACGGTGTTGGGCCAGGCCGACGTGGCCGACGCGCCGACGGCGCGGAACTCGAACTTGTTGCCGGTGAACGCAAACGGCGAGGTGCGGTTGCGGTCGCCGGAGTGGCGCGGGAGTTGCGGCAGCGAGCGCGCCCCCAGGTCGATTGCGCCTCCCTTGAGGGTTCGTTTCGGCGTGCCGGTCTCGAGTTGCTCGATGATGTCGGTGAGCATGTCGCCGAGGAAGATGCTGATGATCGCGGGCGGCGCTTCGTTGGCCCCCAGCCGATGATCGTTGTTGGCCGAGGCGATCGAGGCCCGCAGCAGATCGGCGTGCAGGTCCACGGCGCGGATGACCGCGCAGAGGAAAACGAGGAACTGCATGTTGGTATGCGTCTCGTCCTGCGGATCGAGCAGGTTGACGCCGGTGTTGGTGCACATCGACCAGTTGTTGTGCTTGCCCGAGCCGTTGAGGCCGGCGAAGGGTTTTTCGTGCAGGATGGCCTGCAAGCCGTAGCGCGGCGCGACGCGCTTGAGCGTTTCCATGATGACCATCTGATGGTCGCAGGCGACGTTGGCTTCCTCGAAGACCGGGGCGATTTCGTACTGGCCCGGGGCCACTTCGTTGTGGCGCGTTTTGACCGGAATGCCGACGCGATACAGCTCCTTTTCGACCTCTGCCATGAACGACATGACGCGCGGCGGGATCGAGCCGAAGTAGTGATCTTCGAGCTGCTGACCCTTGGGCGGTCGTGCGCCGAAGAGCGTGCGGTCGCAGGTCACGAGGTCGGGCCGCGCGTAGTAGAGGTTGCGGTCGACGAGGAAATACTCCTGCTCGGCGCCGACCGTCGTATAGACGCGATGGACGCCGCGATCGGCGCCGAAGATTCTCAGCACGCGCAGCGCCTGCTTCGACAGCGCGTCCATCGAACGAAGCAGCGGCGTTTTCTGATCGAGCGCCGCACCGGTCCACGAGACAAACGCGGTTGGAATGACCAGCGTGACGTTCCTTTCGCCGCGCATCAGGAACGCGGGGCTGGTGGCATCCCACGCGGTGTAGCCGCGGGCCTCGAACGTCGCCCGCAACCCGCCCGAAGGAAAGCTGGATGCATCCGGCTCGCCCTGACACAGATCGGAGCCGGACAGGGCGTACAACATGCCGCCCTGGCCGTCGGGCACGACCAGCGAATCGTGCTTTTCGGCGGTCAGGCCGGTCAGCGGCTGGAACCAGTGCGTGTAGTGGGTCGCGCCGTTCTCGATGGCCCAGTCCTTCATGGCGGCGGCGACGACGTCGGCGACCTGGGGATCGAGCGGTTCGCCGTGTTCCAGCGTCTGAATCAATCTCTTGTAGACGTCCTTGGGAAGACGTTGCCGCATGACGCGCTGGCTGAAGACGTCGCAGCCGAAGTAGGCGTCCACCCGTTCCTGGGAGATGGCGCCGTTGCTGTTGGCGTTTTCCTTCCACGAGGTCGCGGCGACGACCGCCTTGTTGCGCGCGCTGATGAGGCTCATGTGCGACAGCTCTTTCCCGCGGGCGATGTCGACGTCCCGCGAAATAGGGGTACCGGCGACGCCGCACGGACGACGCGACGACTCCGAGTCATGTGGGCCAAGCGTCCGAGTAATGGGATCCTATTGGAAGGGCGCGCAGTGGTTTCGTCAACGGACGAACGGTTGGGAAACGGCGAAACGGCGAAAGTCGAGAGTCGAAATAATTGTGCGTCGCTCTTAACACTACGGTGATGGATGCTTGCAGGTCGGTCCTTCGGGCGGGTCTCCCGGCTTGCGCGGGGGGGGGGGTATGAGCCGGCTCTGACTTTGATCCAGCGCTGTATTGCTGATTGGAGTGCCTTGGCAAGGCGAAGGTTGGGACGCGATGGTGGGGGCCGGTTCGTCTGCGCGGGAGACGGCGGTGTGTCGTTGTGACGGGGGCTTGTGCACAACGGACTTGCTGCACCTGTCGCATTCGCGAGACGCGGCAGAGAACACGGCCAAGCTCTCGCGGGATACGTTACTCGGCATCGCCAGGCCCCGACGGCGAAAGCGTGAACGTGCCACCACGGCCGAGTCGTGCGCATTCGTGCTGTGCGACGGCCTGGAACCCGTCCCAACACGGTTTTTTTTGATGCTGATACGGGCCGTCGCGCCGCTCGCGCGGCAGGTTCTGCAACAAACTCTCAATTCCCGCAAAGGATGGCGACGAACGGGGGTACATCGTCACCGTCGGCGACGCCGTTGCCATCCAGATCGGACCGCGCTGTATGAATCGGATCGGTGTCCGTGCCGGTCAGCACGGCCACGAAAATCGCCACGTCGCTTTCGTCCACGGCGCCGTCGCCGTTCAGATCGCCCGGCGTCGCGTCACCGTCGCAGGTGACCACGCGCACGAAGAAATCATCGACCGCGGCTTCGACGATCGAGGCGTTCAGATCGTCGGCGGCGACGAAGCGCACGCGAACGGCCGAAGTCGGCGAAACGAAGTCGCCCACGCGAAATTCGTGGTAAAACCAGTTGCCCAGCGTGGCGGGGCCGGTTGGTCCGACCATCTCGACGGGCGTCCAGTTCTGGCCGCCGTCGGCGGTGATTTCGACCAGGAATACGTCCTCATTCGGTGCGGCGCCGGCGGCGTTCGAGTACCAGCGCCAATACCCGATCACGGCATCCGCCGCGCCGGACAAGTCAAAGATGGGCGATGTCAGCGTCGTACGACCGTTGTCGACGTCGGCCTGGCCGACGGTCCCGCCGACCGGCCCCTGGCCCGTCACGAAGCACATCGTTCCCGGCGGCGGCGTGTGGTCGTCCTCGGGCTGGGCGGCGGTGCCGTTGGGATTGACGCGCGTCCAGATTCCGCCGGTCGCGGTGTCCTGCGGTCCGCCGACGGTCCAGCCGCGGTCGGTCTCGAAATCGTCGCCGAATAGAACGCTCTCGACGCCGACCACCGCGCGCAACGGAGCGGTTGCGCCGCCGGCCGGGAAGAGCACCGCGCCCGTGGCGGCGCCTTCGACCTCGACGTAGTACTCGACCGCGGCCTGGCAGGATGCCGGCGGTAGTTGCGCCCGGTAGCGCTCGCCGCCGAGGGACATCAGTGCAACAGCCGCGAACGGCCCCGTGCCGCCGAAGCGATATCGCAGATTGGCCGATCCGGGAACGGGCGTTTCTCCGACGCAGGCGAGCGTGACGTCGAAGGCGGTCCCGACGCCCGGCGCGATCACGCTCGGTAGGCCATTTGGCAGGAGGATCGCCGTAGCCATCAGGCCCGGCTCGGCCGTCAGCGCGAATCGCTGCGAGGCGGTTGACAGGTTGAACGCATGTACCGTGACGCTCCACAGGCCGGCGGCGGGATCGGCGACAACCACCTGTTCGACATTGTTGATGTGATCCGACTGCGTCTGAACGGCCGCTGCGGCGGGGTTTTGTGGATTCAGCGTCCAGGGGAACGCCTGGCCGCTGGGGCCGATGACGACCAGATCGAGATCGTTGACCAGCGCCGTTGCGGCAGACGGATCGGCCGGCGGATCGTCCCAGGCGAGCGTGACTTGGAGCATCGCGGCGTCCGGCGCGACACTGAGGTAGAACTGCCGCGACTGACCCGCGACGACTTCGGATTCGATGAACTGGCCGGTCCGCAAGTGATCGACGGCACGATCGGCGCGAACCATTCCGTAGCCGGTCTGATAGTCCGGCCCGGCCGCCGCCAAGTCCTGTGCCGTGTGGACGAGCAGCGCCTTCAGCGCGGCGTTGCCCGGATCGGGCCGCGCCGGGAATTGTGCGCGATGATCCTCGAGGAGCAGCGCCGCGATTCCCGTGACGGTGGCCGCGGCCATCGAGCTGCCGCACATAACGGCGTACCCCGTGTTGACCGCCGTCGAGGTCACACCGTTGTCGCCGCCGATTTCACAGCCCGGCGCCGCGACGTCGGGCTTGATGCGGCCGTCGTCACAAGGTCCCCAGCCGCTCATGGCACTGATCGAAAGATCGTCGGCGTTGACTGCGCCGACGACGATCGGGTTTTTCGCGCAGGCCGGCGGCGCCAGCGTGGCGTACGTATTGCCACAAGCCCCGTTGCCGCGTTCGTTGCCGGCGGACCAGACCATGCGCACGTCCGCGCCGAGCGCCCCGTACGCGATCGAGTCGATGACGGTCGAAGTTGCGCCGTAGTCGCCCAGCAGGCTGCACGGCAGGCCGCCGCCGGAGACCTGCGTGCCGACGGAGTTGTTTGCGAGCACGGCCGAATGCAACAACAGGGCGTCGGCGTAGTCTTCCTCGAGATCGCCGGGATTCGAATAAAGCGCGATTCCCACGGCGGGGCGTTCGTAACCGTATGCATGCATGAGCACGGCCGGCGCCATTCCGCGAAACTGACCGCCGCTTTGGACGCCGGCGCCGCCGATGATGCCGGCGACGTGCGTGGCGTGGGCGGCGACGGACAGATGGATGTCCTGCGACGTGAGCCGGCCCTCGAAGTCGGCGTGCGAGCCGGATGGCCGGCCGCTGTCGTAGATCATGACAACCACGCCATTGCCGCTCAGCCCGTACGGCGCGGCCTGTACGGTTGCAACGCCGGTGGCGGCGCGGTTGGCGTCGTTGTGCTCGGACCAGGCGGGCAGCGGCGGCTCGATCCAGCGGACAGCGCTGGTTGCCGCGAGGCCGGTGACGCGAGCTTGCGGCAGTTCGACCAGCCAGGCGTTGATGGTTTGCAGTCGTGCGACGATGCGGGCGTCATGCGCCCGCAGCAGGGCAAGCGATTCCAGAAGCGAAGCGGCGTCGTCGAAAGAAACGCAGGCGGCAACGACGGCATCCGCGTCGATTCGCTTTTCAGCGGAGCGTGGCTGCGACGCATGCGCCCAACGGGGCCATTCAGGGGCGCGCAACAGAGGGTGCAGCTTGTCCCGAACGGCGTCAGCGCGCCAGGTGGTCGGTGGGGTGGGTGGCGGCGGGCGATCGTGCGACAGTGCTGCGGCGCAGGAACCGGGGCGGATGGCGAGGATGATCGTGATTGCGGCAGATGCGATCGGGCGTGTCGGTCGCGTGAGCGCATTCATTCGTTGTTACCTCGCAGGGGCGGGATGTGTTACGAGGATATCAAAACTGGCCGCTGCGATTCAAGTGAGTGTTGGGTTCACTTGCGACGACCGTCGACATGCGTTTCGGCACGGCTGAAGGGCACTCGTAGCCTATTCGGACTCGCGCGACACAGCGACGAATCGATCGCCCGGCCGGACATGCCTGCCGTTGACGAAGGCCTCCCAGTTCATGACGCGTCCGTTGGCCGGCTGGATTTCCAGGATCGCCAGCTCGCCGCGGCCGGTCAGAAGACCGCCGCGCTGCGTGATGCAGCCGATCTCATGCGACGGCGTCGGCTCGGCTGGCGCATCGTCGGCCAGCGCGCGGGCCAGCACCACTTCTTCTGATCGGCCGGCTTGCGACACGAAACGGCAGCGAGCGCCGGGCCACGAGTACAGGCCGTTGACGCGCCGCTCCAGCTCGATGGCGGTCTGCGACAAATCGAGTATGCCGTCGGCCTTCGACAGCTTGGGTGCCGCGGTGGCGCGAAATTCGTCCTGCGGATCGCCGGGATCGGCGGGATCGGCGGCCAGGCGCTTCAGGGCGGCGTCGATGGCGTCGCAGCCGATGGCGGCGAGGCGGTCGTGAAGTTCTTCGGCGGTCTCGGCTGCCTTGATGCCGGTACGGCGCTGCGACAGCATGGGACCGGCGTCCATCCTCTCGACGAGCCGGAACACGGTGACGCCGGTCTCTTCGTCGCCGCGCAATATGGCCCACTGAATCGGCGCCGCGCCGCGCAGACGCGGCAGCAGCGAAGCGTGCAGGTTGACGATGCCGACGGGAAAGGCGTCAAGCAACTCGCGGCCGATCTTCTGGCCGTAGGCGACGACGACGGCCAGTTCGGCGTTCAGCGATTTGATGCGCCGGACGCACTCGGCGTCGTTGATGCGCGGCGGAGCGTCGACCGGCAGGCCGGTCTCCAGCGCGAACGCACGAATTGGCGTAGGACGCGCGGCCTGCCCCCGGCCGGCGGGCCGATCGGGCTGGGTGACGACGCTGCACACATCATGACCCAGGTCGACCAGCTTCCGCAGCGTGGGAATGCCGAATTCACCGGCGCCGATGAAGAGGATTCTCATGGAAGTCACTCGCGGGGCCGGCGCGTTCAAACGCTGCGCCGTGGCTGTTGCATCGTAACAGCGGCAGGCAAGGGCGCGAATTTCGGAGGACCGACGTGCCGCGGACAGGAGGACTCAGGACATGACGGACGTGGATCGCGGGATGGGCGTGAAACGAAGGCGGCGTGCGTTCCGGGCCGGGCCGACTCTTGCGTTGACGTGCATGGCCGCGCCGCCGGTTGCGAACGAATGGCACGGCGCAAAAAAACAGGAGGTGCCGCCGTGGCAGGAGCACCTCCCATTCAGCCTTCAGTCCTCGGATTCGTCCGAGGACCTGATCGTGTCAGCCGCACGCATCAACACGTGACGCGGCGCGGCTCACGCGATCTGCGCTAAGCCTTCTTGGACTTCTTGCGCTTTTTGGCGGCTGTCTTCTTCTTGGTGGCGCTTTTCTTCTTAGCCATAGCGACACCTCCTTTCTGAAAGGCAGTGTAGAGTTCATCGACAAGTTGTCAACAAATTTTTAAGCTTCTCTGAGAAATTTCCTCATGCTCGACCGGACCCCGCCGACCGCCGCCGCGCTGATCTTCGACCTCGACGGCACGCTCGTCGACACGCTGGACGACTTGACCAGCGCTTTGAACGGCGCGCTGAGCGCGCACGGATGCGCTGCCGTATCGTCGGCGCGCGTGCGCCGCTGGGTCGGCGATGGCGCGGCAGCGTTGTGCCGCAGCGCCGCGCCGGACGCCGACGACGCGCGTCGCGCATCGCTTTTGAGTGCTTTTTTGCAGGCATATCGTGAGGGTTGCCTGAACGCCACGACGCTGTATCCCGGCATGCCCGACGTGCTGAATCGCCTGCATCGCGCGGGCATTCCGATGGCCGTGTTGTCGAACAAGCCGCACGAGTTCACGCTTCGCGTCGTGGCAGCGTTGTGCCATCCTGAGTGGTTCGCCGTTGTGCGCGGCGTGATGGACGAGTCAGAGCGGAAGCCGTCACCGTCACTGGCGCTGCACGTCGCCGGAACGCTCGATCGGTCGCCGTCGAAAATTTTTTTGATCGGCGACTCGCCTGGTGATATCGCAACGGCCCACGCCTCGGGCATGAAGTCGGTGGCGGTGACGTGGGGATTTCGCGATCGCGACGTGTTGCAGGATGCGCGGCCGAACTGGATCGTCGATCGACCGGAGCAACTACTGGAGATTCCGGAGTTGGGCGCGAGCATGTGGCGGGATTGATCGACTCAGGTGTTGAAGGCGACACCGCGTGCCAGGACAAGTTCAGTTGCTCGAAGATGTGGGGTGAATGCGCGCGACGTGATACGCGGAATTCGTTGCGGTGTGACGCACGCCGGCGCGAAAAAAAAACTTCCGGAGCGGAACGTTCCGCCCCGGAAGTGCGCCACGGCTGAAAACAGCCATATTCGTTGCGGCCGCCGATTGCGACCGTATGCCTGCTCGAATCGTGCGGCACTATAGCAGAGGCACCGGGGGGTGTCAACGCAGAGTCGGAGGAACTTTGCAATGTAACGTTATATTTGACAAATAGTTACAAACTCGCTTCGGAATCGGAAGAATCGGCGTGGAAATCGGCGGAGCGGCGTCGTAACTCGCGATACAGCCCAAAGTTACTTGAATTTGAGGATTTTTACGCACTGGCTGTCCGCCGGCGCATGAATCTGTTAACATATTGAAGCATAATAAGTTACAGCGTTTTTCTGGAAACAGACAACCGGACGTGCTGTCTTGATCCAGTGCCGTATTCCATATTCACCATGCCGGGTCGGAATCGCATGGCAGAAGACGTGAAGGATGCGAAACGCTCAGCCGTACGTACTGCGTGACATGGCGGAAGGTCGCGTCGAACGAGTTTGCGCGGCAACGACGCCTGCCACGGTGGATCGTCGCCACGACATGAACTTGATCCGCGCGCGTCGGACCTCTATCGTGATGAGGCATCGCCGAATGACACTTGGTCCATTGGATCCGACATGTTTGAAGCGTTAAGCGATCGGTTCAACACGTTCTTCAACCGCCTGCGCGGCCGCGGTCGCATTACCGAAGCCAACATCACCGAGGTGATGAAAGAGGTGCGCACCGCGCTTCTGGAAGCCGACGTTCACGTCGAGGTCGCGGACCGCTTCATCGAAAACGTCGTCACGAAGGCGATCGGCGCGGAGGTGATGAACACGCTGCATCCCGAGCAGGTCATGGTCAAGATCGTCCATGACGAGCTGGTGCAGCTCATGGGGCCGGTCGACTCGCGCATCCCGTTTGTTTCAAGCCCACCCACGATCATTCTCATGGCGGGACTGCAAGGTTCGGGCAAGACGACCACGTGCGCCAAACTGGCGCGGTACTGCCAGGGCAAGGGTAAGAAGCCGCTGCTTGTTGCAGCGGACCTGAAGCGCCCGGCGGCCATCGACCAGCTCGAAATCCTCGGCCAGCAGCTTGGCGTGCCGGTCCACGCCGAGCGCGATCATCAGAACCCGGTGCGCGTTTGCCGCAACGGCGTGGAACAGGCCCGCAAGATTCTCGCCGACGTGGTGATTCTGGACACCGCCGGCCGGCTGGCGATCGACGAAGAGCTGATGCAGGAAGTGGCCAAGGTGGCGCAGACCGTCCAGCCGCACCAGATTTACCTGGTGATCGACGCGATGACCGGCCACGACGCGGTGAACACGGCCAAGTCGTTCAACGAGCGGCTGGAACTGGACGGGGTGATCCTGACCAAGTTCGACTCGGACACGCGCGGCGGCGCCGTGTTGTCGGTCAAGCAGATCAGCGGCAAGCCGATCAAGTTCATCGGCGTGGGGGAGAAGCTCGATCGGCTGGAGGAGTTCCATCCGGATCGCATCGCCGGGCGCATTCTGGGCATGGGCGACATCGTGTCGCTGGTCGAGAAGGCGCAGTCGGCGCAGTCGGCGGCCGAGGCGGCGGAGCTTCAGCGGAAGATGGAGAAGGGCCAGCTCACGCTGGACGACTTCATCGGTCAGATGGACAAGATGCTTAAAGGCAGCTCGATGAAGGAGCTGCTGAAGATGATTCCGGGTATGGGCCGGATGATGGGGGAGATGGACCTGGGCATCGACGACGCCGACATCCGACGGATGCGTGCGATCGTCGAGTCGATGACGCCCAGGGAGCGGAAGGATCCTCGGATCATCGACGGTTCACGGCGGCGGCGGATAGCGCGAGGCAGCGGCGCTGCGCCGGACGACGTGAGCGGGCTGGTCAAGCAGTTCCTCCAGGCGCGCGACGTGACGAAAGCGATGGCGGGCATGTCGATGCGCGACCGGATGCGATCGCTGACGCAGTTCGCGAATACGGCGGCCGCGGGGGGGAAGATCGGCAAGATCAAGGAATCGACCACCAAGAAGGCGTTTCGCCATCAGCGCGATCGGCGAAAGGATCGCAAGCGACGCAGTCGCTGACGGTCGCGTGAATCGGGCGGTTTGCGTCGCCTCTTCGCTACGCCGCCCCGATCGGCGGCGCGGCCGGCCGGATCGAGTCGAATACCTGTCCCTGTCGCAGGCGCTTCAGCTCCGTTTCGCGATAAAGTCCCCAATGGCGTTGCACGTCGAGCAGCCAGGCGCGGTCCGTTTCTGACAGCGTCGAAGCGTTCAAATAGGTACGCATGAAGCGCAATTGATCGGCACGCGAGCAGAAATCCGGTGCGAGCACGCTCAGGGCCGCGAGATCGTAAACGATTTTTTCGCGCCGCGCGCGGGCACGGCGGATGCGGCGGCCGAGCGAGGCGTCGAGAAAGTAGAACTCGAATCGTTCCTGCGACAGCGGACGCACGAGCACATTCCGCCAGAACAGGTCCTGATGGACGAAGCCGGCCTCGTGCATGCGGCGGATTTCCTCGGCCAGGCTCCGCAGGAACTCGTGCCGCACGCGCGGCGAGGCGCGGCGCCCCTGCTCCGGCCGCCCGTAGGACTGCGCGAACGCCGCCAGTGACATCGCCTCCGGCACGGCCTCGGTAATCAGAAAGCAGCTTTGCACGAAGTGGGTGAAGCGTCGCTCGCCCCAGGCTACCGGCCGCACGGCGTGAATCCCCAGAGCGCGCATGCGCTGAAGGGTGTGAAACTCGTTTCGCGCGCGACTCGCGCCGAAGAAGACGCCGCGGAAGAACGCCCGCCAGCGATGACGCCAGCGCGGATAGTGGTAGCGCTTGATGAACACCGCGCCCGGGCCGTCCGTGAAATCGACGCGGATCACGTCGCTGGTGCGGCTCCACGCCGCCAGATGATCGCCGCCGCAGGCCAGCACGCGCGCGACGGTGTCCAGCCCGTGTGCGGCCAGCCGGCCGCGAAAGGGAGGGTCTATGACCATCAGGTCGCTGCTGAGCATCTCATGTGGCACTGCCGCCCTCGGCTGTGTTCCGCAATATCCATGCTCCGCCCCAGCAAATTCGCACGGCTTGTCGCCTTTCGCGCTTCACGAGGCTCAACATGGCCAAGCCCTCGCGAGGAACGCTTATCCGCGACTCGCGGTATTCCTGCGCGAGGGCCTGACCATGCCGCACTCGCGGAATCTTGCCATCCTCGCGGATTCGTGCCGGTCGATTCTCGCACCATTCCATCGTACAACCCCGCGGCCGCGCGAGTTCACGCCCTCATTTCCACGGGGCGCGCATCATGGCGACCCCGCTCGAGCAACTCATCCACCGCCGCCATCACCAGCTCGACGTCGATCTGGTTCATGCAGTTATGATGACCGAGCGGACAGACGCGTTTCATGCAGGGCTGGCAGTCGAGCTTCGTCATGACTTTGCGCTCCAGCGGATGTCGGCACTCGGTCCAGGCCGGATCGCTCGAGCCGAAGATCGTCACGACGGGCACGTTGAACGCCGCCGCGAAGTGCCGCGGGCCGGTGTCGTTCGTAACCATGATCCGCGCCCGCTGCACCAGCGCCTTCAACGGTCCGAGTCCCAGCGGCGGATCGACAAACAGCGTGTACGGTCGCCGCGCGGCGGCGCGAAAGCGATCGGCCACGTCGCGCTCGGCCGGGCCGCACGTGACGACCACGTGCAGGCCGAGGCGCTCGGTCAGCCCGTCCGCCAGCGCCGCATAGCGATGTGCCGGCCAGCATTTCGCGACGCCGTAGCTCGCGCCGGGGTTCAGCACCGCGATGGGCCGGCCATCGTCGGTGTTCAGCCTCGCGTCGAGCGTCGCCACGTCGCGCGGTGTGGCATGCAACTCCAGCCGTTCGTCGTCGTCCGGACAGTCGATGGCGCGAACGAGTTGGCGATAGTAATCGAGCATCGGCGCCGGCACGAACGCACGGCCGCGCCGCAGCGGTTTGAGCCGCTCAGTCAGCAGCAGTCCGCGGCCGTCGCGGTCGAATCCAACGCGACGCTTGGCGCGGGCCAGGAAGGCCACGAAAGCAGTGCGAAACGAATTGGGAAAGAGCACCGCCAGGTCGAATCGGGCGGCGCGCAGCCGGCGAATCAGTGCCGCGGATTCGGCCAGGCCGCTCCAGCCGCGCGGCGGCCAGGATTCGACACGATCGAACCAGGGACAGCCCGCCAGCAGATCGACCAGGTTGGGCCGCTGAAGATACGTGATGTTCGCCGAGGGATACCGCGCGCGAATCGAGCGAAGCGCCGGCGTCGCCATGACGACGTCGCCGACCCAAGTCGGGAGGATCACGAGAATGTGTCGCGGTTCCATGAAGGGCAAGGCCCGGGTTGCCGCGCAAGCGGCAGTGATGCGAACTTGATGGACATGATAGCGGTTGAACCGGCGTTCAGGGGTCGCCTGAGTTCATCCTGTCCGCGTCGTGGCGCTATTCGGCCAAGAGGCGCCGACATGGCCAAGCCCTCGCGAAGGCTGGACAGGACGGGCGGGACGCCCGTACCACCCGTAACAATGAGGCATCTCGCGCGAGGGCTTGATCATGCCGCGCGTTTGAATCGGCCGGGTCACTTCAGGCCGGGGGCGTGCACGGAATGCCCCAGCATCGCCTCGGCCGCCTCCATGATCGTTTCGCTGGTGGAGGGGTGCGGGTGAATCGATGCGCCGATTTCTTCCGCGACGGCCGCCATCTCGATTCCCAGCACGGCCTCGGCGATCAAATCGCCGGCGTGCGCTCCGACGATGCCGACGCCGAGCAGGCGCTGCGACTCGGCGTCGAAGATCATCTTCGTCAGGCCATCCGTGCGGCCCATGGCCACGGCCCGGCCCGACGCCGCCCAGGGGAAGCGCGTGACTTTCACCTTCATGCCGCGCTCGGCGGCTTCTTTCTCGGTCACGCCGCACCAGGCCACTTCCGGATCGGTGTAAATCACGGCCGGGATCGCCGACGGCTCGAACGCCGCCGGCCGCCCCGCGATGGCCTCGACCGCGACGCGGCCTTCGGCGCTGGCTTTGTGTGCGAGCATGGGTTCTCCGGCCGCATCGCCGATCGCGTAGATGCGCGGATCGGTCGAGCGCCGCTGTTCGTTGACGACGATGAAGCCGCGCTCGTCGACCTTGACGCGGGTATTTTCAAGACCTAGTTTATCCGTATTCGGTCGCCGGCCGATCGACAGCAGCACGCGGTCGAACACCTCGGACCGCACCTTGCCGTCGACTTCGAACTGCACCTCGACGCCGTCGCCCTTCTTTCGGCCGCTCTTCAGGGCGCACTTGACGTGGATGGCCTCGCATTGCTTTTTCAGCCGGGCCGCCAGCGGCTTGATGAGTTCCGGATCGGCGCCCGGCGCGAGGCTCTCCAGCGCCTCGATCACCGTCACCTTGCTGCCCAGTGCGGCGTAGACCTGACCCAGTTCCAGTCCGATGTATCCGCCGCCGACGACCAGCAGGCGGCCGGGCAAGTCGGTCAGCGCCAGCGCGGCGGCGGCGTCCCACACGAGGGCCGGATCAATGACCGAAGGGGGCAACATCTTCGCGACCGATCCGGTTGCGACGATGGCGTGCTTGAAGCGGATGCGCACGACCTCGGCGCCTTCGACGCGCGCGGTGCGCGAATCTTCGAACGTCCCCCGGCCGGTGATCACTTCGACCTTGCGGCCCTTGAGCAGAGTGCCGACGCCCGTGCCGAGACGTCGGATGACGCCGTTCTTCCACGATCGCAGTTTTTCAGCGTCGACTTTCGGCCGGCCGAAGGACACGCCGAAGGACTCGGCGTCGACCGCGTCGTCGATGATTTTTGCGACGTGCAACAGCGCCTTGCTGGGGATGCATCCTTCGCGCAGGCAGACGCCTCCGCAGATTTCGGCCGATTCGACGAGCGTCGTCTTGATTCCCAGGTCCGCGGCGTGCGCCGCGGCGACGTATCCGCCCGGCCCGCCGCCGATGATGAGCAGGTCCACTTCGCGAGACAATTCGCCGACAACCACGAGGTTGATACTCCTTTGGAAAGCGGAAGACGCCTGGTTGCGTGGTCAGGCGTTGGGGGGATTCTATTGAAATGCGCGTGGATTCGACAGTGCGGGGAGAAGGGAACAGAAGACCGGCACGAAGAGACGAAGGGACCGTCGAACGACGAAAGTCGAAAAGGCCTCGCGGCTTCGAGCGGAGCTGGGGGGAATGGGGCTGGCTGGTGCTTCGCAGGGTGAGGTGTTCTTGTCCAAAAAGCGCGGCGTTTCACTGGCCGAGAATCCGATTCGTCGTCAATTGAATTATAGGACTTATGCTACGCGGGTGAAAAACCGGCGTGCATTAGAACCGATGTTTGCTGATCGGCGGTTGCAACCACGAAGCGTTTGCGTATAGTGTTGGGATTTGCGCCGCCCAATCGGAGGCGGCTGAGGTTCGGGAGTTTGCGCAGAAAACAGGCACAGGAGACTGCATGATCAAGGTCAAGGCGCGCGGCAATGAGTCGATCCAGCAGATGCTGAAGCGTTTCAAGAAGCTCTGCGAGAAGGAAGGTCTGATCAAGGAACTGAAGCGCACGAGTGTGTACGAAAAGCCCTCGGAGCGCCGCCGCCGCCGCATTCGCAAGTCCATCAAGCGCGCCCAGAAAGACGAGACCATCGGCGCGTTCTGAGCACCGGCATCCGCATGAATACCCGTCCGATCCGCTCCGTGATGAAACAACGACGGATGGCCCGCGCGCCGAATCGAGGCAGCGTCGCTTCCGCCGCGATCGAATGACATGGGAAAGAAAAAGCGACAATCCGCACGAGTTCCTTCGACCAACGGCAGATCCGGCGCCGGGCGTGCGGCGCCCTCGCGCGGCCGGCTGACCGCGCAGGCCGCGGCCGCGCGCAAGCTGGCGATCGAAGCGGCGCGCCTGGCCGCGGATGATCAGTGCGAGGACATTCTCGTTCTCGATCTGCGCGATATGTCGCCGGTGTGCGACTATTTCATGATCGCGACGGGGACGAGCGATCGGCAGATGCGGGCGGTGGCGGACCACATCGAAGAGATGGCGGCGGGCATGGGGGAGTCGGCCTACAGCGTGTCGGGCCGCATGGAGGGGAACTGGATCGTGATCGATTTTGTCGACACGGTCATCCACTTGTTCGATCCGGATCATCGCCGCTATTACGACCTGGAGATGTTGTGGGGCGACGCCCCCAAGGTGCGCTGGCAGAGCCGGGCAAAGAAGACGGGTGTCGGCGCGGCCAAGGAGTGAAACGCTTCTTTTTCGAGCACGGGTAAGAACGTGTGTGAGAAGCCCGATTCGAGGCGAACGGTTGCTGTCGATCGTGTTGCTCCTCACGACGACCGGCCGCCGCTCGTTCGCAGCCGCAGTTCGGTTCAGCCTTCTTAAACGCGCTCTGACCGCGAGAGGCCCAGGCTCAGCCTCTGGTGGGTCGGCTTCAGCCGACCCGTGTTTGCCACCAGCTTTAGCTGGTGGGACGCTGGCCACAGTTCATCAATTACCTCCTCCCTCCCTTCAGCCGGCTTCAGCCGGGCTTGGTCTGCGGTCCCCCGGGGAATCGTTGGCATCGAGTCTCACAGGCTCCCGCAGCAAGACCGGCTGAAGCCGGCTGAAGAGAGACGGAACGATAAACGGATCAATATGGCCCGTTCACCACCGGTTGAAACCGGTGGCAAACACCGGCCGGCTGAAGACCGGCCACGGGGCGTGTCGCACACGCAGAACGTGTATGACAAGCCCGATACGAGGCGAACAGTTACAGTCGATCGCTTCGCTCCTCGCGACGACGGCCCGCCGCTCCCTCACGGTCGTGGCTCAGTTCAGGCTTCCCAAACACGTTCTAAGCGTTGCGGACCGTTACACATTCGGGCGGTTGAGTCGAGATCCCATCATCGTGAACCCACCGCTTTGCGGTGGGCCACCCGGCATGATTCGAGCCGCAAGCGCAATCGCTGCGGTAGTTCGTCGATTTGAGGTTGGCGCTGGCGCTTGGTGCTCGGGTTTACTTCGGCGTCAGCTTCAGAATCACCCACGGATCGATCAGAAACGCCTCGCGGTGACCGCCCTGCCGCACGTGGAACGTCAGACCTGTTCCGCGCGGGCCGGTGGCGACCCTGGCCGGCGACGTGGCGATTCGCATCTCCAGCACGTGCTTCCCGCTCTCCGACGCGATCACCGCCACACAGCGGCGCGCGGCACGGACCGTCGGCTTGCCCTGTTCGTCCCATGCCAGATCCACTTCGGCCGGAATGTTGTCCCGCCCGATGAACCAGCCGTCGTTGTTCACGTCCAGCTCGGCGATGACCGTGTCCAGCCGGCCGTCGAACGACGTCGCCACGTTGACGTGCGTTTCGTCGTGCGAGGCAAACACGTCAACGTTGGTCCAGTCGCGGCGAATCGAACCGATCGGCGCGTACTCGCTCTCGCCGATCTTGCCGTCGAGCGTCATCGTCGCGCGAACCAGCTCGGTGCTCACCGCATGAACCGGATAGGGGTCCTTTGCGTCGGGAATGCCGTCGCCGTCGGTGTCGCGGTTTTTCGGATCGGACCCGAAGAACGTGCCGGCCGTGATTTCTTCGCCGTCCGAAAGCCCGTCGCCATCGGTGTCGCGCTTGCGCGGATCGCTGCCCAGCCGCTTCTCGTCGAAGGGCAGCGTCGGATCGTCGTCGGGAACGCCGTCGCCATCGTCATCGCGCGTCGAGCGCAGATGACCGAATTGCAACCGCAGCCAGTTCATGGGATCGAGCCGCCGCATCAGAAAAGCGTTGCAATCCCAATGCTGACCGTAGCGGCCGATGTGAACCGTGCCATCGGGATGGTTGAGCCAGAACTCCGGCACGCCCGAGCGGTCGAAGTAGGCGTCGAGCTGGTGGTTCCATTCGTGGCACAGCAGCCAGCCCGGTCCGCGGTTCCACAGGCCGTAGCTGCTGTAACCGAAGAGCGTCAGTCCGCCGCCGCCGACCACGCCGGCATCGTCGCGCGCCTCGCCGTCCCAGTCCTGAACGGGGTAGATCGTCACGAGGCTGTCGGAGTCGCCCAGCGGATCGAGTCCGCGCGCGGCGCGCACCTGGTTGACCAGCCGCCGGCCGTCGCCGGGCGGAATCCAGCCGCCGCGCACGTCGGCCGGGATTTCGTCGATGATCATGTGCTCCAGTTCGAGGTTGAGGATCATGTGCGAGTTGCGGAAATAGAACTCGCGGACGCGCTCGTGCTCGGCGATCAGTCGCGGCAGCACCGTCGCCGTGTCGAGCGAGGCGTCGCGCCGGCCTTCGAGATTGGCGCGGCAGAACACCGCGATCGTGATCGGCATGTCGATGACGTACTTGCGGCCGGGCTGCGGCGCCAGCGGCAGCGTCCACGACTTGAGCGTGTTGGGCTTCGCGGGCGGCCACGTTGTGACCTGCTCGCGCGAGAGCTTGATCGTCATCCAGTGCGGCTGGCTCGTCGGGGGCGGCACGGCGTTGACGCCGGTCAGCGTGGTCGACGTGCCGGTGGCGTTCTCGATCGAGAGGCGCAGCGACGACATGCCCTCCCACGAAAACGTCGGCGTCGGCTCGCGCGCCAGGTAGGTCAGCACGACGATGCGATCGGCGTCGGGATCGGCCACGTAGATGCGCACGAACGGCCCGACGGCGACGCGGCAGCGCGGCGACAACATGCCGCAGGCGTATCCGGCGAACACGCCCTGGGGGTAACCGTCGGGCTGGAGCATGCGCACGGCGCCGTAGGGGGCGTAGTACTCGAGTCCGCCGGTGACGACAATCTGGTTGCGCAGCGTGACGTCGAGATCGCGCGGTCGCGACATCCACGGACCGTGGTCCTCGAAGGCCAGCTTGCCGGTCTCGGCGTTGAACGTATAGACGACGTAGGTGAGGTTGCCGGCGTCGGCGACAAGGATGCGGCCCTTGTGGTCGATGCAGATGCCCTCCGGCTCGTTGAACAGTCCGGCGGCGGCCGGGCCGGGGTTTTGATTGGGATCGAACGAGCCTTTCTTGCCGTAGCTGAGCACCGGATTGCCTTCGGCGTCGAAGACGCGCAGGCCGGGCAGCGCGCGATCGACAACGATGATGTGGCCGCCGGGATGCACGGCCAGCGCCGCGCCGCGCATGGCGGGATCGAGGACCTGGCGGACGAGTGGCTCGAACCGGGCGTTGAGGCGATAGAGCGCGGTTCCGCCCTCGGCCAGGATCAGCAGGCCGCTGTCGCCCTTCCAGAAGTTGGGGGTCGACCAGGCCAGCGCGACCGGCTCGAACGAAACGCCGGCCGGTACGGGCAGGTCGGACAAGGCGACGGTGGCGGTGGTTTTGCCTTCGTGGTTGAGGCGCACGAGCGCCTCCGGCGCGTTGCGCAGCAGCAGCAGATGCTGCTCGCTGCCGATCAGGTCGACGACGCGGCCGTAGAGCGTGGGGGTCTCGATGCCTTCGAGTTCTTCGGGCGTCGCCGGCCGCGCCTCGAAGCGCGTGAACGTGTGCGCCCCGCCGCTGGATTGCAGGCCGACGTAGCCTTCGGCCGCGGCGATCTTGACGTTGCTCGCCACGCGCACGCCGTTGTGAAAGACGTTCATCGCCAGGCGCTGCGGATCGACGGCGATGGCCAGTTCCTGCTCGTCGTTGGACAGATCGGGCAGGGCGACGTTGGAGAAGAAGTCGAACACGCCTGCGGCGTCGAAGCGGCCCCACAGGATCACGTCCGGATCGCAGCGGATCATCATGCCGCCGTTGCGCGATTCGAGCGTCGGCAGGGCGAACAGCATTCCGCCGCCCAGAAAGCCGCCGTCGGGCCGGAAGCGCACCGCGAGGCGAAAGGGTCCGCTCGGTTGTACGGCGACGGCCGCGCCGTGATCGAAGGCGGCGTCGGTCTGTCGCGCGACGCCGTCGGCGAATGTCCAAGCGCCGGTCAGCGGTAGCCAGCGCCGGGCGGCGGCGGGGTCCTTGAAGTCGTCAACGAAGGGGTAGGGCAACGCGGCGGCGGGCCGAGTCGCCGTTTGCGAGGTTACGGGTTCGGATGCCGGCGTCCGCGGCCGGGCCGAGTCCGTCGGAGGCGGTGGAGCGGTCGGCGGCGGGGTTTGTGCGAAGAGGAAGGTTGTCGTCAGTAGCGTGGCGAACGGCATAGCTAGCCTCCGAGGCGGGCGTCGGCTATCGGAACCCGTCGCGCTGGCGGCGGGTTTTCACACCGCAGCGATTGCGCTTTCGGCTCGGCGCATGGCGCTTTGTCCTGCGGAGCGGTCAGAATAGGGCAACGGCGCAGCGCGGGCAAAGGCGTGACCGGGGAGTCGGCAATTAGCGCGACTTCTCATATGGTGTTGTGTGACAGCGTTCAACCGGTCAGCAGGTCGCGGGGCAATGGCGGTGATTCGGTTGCGCGTTACACTTGCCGGAATTCACGCAGGGAGAATACGAGCGCCTTGTTGCGGCGATTCAGCGCTGTTGACGAGTAAAAACTCCGTGAACGGACGAATTCGAGGCGGACAACCGCGGGCCGGCGTATCGCTCCTATCGAAGATCGCTCGTCGCTCCCTCACGGTCGCGGTTCGGTTGGGGCGCTCTACAGTCGTTCTCACGTAACTGAAGCCGGGAAGCCCGTCGGAGGTTCGTACATGCACCGTAATGCCATTTCGTTGCTGCTCGTTTTCCACTGCGGCGCCTCGTCGCTCGGGCAGCAATCGCAACCTGCGTTCCCCAACCCCGTCGGCTGGAAGTGGGCGTTTGCGCCGCAGCCGATCGTTGAGCATGAAAAGGACGGCCAGTTCTCCGGCAAGGCCGGCGACGTGGCGTTCACGTTCGATCGAACCGGCGACATGCTTCGTCTGAAACTCAGCGGCCCGCCGCAGCCAAGCGGCTGGCTTCGCGACACGGAGTACCGCGGCGTGGTGTTTGACGCCGGCGGCAAGCGCTTCGTCGTGCAGTTCGGCACGTCATCGGCCGATCGAAAGGGCTGGCGCGCCGACCGCTGGTAGCCGGCGGCGGAACTGAAACCGGCGGATGCCCGCCACGCCGGCATCGAGATGCTGACGCCGCAGGGCCGCAAGGAGCAATCGCACGACGCCTTGCGCCGCGCCCGCGAAAAGGGCGCCGAGGTGCTGCCGCTGCCGATCATCGGCGAGCGTTTCGAATTCCGGCTGACGACGGCGACGGGCGAGACGGTCGACAGCGAGTCGTATCGCGGCAAGGTGCTGCTGATCGACGGCTGGGCGACGTGGTGTACGCCGTGCATGCAGAAGATGCCGGGGCTGAAGGAACTGTACGACAAGCTGCACCGGCAGGGGTTTGAGATCATCGGGGTCAATTTCGACAACAAGCCGTCGCGCGGGCGGGCGGCGATCGAGAAGCTCGAACTGAAGTGGACTCACGTCCTGGTTCCGGCGGATGACGAAACGCGTGAGCTGTTCGACGAGGCCAGCAGCTTCATGCCGCTGCCGCGGCTGGTGTTGATCGGGCGCGATGGAAACGTCGCGGCGGTCTGCTCGCCGGGGGAGCTGGAGGAGGAAGTGACGAAGCTGGTCAAGCGTCCGCTCGCGACGCAGCCTGCGCCGGCGTCCCCGTAGGGGACCAACGTAAATAGCCGTGGGTGAAACCCACGGAAGGCGATGGTCCCCAGATTCAATGTCAACCGCGAAGCGGTTGTACAAGGCAGCCGTGGCAGCCTGCGTTTCGAGGATTCATCTCACGGTAACGCCGCGCGGCGCTACAGTGCACGGGGGAATCCCGCTCGCTGACGCTTCGCAGGTCTGAAATACACGTATTGCAGGTTTGTGCCACGGGATCAGGAGCCGCCGCGGAAGTGGCGGACCACAACCGAAGGCGGCTGTGCCCCATTCACAGCCGGGGGCGGCTGTGCTCCATTCACAGCCCGGGGGCGGCTGTGCTCCATTCACAGCCGAGGGCGGCTGTGCCACATTCACAGCCGGGGGCGGCTGTGCTCCATTCACAGCCGAGGGCGGCTGTGCCACATTCACAGCCGGGGGCGGCTGTGCTCCATTCACAGCCGGGGGCGGCTGTGCTCCATTCACAGCCGAGGGCGGCTGTGCCACATTCACAGCCGGGGGCGGCTGTGCTCCATTCACAGCCGAGGGCGGCTGTGCCACATT
>WYBU01000103.1 GCA_011525745.1 Planctomycetaceae bacterium | reverse complement strand
GCGAATTCGCACGGGCTACAAGCCCGTGCCATGCGAATTCGCACGGGCTACAAGCCCGTGCCATGCGAATTCGCACGGGCTACAAGCCCGTGCCACGCGAATTCACACGGGCTACAAGCCCGTGCCACGCGAATTCGCACGGGCTACAAGCCCGTGCCATGCGAATTCACACGGGCTGCAAGCCCGAGCCACGCGAATTCACACGGGCTGCAAGCCCGAGCCACGGTGCACAGCCGGGGGCGGCTGTGCCACATTCACGGGCTACAAGCGCGTGCCATGCGAATTCACACGGGCTACAAGCCCGAGCCACGGTGAACAGCCGGGGGCGGCTGTGCCACATTCACGGGCTACAAGCCTGTGCCACGCGTGAACGCAACATGGCCAGGCCTTCGCGGGGATCGAGTGAGACGGGCGAGACGCCCGTACCACCCATTACAGGAACGGCGTCGCTTGCGAGGGTTTGACCATGCCGTCCCAAATCGAGCGGCTGGTTCCTTCATCATGTTCCGCGCTTCGCGGCGAATTCGCGGGCCAGCAGGCCGTAGCGAAGCACGTCGTGGTAGCGGCCGTCGGCGAAGTGGTGTTCGCGCAGCAGGCCCTCGCGGACGAAGCCGGTTTTTTCGTAGCTGCGGATGCCTGCGACGTTGAACGCATAGACGTCGAGCTGTACGCGGTGCAGGTTGAGCGTGTCGAAGGCGTAGGCGACCGTCATGCGCGTGGCCTCGGTGCCCAGGCCGCGCCCGCGACAATCTTTCTCGCCGATGAGGATGCCGAACGTCGCGTGTCGGGCGACGGGGTGAATCTGGTGCAGGCCGGCCATTCCGATGTGGCGGTCGTTTTCCTTGAGCACGATCGCGAAATGGATTTCGTCGGTCTTGTCGGTCCAGCCTTCGATGTGGCGGCGCTCGAAGTGTTCGCTGTAGGGGCGAAACGTGTGGAGGAAGCGGCGCGTATCGGGATCGTTGAGCCAGCGCGTGCAGCGATCGGCGTCCTCCGGCTCGGCGGCACGGAAGTAGAGGCGCGGCCCTTCGAGGAACAGCGGCGCGGCGGAGGACGGCGCGGCGGGGCGGACCGATTGGAGCGGGGTTTCGGACGAAGTTGGACGCATAAGAACCTCGTGGTTGCCGGCGGCCGGAGCCGGAAACGGCGCCGGGGAACGAATGAGCGTAGTGTAGCGCGAACGGCGATGAGCAAGAAGGCGTGGGCAAGAGCAATCAGACGCAAGCCCTGGGGCGGCAGCCCAGACGGTTGTCAGAAGCAGCCGTCAGCCATCAGCCGTCAGCTATCAGCTTTGGGGTACGGCGGGAGGCGGGCGAAACTTGAGATTTGAGATGTCAGGGTTCAGCTTGAATTGATGAGTGTTTAGATCTTAAATCTCAAGTCTCCAGCGGTCCATCTCAGGGCGTGTTTGACAAGCCCGATTCGGGGCGGGCGGTTGGAAGCGAGGATTCCCTCCTCGCGACGGCAACACGCCGCTCCCTCACGGTCGCGGTTCGGTTCAAACTTCTCAAACACGTTGACAGGATTGAATCCTTGATCGCGGCGGTCGCCGGGAGGGAGCGGGTCATTTTGTGGCCGCGGAGGCTTTGGCTTTGCCGGCAGGCGACGGATCGGCGGCGGCGCGGGCGGGGCGCAGCCAGTTCAGGAATTCCGCGGGCGCAGGGACCGGCTTGGCGTTGAGCCGCGCGACCTCGGTTCCGTCGGGTTTGCAGAGGATGCACAGTTGCGGCGCGCGGACGTTGTAGCGCAACGGCGCCGGTCCCCACTGGTGGGAGAGCATCACGTTGACCATCGACTCAAGTTCGGCGCGCACGGCCGGATCGGACAGCACCTGCTTGTCCATCAGGTAGTGATCGTTGGAAAGCAGATCGGTGAAGAACAGCAGCAGCGGCTTCTTTTCGTTGATGGCGCGTTGCTTGCCGAAGTCGTAGTCGAAGTCCCAGCGCGGGCCGCAGCCGGCGGCGAGCAGCGCGACGGTCAAGAACCGCAGGCCGCGCCGCCTGCAACGCGGTCGTACCGGCGCGCGGACACGACCCCGGCGCGTGTGATGCGTGAAGATCACGACGCGTCACCCTCCGCCTTCTTCTTGCGCGTTGAAGCGCGCTTTTTCTTCGGTTCGGTCGTCTGCGCCGAAGCGGCCGCTTTCTTCCTGCGAGAGGTCGTGCCGGTCGCGGCCTTCTTGCGCGTGCCGGCGCGACGGCCTGCCGGGGCGGCGTGCTCCGCCGCTTCGGGCGGCGTCTCCGCGGTGGGAGGCGGTGGAGCGCCGGGGGCGGTCGGTGCTTCGAGGAAGTCGATGCCATCGGCGAAACCGCGGTCCGCGGACGTCGTGGACTGCGAACGGAACTCGGGCCGGACGACCGGGGTCGGACGTCCCGGCGGGCCAGCGCCCCAGTTGGGCGGAGGCGGCGACGGGGGTGGGACGTTTGGATCGAATCCCAAGCCCGAGGCGAAGGCGTCGCGGTCCGCGTCGCGCGTCGGGGCGGGCGCGGCAGCGGCGGGCCGGGCTGCTTGTGGGGCGGGGTTCACGGGCTGGAGGCCCGTACCGCGCGGCACAGCCGCGGGCGGCTGTGCGACATGTGGCGGTGCGGCGGCGCCGGGTGCGATGCTCGGGCGAATCGCGCCCGTTTCGGGACGCGGATGCGGCCGCACGCCGGCGGGCGGCAGCGGCGCGGGGGCGACGAGGTTGAGGGGGATTTCGCGACCCCTGCGGTCGAGGAACGAATAGGCGACCTGATCGGGACCGTAGGTCGGGATGGCGGTGATGGTGATGGACTTGCCGGTGTCCATCTCGAGTTGGGCCAGTACGCGGCGTTTGCGGTTGAGAAGCTGCGTAGCGACCTGTTGGGAGACGCGAACGTCGATGAGGTTGACGCCCTGACGATGGGCGGCCATCTGAATGACGCGTTGCACGTCGAGGGTCATCGAATCGACGGTCTTGACGAGGCCGCTGCCGCGACAGTGCGGGCAGTCCTGATAGACCGAGCGACTGATCGAGGGTCGCTGCCGCTGGCGCGTCATCTCGACGATTCCGAACCGCGACATGCGGAGGATTTTTGCCCGCTCCTTGTGGCTCTTGAGCGCATCGCGCAAACGGCGTTCGACCTCGCGGCGGTGTTTTTCGAGCCGCATGTCGATGAAGTCGCAGATGATGACGCCGCCCAGGTCGCGGAGTCGGAGCTGGCGTGCGATTTCATCGGCGGCTTCGAGATTGACGCGGCGAGCGGTTTCCTCGGCGTCGTTCTGTACACGGAATCGGCCGCTGTTGACGTCGATGGCGACGAGGGCCTCGGTGGGATCGATGACGAGCGATCCGCCGCAGGGGAGGTCGACGTGGCGCGAGTGCAGCTTCTCGATCTCGGACTCGATGCCGTAGAGGTGGAACAGCGGCTCCTTGCCGGTGTAGTGAATGACGCAGTCAGCGCCGCGCGGGTTGGCGATGCCCAGGAACTCGGCGACTTTTCGCGCGGTGGATTCGTCGTCGGCGATGATGCGTCCCACGTCGGACGAGTAGACGTCGCGGATGGTGCGGATGACGAGGTCCGACTCCTGGTACAGCTCGCAGGGGGCGCGCTGGGTGTCGATGCGCTTCTGAACGACGTTCCAGAGGCGATTGAGATAGTTGAGGTCGCGCTGGAGGTCGCGGCGCGGCCGGCCGACGCCGGCGGTGCGCAGGATGATGCCGCGATCGCGCGGCACCTTGAGCTGGTTGAGGATGGTGCGGGCCTTGCGGCGTTCGTCTTCGTCTTCGATTTTGCGCGACACGCCGAGCTGGGCCATGCCGGGCATCATGACGAGGAAGCGGCCGGGCACCGAGACGTAGGTCGTCATGGTGGGGCCTTTGGTGCCGATACCCTCCTTGGTGATCTGCACGATGACTTCCTGTCCGCGACGCAGGCAGCGCTGAATGGGCGGGCGGTCGCGGCGCGGCGTCTTGCGGCCGACCTGCTCGCCCTCGCGATTGTCGGGGAAGTACTGCGGCTGGACGTCGCTGATGTGCAGGAATCCGTGGACGGGCAGGCCGAAATCGATGAAGGCGGCCTGGATCGACGGTTCGACGTTGGTGACGCGGCCCTTGTAGATGTTGCCGACGTGCGAGGCGGACGCCGCGCGCTCCATGTACAGTTCTTCGAGCCGGTCGTCGGCGAGTATGGCGATGCGGCATTCGTCGGGATCGGCGACGTTGATGAGCATGTCGTGCCGGCCCCTGGTCGCGCGCTCGCGCGGGTCGTCGGAGCACAGCACTTCGACGGCGGCGGGCACGGCGGCTTCGTCGTCGAGCGGCTCTTCGTCGAGGGCCGCGTCTGTTTCGTCGACCGTCGGTTCGACCTCGATGATGATGTCCTCGGCGTCTTCGGCGTCGTCATCGCCGCCGCGGCGTCGGCGGCCGCCGCGGTCGCCGGCGACGCGGCCTTCGATTTCGTTGTCGCGGTTGCGCAGGCGGGTCCGGCGGCGCTGATCGCGCCGGCCTTCGCGCCGCCTGGATTCGGCGGCGGAGGAGCGGCGCGGGGCCGCGGCGGACTTGTCGTCGGTTGCGGGCGGTTCGAAGAAGTCGGCCTCGCTGCGCGCTTCGGCGGCGAAATCGGCGGCGGTTTCGGGTACGGGATAGAGCGCGCCGGCGTGCGTTTCGTCGACGACGGGAGACGAAGCGTCGTCGACTTCCGTGTGAGGCTCGATCTCGTCGCCGGTCGGCGCGGATTCGTCGGTTACGGCCGCGGTCTGCGAGGTCGATCGCTCGCGGGCTTCGCGGGCCTCGCGGCGTCGGCGGTGGCGCTGGCCGCCGCGCCGTCGTCTGCGTCGTCCGTGGCGTTCGCCGCCGGATTCGCCGCCGTCGGCGGGGTCGAGCGATTGGTTTTTGTCATGGACATCCAAGGGGATTCTCTCAGGGTGGATGGAGCTTGTCGGCTCCAGAACATCAGGCGTCAATCTCATTTCCTTTCGAGGGTTCCCCGGACGGGCGACTGTCGGCCTGGGCGGCGTCCGCTTCGCGGGCGAGCGGCGCATCGAACGCGACCGCGATGCGTCGGATGCGATGGATGCACTCCGGCGGATCGAGGCCCAGCGCCTCGGCGATTTCGGCGGGCCGCGCGGTTCCGCCGGACAGCAGTGCCTGCGTCCAGATGACGGATCGCGCGTCGGCGCGGACATCGACGAGAAAAGGCCGCAGGTCGATCGGGCGGGATTGTCCGGTGCGGTGGTCGCGTCGCGAGACGACGATCGGTCCGGGCTGTTTCCACGCGTCGATCCGAGCGCGGGCGATGGGCGCTTCGGCGTCGGTCAGCTCGATGCGGTAGGAGACGCGACTTGGAAGGAATCGCTCCTGGGGCGCGGCTTCGCGCGCCTCTCGCAGGCGCACACCGGCCGGCAAGTGCGGGCCGAGGCGCGCCAGCGCGTCGCCGGGTGAACCAGCGTCCTCGATCTCGATCAGCAGGGTTTCGTCATCGGAAGCGACGCCCACGGCCCGCGGAACGGGCAGGGACAGTCGCGGCCTTGGGTTGAAGCCCTGGGTGAAGCAGACGGGGATATCCGCCCGCGCCACGGCACGTTCGAAGAGTCGAATCGTGTCGTGATGCGAGATGAATCGCAGGTCGCCGTCGATTGCGAAGCGAATGACCAGTCGTCGTCGCAAACCGTTTGGGGTTCCCTCAACAAATGTTTCAGCAAGAATTTCAGTTTTTTCGACCGGCGGTTACACAGCCGCCGGCCCGCGCTGCCGCGAGATCAGGGATTCCGCGGCGCGCGTTAAGTTTCGTGTTTGCAATGACTTGCCAAAATACGACTACATTGCAGACGGAGACATTGTAGCCGATGGCCGGCGTTAAACCAACTCCGGAATAATTCGGCGGGTCTCGTCGCGGAGGTAGTTGACGATTTCGCGTTCGGATTCCAGTCGCAGCACGCGCGCGGCGACTTTCTCCGCATCGGCCAGTTCGATAGAGCGGATGATCTTCTTGATCTCGGGAATCTTGCCGGCCGACATGGACAGGCGGCGCAGGCCGAGGCCGATGAGCAGCAGGGCGCTTAGGGCGTCGCCGGCCATTTCGCCGCAGAGGCTGACTTCGACCTGTCGCTGTCGGGCGCGTCTGACGACTTCGCGCAGCAGGCGGATGATCGAAGGATCGTGCGGCGTGTAGAGGGAGGCGACGCGCTCGTTGGTGCGGTCGACGGCCAGGGCGTACTGGATGAGGTCATTGGTGCCGATGCTGAGAAACTGCACTTCGCGGGCCAGCTCTCGGGCGCAGAGGGCGGCTGATGGCGTTTCGATCATGACGCCGATGGGGATGTCGCCGCGGATTTCGAAACCTTCTTCCTCGAGTTCTTCCTGGGCGAGGCGCAGGAGGTAGATGGCCTGGCGCAGTTCCATGACGCGCGAGACCATCGGGAACATGATGCGGATGTTGCCGTGCCGGCTGGCGCGCAGGATGGCGCGGAGTTGCGGCCAGAACACCTCGCGGTGTCGCAGGCAGTAGCGGATGGAGCGGAGTCCGAGGAAGGGATTGGCTTCGGGTTCCCAGGCGCGCGTGTGAACGTACTTGTCGGCGCCGAGGTCGAGGGTGCGGATGATGAGCGGCTTGCCGTCGAGTCGTTCGGCGACCTGGCGGTAGACCTGGAACTGATCCTCCTCGGTGGGTTCGGGTCCCTGGCGCATGAAGAGGAACTCGGTGCGGAAGAGGCCGATCCCGGTGGCGCCTTTTTCGATGCAGGGGGCGACTTCCTCGGGGAACTCGATGTTGCCGTGCAGCTCGATGGGCGTTCCGTCGCGCGTCTGGGCGGGCAGTTCGCGCAGCTCTTCGAGGGAGCGGATGAGTTCGACGCGGCGTTGTTCCTGCTCGCGGTATTCTTCGAGCTGGGCTTCGTCGGGGTCGACGATGACGACGCCGTGCGTGCCGTCGAGGACGAGCATGTCGCCGGGGGTGACGAGGGAACTGATGTTGTCGAGTCCGACGACGGCGGGGATTCCGAGGCCGCGGGCGACGATGGCGGTGTGGGAAGTGGCGCCGCCGAGATCGGTGGCGAAGCCGAGCATTTTGTTGGTGCGAACGAGCGCGGCGGTCTGGGACGGAGTGAGGTCGTGGGCGACGACGATGACGGATTCGGTCAGCTCGGAGAGTTCCTGGCGGGCCTCGCCGACGACGTGACGGAGAAGGCGGCGTTTGATGTCGACGACGTCGCGGACGCGTTCGTGAAGGAACGGCTCGGCCTCGAAGCGGCGCTGGAAGCGTCGCATCATCAGCTCGATGGCGGAGCCGGCGCTGTAGTGCTTGTCGTGGATGAGGTCGAGGACCTCCTGGCGCAGCTTGGGGTCTTTGAGGATGGCTTCGTGGGCCGAAAGGATGTCGGCGACGACGTCACCGCCGACGCGGCTGCGGAGATGGACGCGTTCTTCGGCGATTTCCTGGCAGGCGGATTCGAAGGCGCGGAGGGCGAGCTGCTGCTCGTGGGCGAGCATGGTATCGGGGACGTGGCGGCGCGGGACGCGGATTTCCTCCGCGTCGAGCACGAGCGCCTTGCCGATGCAGCACCCGTTGGAAACCGGAATCCCCCGCTTGAGCGGCACCGCTGGCTCCTGTCATTCTTCGTGAAATTTGTCCGCCACAAGCTGTGCGATGGCCGCGACGGCCTCTTCGGCATCCTCCCCTTCGGCGACGATCTTGAGCCGCGTTCCCATGGGCGCTTCGAGCAGCATCATTTCCATGGCGCTGTTGGCGTCGGCGACGCGGTCTCCCTTGCTGATGCGAATGCGGCTCTTGAAGCGCACGGCGAGGTCGACGATGCGCATCACGGGCCGCGCGTGAAGGCCCTGCGTGTTGACGATCTCCAGCTCTCGTTCGCAGGCGCCGTTCATCGTGGCATTTCGTCCGCCTCGCGCAACAGATCGAGAATTTCCTCCCGCGTCGACGCTTGTCGCAGGAACTTGCGGAAATTGTCGTGCTGCAAGTGACGAAAAATATTCTCCATGGCCTGCAAATGCTGGTCCGGTTTGTCGGTCGGCGAGATCAGGAGGATCACGGTGTAGACCGGGGCGCGGTCGAGGGCGGAGAAGTCGACACCGGCGGGCGTGCGGCCGAGTGCCGCGACGACGTTGGTCACGCAGGCGTGCTTGACGTGGGGGATGGCCACGCCCTTGCCGAAGCCGGTGGTCGCCTGATTCTCGCGTTTGATGACCTCCTTGGCGACGTCGGCGCCTTCGCCGGTCGCGACGCGTCCGGCCGATTCCAGGGCCGCGACGAGTTCCCGGATGACTCCGTTGCGGTCGGTGGCGGACAGTTCGGGAACGACGGCCTGGGGGACGATGATGTCGGCGAGTTTCATGGATGCTGGCCCTCGAGGTCCTGCGATTCGGGCAGTTCGCCGGCGGCCAGACGTTCGGCGATGGCCTCCTTGTCGATTCCGCCGATGTGCTTGCGGTTGCGGTGGCGATCCTTGTGTCGCGTGAGCTGACGGCCCATGTGCTCGATGACGAGGTCGACCGCGGCAAACAGATCGGCGTGGCGTTCCTTGGCGACGAACCGGTTGCGGTGATCGGCGCGGGCGATGAACTCGACTTCGTGCATTCCGGAATCGTGCTGGACGATCACGTCGAGTTCCGTGATGCGATCGTAAAAGCGGTCGAGCCTGGCGGCCTTCTCGTGCACGAACGACTTGAACTCTTCGGTGAGTTCAATGTGTCGGGCGGTCATGATGATGTTCATATCATTCCTCCGGGGCGACTCTTCTCATTGTAATCGCCGGCCGGCTTGAGTGCGTGCGGCTGGGAGCGCCAGGGGCTTTGCGGTTCGAGGGGCGGGAGGCGCTCCTCACCGGGTGCGACGACGCCGCAGCTTACACAGAAGCGAACGGCTTCATCCAGAGTCATCCGCAGGGGAATGGCGTCGGCGCGTCGGATCATGATGGCGAAGCCGGTAAACGGCGTGGGACTGTACATGACGAAGACGCGCAGGATGTCGTCGCCCAGCTTGTTTTTCAGTTCGTCGAAGCCCTCGCCGACGACGAGTCCGACGGACCACTGGCCTGGGCTTGGGAACTCTACGGCAACGACGCCGGAGACGTCCAGCTTTCGTTCCGAGAGGACGACGTTGGTGACCTGCTTCACGTGCGGGTATACGGCCTTGACGATTGGGATGCGGAAGAATGCACGTTCCACGCCTTGCCAGGTAGCTCGTCCTATAAAACTAGCGAGGAAGAAGCCGACAAAGTATATGATGATGATTGCAAGGATGAAACCCACGAGATCGAGCCGGTATTTTCTGAAGGCGATTTCCCAGAGGATGCGTGCACGGAATTTGTCGGGCGTGCGATTGCTTTTAACCAGCACGAACTCACGTGTCAGCCGGCGGCCCTGATCGTCGAATTGGTCGATCGGCTCGCCATATTTGAGGATGTCGGCGTCGCTGACGATGTCGGGCTTGCTGCCGCCGGAGACCATCAGTCGCAACATGCCTTCGGTGACGTACTGACCGATGTTGCGATCGATGAAGCCGTAGGCCCAGAAGAGGATGGCGATGGTGAGCAGCGGAGGCACGATGCCGGAGAGGCCGCGAAGGAAGAAGCGGCGGAAATCGGACCCGAAGGTGCGCGGCCCGGCATTGTTTTCTGCATCGGTCCCCATAGCGGATCGAAGCGGCGGTGGTATTAAGGATGCAGCGGCCGACGCCGTAGTCGCAGGCCCATCTCGATGGGTGACGCGGGCGAGTGTAAGAAGGGGGTAGCGGGGCGTCAAGGCGGGGAAACGGAGAGACGTCGAAACAACGGCACGAAGGGGAGCGGGAAGGGAACCGGGAACTGGAGAAAAGCGACGGCGCGACGAAGGGAGCTGAGCGTTGAATCAATCAATATCACGCAGCCGCGCGGAGCCAGCAGGGAACAGGTTTACCGAGGGCGCGGTAGTGACGGCTGCGTGCTATCGGCTGACGGCCAATCTTGCGCCCGTGACAAATCCGGCGGGGGGCGGTTGAATTCAGGATCGGTGTCCCATGAGCATCGTGATTCGCAGCGCTGCGGCAGGCGACCTTGAGGCGATCAACGACATCTACAACCACTACGTGCTGCACTCGACGTGCACGTTTCAGACCGAGCCGGAGCCGATCGAGGGGCGGCGGGCGTGGTTTGAGAAGCGCGGGCCGGAGCATCCGGTGACCGTGGCCGAGGAGGATGGGGCGGTCATCGGCTGGGGGTCGCTGTCGGTGTTCAATACACGCTGCGCCTATCGTACGACGGTGGAAGACTCAGTGTATCTGCGGCACGATCTTCTCGGCCGGGGGATCGGCAGACTGGTTCTGAGCGATCTGATCGCGCGGGCCGAGCGGCTGGGACATCACTGCATCATGGCGTTGATGGCGGCCGATCAGCCGGCGAGCCACGCGCTGCACGCGCGGCTGGGGTTCGAGGAGGTGGGCCGGTTGCGGGAAGTGGGTTACAAGTTCGAGCGGTGGATCGACGTGATTTACATGCAGCGGATGCTGGGCGGTTAGGCGCCGCCGGCGGGGAGCGCGTATGAGCTTGCTCGTGACGGGCAGCATCGGGATCGACACGGTGGAGACGCCGCACGGGCGGGCGGCCGACGTGCCGGGGGGATCGGCCGTGTATTTCTCGTTCGCGGCGAGCCTGTTGACGCCGGTGCGGCTGGTGGGAGTGGTGGGCGAGGATTTTCCAGACTCTTTTCGACGTGTATTCGACGGGCGGCCGATCGACCTGGCGGGTTTGGAGACACGGCGCGGCTCGCGGACATTTCGCTGGCACGGGCGGTACGAGGGGGACATGAACGCGGCGCAGTCGCTGCGGACCGATCTGAACGTGCTCGGCGAGCGGGGGCCGACGATTCCGCCGGCGTTTCGGGACAGCCGCTACGTGTTTCTGGCCAACACGCATCCGGCATTGCAGCGCGATCTGCTGGCGCAACTTACATCGCCGAAGCTGGTCGTGTGCGACACGATGAACCTGTGGATCGAGACGGCGCTCGATGAACTGAAGCAGACGCTGGCGGCCGTCGGCGGCGTGGTGCTCAATGACGGCGAGGCGCGGCTGTTGACGGGGTGCAACAATCTGATCGACGCCGGCCGGGCGGTGCTGGAGCTGGGGCCGCGGTTCGTGATCATCAAGAAGGGGGAGCACGGTTCGCTGCTGGTCGACGGCCCCGATCTGTTCGTGTTGCCGGCGTATCCCACGCGCGAGGTGCGCGATCCGACGGGCGCGGGGGACAGTTTCGCCGGGGGTTTCATGGGCTGGCTGGCGGCGCACGATCGGACCGATGGCGCGGCGCTGCGCTCGGCGGTGGCGCGCGGCACGGTGACGGCATCGTTCACGATTGAGGGTTTTTCGCTGGAGGGACTGGCGACGGCCACGCCGGCCGGCGTGGAGGCGCGGCTGGAGCATTTGCGGCGGTGTACGCGGTTTGAGTGAGGGACGTCAGTCATCGGCCATCAGCAGCGCGGCCGGGGTCGCGCGGACGAGGTGGACCGAGTGGACGGAGTGGATCGCGTGGACGGGCGTGACGCGGACAGGCCGGGGCCGGTCGCGTCCACGGATACATCGCGCGCCGTACGCTTCTTGCATGTCGTGCTTGTGTTACTGCTGATCGGCTCGGCCGCGGCCTACAGCGGAACCGGACCGGTCAGCGGCGTCGGCGGTCCGAGTGCGCAGCGGTGGGGCGCGGCGCTGGCGACGATCGCGCGGCTGCTGACGCTGCCGCTGGATACGCCTTCGCCCGCGGATGCGCGCACGCTGCTGCTGCCACTGGCGGCCGGCGTCGGTCTGCTGCTCTGCGCGCTGAGCGGCGCGCGCGCGGTGCGTCGGGTCGGCTGGTTCGAGATTGCTGCCGGCGCGGTGCTGGCGTGGTCGGCTGCCTCGGCTGCCGGCAACGGCACCTTCGATGTGTCGCGCGGGTGGATGATCACGTTTGCGGCCGGGGCGGCGTGGGCGACCGTTCTGCGTCGGTGCATCGAGCCGCAGCGCGCCGAGAGGCTGGTTTGTGCGGCGCTGATTGCGGCGGCGGGTGTGTTTGTCCTGGCACTTTGGTATCGGCAGCGCGCGGGACTGGTGCATCCGGGCTGGCCGGTGGGAGCGTTGACGCCGTTGGCGGGGTTGTGTTGCCTGACAACGGCAACGGGGGCGGGCTGGCTGTTGGGGCTGGCGCTGGAGCGCATCGGCGGGGGGGGGAAGTCGGGTCGGCTGCCCAAAGACTCGATTTCGACGGGCCACAAGCCCGTTCCGCGCGAGATATCACAGCGGCGGTGGCGCGGGGCGCTGATTCCGTTTGCGGCGATGCTCGTCGGCGGCGTGACGGTCTGGCTGACGGGGCGGCGCGCTGCGCTGTTGGGCGCCGGCGCGGCGGTGGCATTGACCGGCCTCGCGCTTCTGTTCTTGCGCGCGGGAGGCCGGCACTGGCGATGGGTCGTCGCGGCCGCCGGGCTGGCCGCCGGGCTGGCCGCCGGGCTGGGCGGCGGGTGGTGGCTGCGCGGGCAGTTGCTCGATCCGCGGCGGGAGATCGGCGGATCGATCGGTTACCGCGTGACTTATCTGAGCGAGTCGTTGCCGCTGATCGGCGAGTCACCGTTGCTGGGCTGGGCGCCCGACGGCTTTGCGCGCGTCGTGACGCCGCGGCTGGCGCTGCGTCGCGCCGAGCAGCCGCACGTTTTTCACGGCAATTTCGATCCGCAGGCGCACAACGAGTGGTTGCAGGCGGTCGTGGAGCTGGGCATTCCGGGCGGCGTGGCGTATGGAGCGATTCCGCTGGCGGTGGTGATCGGAGCGTGGCGATCTTATCGCAGGAGCGGCGGTCGGGCGGCGCGGCGTCCGGTTGTGTCGGGCCTGGCGGCGGGGGTGGTTGGGCTGGCGGTGATGGAGTGCGCCAGCGTCACGCTGCGCGGTCCGATTGTGGTGGCGTGGTGGTGGAGCTGGTTGGGTCTGTTGATGGCCGCCGGGCCGTTGGCGGCGAGTCGGTCCGCGCGGGCGGCGTCCGGGTGGCGCCGATGGCTGATGGGCGCGGCGGGCGTGCTGCTTTTGGTCGGCGCGGCAATCGAGGCGCGTCGCATGTCACATCAGGCCGAGGGTCGGCGACTGATGCTGCGCGGGGCGGCGCTGGGCGCAGCGCGTGAGCATTTCGGCACGGCGCGTGGGCGGTGGGGAATCGAGGCGTGGCTGTCGGCGGAAGCGGATTACGGCCTGGCGTTGTTGGAGTCGGCGCGGGCGGCACGGCGGCTGACGCCGGCCGCTCAGGGTGCGGCGCCGGTCGAACTGCGGCAGGCTGACGAAGCGTGCGCATTTTGGAGGGCGCTCGCGACGCGATTTCCCGGCATGTTCGATCACGCAATGCAGTACGCGGAAGCGCTTCTGCTGGCGGGGCGGCGCGACGATGCGCGGAACGTGCTGGAGGATCTGCTGGAGCGGACGAATCCGTATGACGCGGCGGCCAACCTGGCGATGGCGCGCGAATTCGACGGCGACGCCGGGTCGCGGCTGCGGCGCATGGTGCGGGCAGTTCGCGAAGGGCCGCTGACGGACGAGATGGCGAACGTACTGACGGCGGCCTGGCGGGATGAGGCGGCGGCGGCGAAATGGAATGACTGGGTGCGTCAGGCGGAGTCTGCTTTGTCCATCGACACGGCGGAATCGGAAGCCGCGCGACTGTCGCCGGAGGTGTTGCGAATCGAGGCGCATCGGCGGCGCGGCGGCGGAGATTTGCGCGGCGCGATCGACGTTCAGCGCCGCGCGGCGGAGCGGTACCGCCGCTGGTACGAATCGAACGATCCGCTGCGTCGTCGCGAGGCGGCCGAGCAGGATGCGTGGTTCGTGCTGGCCGAAATGGCGTATGCGGACGAGCCGCCGGACCTGGTGGCCGCGCTCGAAGCGGTGCGGTGGGCGGAGCGATTCGCGATTCTGGGCCATGCGCACGAGAACGTGCGCAGCGATGCGGCCGATCCGGAGTTTCTGGGCGATGAGAAGGTTCCGACGGTGACGCCGGAGTCTTTGCGGCCGATGTGGCGGCTGTCGGCGCTGTTGCACCTTGCGGCGGGGCGCGAGCGGCACGTCTTGCTGCGCGTGCTGTTGTCGCTGCCGCCGAACCGGCAGACGCTGGCGGAGGCGGAGGCGGAGATCGTCACGCTGCGCGCCGAACTGGCGCGCCGCGGCGGGTGACGCGCGGCGTTAGCGGGGGCGGATCAGATGTGCGCTGGCGCGGGACGTGAAACGAACCGCGACCGTGAGGGAGCGCCGCGGGCGTTTCCGACTGTGCGGTGCGCTGCGAAGGCGGCGCGGGCGCCCGGGGCTTCTCGGATTCTGCCGTGAGTGGCAATGGCGTGCGTACAGCGCGATCGGGGCGTTCTCCGCCGCTCCCTTACGGTCGCGGTTCGGATCTGCGATTACGCACACGAACACAAATCTAAAATCACCGATCGGCGCCGCCGGCCGTGTCGGCTATGGTGTGCGGCCTGGAATTGACAACGACCGACTGAGCATTGCTGCCGCGCTGTGATTGACTGTGCGATTCTGCGCCGACTCCCCGCTTGCGGGGCGCGACGGATGGGCCGCGGCCTTCGGCCGGCTGCATTCCACATCCAGATCGGCCTGTCGTTTGCCGATGCTACACTCAGGCGCCCGGCGGCGGATGGGGCGTCACGCGCCGCTCCCTTACGGTGGCAGTTCGGATCAGGGGGCGTTGGCCGCTGTTTCGCGGTCGCGGCAGACGGGGCGTTTTCCGCCGCTCCCTCACGGTCGCGGTTCGGATACGAGCGCGACACGATGGGGCGCCGCGGCGCGAAAGAAGGAATTCGGCCATGACACATCCTTATACGCTCGGCGTCATCGGGACCGGCCACATCGCGGGCTTGATCCTGCGCCGGCTGATCGACACGCGCTACTATGAGCCGCAACGCATCATCGTGTCTGCGTCGCGCGCTTTGGCGGCGCATCCGCTGCCGGTGGCCGTGGCCGACGACATCCGCGACGTGGTGCGTCAGTCGAGTCGGCTGCTGATTTCGGTGACGCCGCAGAAGTTCCGGGAGATGTCGCGCGGCATCGAGGAGGCCGTGACGGAGGAGCATTTGCTTATCTCGGTGATGGCGGGCGTGCACACCGATACGGTGGCCGCCCGGTTTCCGCACATCAAGGCGCGCGTCGTGCGCACCATGCCGAATCTGCCGTTCGGGCTGGGATTCGGCGTGACGGGCGTGTGCGCCGGCAAACACGCGCTGCCGGAGGACGTCGAGTCGGTGCGGCACCTGTTCAACGCGGGCGGCGTGACCGTGCTCATTCACGACGAGCGGTTGATGGACGCGGTGACCGCGGTTGCCGGTTCGGGGCCTGCGTATTTCTACTACTTTGTCGAGGCGATGATGGCGGGCGGCATCGCGGCGGGGCTGCCGGCGCAGGACGCGCAGACGTTTGCGGCGTACGCGTGCATGGGGGCGGGAGCGATGCTGCTTGAGAAGGGCGCGTCGCCCCAGGAGCTTCGGCAGGCGGTCACGTCGCCCAACGGGACGACCGAAGCGGCGATGCGCATCCTGACGTCCGGGCACGTGACGGAGCAGGTGACGCAGGCGGTGCTGGCGGCGTTTCAGCGCGGCCAGGAACTGGGCCAGAAGGCCAACGCGGCGCAATAGCCGAGCATCGCTGCACGGGGCCGGAAGACCGAGATTCTGAACCGAACCGAGACCGTGAGGGAGCGCGGCGGGCGCTTCGGCCTGCGGCGTGCGCTGCGACGGTGCGGTACGCGCCAGGGGTTCTCGGATTGTGGCGTGGGTGGCAATGGCGGGCGCGCCGCGTGATCGGAGCGTTCTCCGCCGCTCCCTTACGGTCGCGGTTCGGATCAGGGGGGCGGTCGCGGGACGGATCAGATGCGCGCGGGCGCGGGGCGGACCCGAGGGGGCGGGCGCGGCCCATTGGCGCCGCGTCGCGCGGGCGTTGTCGCGCTGCCTGGCGCGGCGCTACGATGCGGCGCATGGGTGCCGCGTTCCGCACGATTCGCGCCGCCGCGGGGCAGACAGTCGCCCGCGATCTCGATCACGCCTGCGACTCTCTCGACGACATCGCCCGCCTGGTGGTCGAAGCGGCGCGGCAGCGCGCCGATCTGCTGGTTCTGCCGGAATGCGCCTATCCGGCTTACTACGTGCGCGGCCGCGATGAGTATCTGCGTGCCGATCTGCTGCGAACGGCGGCGCTGCTCGATCGGTTGTCGCGCATGGCGGCGGATGCTCGTCTGCACCTGGTTTGCGGCGTGGTGGAAGAAGTCGGCGACGTGCTGTTCAACTCGGCGGCGGTGTTCGATCCGGCCGGGCGGCTGATCGGCATGGCGCGCAAGAACTTCTTGTGGGACTGCGACAATCGGTGGTTTGCGGCCGGTGACGCGATTTCGGTATTCGACACGGCGCTGGGCCGCGTGGGCGTGCTGATCTGCGCGGACGCCCGCGCGCCGGAAATCACGGCCACGCTGGCCGCGCAGGGGGCGGGGCTGATCGTGCAGCCGACGGCGTGGGTGGACGTCGGGCGGCCGGGGGCCGGGTCGCGTATTGAGCCGCGGACGGCGCGGGATCTGTACAACATTCAGCCGGATTTTCTGATCGAGGCGCGGGCGCGGGAATTCGGCGTGCCGTTCGTGTGCGCCGACAAGGCCGGGCCCGAGCCGCCGCTTCACTACGTCGGCCAGAGCCTGTTGATTGACGCGGAGGGCCGGGTGCGGCAGCGCGGTCCGATCGAAGGGGAGGCATTGATTGTCGATGATATTTCGCCGAAAGTCGCGCGCCCGGCACGCGTGACGGCGGCGCAGGCGGCGCGCCTGTGCGATGCGCCGACGGCGACGATTCAAGCGATCGCGGGAGCGAGCTTTCGCGAGCCGGTCGTCGCGGAACTTTCGGTCAGCCGCTCCCGCGTCGAGTTCGGACGGTCGCGTCACGCCGCGCTCGATGGCGACGACATGCGATCGTTCGCGTCCGCACGCTGTCTGGCGCTGGACGGCGCGCAGGTCATTCACGCGACGCATGCGCCGGAGGACGTCGCGACGCTGCGCGCCCGGGCGGCGGAGAATCGCATCTTTGTCCTGGCTTCGACGCGGCGGCGGAATCTGGTCATAACTCCCGACGGTTGGATTGCGGCGGAGTCATCGTCGCCCGAGGACGAGGCGCGTGCGACGGTCGACCTGAGCGAAGCCGACATCAAGCGCTTTACGCCGGAGACCGATCTGTGGGCACAGCGCCGACCGTGGTGCTATAAACTCTGAGCGCGCGTTCGGTGCGAAGAGCGCGCTTGCGCTCGCCGGCGATTGGTGTCCGGCGAATCGGTCCGCACAGCGGAGCGTACGTAGTCGACACGGCCAAGTCCTCGCGGGGGCGTGAAGAGACGGGCGGGACGCCCGTACCACCCGAATCGATAGGTCTGTGCGCGCGAGGGCTTGTTTGTGCCAAACGGTTGCGAATCGGTCCGCACAGCGGACCCAATGTGGAACCGGTCCGCACGGCGGACCCAACGTTCATGGATCATGCGGTGCGGGTGTTGATAAGTTTGTCGTTTCTGATCGGCGCCGTCGCGCTGGCGCGACAATCGTCGCCGCAGGCGCCGCCCGCACCGCCGGTCGCATCGGCGCCCGCCGACGAATTGCTCGACCTGGCCCGCTTCATCCCCGCGGACTCCGTCGCGGTCTATTTCGGCCGGCCGCTGAAAGGCGATGTCCGCGCGACATCGAGCGCGGCGGTGGCGTCGGGGCCGTCGGTATCGCGATTCATCGGCGCGCTGGGCGCGTCGGGATTGCTCGGCGGCGAAGGCCAGCTTTACGCCGACGTGGTCGGCGCTCTGCCGCTGCTGGGCGAGTTTCCTCACGCCGTGACGCTCATTGACGTAGAGGTCGGACGCGGCGATGCGGACGATCTGACGAACGAGCCTTCAGACCCCGATGACCGCGCCGCCGAGCGCGTCCAGCTCCAGCGGCTGGCGGCGGCCGTCATCCTGCGCACCGCCGGCCGGAACGAGGAAGTGCTGGCCCAGCTCAACCGCCTGGCCGCGCGGTACACGAATCAGCAGGACGCGCGCATCAGTCAGCGCCGACTCGACGGGGACTCGTACAACCATCTGGCCGATCGGCGGCTGCCGGAGTGGTGTGCGCTGACGTGGGGGCGCGTCGACGACGGCTACGTGATCGCGTTCGGCGAAGGGGCGTTCGAGTCGGTGTTGGCGGCGCGGCGCGGGCGCGTTCGGCGGCTGGGGGACGACGAGTGGTTCGTGCGCGCGCATGAGCGCACCGCCGGCCGGCGGGCGTTGGCGGAGTGGCACATTCATTTCGCGCGGCTGCGGGAACGGCTGGAGGCGGTGACGCAGCGGCGGTTGTACGCCGTGCTCGACGCGCTGGATGCGCGAACGTTCGAGCGCGATCTGTGGACGCTGTCGCTCGAGGGGCGCGCCATGGCCTGTCGGCGCGTCTTTCGCGCCGAGGGGATCGACCGGATGCGCGCCTACAGCGAGCCGGCGGCGTTTCCGGCCGAGCATCGCCGTCGCATTCCGCCGGAGGCGCGGCGTTTCGCCATCATCGAAGGGCCAACGCGGTGGCTGCTGAAGAATGTTCCTTCGGCGTGGATCGCGGGTCGGCACTATCGGCACGTGCGCGAGATCGAGGCGTGGTGGCGCCGGTTGCAGGCGGAATGCGGGATCGACGTGGAGCGGCAGTTGCTGTCGCATCTGGGAGCGCAGGTGATCGTGTGCGACTACCCGCCGCACCCGCTGGGGATTCCGTTTGCGTTGACGATCGCGGTTGCGATCGATCAGCCGGACGAGGTTCGCGGCGCGCTCGACGCGATTCTGACGGTGTGGAGCCGGCGACTGGAAACGGAGAATCAGAAGGCGATCGTCGAGGCGCTGAAGCTGCGGGCGGTGCGGGATGCCGACGGCGTGTGGTACTTACAGGCCGGCATTCTGGGGCCGGCCTTGTGCGTGACGCGGCACTATCTGGTGATCAGTTGGTCGCCGCAGGCGTTGCGCGAGGCGTTGCCGTTTTTTCGCGACGAATAAAACGCAACGTCCGCGATGAATCCGTTGAGAACCATCGCGGACGTCTCGACCGACGCATCAATCTAACTGTATGGAATCAGGACGCCGATCGAAGCTCCTATCCTCACCCCAGCCCCCCGCCCGGAAAGCACGCGTCTGGGATCCTTGCATCAATTTCACCGGATCGACCTGGGGAGTCGATCGATCCGGTTATTGCTACGTCCTGACCGAGCGAAGGTCACACTCGCCCGGTGCGATTCGCCGATTCCGGGCCGCGGCGACGTTTCCGTCAGGGAGGCCGCGGTGGAGCGAAAGCCGCGCGCGTCGGCCGCCTTAACGAGGTCACGACGGCTCGCCGCGGACACGCGGATTGAGCCAGTCATGGCCAGGCGCGCTCAGTAAAGACGTCACCGACTGTTGCGGATGCTCGCCGGAATCGGCATGGACGAAGCGGCTATTGAAAAATCGAACGATCAGGTCGAAGGTTTTAGGACTCGGGCAACCGAAATCGACGGCCCGACCCCTCGGCCGCAATGTCCTTGCACGATCAATTATTCCTCGCCGGCGAGCGTGGGCAAGCGGGACGGCAGATTTTTCCGACGGTGTGAGGGGAGGCATGCGACACAAGCCACAAGTCAATAGAGTTGTCAGTTGCCAGTGGCAGACCGACAGGCGTCCGCCGTCAACCGTCCACACGCAGCCGTCATTCCCGCGAAAAAAAAGGGGGGGAATCCAGACTTCGGCCGCAATTGCGGCGTTGCCTGATTGTGGACAGTGTGGATGGAAGGGACGGCATGGACGACTTGGACGCGAATGAATTCTGACGTTTCGACGTTTCGACTTTCGACTTTCCCCCCCTTCCTCTACCATTGGACTCATGAATCCGATCATCATGGCCCTGTTGCTCATCGCCGGATGGGGCGTTTTTTCGTGGTCGGCGCGGCGGCGTTGGAAGCTGTTGCGCGTCGGCGCAGCCGATGCGCGGACGGATCGACTCGGCGAGCGCCTCGCGGGCACGTGGCGTTTCGCATTTGCGCAGGAGCGCATGCGGCGTTATCGCTGGGCGGGGGCGGCACACCAGATTATTTTTGTCGGGTTTATCGTGCTGCTGCTGCGCACGCTGGTGCTGTGGGGGCGCGGGTTCAACGAGGATTTTAACCTCTGGATCCTGTATTCGGACATGCCGCTGGGTCGCGTGTACGCCTTCCTGAAGGACGTCTTCGCGGTGCTGGTTCTGCTGGCGGCGCTGGTGTTCGTCTATTACCGCGTGATTGCGCGGCTGCCGCGCATGACGCTGTCGATCGAGGGGCTGGTGATCCTGGGCATCATCGTTTTCATGATGATCGCCGACATTCTTTACGACGGTGCGGCGATGGCGCTCGAGGCGGCGCGCCTGCAGAAGCCGGCGCCGAGCTTTCACGCGGGCGAGCCGGCCGGTTCGCTGCTGGCGGCGGCGCTGGCGGGGTTTTCGCCCGGGGCGCTGAGCGTGATGAAGCACGCGGGATTCTGGACGCACTCGACGCTGGTGCTGATTTTCCTGAACCTGCTGCCCTACTCGAAGCACTTTCACATCATCACGGCCGTGCCCAACGTGTTTCTGCGCGATCTGACGCCGCGCGGTCGGCTGCGGCCGGTGGCCGACATCGAAGGCCGGATGGAGCGGGAAGAGCCGCTGGGCGTGTCGCGGATCGAGCATGTGTCGTGGAAGGGGCTGCTGGACCTGTACACGTGCACCGAGTGCGGGCGGTGCTCGGATCACTGTCCGGCGTGGAACACGGGCAAGCTGCTGTCGCCCAAGCAACTGTCGCTCGATCTGCGCGATCATCTGTATTCGCGGCAGAAGGAGGTTCTGGACAACGGCGAGTTCGCGAAGGTCGACCTGATTTCCGACGTGATCAAGCCCGAGGTGCTTTGGGCGTGCACGACGTGTCGCGCCTGCGAGACGGAGTGCCCGGTGTTCATCACCTACGTCGACAAGATCGTCGACATGCGGCGGCATCTCGTGATGGAAAAAGGCGAGTTTCCGACGGAGCTGCAAAACGCCTTTCGCGGGCTGGAGACCAATTCCAATCCGTGGAGTTTTCCGGCGTCGGACCGGGCGGGCTGGACGGCCGGGCTGGAGGTTCCGACGCTGGCCGAGAATCCCGACGCCGAGGTGCTGTACTGGGTGGGCTGCTCGGCGTCGTTCGACGACCGGGCGCGGAAGATCGCGCGGGCGACGGCGCGGCTTTTGAAGAAGGCGGGCGTGAACTTCGCGATTCTGGGTCCGGAGGAGCAGTGCACGGGCGATCCGGCGCGGCGGGCGGGCAACGAGTTTTTGTTCCAGGCGCTGGCGCAGGCCAACGTCGAGGTGCTCAACAACTACGGCGCGGACAAGAAGAAGATTCTGGCGACGTGTCCGCACTGCTTTAACACGCTGCTGAACGAGTACCCGGATTTCGGCGGCAGGTACGACGTGGTACATCACGCCGATTTTCTGCTGGACCTGGTGCGTCAGGGGCGCCTGAAGCCGACGAAGCGCATCGACGGGCGGGTGGTCTTTCACGATTCGTGCTATCTGGGGCGGTACAACGACATTTACGAGTCGCCGCGCGAGACGTTGCGGGCGATTCCCGGGCTGGTGGTGTTGGAAGCGACGGAGTCGCGCGATCGCGGCATGTGCTGCGGGGCGGGCGGGGCGCAGATGTTCAAGGAAGAGGAGCACGCGCGCGAAGGGGCTACCGACGAGCGCGTCAACGCGCGGCGGACCGATCAGCTTCTGGCGACGCAGCCGACGATGGTGGCCAGCGCGTGTCCGTTCTGCCAGCGCATGCTGATCGACGGGCTGGCGGGCAAGGGGCGGGAGGACGTCCGGCAGTTGGACATCGCGGAGATACTGTGGGAGGCGGTTTCGGGCGAGTAGGGTGAGTCGCGCATGGCGGAGATGCTGCTGAGTCTGCTGTCGGCCGCGGCGGCGTTTGCCGCCGTGCTGGCGCTCTTTCACCGGCCCGACTGGGTTCGCCGCGCCGCCGAGGCGGAAGCGGCGCTGGAGAACGCGGCCGTCCGCAATCCGCGCTTCGACGAGGGGCTGACGCACACGATCATGCTGCCGCTGGTGGCGGTGGCGCACCAGGTCAACGCGCCGGAGCTGAAGCGGCGGATTCGTCGGGACCTGATCGCCTCGGGGCGGCAGTATCTGTACACATCGAACCAGTGGCTGTCGCTGTCGTTTCTGGGCGTGATCGTCGGGGCGCTGCTGGGGCCGTACGTGCAGTTCGCGCTGTCCGAGAAGGCCGGGCTGCTCGGCGTTTTTTGCGGGGCGGCGGCGGGGCTGTACGCGCCGCTGTACCATCTGCGCGCTCGCGCGGCGGGGCGGCTGCGACGCATCGAGCGGCGGCTGCCGTATGCGCTGGATCTCGTGAGCCTGTCGATGACGGCCGGGGCGACGTTCGTAGAGGCGGTGGATTCGCTGACGCGGGATGATCCGGACGATCCGCTGAACGAAGAGCTGCGGGCGATGATGACGGAGCTGGAGCTGGGCCGGACGCGGCGCGAGGCGCTGCTGGGGCTGTCGGGCCGGATACCGCTGGAGTCGCTGCGCACGGTCGTCACGTCGGTCGTATCGGCCGAGGAGCTGGGGACGCCGCTGGCGGACATTCTGAAGGTGCAGGCCAATCTGCTGCGGATGGCGCGGACGCACCGGGCCGAGAAGCTGGCGGGCGAAGCGGCGGTGAAGCTGCTGGTGCCGTCGATGCTGATCCTGTTGTCGGTGGTGCTGACGATATTGGCGCCGTTTGCGGTGCGGTTTTTGAGGGGGGATTTGTATTGAGGGGAGGGAGCGGAGCGACGCCGCAGATTACTCGGACATTGCCGTTGCTGGAGTCACTTTCGATTCGGCTGGCTCGCTGCCTGTCGATGCCCCGCGATTCAGTATTTCTCGCACCTGTGCGCTGGTAAAGAATACTCGCAGGAATCGGTCCATTGCGCGCGATTGATAGACGCGCGCCTGCTCCCAGCGCGAGAGCGTGTTGCCGCCGAGGCCCATCAGCTCCTGCATCTGTTGCTGCGTCAGGCCCAGCGCCTCGCGCTGCGTGCGTATCTCGTCCGGCGTCAGCAGGCCGAGCTGGCGGTAGGTTTCGATCGTGATGCGATGGGCGGCGTCGTCGTCCTCGATGACGGTGTCATCAGGATTCTCCGGCCGGCAATTCGGATTAGCGCAGACGATCACATCGAGATCAGGAATGCGAATCGTCACCGGCGGACGGCCGTCGTGGCTGATTTCGTATTGGAAAGGACGTTTCTCGCGTCGCCGCGAGTGCTGGCCGCAGACATGACAGCGTCGTTCTTCGATCGGTTTAGCCATGCTGCCCCCCGCCCTTGCTGTCGTCCCTCTTCACGCTGACCACTTGGGCGGTCGGTTCATCGGGGTCGGTATCGTCGAGTTTGACCTTGACGTAAAGCGCTCGGCCCTCGCACGTAAGGCGGAACTCATAAAACGTCGCGGGGTCAAGCTTCATTTCAGGGTCGCCGAGTTCGTGCGTCTCGTTCGGCTTTCCACCCTCATCTAGGAAATGGACGATTGCCCGTTTGAGTGCGTCGCGAGCTTGGTCGAAAGTCATGTCCGGAAGCAGCGCCACCAGTCCTTCGTCGCAGCGATGGCCGACGCCCCGCGCTGTACGGGTGAATTCGACGACATTCGAGGCCGTATCCGCGAAGACGCGACGCAACAGCCTGCACACTTCATCGCTGGCCGGGGGCATGGTGCGGATGATACCGAACCATGCCAAGACTCTCAAGCGTCATTACAGCATAGCACGTGGTTTGACATATGTCAATAACCGATATAGGACGTAAATGACGGAAAGGATGAAAACGGCTCTCACAGGCTGAATAACGGGGTCAACGAGCGCGGGGCCAGAGGTTTTGAACGTCAATCTCACAATCAAGGCCCAACGCAAAGCGGTGGCCGGGCAGGCGGTCGGCCGAACGGTCGGGGGCGGCGCCCCAGCGCCGTCCATCGCCGGCGAAGGGTTGCGAATAGGTGTCGCGCCCGCCGGCGTCGAGGAAGAGGCCGACCGTGGGCATGGTTGCCCGCACGCCGGTGGGGGCGTTGACCCAGCCCAGCGAGGCTTCCGCCGGCGTTTCGTAGCGATCATCGCCGGCGGCGTCGATTGCGATGCCGATGCCGCCCTCGTTGCCCGATCCCATGGTCAGGCCGGCCGCGCGGTACACGTCGTTACCCGAAAGGTCGGCCAGGAAGCCAAGCGACAGATCGTGTCCTGTTCCCTGGCTGGTCGCCATCGTGGCGGTGTAGGAGTCGTCGCCGCTTTCGTCGAGCAGCGCGCCCAGCGCGAAATGCGCCGCCGCCCCCTGCACGTACCAGACGCCCGCGTACTTGTCGTTGCCGGCGGCATCGATCAGAAAGCCGGCGCCCAGCCAGTAGCCGGTTCCCTGGCCGAAGACGCCGCACGAGTAGTCGTCGTCTCCGGCAGCGTCGAGCAGAATCGCCACGCCGCCGGGCAGGCTGTAACCATCGAGGTAATCCGCCCGCAGGCCGACGGCGGCGCCCTGACACATCGAGTTGTTGTGCTGCGGCGACTGGGCCGAGGCGAAGCGAATTTCGGTGTCTTCTGCCAGGTAGCGATCGTCGCCGGCGAGGTCGATCAGCGCCGCCATGCCGGAGACGCCGGCGAACGCCTGCGACGCCGTGAAGCTGCGGTATGCGTCGTTCCCTCCGCGGTCGATCAGCAGGCCCATCCCGGCGACGCCGGCGGCCTGCGATTCGGAGACGGCCGAGTACGAATCGTCCCCCGCCCAGTCGTCGAGCAGGCCGACGCCGAACAGGCCGAATCCCTGGCCGCACTCGCGCACGTCGTACGCGTCGTTTCCGGCACAGTCGATCAGGATGCCGACGCCCAAGATGCCCGCGCCGAAGGCGCAGGGAATCGCCTGCGCGCCGTCGGTCGGTCGCGAAGTGGAAAGGGCGGGTGCGGCGTCGTTACGCGGCTGGGTGGTCGGCGCGCGGGTCGTGCCTGTCGCCGGCGCCTTGTCGCGCGTCATGTAGCGATCGTCGCCGGCGACATCGATCAGCACCGACACGGGATTGTCCAGGCCGCATGCGGCCCCGCCGGCGTGATAGGTGTCGTTCCCGCCGAGATCGATGATCAGCAGATACGGGCCATCGTCGCGAATCACGTCGGCGCCGTTGCCGTTGATGAGCACGCGGCCACAGGGCGTGTCCCAGCGAAACAGCTCGCCGCGCGGCGGCGCCTGATGCGGACGCGCCGACAGCACGAGCAGTTTCGCCGCCAGATGCGCCGCGGCGGCCAGCTCCTGAGATGAGGATAAGAGATGTCCGAGTTCAAACGCCTCGAGCCGGTCGCGGTCGGCCGCCGACTCCTCGCTCGTGTCGAACGACAACGTTTCGTTCAGTCGCGACGCGTCGCTCAGGGCGGCGCGGTCGAGTTTGCGAATCGCGCGATCGCGCGCGGTCACGGTTCGATCGGCGACGAGCAGCACAAGGGCCGCAGCGCGCTGCGCGCGGAGCGGCAGGCGTGCCGCTCGTCGGGTCAGTTCCGCGCGTTGCGACTCGTTCAAGTTCGCGCCAGCCCGTGCGTGCAGCGCGGCGATCGCCTCGGCCAGCGCCTCGGGTTTCGCGGCCCGCTCCATGTCGCTCGCCACCGGATTTCCCAGCAGCGTGCGCCGCACGACGCGATCGCCCCAGCGCGACAGCCGGCTGATCGCCTCGGCGGCGCCCAGCGGCGAACCCGATATCGTCGCCGACTCGGGCAGGCCGGGGATTCCGGTCCAGAACGGCGATTCCAGTCGCAGCTCGGTCGCAGCGGCCAGATCGGCGAGCAGCTCGTCGCGCACGTGCTGCATGAACCACTTGGTCTGGAACGGCTCGTCGAAGAGGAACGCCAGCACACCGCCGGGCGCGGCGCGGTTGGTCAGCCGGTCGAGATCGGCGCGTGCGATGCGGATTCGTTCGCGCGAAATCCCGGCTTGCTCCAGCGCCGCGCACAGTGGATCGTCCGTCGGCGCAGGCAGCGCCGAGTGAGCCGCCAAGACGGCCAAAAATACGATATTCATCATCTGAAAAAGACTCCCGACGCGGCTACGGTGCGGTTGATTCTGCCTCCATGAATGGACTTGTGCATGTGTAATCAGGCTCAACACGGGCTGCAAGCCCGTGCCACGCGGTGGATTGGACCCCCGCCTTCGCGGGGGTGACGGAATGCGGGCCACAAGCGTGCCGCGCGACGAGGCGCCCGGCGATTGTGCCGTGATTGATCGGAGTCCCAAGCGCCAGCGCTGGTGTTTCAGAGCCGCGAAGCGTCAGCGAGCGGGATCGGGCGGTTGAGGGCAGCGCGCCGCGTTTGGCTTTCGTAGCCGCCGCTGAGCGCGCCGTCAGGCATTGTGCGTACACGCGCGACAGGACGATGCATCTCGTTCATGGCGTGCGGAACCCGCTCGCTGACGCTTCGCGGCTCGGATTCGCACGGGCTGCAAGCCCGTGCCACGCGAACGACCGCAGCGCTGGCGCTTGCGGTTGGGACATACACGGGCTGGAAACCCGTGCCACGCGAATGGGTCCGCACGGCGGACCCTGCGGCGGCGCGAGAGCGCGGCCGGGCGATCATGTGTCGGCGTTGCCGATCGGCGCCGTACAGGTCACGACGGCGCCGCCGTGGGCATCGTTGCGGACGTCGAGCGATCCGCCGATCAGCTTCATGCGATAGCGCATGATCTGCATCCCCAGGCCGCGCGTCCGCTCCGCGGTCGTGGGCAGACCGACGCCGTCGTCGCGGACGCGCAGCACGAGCTGGTGATCGTGGCGGGCCAATTCGATGTCGATGCGTTTCGGTTCGGCGTGGCGGATGGAATTGCGGACGGCCTCCTGCGCGACGCGGTACAACTGGGCGGCGACCGCCGCGTTTTCGGAGAACGGGGTTGATTCGTCGGCATGGACCGTGCAGCGGACGCCGGACGACTGCTCGGCGCCGCGGGCGATTTCTTCGAGCGCGACCGCCAGACCGAAATTCCTCAGCTCCACCGGCGCCAGCTCGCGCGCGATTGCCCGGACCTGCTCCACGCATTGCTGGATTCTCGATTGAATCGCCTTCGCTTGCGGGACCTGGACGGGCGCGACTGCCTGCACTTTCGCGATCAGCCCCGACACATCGAAGCTCATCCCCGCCAGCGTCTGTCCCAGCCCTTCGTGCAACCGCGCGCTGAGCAGATACTGTTCACGCTCTATGGCCAGCGCGATTTCGGCTTCGAGCAGTTCGCGCTCACGCACCTCGGCCTGAAGCCGGCGATAGGTGGTCGCCAGTTGTGCCGTCCGCTCGAGCACGCGCGTTTCCAGCTCGCCGCGCATCGCTTCACGCTCCGCCTCCGCGAGTTTTCGCTCGGTGATGTCGGCGCAGGAACCGATGTAGCCGACGAACTCCGAGTTCGGTCCGAACTGCGGAGCGCCGCGGTCCAGGACCCAGCGCCACGCGCCGTCGTGGCGCCGGAGCCGATAGTCCATCTCGAACGCCTGCCGCGCGTCGAAGGCCGTCACATAGGTCCGAAGACAGCGTTCGAGGTCGTCCGGATGCACCCCCTCGGCCCAGCCGTCGCCGAGTTCCTGCTCCATCGACCGCCCGGTGAATTCGAGCCAGACCCTGTTGAACCACGCGCAGCGCTTGTCGGTCCCGCTCTCCCAGATCATGACCGGCGCGTGATCCGCCATCGTGCGAAACCGCGCCTCGCTGGCGCGGAGCGATTCCTCTGCCTGCCGCCGCACGGTCACGTCCACGCTCACCCCCAGCAGGCGCAGCGGCCGGCCCCGTACGTCGCGAAACAATCTGGCCCGCACGAACAGCCAGCGCACGCTGTTGTCGCTCCACAACGCGCGAAAGTCGTGCGCGACCTCCCCCGTTTCGACCGCCCGCGCGATTTCGCGCTGAACGGCGTCGCGATCTTCCGGATGAATCCGCCGCGCCCAGCCCTCCCACGTGCCGTCGAATGATCCGGGCGACAGGCCGTAGAGCGCCTCCAGTTCCGGCGTCCAGTAGTACCGGCCGCTCGCGTAGTCGTAGTCAAACACGCCCCACTGCGCCGCCTGCTGCGCCACCTGAAGCCGCGTTTCGCTCTCCCGCAGCACCGCGGCGGTGCGGCGCTGGTCCGCCACAGCCGCCGCCAGCACCAGGTTCGTCACCGTGATCGTCACCGTGTACGACTGCAACAACAGCAGGGACTGGTTCATATCGACGACGTAGAACGGGCCGAATCCGTGCAACAGCCCCCAGACCGCCTGGGCGGACAGCACGAACGTCGCCACGATCGAACCGTGCGGTCCGAACCGATACGCCGCCACCAGGAGGGCGGGCAAGACCACAAGCGTGCGCAGAATGCGATCGAACGGCGCCGAAATACCGCCGCTGAACATGAACGGACCCGCCAGCAGCAGGCCGGACAGCAGGCAAAGCCCCTCGCACCATTGTCGGTTCGTCCAGCCGGGTCGCGGCGACGTGAACCAGATCACCAGGAGCGGCGCCACAATCGTCGCACTGACGCCGTCCCCCAGCCACCACGTCAGCCAAATGCGGTCCAGATCGCTCCACCGGGCAAGGCCGCCCAGCCACAGGCTGGTCACACCGATCGACGCAGACGTCATCGTCGCCGCGACGGCGGCAAACAACATGAATCGAAGGGCCGTCTGGGGGCGCTCGAACGCGCGAACCCCACCCGCATAGCGCATGGCCAGCCACGCGCCGAGCAGCGCTTCACAGGAGTTGCCGGCGGCGATGCCCAGCGCTACAGGAACCGAAGGGGTCGTGTAGTAGTTGACGAGGAAGGCGCCGAGCGCGACTCCCGGCCAGAGGCGTCGTCCCCACAACATCAGAGCGGCCAGCGAGATTCCCGTCGGCGGCCAGATCAGCGTGACGCTCTGATTCAGGTAAGTATGACTTAGTCCGAATATCCCCGTGGCGAAATAGACTCCCGCCAGCGCCGCAATCAAACCGAGCGTGCGGAGCGACGGCCGGGGCGAAGTAAGCGAAGCGACTGGCATTTACCTTCTTACGTTGATTGCGAGCGGCGGTCGGGCACCTTTATATACCATTGAAACGGAAGGGCGGGCGGTGCGGCTATGGGGAATATCCCCATTTGCGCGCGGGATCACGGCGCCCCACATCCGACTGCTCTTGGCGTGCCCGGGACGGTTGCGAGCGATCATCGGCGCCATTACGCGCATCGGGCCGTAACGATCCGGCCTCTTGGGACTCGCGCCACAATGACAGGAAAAAAAGGACCGCCTCGCGCGTGCCCCCGCGCATCTCCGTGACGGTAGACGACGTGGTCGGCAGGGACGCCGCAGGCGCGCGAGCATCACAGGGCGCGGTACCCCCGCCGTCGGGAATGAAGGAGGCAAACGCGTCGATTCACGTCACGCGGGCTGCAAGCGCGTGCCACGCGAAACAATGGTCCGCACCGAGGATGGGAACTTATCGGCAGTTGCCGTTGAAGACCGCGATTTCAGCACTGAAAACGCGGCAAGGATCGGCGGTTCGCCGATCGATTCCCAGCTTCACAGCGGACTCTACCGCGCAACTCGTTACGCTTCACAAAGTTACGGCGGCATTCGCCGGAAGCGATCTTCACCAGACGGCGCTCGATCGAGCGATTTCCAGAAGCAGCATTTCCGGATGCCGTGGATAAAGGGAAAGCGGCTGCCCTGGAACAGCCATATTTCCATTTCCCGAACCGACGCGGGCGCCTCCGTGCAGGAATGCTCGAGGAATCCGTCGAAACCATACGAGCCGGCGGCCGGACAAGAGTCGCCCGACTTGAACCGCTCAGTTGACGTCGCGATCATGTTCGTCCTCCTAACCGGCTACGGCAGGAAAGCGTCGCGCACATGACTTCCAGGCCCGCCGCGGCGGTCCGGCCGTCGAACCTCGTGTACGGCGACGCATCGCGGCTACCCGCTCCGCCGGCTTCCGACCGGCAAAGCCGCCGGCGCGCGTTGCACGCGCGGTCGTCCGGCGCCGAAGCGACCGTTGGCGAGCGCCACCAGCGTCAGAACCGCGTCCTCCACGAAGTGCGGACCCTTGAGCAGCATCCTCAGGCCCAGCGCCCGACAGCGCTGGAGGCAGGCGTGGGAGTTGGCATGGACCAAAAGAACGATACGGCAGGTTGCCGTGCGACGGTCCTTGCGCAGCATCTCGCACATCGTCACCGGATCCACGCCCCCGATTGCATCGTTCACCAGCAGGTAGTCCGGCGGGTCGTGCAGGATGCAGATGACGGCGTGCAACCCGTCGGGAGACGTACACACCTTGAATCCCACGTTCGCCAGCGCCGCGGCCAGCGACTGTCGATCCCGGGCATGCTCGTCGACGACCATGACGCTTGGTTCTTCCATGGCGTCCCCCGTGTTCATTGACGACCGGCGACGGATGCGCGTCGGCGTTCGTTGCTCCCCCCAACTCTCGCCGACGCACACCGCCGCCAACCTTGGTTTCAGATCAGATGCGAATAACTCGCGCGAATCTCGCGAACCACCGCTTCCGCCTGTGCTCGAGTCAGATCGAAATGCTCCTGGAGCATCCGAATCAACATGAGCCGTCGTTCGACGAGGCGCTGCATCTCGTCGCGCGTCATCCGTTTCCGGCGATGGGCGCGTACGCGCGCGGCGACGCGACGATCATTCGGTGGGCGCCGCCCGCCGTCGGACACGCTCGACTTCGATTCGGTCCGCATGGCCTTCGAGGCTTCCCGCCGCATCGCGCTGATTTCTTGCCTTGTCGGCAGCACGCAACACCTCCGACCGATCGGCCGTGTGGCGCAGCCCCTCGCTGCCGGGTACGAAATCCTGTCAACCTCGGCGGTCAGAATTCGCCGCCTGCACTCTGGTCAGGGGCTGCTGAGCCGTTCAGCGCACCTGTGAGCCGCCGCCCGCCTTCACGACGTCGGGACGCGCAATTCGCGCTCCGCCAGCAGCCAGTCCGAAAGCGCGTCGCCCGTACGGCCATTTCGCTGTAGATACAGTTCGTAGGCCCGCTGACGAACCTGCTCGTCGGTGTCGAGCCGGATGGTCGGCACGAGGTGATCGACCGCCTCCGCCTGGGCGGCCTCACCGGGTGTTTCACCCCGGAATGTCTCCACGGTTCGCGGGTCCGTGATGGGCATAACGCTCCTCCGATGTTCGATCGATGACCTGTTCGTTCCGGTTTCATGGACGCTCTCGAATCCCGGCCTCGACGACGACGGCGCAATCGATCGTCGAGCTTGTCCCCCGGCGGCGCGCGTCGCCCGCGTTTCCCCCGGTTGCCTCGTCGCCTTCCGTTTTTGCGCGACGGACCTTTGGTTTTCGATTTTCCTGCGTGCCATCGCCGCTCCAATCTTCCAAAATGCTGAGTTCCGTCGCCGAACTGCGTCGACGTTGCGCCTTTCTTCCGATCCTTGGTTCCCTTTCGCGCCTTGTCCGAACGCACAATCGGGGTACGGCTCGGCCCGGGGCGACTCCCCATTCGTCATCGCCGCGGCGCGGTCGCAACGTTGTTGTTCGCCCGACGGGTGCGAGCCGTACCACCGATTGCGCAGGAAGGAGTAGATTGAGCCAGTTCGACCGGGCGCCGCCCGAGCCGACTCACTCGCCTGCCCCCTCCGCACGTCCTGCCGATCCCCTCCCGGGCAGGACATCAGAGGACATTGCCGTCTTCCCCCTCGCGTACGCTTTTAGCGTACGTTTCATGTCAAAAATATCGATCCCGCGCGAATGCCGTTGACTTCACTCAGGAGTCGCGCGCAAATAACCGGAACGATTGTCCTGGGTGGTACGGGCATCTTGCCCGTTCCGGACGGGCGGGACGCCCGTACCACCCAACTTCCATTCGTTCGCCTTATTCCCACGCGGCGCCCTAGCGCCGATGCGAACGCCGTCTCCACGCCGCCTTGACGCCATTGCGCGAGCGTGCTTCCTTCCAAGCCCACCGACACCAGCGAATCCTCCGATTTCCGAACTCGCCGGATCGCGCCGCGATCCCACCGCGTCAGTTGAGCACTTACTTCGAAGCCAGGACAGCCGGCCCGAAAAACGCGGCGTTCGCACCACACGAACTCTATGCCGCCCACGGCCGCGGAAACAGCGGGAACGATCCCATTATGCGACGGGGAAAACCCCCATGACGGTTCGCGAATGGCACAGGGTGCGACGCCGTGGGCGTCGCCGCGACATCGACTCCGCCCAGGACGCGGCGGCAGCGATTCGCGCCGGGCGTCCGCGCCGCGATTGGGCGGCGTCGTTCCGCCCGGCCGGTGCAATTGAAAGAAGGAAACGCCCAGGCCGACGGGTTTCGTTCGCCTGCGGCGAACCGCACGCGTGGCTACGGCCCGCCGGACACCAAGCCCCGTGACATTCGGACAGAAGGACCGTCAAGAATCGAAAGGACGTTCATTGACAACACAGAGAACATCTTCGTGCCTGCGTGCCTTTTTCAGTCAGACATTCGTGTGCGGGCATGGCTCGCGCCGGGCTACACGGGCAAAGGGGGCCGCTGGGTTCCCGATAATTTCTCAGCATTGCTCGTTGACCCAGAGTACGGCGTGCCGGGTCAGTTCGCGCCCGCTGTTGAGTCCCAGTTTTTCCTTGATGTGCTCACGATGGGACTCGATGGTTTTGATGCTCAGATGCAGCTTTTGCGCGATGTCGCGCGTGCCGATTCCGCGCCCGACAAGTTCGAACACCTCCAACTCGCGGTCGGTCAGCGACTCGACGATCGATCGCGGACGTTGGGAAGGCCCGGCAACCATGTCGCGCAACAGCCGCTGGTTCGTCGTCGCGCTGACGTACAGTTCGCCGCGCAGCACCGTGCGAATCGCATCGAGCACAGCCTCGGGAGGTTCGGACTTGCTTACATAGCCCGACGCGCCGGCCCGCAGCGCGCGGGGGGCGAAGATCGCCTCGTCGTGCATCGACAGCACGAGCGATCGCACGCCCTCGCAACTCGTCGCCACCTGGCTGATCAGGTCCAGGCCGCTGCCGTCTTTCAGCGACAGATCGACGACGACCAGCGCCGGCCGCGTCTGCCGAATCAGCGCCAGCGCGTCGGTGACGCTTTCGGCCTGACCACTGACGCAGAGATCGAACTCTCCGTCGATCAGCCGCGCCAGTCCGTCCCGCAGGACGGGGTGATCATCGACGATGACGATCGGCTGCTTACGTCGATGCGCGCTCTTGTTTGGTTCCGTGCTCATGACCAACCGTATTGTGATTGGACAGCGTGCAGCGTACAAGCGTACCGCGCGGCTTGGCCGCGACGATGTCGATCGTGGCCCCGATGAGACCGGCACGGTAGCGCATGGTGCGCAGTCCCAGTCCCTCGTCGCGCGGTTTCGATCCGTCCAAGCCCACGCCGTCGTCCCGGATTTCCAGCAAGGTCCCGCTTCGGTTGGCGCTGAGCCGGATGTCGACGCTGCGCGCCCTGGCGTGCCGCGCTGCGTTTGTCGTAGCTTCCTGCGCGATGCGGTAGAGCGTCAACGCCACCGGCTTGTCCTCGATCCGCACCGTTCCGCGCTTGCGGAACCGGCAGCGGATTCCTTCGCGCGCATCGACCCGTTCCGCCAGTTCCTGAAGACTTGGGACGAGTCCGTAGATTTCGACGACCAGCGGCACCAGTCCGCGGGCCACGCGCCGCGCTTCGGCGTGCGCCTCACGGACCTGACTGCCGAGCTGCGCCGCCGTCTCGCATTCGGGCAACCCGAGCCGTTCCAGCCGGCGTTGCAGCGCTTCCGTGAGCATCGAAACGCCGGTGAGCATGCTGCCCAACTGATCGTGCAGTTCCTGCCCGATGCGGCGCTGTTCGGCGTCGGCGGCGGCGATCAGTTCGCGCTGAAGGCGCCGGATCGAGTGCTCGGCCTTTTTCCGCTGCGTCAGATCGCGGACAAAGCCGGTGAACGTGCGGCGCCCGTCGATCATCGTCTCGCTGACGCTCACCTCAATCGGAATGACGCGGCCGTCGCGGCGCAGCCCCTCCAGCTCGCGCAATATGCCGATGATCCGCCGCTCGCCGGTGCGCAGATAGCGCCGCATCGAACGCGTGTGCGGACGGCGATACGGCGGCGGCATGAGCAACTTGACGTTTCGCCCCACGACGTCGTCGGCGCGGTAGCCGAAAATCCGCTGCGCCGCCGGATTGATGTTCTGTATGATGCCGCGTTCATTCGTGATGATGATGCCGTCGACGGCCGTATCCACGATCGTCTGAACCAGCGAGCGATTCCGTTCCTCGCTGGCGCGCAGCGCCGCCTCGGCGCGCTTCTGGGCGGTGATGTCGCGCGCCGTCGCCGCCGCCGCCACCGGCCGGCCGCGGTTGTCGCGCAACGGGTTTAACGTCAGCCAAATATCCAGCAGGCGACCGTCTTTGGCGACGTGCCGCGACTCGAACGGCGGCAGCGACCTGCCGCGCGCCACGGCCTTGAGTCGCTTGAGCATCCTGGCCCGCTCACCGCGCGGACAAATCATTCCGATGTTGTGTCCGAGCGCCTCCCACTCCAAGTAGCCATAAATGCGATCGGCGCCGCGGTTCCATGCCTTGATCGTCCCGTCGAAGGACAGAACCGTGATCGCGTCGTATGAGTCGCGCAGTACGGCGGACAGGCGTTGCGACGCGTCGGCCGTTGGCGCGTCCGGGTCGGGCGGCGCCGATGCCGCGTTGACGGCTTTGTTTCGCGCGGGCGGTGAATCGTTCAATCGTCCATGAAAGGCCCGATTTGTCGGCCCGGGTCGTCGACGTCCGGGTCGAGTCGTCCCGCTCGGCACGCTCCGCGCCCCCCGCCCGACCGGACTGGGCATAAAAAACCCTAACAGAAGATGAAGATAAACCAAGGAGTTCCGATCCGAAGCTGAATACTACCATAAAATGTGTGAAAGTAAACAGCGCGGGCGCGAATAATAGATGGAAATCTTCAACAAAGACCATCCTTCTGGACATTTGCACCCGTTGAAGCGCCGTTCGACCGGCGGGCAGAGGATGCGGCTTGTGTCCTTAACTCGCTTGCGGTGGAGAGGAACGCCTGTAACTCGGTTCGCGTGTCGAATATGGAATAAAGCGCGATCGTCAGCGCTTTGCCGCGGCGCTTGATCACCACGCCGCCCCAATATCCTTCGGTGATCGTTTCCACGTCCTCCCACGGGATGATTTGAGTTCCGCCGTGAACGCGCGCGTGGAGGGCCTCGCGCGTGACGGCGATGAGCATCCCTTTTCGTACCGCCGCGCGCTGGAACCAGATGAACAGTGCAATGAACGCGGACGCCATTAAGGCGAGAATCAGATCCGAAGCCTGTAGGGGCAGCCCGCGCGAAATATCATGAACGATTCCGGCTGATCGTTCGACCACGACAAAAACCGCGGGAATCACCGCCAGCAGCACGACGTAGCGCATGCGCGGCGAACGCGGTCGCCACACGCGCGTGGAGGCGTCGTAGGGCTGGCCGCACTCGGGGCAGCGATGTGCCGGCGGCAGCCCGGTCAGGTCGTAGCCGCAGCGGAGGCATTCGGTCAGCGAGGACTCGGGCATGGGGCAACATGTCGCACGAGTGCGGGGATGTGTCAAGCCGGCACGGGGGTTTGGGAAGCACCGAAGCGACGGGCGAGACGCCCGTACCACCCGACGCGGCGGGGGAACGCCGGACTTGCACCGGCGGCGCGGCAATGGGTATACTGAGCACATCTATTCTTCGGCCGCAATTCCCGCCGCGTTTCGGTCCGCGGGGTGCGGCCAGGCAGCACACGCCGGGGGGCGACGAAGGCAGGCGTCCGATCGCAAGTCGCCGTTCCGGCCGCGAAACGGTTTTCGTCCCATTGTTCGGAGACGCCGGCCATGCCGATCGTCCGAACCCATCGTCGCGCTGCGTTTACGCTGATCGAGCTGCTGGTGTCGATCGCGATCATCGGCCTGCTGCTGTCGCTGGTGGCGCCATCGCTGGCCGCGGCGCGGCGGCAGTCGTACAAGGTCGTGTGCCAGACGCAGTTGCGCAGCCTGGCGGCGATGGTCGAGATGTACGTTCAGCGCGACGACGCCTATCCGGACGCGGCGGCGTTTCCCTACGGGCCCAACGCGATTCAGGACATATCGCAGCACGCCAACTGCCTGGCGATCCGGCTGCATCCGATGATGCCCGACACGCCGACGCGCGTGGCCGAGACGTGGTACTGCCCGGTGAAGGGCGCGGTTCCGCTGCCGGAGGGACTGCGCGTATTCGGTCACGGGACGTATCCGTACAACGCCGGCAGCCTGCACGCCGCGCCGACGGGTCGCATCGCGCGGACGAGCGAGGTGGGCTTGCAGCGCGACTACGTGGCGTACGATCTCATTGTCGACGTCGACGATGCGTTGCGTTACGGCGATGCGCACGAGGGCGGGCAGAACATCAGCTACGTCGATGGCCACGTGGAGTACAGCGTCGATCCGCGGTATTTCATCTGGGGGCCGGAGGAGTCGCCGGCGTTTCCGGGGTATTGAGCGGGGGGAAGCGGAAAGTCGAAAGTCGAAATGAAAGGTCAAAACGTCGAAACGAAGGCGCGGCGCGGGCTGCGCCCGCAACCCAATTTGTGACTGAAAAAGGCACGAAGGCACGTAGGCACGCTGGGAAAAGGAAACAGCGAATTACACGTAGCGATGAAGCGGCCCCCCGCAGGCGGGGGAGCGACGTAGGGAAGAAAAACTGCCCCGGACATTCGCATGCAAATTGATGGCGTGTCGCCGCTTTCAAGGTGCGCAATTTGAGTATTGTCGCTGCTCGCCGGGAAACGCATGTTAAGCCGCGCAACAGTCATCGATTTCTGGCTGCGCTCCAGCCGATTGCCGCTGATGCCGCGCGAGTACACTGCAATCGGCCGATGCCGTGAAGTCTCAAGCGGCATCGAATGTTTGCCGGTCAGGGACACAGGCCCCCGAGCACGCAATCGACGAACGGCTGAATGTCGCTCGCATCCACGCGCGGCCCGCCCGCACAGTCCATGTCGCCGTTGACGTTGGCGGTGTAAGCCTCGCAGACAGTGAGCGGCTGGGTGCTTAACAAGGCATCGACGAAGAGCGGCACGTCGGCGGAGTCGACGAGCTGGTCGCAGTTCAGGTCGCCGCGCGCGCAGTCCGGTCCCCAGCGAGCCCAGCACGGGGAAACGTTGTCGACGGCTGTTGTGAACGCGCCGCCCACGATTAGTTCGCCGCCATAGACCGCCAGGGCGGTAACCCACGGATAGTTGCCCGCCACTCCCGTCCCAAGCGGATGCCAGCCCATCCCGTCCCAGCGGGCGATGTTGTTTGCGATTTCGTCGCCGGCGCTCGTGAAGTAGCCCCCCGCGATCAGGTCGCCGTTATAAACTGTCACGTCGGCTACATATGGAAATTGAGTCGATGTGCTGCTCATTCCCATCCCGAGTGGTTGCCAACCCGTACCTTCCCAGCGGGCGATGCGGCGCGCTTCCACGCCACAGGTGGCAGTAAAGTAGCCTCCGGCGATTAACGCGTCATCAACGACGGCCAAGGCGATCACCGAGTTGTTTGTCCCCATTCCAAGCGGATTCCATGCTGTACCGTCCCAGCGGGCGATGTAGTACGCGCTCACGCCACCGGCGGTCGTGAATAAGCCCCCCGCGATCAAATCCGCGTTATAGACGGCGAGAGCAAAAACGGACGCACCGCTGCCTCCCATCCCAGATCCAAGCGAATGCCAGGCCATGCCATCCCAGCGGGCGATGCGGCTCGCCGCCACGTCGCCGGCGGTCGTGAATTGGCCCCCCGCAATCAACTCATTGTTATGGACCGTCAGCGCGCGCACTCTCCCGTTCATGCCCGTGCCAAGCGGATGCCAGGCCATCCCGTCCCAGCGGGCGATGTTGTTTGCGCTTACGCCGCCGGCGCTCGTGAAGTCTCCCCCCGCGATCAGGTCGCCGTTGAATACCGTTAGCACGTACACACGCGGGTTCAATCCCCCGTTGATCCCCGCCCCCAATGGCTGCCAGGTCGCACCGTCCCAGCAAGCGATGGCTTCAGCTGGCACACCTCCGGCGGTCGAAAAAGCGCCGCCGACCACCAGCGTCGCGGGCAGCGGTCCCGGTCCATCCGGGTCCCATGTCGTCATCGCGGAAAGGGTATATTCAAAAGTGGGTTCGCCGTCACCTGGCCGCCAGTCGAAGGCGCATTGAGCGACTACCGACTGCGCGCCAGCGATCGATACAACGCCGACGATACACACGCGGATCATCCAGCGAATGCGGATACGATTCATGGCTTGCCTTCCTCCAGTCAACTTTCCATAACCTGAACATGACGCGCGTTTCCAATTGCGATCCTTGGGCCGTGGCGGCGGCCAAGATGATGGCTTCTGTGGATTGAGCGCCGCAGCGCCACTGCAACGCTCGCCAAGGCTGGCTGCGTTGCAGCGGCCATTATACCGTGTCGAAAGATAACGGAACATTCTCTTGATACTTCTGGCACCGCCGACGCTTTCGGCCAGTAGCCGGCGCGTTTACTCATGCGCGCGGATGGCATCGAGCAGAGCGGCGGCAAGCGGTGGATGGATGGTGGGACTTGTGTTTTCAGATTTGACATGTGAGATTTCAGATTTCACCTGTCCAATAGGAAATCTCAATCCTGTCGCGCGAAGGCCTGGCCTTTCCAACCCTGGGAATTCGTGCAGCCTGTTTTCGCGCGATTCCTTATATTCCCCATCATGACACCCGGCGACGTTGCCTGGCTGCTGGCCCTGGGTCTGATGGCGGGTTGGGTCGGCGGACTCATCGGCGTCGGCGGGTCGATCGTCATGATCCCCGGTCTGAGCCTGTGGTTCGGCGGCGGCGCGCTGCATCTGCATCAGGCGGCGGCGATGCTGGTGAATTTTTTTGTGGTTGCGCCGGCGGTGTTGCAACATCGCCGCGCGGGTGCGATCGCGCCGCGCGTCGTGCGCTGGACGATTCCCGGCGCGGTGGCCGGCGCGCTGGGCGGCGTGGGTCTGGCGACGCTGCCGGTCTTTCGCGACGCCGGTCAGGGCTGGCTGCAACTGCTGTTCGCCGCGTTTCTCGTGTACGTCGTGCACGACAACGTGCAGCGGCTGCGTTCGCCGGGAGCGGCGGCGGCGGCGCGCGGCGAGACGCCGGGCGGGCGCGACGACGCTTCGGCGGCGCTGCTGGTCGGGTGCATCGGGGTGCCGGTCGGGCTGCTGGGCGGCCTGCTGGGGGTCGGCGGCGGGATCGTGGCGGTGCCGTCGCAGCAATACCTGCTGCGGATGCCGCTGCGGAACGCCATTGCCAATTCGGCCGCGACGATCCTGTGGTCGAGCGCGGCGGCGGCGTTGCTGAAGAGCGCGACGCTGACGGTTCATCGGTTCTCGTGGATGGATGCGCTGCGATTTTCGGCGCTGCTGATGCCCGGTGCGATGCTGGGCGGGTGGCTGGGGGGCTGGCTGGTGCATCGCTGGCCGGTGAAGTGGGTGCGGGTGGTCTTGATCGGCGTGCTGGCCTACGCGGCGGTTCGGCTGGCGGTGCAGGGATACGAAAACGTCTCGGGCGGCGCGGCCGGGTGAGAGGCGGCGGGGGGTGGTTCTTCCCCGAAGGGGATCAACGCGGATAGCCGTCGGCGCGGCCCACGGAACTGGCGACGAAGGAGAAAGTCGAAGTCGGGCGCGGCATGGAGGCGTGGTGTGTTGTGCGCGCCCGAGCGGCGACGAGGCATTAGTATGACAGCGCTATCTACTCGTTGCTGCGTCGTTTTGCGCGGAGGTGGGCCATTCGCTTGCGGCTCTCGTAGGACGTCCGATTCCGTGCCTGGTAATAGGTGCAGCGCTCGGCGATTTCAT
>WYBU01000102.1 GCA_011525745.1 Planctomycetaceae bacterium | reverse complement strand
TGCACCACGTAGCGTGAATACACATCCAGGAAGCTCAGCAGGTAGTAGTTCCGTTCCTCCACCTTCACATACCGCAGGTCCGTCTCCCAACGCTCGTTCGGCCGCGTGGGCCGGTCGGGCCTGCCGGGATGCGTTGAAGCGCTCATCGCCGCGCGCGACCGCGGCGCGGACGAACAGGCAATTTGAGGCTCAACGAGCGGAAATGTGAAACGGATGGCAGACCGGAACCGCGCATGGATCGAACTCTGTTCCGGCCCGAACGCCCCGAGGGGGCGACATTCCTTGATCGGGAAAGCTGTCCTACCAATATGAAACATACCACGGACTTTCGGGTCTGGAACGCGGCTTTTCTCGGATTCAGGCGTTGGTTAGATCATCCATGTCGCGTAAGTCGTGATGAAGAATAATGTTCGGAGAATCGCACTCTTTCTTGTTTTGCGGCGTGAGAGGCTCGCCGCGCGCGCCGCGAACAAGGGCGGAGGCGTGGCTTCGGGCGTACAATGGCGCGGGGTCGGGCACGAAAGGAGTGAATCATGAGCGAGGCCAGTGATCTTTCGACGAAGTCGTGCGTGCCGTGTCGCGGCGGGGCGCCGCCGCTTAAGGGCGGCGAGCTGAAGAAGCTGCTAGCGCAGGTGGCCGGCTGGAGCGTCATCGAGGAGCATCATCTGACGAAGAACTACGCGTTTCCCGATTTCGTCAGCGCGCTGGGATTCGTCAATCGCATCGGCGCGCTGGCGGAAGAGCAGGGACATCACCCCGACATCCACCTGGCGTGGGGCAAGGTGCGGGTCGACATCTGGACGCACAAGATCGACGGGCTGACCGAGAGCGACTTCGTGCTGGCGGCGAAGATCGACAAGCTGTCGCAAGAAGGGGGATAGAAAGTCGAAAGTCCAAAGTCGAAGCAGGGGAAACTCACGCAGAAGCGCGGGGGGCGCGGAGGACTGGATTCCCGCCTGCGCGGGAAAGACGAATCTGGGCCGATGGCGGACGGCAGCAGGCTGATGGCTCTTTCTGACAACTGACTCAGTTTAGGGTTCTCGGCTTATGGCTTGGTCCTTTTTAGGCATCGCGCGGAAATAACGTGAACGAATTGCAGAGGGGTGGTACGGGCGTCCCGCCCGTCCGGAACGGGCAAGATGCCCGTACCACCTAGGACAATCGTTCTGGTTATTTGTGCGCGACTCCTTAGTCGGCACAGCGAACCCTACGGATTTCGCGGTTCGCAAAGCGGACTCAACTGGAGAGCGAATCATGCGTGCGATGCGATATCACGAGACCGGCTCGGTGGAAGTGCTCAAGCTCGAAGACGTACCGACGCCCAAGCCGGGCGCGGGCGAGGCGCTGCTGAAGGTTCGCGCCGCGGCGCTGAACCGCCTGGACCTGTTCCTGCGTTCCGGGGCCACGACCATGCCCGGCTGGTCGCTGCCGCACATCGGCGGGTTCGATCTGGCCGGCGAGGTCGTCGACGTCGGCGCGGGCGTCGAGCGCAGCCGCGTCGGTTACGAGGCCATGATCAAGGCGCGCGTGACGGGGCCGTCGGCGAAGGGGCGACTGGACATCGTCGGCATCGCGCGGCCGGGCGGGTTTGCGGAATTCACCGTCGTGCCGGTCGAGTGCCTTGCGCCGAAGCCGAAGCCGTGTTCGTGGGAAGAAGCCGCGGCGTACCCGTGTTGTCATCTGACGGCCTATTACGGGTTGGTGCTGCGTGCGGGCCTGCGGCCGGGCGAGACGGTGCTGGTTCACGCGGGCGGCAGCGGAGCGGGTGCGGCGGCGTGTCAGGTGGCACGGGCGGCGGGGGCGAACGTCATCTCGACGGTGGGCAGCGACGAGAAGGCGGCGAAGGCGCGCGAGTTGCTGCGCGTCGATCGCGCGTTGAACTACAAGACGCAGGACGTGGCGGCGGCGGTGAAAGAGTTCACCAACGGCCGCGGCGTCGACGTGGTGTTCGATCCGATTTTCGGCTCGACGGCTGCGACGAGCGTCGAGTGCCTGGCGCGGCGCGGGCGGTGGATCCTGCTCGGCATGGTCGGCGGCCCGTCGGCGAGCATCGTGGCGGCGCAGATCATGTTTAAGGAAATCACGCTGCACGGGATCGTGGAGTTTTTCGCGGATGACGAGCAGATCGCGCAGGCGTTCGCCCTGGCCGAGCAGGGGCGCGTACGGCCGGTGGTGGACAAGGTGTGGCCGCTGGAGCAACTGGCGGAAGCGCAGCGGCAGATGGAGAGAGGGGAGTTCTTCGGGAAGATTGTGGTGAAGCCGTGACTCGGCCGACGATGTGGCGGCGGATGTTGAAATTCCGGCCCTTCGGGCCGGGTCCCCTGGCTTGCGCCGGGAGGTTCTGATGTTGGAGTTCCCGCGTGTGCTACAGGGCGGCGGTTCTCGGGGGATTGATCGCGGCGGCAGGGCTTGGCGCGGTGTCGCGGCAGTCACCGCCGGCTTCGCAACCGTCCACGTCAGCGTCAGCGACGGCGACGGCGACGGCCGAGTCGGGCGATCCGGAAGATCGGCCGCTCGCGAATCGGCAGGGAGCGTCGCATGAGCGGGCGCTGGAGCGGTTCGGCGGCAACCGCCGCACGGAGCGCGCGGTGGCGGATGGGTTGGCGTGGCTGGCGGCGCATCAACGGGCCGACGGCGTTTGGGAGCGCGAACGGTTTGATCTGTGTTGCCCGCCGGACGATCGTTGCGGCGGCGTGGCGGTGGATCGCAACAATCATGAGTTGAACGTCGGGCTTTCGGCGCTGGCGACGCTGGCGTTTCTCGGCGCGGGCTACACGCACGAGCAGGGTCCCTACGCCGACACGATCACGCGGGCGTTCAATTACATCCTGGCGCAGCAGACCTCGGACGGAACGTTCTCGCCCACGTCGGCGTTTCAGATTTACAACGACGCGGTGGCGACGCTGGCGATCGCCGAAGCGTCGATCATGACGCGCGATCCCGTGTTCGACCGGCCATTGCGCCGCGCGGTGGCGCACCTGGCCCGTGCGCAGCAGGATAGCGGCGGCTGGGACTACACCGCCCATGCGACCAATCGTAACGACACGTCGATCACGGGCTGGGTGCTGATGGCGCTGAAGAGCGCCCAGGCCGCGGGCGCGCCGCCTCCGGCGAGTGCGGTGTGGCGGATGATCGGGCATTTCGAGCGCGCCACGGAACGGGACGGCCGCGTGTGGTACGCCGACGAGGGCATCGGCGTGCAGCGCGACCGGGCGACGCGGCTGCGCGTGCAGCGTTACGGGCCGGCGATGGTCGCCGTGGGGCTGTATGCGCACGCGACGATCGGCTGGCGGCCGGATGACGCGATTGCGCAGCGGCAGGCGGAGCGGTTGCTGGCCGATCCGCCGTCGTATGAGCGGATGACGCGGCTCGATCCCTCGGGGCTGCACAGCGAGTACTACTGGTATTACGGCACGCTGGCGTTGTTTCATCGCGGCGGCGATGAGTGGCGGACGTGGAACCGCGCCCTGCGGGACTGCATCGTCGAGTACCAGGAGCGGCCGGTACGTCCGAACGGGCAGCGGCGGCACGCGTACGGGAGCTGGCCGCCGTTCGGCTTGAAGTGGGGCAAGTGGGGGAAGATGGGCGGCCGGATTTACTCGACGGCGATCAACGTGCTGACGCTGGAGGTGTATTACCGTTATGTGCCGACATACCTGTCGCCGCATGGATTGATCGGGCCGCGGGAGCTGCGGGCGTACGTCGAGTCGGCGCCGGAGGCGCAATGGAAGGACGTGCTGCCGCGCGTGGCACGGTTTCATCCGGACACGTGCGAGCCGGTGCTGTTGTGGATGCTCGACTCGAGCGACGCGGCGGCGCGGCTGGGCGCGGCGATCGAGCTGGGGATGCTCGGCTCGCCGCAGGCGAAGCGGGAGTTGACGCGGCAGTCGGGTTCGGCGGTCGGCGCCGTGCGACTGCGGATCGAGCAGGCGCTTGGACGGTTGGACGAGCAGTCGGCACAGCGGACCTATGGCTCGGTGACGCGTGTGAACGATGCGGCGGGGATGTTTCTGTTCGAGTTGCACGGCCGCGCGGCGTACTACGGGCAGACGGTGCATGTGATACGCGACGGGGCCGCGGCGGGGTCGGCTCGGGTCGATCGGCGATTCAGTTCGCACGATGTCGCGGCGGCGACAGTGCTGGAGGGGGCGCCAAGAGCGGGCGACATGGTCGTTGGAGAATCCGCGGCGGGGGAAAGGAGAACTGAAGAGTCGAAATGAATCGTCGAAACGTCGAAACCAAGACACAACGCAGGCTGCGCCCGCCACCCAATTGGCGACGTCAAAAGGCACGAAATGGAAAGGGAGCAGGGAACGGGGAACAGAAGAGTGCGATGGAGCGACGAAGGAATCCGAGATTCCAGATTTAACATCTCAGATATCAGGTTTCAGGCAGATGACTGTCAACTGACTCGGCTTGAAGCTTACGGCTGCGGGTGTGCCGATCTTTCCGGGAGTCGGCGTATCGCTCGTACTTGAGCGAGGGAGCGCCTGCCTCTATGAGCGGCCCCTCTGCGCGATTTCCCTGATTGACATTGCTGTGAACCCCTTGCGCGGTGGGAATGAGGCATCACCCGGTTTTGGGCACACGCTTGTCCGCCGACGCCCTGCTCCTTGATGTAGAACACGTTGTTGTGCGCCGCGCCGCGGCCGACCTTCGTCCAGACTCCGCCGGCACCCATCGTGGTCTGCGCGGCCGCGTAGCGGATCGGCGCCGAACTCCGGGTCTTCGTCGTAATCATCGCGAACCCGGCGGCGACGCTGCCGCCGCCTCCGCCGCGGGCGCCGGCGACACAACGCCTCATGCCGCTCGCGTATCATGCACCAATAGTGGAACTTGACGAGGCGCTTCGACGATCACGGCACGCGGCGCGGCCGGCTTCAGGCTTGCCGCGCCGCGCGCTTCAAGCGGACAGACGGAAGGCGTTTGAGGCGCTGGGAGCGAGGGTCGATCTCGATCCCCACCGACTCGAGGGCCGTAACACCGAGGATCGGCTCGGCGTCATCGGCGCCGAATATCACGGTGGCGCCCACGCGGTCGCCCATGAACTCAACCTCGGCGACTCCCACTTCGAAGGTGGTCTCGGTCCCGTCGGCCAGCTCGTAGATCCGTTTGCCGCGAGGCTGTATTCCAAGCTCGCGAAGATGCCGGCCCGGGACCAGGCAGTCCACGGCCCCCGTGTCTACAAGGAACAGCGCCTCCCAAGCCGTATCGGGCTTGGCAGGGTTTCGCACTGCAACTGTGACCTGCGTTATGCCCATGCCGAACTATTCTACGGAGCGGACCGACCGCGAGCAACTCGCCAGCTCAGGTGGTCAGGCGGACGGCTGATCGTCCGCACGGCGGCCCCACGGGCTGACTGCGACTTCACGGTCGCTCGCCGATGGCCACGATGCTGCACGCGACGATCGGATCGAGGCCGAGGCGGCGGGCTTCTTCGAGCAGGGCGTCGCTTTCGGCGCCGGGGTTGACGTAGAACTCGCCCACGCCCTTCCGGGCGATTTCGGAGAGCACGCGGATGCCGATTTCGGGCGGCAGGTAGATGGTGGCACGGTCAATGTCGCCGGGCACGTCGAGGATCGAGCGAAACGGCGTCAGACCCTCGATCGGGTCGGGCATGGGCGTGATCGGATAAACGGTCCAGCCTTGGCGCAGATAGGCGCGCACGGCCTTGTTGCCGTACTTGGCGGGGTCGCCTGATGCGCCGATGACGGCGACGGTTCGAGCGCGGGCGGAATCGCTCATCACTTCTCGATGCGTCCCTTGCGCTCTTCGTCCTCCTTTTCGAGTTGCTCCTTCATAGCCTTGATTTCGTCTTCGGTGAACGGCTCGAGCTTGTCGCGAATGCTGGGGTTGATGCCGTTTCGTCTGAGGAAGTAGCTTTCGTCGGGCACCTCGCCGTCACGGGGCAGTTTCTCGGCAACCCAGGCCATCCAGTTCTTTTCGAGTTCCTTCTGATCGCTGTCGGGAAACTGAAGTTCCCAGGCGCGCGTCTTGGTGCCCGTGCGGCTGACGCGGCGGTCGGCGCCGACGCGCTTTGAGAGATCGTAGATTTTGCGGAAGTCGCGATAACCTTCCTTGCCGTTGTTCATCATGTAGGCCGCCAGCGACCAGGCCTGGCAGTAATTGAGATAACCCTGGCGCGACGTCATGTCGCGATGCCAGGTCGCCGCGTCGATCGTCCAGACGTAGTGGAAATCCTTCCACATGTCGGTGCCGTAAATGCGGCGGATGAACGGCGCATAGCGGCCGCGAAAGGGTATGGCATCGAGGTTGTCCTGAGTCGTTTTGTCGAAATCCCACCACTCGAAGACCGAGGCGTGGCCTTCATTGAACCAGCGCGGCGTATCGACGAACAGCCCGAGGCGCATCTGAAGTTCCATGTGGGCGGCCTCGTGCTTGAGCGTGCCCTTGGGCCACAGGGCGAAGTCCGTGATGCCGTCGGTGAACTGCTGGAGGCGGTAGTGCGCCGCCGGCCAGGTGGGGGCGCGATCCGGCCACTGAATGCTCTGCGCGAAAAAGCCGCCGCTGCCGGGCGTGCCGCCGTTTTTCATGTAGGTTTCGCGGTCGGCGAAGACGACGACCTCGATCGGCTCCTTGATCACGGAGGGAATCGGGCCGAGGACGGATTTGTAGGCCGCGCCATACTCGCGGTGCAGCATCTCCATGTACATGGCGGTGTCGGCGGTGAACTCGGCGCTGATGTCGGTGCGGATGATGAAGGGACCGTTGGAAACGGTCCACAGCGGCACCGGCCCGCCGCGGATGTCGTCCTTCTTGTCCTTCTTGATGCGCTTCAGCAGCTTGTCGTGGCGCTTGTCGTAGGCCTCGTCGGTCTCGTTGCGGCGCTTGCCCCAGCGGATGTGCTCGCGCGGAGCGGGCGTGGCTTGTTTGCCGTCATCGGCCTTGGGGTCTTCCTTTTCCTTGTCGGGTTTCTTTTTCTTGGCCTTGGGAGGATCCTGCACGCCCCACAGCGCCGTCGGTGCGGCGGTCATAGACAGCCCCACGGCGGCGACGAGCAGCAGCGTGAACACGTGCGGCGAAAGGAGAGGTTTTGAAGTCGTCATGATGCTCGATCCTCCCGACGTTTCCTGGGGCGTCCGGGATGACGGGTTGTCCCGCCCGCCCGAACGCGCTCTGCGGCCCGCAGGCGGCCGCGCGATGATCGTGCCGCCCGCCTCGGCGGCGGACGGTTCAGCTCGTGGGATATTCTAACCTCGAAGGCGTTGGGCGAAAACCCGGCGGTCCTGATGTCGAGTCCCCGCTTCAGACAATGGGCGGGCGTGGCCGCACGCAGCAGTTTTTGCGGAGCCGAAGTTTTGCTCGCCGGGCTGCGAGCCGGTCGTCGAAGCTCCGCCCGGGCAGGCCATTCCGTTTTGACTCGCAAGCAACCCGCGGGCTACGATGCTGACATGGTTGAACGCATCCGGATCGAGAACTTTCGGTGTTTTCGAGAACTGGAAGTTCCATTGCGCCCGCTCACCGTGCTGATCGGGCCGAATGACACCGGAAAGAGCGTATTCCTTCGCGCAATCGGGATTCTGAGCAGTTCTGAGTCTGGTTTTATGGACTCCGATCATTGGCGGCTTGATCATACAATCACCACTCGAATTGTCGGATCGGTCGATGGCGGTGAAATCACATTCAACGCAGTTCGTGGCACCAAGAGTTATACGTCTTCGGGACACGCGAACCCAAAGGCGTTGCAACCCTGTCGCCTGTACCAACTTCCCAGCAACGGCGTGTCGATGGAAGCACCGGGACAACCGGACCACGTCGGCCCGCCGTCGCTCATGCGTACCGGGGAGGGCGTTCCCACGCTGCTGGATTACTTCCTCCGACGCGATCGCGCCCGTTTCAATAGCATTGTGACTTCGTGTCGTGGTTTTGTGCCCGGTCTGGAAGAAATCGAGGTCGCGACTCCAGACGCTCCATCGCGACGCCTCGACCTGGTCATAGAATCCGACCTGAGGCTCAAAGCAGATGAGGCATCCGCCGGTGTGCGCATGATGCTGTTCTTTCTGGCGCTGGCCTGGCACCCCGAGCCGCCCAAGATGATCCTGATTGAGGAACCGGAGAACGGCGTGCATCCAAAGCGGCTTGCAGACGTGATGCGCCTGCTGCGCGAAATCACCCAGGGCAAGCACGGCGGCCATGCGGCGCAGATCATATTGACGACTCACTCGCCCTACCTCCTCGACCTGGTCGATCTGAATCGGGATCAAGTGCTGGTATTTCGTCGCAACGACGATGGCAGCCGTACGGCCGACCCGGTGGACGCTGAGCGTCTCGCCGCGTTCCTTGACGAATTCATGCTCGGTGAAGTGTGGTACAACGAAGGCGAAGCAGGGTTGGTGGGCCGATCGGCGTCATGATCCGACTGATGTTTGTGGGCGACGGCAAGTCCGACGAGGCGGTCGTTCCGCGCCTCGTCGAGCGCATTCTTGGCACGGGCGTCGCCGAAGACGCGCGTGGGTGGGCGCGCCTCCACGGATCGGGCCGCGGCTATCACAAGAAGTTGCGTTTTGCGATCCTGGCAGCAAAGGACTCGGGCGCTGCGGGAGTCGTTGCGACTATCGATCGCGACCGCGACCGCCGCGGCGCGAGGCTCAAGGCCCTTCGCGAAGGGCGGGCGCAACATCGGGGTTCTGCGCCGCCGTTTCCAACAGCCATTGGCGAGGCCGTGCCGCATCTCGAATCATGGCTTCTCGATGATCCGATCGCCGTGCGCAGAGCGCTGCGACTTCCCGATGATCACAAGATCCCGTCGCCGACCCGCGTCGACAGCCCGAAGGAGACGCTGGAACGGATGTGGCGCGAGAGCGAGCAACCGTTCCCAAGCGCGTCGCAGATGCTGGCTGCGATTGCACGGCACGTTGACACTGCTCGATGTTCGCGCTCGCAACAAACCGGATTTGGGGCTTTTCGCGACGATGTTGTGGCCGAGATCGGTCCGCTTGTCAGTGCGAAGGCGTGATCGGCCCCGCTGAATCACTCGCGAATTTGTATCGCCAGCTCCCGCAACTGCTCGGGCGAGACTTCACTGGGGGCGTTGGTCAGCGGGCAGAACGCCTTGGCGTTCTTCGGAAACGCGATCACGTCGCGGATGTTGTCGGTGCCGGTGATCAGCATGACGATGCGGTCCAGTCCCAGCGCGATGCCGCCGTGCGGCGGCGGAGCGTATTTCAGCGCCTCCATCAGGAACTCGAATTTCAGCTTTGCCTCGGCCTCCGAGATGCCGAGAATCTGGAACACGCGCGCCTGCACGTCGCCGCGGTGAATTCGGATCGAGCCGCCGCCCAGTTCGTAGCCGTTCAGCACCAGGTCGTAGGCCTTGGCCCGGATGTTCAGCAGGTCGTCGCGGCCGGGCGGCTCGTCCTGATCGAGCCGCATCAGGTGCAGGTCTTCGTCGCGCGGCGACGTGAACGGATGGTGCATCGGGAAGATCGCCCTGGCCTCCTCATCCCAGCCGAAGGCGGGGAAGTCGACGATCCAGCAAAAGCGCCATTCATTCTCCGGAACAAGCCCGCGTCGATGGGCCAGCTCGATGCGCAGCCACGACAGCCATTTGCACACGTTGGCCTCGCTGCCGGCTGCGAACAGAATCAGGTCGCCGGGCTTGGCGCCGGCCGCCTCGCACAGCTCGCCGACCAGCGCATCGGTGTTGAAGAACTTGGCCACGCCCTTGTTCAGGCCGAGCTTGCCTCCCTCGTGCGTCACCTTGGCCAACGGCATGCCGCCCGCGCCGATGCCCTTGACTTCCTCGGTCAGCGCCTTGAGCTGGCTGTCGGTCATGTCGCCGCCGCCGGGGACCACAATGCAGCGCACGCAGCCGCCGCGGGACAGCGGCTCGCGGAAGACGTTGAAGTCGAGCCGGCCGGCCAGGGCCGAAACGTCGCGGATCTTCATGTCGAATCGCAGATCGGGCTTGTCGCAGCCGTAGTCGCGCATGGCGTCGTCGTATCGCATGCGCGGAATCGGCAGCGGCGTGTCGACGCCGAGCATCCGCTTCCACACCTCGGCCATGGCGGCCTCGACATGAGTCATGACGGTCTCGGGCTGGGCAAAGGCCATCTCGATGTCGACCTGCGTGAACTCGGGCTGGCGGTCGCCGCGCGTATCCTCGTCGCGGAAACAGCGGGCGATCTGCATGTACTTGTCGAAGCCGGCCATCATGAGGAGTTGTTTGAAGAGCTGCGGCGACTGCGGCAGCGCGTAGAACGTGCCGTGATGCAGGCGCGAGGGAACGAGATAGTCGCGCGCCCCTTCGGGCGTGCTCTTGGTGAGGATGGGTGTTTCGATGTCGAGAAATCCGTGGCGGTCGAAATAGTCGCGGATGACCTTGGTGATGCGATGCCGCGCGATGATGCGCCGCTGATTGGTCGAACGGCGCAGATCGAGCATCCGGTGCTTGAGGCGCAGGTCCTCGTTGGTCGTCAGGTCGTCGACGATTTCGAACGGCGGCGTCTCGGCGCGCGAAAGAACGTCGATCTCATGCACTTCGATCTCGATCTCGCCGGTCGGGAGCTTGGGGTTGATCTGTGCCGCGCCGCGCGCCACGACGTTGCCGCGGATGCAGATGCAGTCCTCGCTGCGCAGATCGCGTGCCGCGGCGTGGGCCTTGGGATCGGTCTCGGGATTGAACTTGAGCTGCGTGACGCCGTATCGATCGCGCAGGTCGATGAAGACCATGCCGCCCAGGTCGCGGCGCACGGCGACCCAGCCGGCCAGCACGACGGTTTGTCCGACGTGCGCGGCGCGAAGTTCGCCACAAGTATGCGAACGTTGATGATAAGCAAGTGACAAGTGGCTGCTCCTGATGGCGTTCGTCCGTTATCGGTCCCAAATCGGCCGACGGCGGAATGATAAGGGCGAATCCGCTGCCTTTCATCGGCGTTCCCGCGGTTGAGTTGCAGCATCGCAGTGCAGGCCCCGTCCGCGATCAACTTTGGGATTGAAAAAGGCACGAAGGCACGCAGGCAACAAGCCGCGAAGGCACGAACGAAAGAAAACACTTCCGGGAACCGTGCTCGTAAGTTGGTATCCCGTCGTGAGTTGTGGGGCGCCGTCATTGATAACCCTCGCGCGACGCGAGGAATTCTGGCATTAGCCGGCAGGGCGTGCGCGGCCGTTCGGAGAGAAGGGGGCAATGGCCTGGCCGATTTCCCGCCGGAGTTGCAACTTCGGGTATTGAGAATCGGACGGCCTGCCGATATTATCGACACTAAGTTTTTCTCGCAAACCCAGGAGAGACCCAATGTCCGCAGTCGAACTGTTCAACGCCATTTTCAACCCGTTGTGCAGCCTGCTCGTCAGCCTTTTCACGCCGTTCAGTGCCCTGCTGGGTGGCGTCGATCTGAATTCGGTCTGCACCAGCGTGGGCGACATCTTTCGGTCGCTGCTGAGCAGCCTGCCGATCTAAGTCGCTCGGCGAAGCGGCCTGACTTCGCATGCCGTGCTGTCGTCGCAGCGCGGAATACTGATTATCGAACCTCAGAACGGTTCGCCGGGGTGGGGGTGTGCTCGCGCGCACCCTCGTTCCCTGCGCCGCGCATTAGGCGCGCGCATGGCGCGTGCGCTGTCGCACGTCGCCGGATCAGTCGTACAGCCCTTGCCGATCGATTACCTTGATTGCGGAAACGTCGCAGCCGGCGTCGAGACAGCGCTTGCGGTCTGGCGTAATGGCACGCAGCGTCAGCACAATAAGGAGTCGCGCACAAATGACCTGAACGATTATCCTGGGTGGTACGGGCATCTTGCCCGTTCCGGACGGGCGGGACGCCCGTACCACCCCACTGCAATTCGTCCACCTTATTTCCGCGCGACGCCTAATGGCCCCCGGGGAACCGGTGCAGCGAGTATCAGCGGTCGCTTCATGTCCATTCATGTCCGGCCTTTGCATGTACGCTAGCACGGCGTCGAACGGCGTGCCGCTTTCGGCGTCGTGAGTTACCTCTACGTCGGCGCGTTTTTTACTTCTTGACCGCAACCATGTCGGCGGCCTCGTTCCTGAGCACTTCGCGGTTCGGTCGCCGGCTGCGGGTTACGGTCTTGCTGATATCGACCGCCAGCGCGTCCGGACGTAAACGTCGGGCGTCGTGACTCTTGGCGGGTCGCCCTACCCCGGACGGCGGGCGCACGCGTTTCGTCGAAACCACGTGTTCCGTACACAGGGGAGCGTTACGCGAAGCGTCGCTTCGACGCCGCGTCTGCATCAACTGAGTACCGTGTTGGCAGAGCCATCGGTCATCGAGGCGGGCTGAGACTGTTGGGCCGTGATCAGGCGCATCACCGCCTCGGCAAGGTCGACCATCTGGAACGGCTTGCGAAGCATGACCGTGTTCTTAATGTCGCCGCCGTTTCGTATGACGTTCTCCGATCCGGTGATGATGATCGCCGGCAGATCGGGTCGTGTTTCGCGAATTCTTGCCAGGCAGGGCACTCCGCCGAGGCGCGGCATGTCGGCGTCGAGAATCAGCGCGCGGATGCGTGGACCGTACCGTACGTATTCGCCGATGGCTTCGATGCCGTCCTCGCATTCGATGACCTCGAAACCTGCGGCAGTCAGCGACGCGGCGACGACCTGGCGCACATACGGGTTGTCGTCGGCAAGCAGTACGGTTTCGCCGCGGCCCCGCGGTCGGGGGCGGCCTGCTTCCCGATCGACGTGCGCCGCCGGCGGCGCGCAGCATGGCAGCGTCACCGCGATTCGGGTGCCGCGATCCGGGGCCGATTCGACGTCGATCGTGCCGCCGTGTTCCTGAACGATGGCGTTGACGATGGCCATGCCCAGTCCGGTGCCGTGTCCGCGCCGCTTCGTGGTGAAGAACGGCTCGAACATGCGCTGCTGGACCTCGAGTGACATCCCGACGCCGTCGTCTTCGATCTCGATTACGGCGCAACCGAATTCAGCGTCGCCGGCCTGTGTCGACTCCGGCGGCGCATGTTTCAGTCTCAGTCCGAGCGTTCCGCCTCGCGGCATGGCATCGCGGGCGTTGATGGCGATGTTGAGCAGCACCTGGAAAATCTGCGATTCGTCCGCGTGGATCCAGAGCGGCGTCGTCCCGCCCAACTCGCTGACGACGGTAATCGAATCGGGCGTCAGTCGGCGCGCCATGTTCGCGAGTTGATGCGCCAGCGCGTTCAGGTCGGTCGAACGGCGGCGAGTGGCGCCTTTTCGGCTGAACGTCAGGAGGGATCGGCTGACGGCGGCGGCCTGCTCCGCGGCCTTTTGGAGATGATCCGCGGCGTCGAGCAGCTTGGGGCTTGTGCCCGCCTCCTCCCGGACGATCTCGGTGTAGCCGAAAATGGCCGTCAGCATGTTGTTGAAGTCGTGAGCTATTCCGGCGGCGAGCGTTCCCAGCGTGGCCATTTTCTGGGCGTGCAGCAACTGCTCGCGCTGTTCGACGAGGGCGCGCTGTGCGCCTTTCTGCTGAGACAGGTCGAGAACAAGAGCGACGCAATAGTCCGCGTTTTCCTCGAGCTGCGCCAGACCCACGCAGACGGGCACGCGCGAGCCGTCTTTTCGCTTGTACTCCTTCTCCCATGGCGCGGCATTTCCCTCTCGCCGCCAGGACGCCAGCGCCTCCTCGTCGAATCGCCGGAACTCCGGAGGAGTGAGATCCGTCCAGTGAATCTGCCCCCGCGCGAGTTCCTCGCGCGTGTATCCGATCATCTTCAAGAACGCGTCATTGGCCTCGATCACCGCACCGTCAAAGTCGGCGATGATGACGCCGACGATGTTGGACTCCACGAGCCGACGGAATCGCGACTCGCTTTTTCGCAGCTCCGTCTCGACCTGCCGGCGGCCCACGATCTCGCCGATGAGCCGGGCCGCCGTGTGCAGGCGACGCTTGGCGATTTCGATAACCGCCGGCGCGTGCGCCCTGCAGACGGCCGCTTCGCGCGCGAGGAGGTCCGGATCAACCTTGTATAGTCGCGCCAGTTCCGCCAGGGCGTCGGCATCGTTGCAGGGCGTGCCGTAACCAAAGTTGATCGAGCCGACCACTTCGCCGCGCGCCACAATCGGTACCGCGTAAAGGCGAATGCCGCCGAGACACTCCATGTCGACCGGCTGACAGTTCTCCATCGACGTTCGCGAGGCCTGCCAGCAGGACTCATGACAATGCCATTTCCCGCTAGCCAGCGCAACGCGGTTGTCGGATGTATCACAACATGCGCGCGATCCGGCATCGAGCAGACGACACCAGCCGGAGCTGAATGTGCCCAGGGCGTAGTCTCCGTTCTTCTCGTACACGGCGGCGGAAGTACCGAGCACTTCGAGATAATCGCAGACGATTTCCGTGAGGATGTCCTTCCCGACGGAGTCGAGGATCAACCGATTCTGGTTGAGCTGCGTCAAATCGCCGTAGGGTTGTTCGAACGGCCGAAGCACAGTTCGAGGCGCTGCAAGTCGCGCCAGGGACTCGTCGGCGGATACGAGCGGCCGTGCGTCGACCGGGCGCGTGGGACGCGAGGCAAGTTCAGCCAGCAACGGCTCGATACCGGCGGTGAAATTGCGCTTGAGAAGAAAGCCGTCGGCAGCGATCGCCTCGGCCAGACGTTTGTAGGGAAGCTCTTCGCGGTCGGTAAGGACGACCACGCACGGTGGATCGTGCAGGGCCTTGATCCGCGCGGCGGCGATCAGGCCGCTGGACTCGGGTAGATCGAGGGTGGCGATCACGACGTCGGGACGAAGGTCTGCGACGCGCGACAAAGCTTCGACGGGTGATCGCACGACGCCGACGACGGCGATTCGTCCGCGGGAGTTGAGAAAGGCGGACGCGGCCTCGACGAAGGCGGCGTTGTCTTCGATGATCAGGACTCGAATCGGTGACATTGGGATCAAGCTGCAAAAGCTGCGTTTCGGCGTGCATTCTGGTGAACGCAATGAGCGACGAATCGACTAATTGAATATCGCTCATGCGCGGACCGCAAACCATCGGGTAAACCGACCATATTGTGGGGGAAAATGACCTTGCCCAGGGACAGGGAGAAACCCTTGGAAAGAAGCAGGCCGAATGCCCTGAATCGCGAACATTCGTGCGAGTTGGTCACGCGTTGACCGCCGCATCAGTCGTCGGCGGAGACAAGGCCCATCCGGATGGCATAGCGCACCAGTCCGGCGACGTCGTGGATGTTCAGCGTCTGCATGAGCTGTGCGCGGTGGCCCTCGGCCGTCTTGACGCTGATTCCGAGCTTCTGGGCGATCTGCTTGTTGCTCGCGCCCTCGGCGATGAGCTGGAGCACCTCGCGCTGCCGCGGCGTGAGCTGATCGAGCGAACGTGCGGCGCCATTCGGCTTCTGGCGAAACGCGGCCACCACGTGCCGTGAGACGGCTGAGGAAAGATAAGCGTCGCCGCGTACAACGGCGCGGACGGCCTCTTCGAGTTCGGCCGGGCGCGCATCCTTGAGGACGTAGCCGCTGGCGCCCGCGCGCAGCGCCTGATACACATATTCTTCCGTGGCGTTCATGGACAGGATGATCACGCGCGTATCCGGATGGTGCGCCGCCACGCGCGCGGCGGCGTCCAGGCCGTTCAGCCCGGGCATCATGATGTCCATCAACACGACGTCCGGCCGGTGGCGTTCGATCAGTTGCAGCGCCTCGCGGCCGTCCGCCGCCTCGGCGACGACCTCCATGCCGGCCAGATCGCTCAACAGCGAGCGGATGCCCGCGCGCACCAGCGCGTGATCATCGGCCAGCAGAATACGTATGCGATTCATGAGCGTTGAACTCCTGAGAATGTTCCGCGGCCTGTCGCGCCCGGCCGGGCATGTGGCGCGGCTGCCGCGGTGAGCGGAAGGCGTGCGCGGACGCAAGTGCCCTCGCCCGGAGTAGAGCTCAACGCGAACTCGCCGCCGAGCAGCTCGACCCGCTCCTGCATGCCGATGATCCCGAAACTGACGGCCTGCATCGCACGACGGCGCGCCGCGTCGACATCGAAACCAACGCCGTCGTCGGTCACGCTCACGCGGATGACCTCGTCGGACTCGCTCAGTTCGATGAGAACACGCCGCGCTCCCGCGTGCCGCTGAACGTTGGTCAACGCCTCCTGTACGATCCTGAAACAGGCGGTGCTGATTTCCGACGGCAGCTCTTCCCCGGACGTATGCGTCCGCAACTCGATGTCGAGGCCGCCGGTCTGCCGCACGCGATCCGCATACCAGCGCACCGCCGCGACCAGACCGAAATCGTCAAGCATGGCCGGGCGCAGGTTCAGCGACATGTCGCGCACGCGCTGAATGGCCTGACTGACGATGTCGACGCTCTGATCGAGCCGCGCCGTCGCGCGGGCGTCGCGGACGGTGCGGGCTTGCTGAAGATTGATGTGCACGGCCGTGAGCACCTGGCCTATTTCGTCGTGCAGTTCGCGCGCGAGGCTGCGGCGTTCGGTTTCGTGGGCGCTCATCAGTTGGCGCGACAGCAGGGCGAGACGTTCGCGGCTTTCGCGCAGGGCCGATTCGGCGCGCTTGCGTTCGGTGATGTCGATGCCCGACGGAACCAGGTTCGTGACGATTCCGTTCGAATCGCGCAGCGGAACGAGTGAGAAGTCGATCGTGATCAACCGCTCGCCGGCCATGCGGACGGTCGTTTCGAAGTGGACCGTTTCGCCGGCGCCGGCACGCTGGATGGCGTCCGCGAATCGCGCCTGGACGGCGGGCGAGTGCGAGATCCAGTAGGAATCGACGAGCGGCCTGCCGACGACGTCCTGGCGTCGCAAGCCGGCGCGTTCATACGCCGCGCGATTGGCGTCCAGCAGAACGCCATCCGGGCTGAGCAGACCGACGAACGCCTGAAGGCTGTCGAGAATGTCGCGCAGGCGTCGTTCGCTTTCGGCCAGTTTCTGTTCGTTGCGCTTGCGCTCGGTGATGTCGACGTGGCAGCCCAACAGCCGATCGGGCTTTCCTTCGGCGTCGCACATCATCGACGCATTCGTCAGAATCCACCGGTACGAACGGTCGCGATGTCGCATGCGAAATTCCGTCGTGTAGCCCGAGGTGGGGTTGGCGACGAAATCGTGGATTGTTCTCAACGTCGGCGCCAGATCGTCCGGGTGCACGCGCGAGCGCCATTCCTCGAAGGCGTCGGAGATCTCTTCATCGGCGTATCCGAGTTGGCTCTTCCACTCCGGCGAGTAGAACACTCTGTTGGTGCGCAGGTCCCAATCCCACAGTCCGACGTTGGCCGCACGGGCCGCCAGGCGCAGCCTGATGTCCGCTTCGCGCAGCGCCTCCTGTGCGCTTTTCCGCTCGGTAATCACTTCGGAAAAGATGATCAGCCCGCCGACGTCACCGCCGGCCGTGTGCCACGGTCGGGCCTCCCAGCGGACCCAGTCGGTCGAGCCGTCGACGCGCTGAAACGCATCTTCCTCGCACCGTTCAACCGCGCCGGCCAGACAGCGACGATGAACGTCACGCCATCGCTGGGGAAGCTCGGGAAAAACGTCGTAATGGCTGCGACCGACCAGGGATGACTCGCCGAGACGATAGTCGATGTGCCAGCGGCGGCTGGCCACGAGATAGCGCATGTCGCTATCGAACATGGCAATGGCGGCCGGGCTGTGCTCCACAAACAGTTGCAGCAGTTGCTGTTGCTCGCGTAGTCGCTCTTCGGCGGCCTTTTGATCGGTGATGTCGAGCACAACGCCTTCCATGCGCACGGGCCGGCCATTCTCGTCGTAATAGGCTTGGCCGCGGGCGGCCACGAAGTGCACCGTGCCGTCCGGCCAGACGGTTCGGAACTCGATGCGGTAGGGCGTGCCCCCTTCGAGCGCACATCGAATGGCCGCGTCGGTCCGCGCCCGATCGTCGACGTGCAGCGCGGCCAGGAACCGGTCGTAGCTCATGTCGCCGCCGGACCGCTGGCCGAGAATCGCATAACCCCGCGGCGACCAGACCATCTCGCCGCTGCTCGGGCGCCAGTGCCAGGTCCCAATGGCTGCTCCTTCGACAGCCAGGCGAAGCCGCTGCGAACTGAGTTCCAGTTCGCGCTCCATTTCCTTGCGGGCCGCAATGTCGATGCCCATGCCGATAAGACAAGGGCGGCCGTCAATCTCGACGCGGGCGCCGTTGAAGTAATAGGGGATTCGCCGTCCGTCCTTGCAGACGAAGTCGGCCTCGGCTTCGCCGGCGCCGGTGCGGAAGACCTGCTCGATTTTCTCGGCGAGCATTTGCCGCTGTTCGCCGATGAAAAAATCCAGCGGATGGCGCCCTTTCATCTCCTCGGCGTCGAAGCCGGTCACACGTTCGAAGTTGCGGTTCCATCGCTGAAACGTCAGCGATTCATCATAGAGATAGAACACGCCGGGCAGGCTGTTGATGATCGAGTCGGACAAGTCGCGCTCGCGGCGTAGTGCGCCCAGCGCGACGTCGCGCTCACTCACGAGGCGCCCGATGCCGACGACCGCGGCGACCCCCACGATGCTGACGGCCAGGACGACCGCTTCGACCAATACATGGGGTATGTCGATGAGGCCTGCGGCGTGAGAATGCTCCAACAGTCGTCTGATGCCCATCGCCGACAACATCAGTGTCAGCAGGCCGAAGCGCTAGTCGCGCAGGCGGCGCCAATAGACGACGGACCAGGCTACGGCGATGAGCTGGACCAGAAGGAACGACGCAGCGAGGGGGGTCATGGCGGCGCTCCGTTTTTCGTACTGCGAATGCGCTCCGTTTTCGCTTGCGGTGTGCAACGGAGCGCGACGGGTCGAGGGGCAATTGTACCGCGGCGATTCGCGCGGAGCGCGTGCGGATGTTCGACGGGGATCGTCCGTCGTAAGGGGAGCGCGTCGCGTATGGCGTTGGCCGTTTGACCTGGCTGCGGCGAGGAGAGACGCGCCGTCCGCTACGGATACAAGGCATCGAGGAAGCCCTGCACGTCATCACCATCGGCAAGGCCGTCGCAGTTCACGTCGGACCTGGCCACGTGCAGCGGCGTCGTGTCGAGTCCCAGCAGCACATCGACGAACAGCAGCAGGTCGTTGAAATCGACGTCGCCGTCGTCGTCGATGTCGGGCAAGGGGACCACGGTGACGGTGAAGGTGCAGAGCGTCGTGTTGCCCACTGCATCCGTCGCGGTGTACGTCACCAGAGTTGGCCCGTTGCCGAACGTGTCGCCCGGATTGTGCGACGAATTCAGTGTCGCGCTGGGGCAATTGTCGGCCGCGGTCGGCGGCGTCCAGCTCACGACGGCCTGACACATCAGTTGATTCAGGTTCACCGTAATGTCCGACGGGCAGCCGGAGATGGTCGGGTCTTCATCGTCGGTGACGGTCACGTCGAAGCTGCACGTGACGGTGTGTCCTGCGGCGTCCTCGGCCGTGTAGGTGACGGTGGTGGTTCCGACGGGGAAGGTATCGCCGGGATTGTGC
>WYBU01000007.1 GCA_011525745.1 Planctomycetaceae bacterium | reverse complement strand
GTAATCGACGCGGTGGGTGTCGGGATCGAAGTGCGTCGTGACGGTCCCCGTGCGCGGATCGGTCACGCCCGTGCGGCGGCCCAGGGCGTCGTACTGGTACGTCGTCGTCACGCCGGTGGCCGTCGTGCTCGACTGGAGCAGCCCGTTGCGCGTGACGGAGACGATGTCGGTGTCGGACTCGGGCACGTCGACGACCTCGCGCACGAGCTTGTTGTCGCGATCGACGATCGTCCGGCGCGTGGTGACGTTGCCGTGGATGTCGAGCGACTGCGACTCAGCCGTCAGGATGCCGCCGGTCACGCTGCCGCCCAGGCCGGTGAGGCGCTGCCGCTGCACGCCGGTGGTCGTGGCCGTGCCGCTGTCGATCGTGGCGTACGTCTTGCTCGTCTGCACGCGCCACCATTCGCCGTTGACCTCGGCGCAGGTCTCGACGTTCTCCTGAATGCGGTCGGTCGAAGCGAGGTCCAGCGTGCCGTTGGTGTTGCAGTCCAGCCCGCTGCGGACCACGCGCGACATCGCGTCGTATTCGTACAACGTATCGGCCCGGCCGGGGGCGCTATTGCGGACCAGCCGGCCGGCGGCGTCGTATTCGCTGGCGCTGGTCAGCGTGCCGCTGGGATAGGCGGGGCGCTCCTGGGCGACCACGCGGCCGAGCATGTCGGTGTGGCTGCGCTGGAAGCGCGGCGACTCGTCGTCGGCGGTGCGCGTGTCGCGCCACTGCGTCCCATCGCCCTCGTCGGGGGCGTCGTTGACGCCGTAGTCGTAATACTGGGCCACGATACCCGTGCCGGTGACGCTGCGAATCCGGCCATCGCGGTAATAGGCGCTGATCTGCGTCGCGCCGCCGGGCTGGGTGATCGTGACGCGGCGGCCGCCCTCGGCCGTCGTGTCGTAGTCATAGGTCGTGACCAGGCCGCTTTCGTCCGTGGTCGAGGTCAGCCGGCCGGCCAGGTCGTAAACGCTGGCCGTGGTCAGGTTCAGCCCTTCGGGATCGACGCTGGTGCTCAGCAGGCGGCCCAGCGGGTCGTATTCATAGACGGTGTCGAGGTCGGGCTGTTCGGCGTAGCCCTCATTGGTGTTGGCATCGACGCCGATGCGGGTGGCGAGGATGACGCGCCCCAGGGCGTCGTGGACGTAGTCGGTGCGAATGCCGGTCGCGTCGATCACGTACTCCTGGCTACAGCAGCCCCACACCATCTCGACGTGCGCGCCGTCGGCGCGCCAGACGTCGGTTGTGCGGCCGCGCTCGTCGAGGGCGTGAACGCTCCAGTCGATGCGCTCCCAGCCGGTGCTCGTGCCGCCGCAGACCTCGGAGGTGCAAACGTAACTCTCCTGCATGAGGGGCTGGCCCGTGAGCGTCGTGACGCTGCGCTCCTGGACCCGGAACTGTGCAGCCCCGTTGCCGTCGCCATCGCCGCGATGAATCACGATGACCTGGCAGTCGCTGCCCTGCCCCGGCGTAAACGAGGAATTGCCTGGGTTCTGCGTATCGCGTGTGAATTCGCCCTCGTAGTAGAAGAAAGCATCCACGCGCCCATCGGGGTACTCGATCAACTCCGGCTTTTCGTTGTCATCCAAAACGTATGTCGTGCGCGTGGTGAGCGTGTCGCCCGCGTCGCCGTACGCGGCCTCGGGAACGCTGGCGCGGCTTTCGATCTTGATCAGCGGCTCGTCCGGCGCCCGGATGTAAGCGTAGTACGTGCGGCCGACTTCGCGCCCGAGGATGCGTTCGATCACGGTCCGCGGGTAGTACTGGTACGAGGTCGAAGAGGGCAGGTCTTCTTCATCGACGGCCGCGTAATCGTATTCGATCGAACGCGCCGAGTTCAAGGTGGGCGATCCGGGCAGGTTGACGTCTTTCCAACTGCTGACGACCTGCGTAGTGCGGCCCAGCTCGTCGTAGTCGTAGAACGTCCACGACCCATCGGTGTTCGACGCCGAGCGCACCTTGCCCGTCTTGCCCGCGCCGCTGGTGTAGTACTCCCACGTGGTGACGAGGTTTGCGCCGTTGGGATCGACGCTCTGCGCCGTCATCACGGTCCCGAAGCCGTAGGTCGTGTGCGTCTCGTGGATGCGCTGTACTTCCTGCTCGTTGCCGTCCACCACCACGTACCGCCGCTCGTTGTCGACCCATTGCACGGTTTCCTTGCGCAGCGTGTTGGTCCCGTCGCTCGTCGTGAGCGTCCAGCTTCCGTTGCCGGCGCTGTAGGTGTACGTGAAGATGAGCTGTGCGACACTCTCAACCATTCGTGTAATAACCAGCCGGTTGTTGGCGCTGGCGCCATCCGGATTCTCAATCAGCCACGTCACGAACGGATCGCCCGTCGGCTCGTAAAGTCCGTTGACCAGCTCCCCCGCGTCGGCGGCGGTGTAGAAGTCGATTCGGTAGGCGTAGTCGTCTTCGACGACGATGTCGGCCAGGGCTTCCGGGGCGAGGATTTGGCGCAGGGCGTCCTGCTCGTCGAGGATGACGGTCACGTCGTCGCGATGGACGTTGAAGGTCAGGCCCGCGGGCGTGGCCAGCGCTGCGCCGGGCAGGGCGGCGTGCAGCCAGATCAGGCCGGCGGACTCGCCGTCGGCAGCCTTTCCCATCTTGAAGCGCGCGTCGATCCCGTTGAGGTCCATGGCGCCTTTGCCCGCTCCGCAGTCGCCGCTGGCGCACGACTCACAATCCTCGATGCGCAGCGCGGCCGTGGCGTAGCATTCGGGAGAGTCCCGAAGCGTTGCGAGGACCGTCACGACGCCGGGCGTCAGCTCGCGCGTCGGATCGGCCTTGCGGATGATGCCGCGCTGTGGGTCGATGAACAGGCCGTTGGCGTTTCCCTGCAAGCTCCACTCGAATGGCACGCACGCCCCGGGTTCTGCCGAAGCGTAAATCTCCTCCTCGCCGCACGCACAGGCGGAAAGCTCGTTCTTGCTCAGGCGCACCTGGAAGTCGGGGCACGAGACGTAGCCGTATTTCGTTTCCGTCTTCGACTCGGGGCCGCATCCGCCACAACTCGGCGGAAGCGGATAGGGATAATGGTCCTTGGCCGTCATTTCGAATTTGTGCAATCCGGCGCGCATGGGCGTGAAATAGATCGGATGGCCGGGACCGCCGCCCTCGGCGACGATCTCCTGACTGTCGACGTGAATGACTCTCCATTCATGCAAGCATGCGCAGAGACTACCCCCACAGTCGAGATCGGCGTACTCACAAGATTCGCCGGACCAATAGTCGATGTCTTACGATTCTCCCCAGACGAACGCCTCCTCGCACATGACCATCGGTCCGGGATCATCCAGGAGAAGTACAATCAGGTCGTAGGGCGCGCAGATGCATTGGACGTTGTCAGGCTCAGCGGCGTTACGAGTGAGAATCAGCGCCGCGGCGATGCCGCTGAGGAGCAGCAACAACACGACGCCGGTCGTGAACGCAAAGCGTTTCGCGGCGACGGACATGGCAAGCCCACCTGTGGCACGCTGTGGGTCGAACTTCATCCGGGCTGCCGCGAAGCGACGAAGGGCCTCACCGCGCGCGACCGCAGCGCGGACGAGGCGGCGCGTTGAGGCTCAACGTACAGGCAAGGGAAACGGATGGCAGACCGGAACCGCGCATGGATCGAACTCTGTTCCGGCCCGAACGCCCGCAGGCGGGCGACACTCCCTGATCGGGAAAGCAGTCCTACCAATATGAAACATACTACGGCCTTTCGGGTCTGGCAAGCGGATTTTCCGGGATTGAGCGGTTCGGGCGTCGTCAAATGGGCGTAAGTCAAGATGCAGCATAAGGTTCGGTTAAAGTAAAAAACTTGAAAAAAACGCGGCGACTTGACGCCGCCGCCCAAACCCGACGTGCACTCGAAGCTGCGGATCGTGATGGCGACGGTCGTGCTCGAATCGCTCTTCCAGGCGATCTGCGACACGATGTCGCTGTCGGCGGCGAAGCTGTACACCGCCCCCTCGGCCGGCAGACCCGGCCCTGTGACGCGGTTGAGCCTTCCGCCGGAATCATAGCCGAAATCGGTGTCGAAATCGGCATGTGCTTGCGCAACGCGGCACTCAATTCGGCCAAGCCCTCGCGAGCATCCGATTGGACGGGCGGGACGCCCGTACCACCCCTCTTCCATTTGTTCACCTTATTTCCGCGCTGTGCGTTAGTCGATTTTATCTCCCTCCCCCTCCGGCAACAACCCGGACATCCGCGCCGTTTCCCCGGCCGCCGGCCGCGACGCGGCGGCGCTCGGCGGCCGTTGATACGCCGCGACGACGTGGTCCGTCTCATCCAACACCACGACGCTCGCCCGCGTGTCGCGAATCGATGGCTCCATCGGCGGCACGAAGCGGCTGGGGAAGGCCACCGTAAACCGGCTGCCCTCCCCGCGGCGCGAACGCACGATAATCCGACCCTCGGCCTGCTCCACTACTTCGCGCACAATCGCCAGTCCCAGCCCCGTGCCGGGAATCCCCGCCGCCAGCGCGTTGTTGCCCCGGCGGAACGCGTCGAACACCGATCCCTTGCCGGTCGGATCATTCGCCGCCGCCAGCGCCTCCGGCTCGATCCCGATGCCCGTGTCCACCACGCTCACCATCACGCACTCCGGCCCCCAATCCGGCCGGCCGGGCGCGCCGCCGCCGGCCGCCGCCGGCGCGGCCACTTCCGGCGACGCCACCGCATCGTCCTCATCGCCGTGCGCGACCGTCACCGTCACCTCGCCCGGCCCGTTGGTGAACTTGATCGCGTTGTCCACCAGGTTGCTGATGCAGTCGGTCAGATCGGCGGCATCGACGAACGCATAGAACCCACCCTCCTTCGGCACGTGGCAGTGCAGCGCGATGCCGCGGCTTTCGGCCAGCGGCGCATAACGCTCACACACCTCGATCGCCACGCGCCCCACGTCGGCGATCGACTGCCGGTGCCGCCGCGGATCGGCCCGTTGCACGCGCGCCAGCGTCAGCAGCTCGCCGACCTGCTGCGCGCCCTCGCGGCAACGCTGGGCGATTTTCTGATACGTCGACCGCACCGCGTTCTCGGGCACGATGCCGTCGAGCAGCAGCCCGGTGAACGTCTCGATCGACGCCAGCGGACCCTTGAGCTGATGCGCCGCCGTCTGCAAGAAGCGCGAACGCCGTTGCTGCAAGTCGAAGATGGCCGCCTCGGAGCGCTTCAGCGCCTCGAACGCGTCGCGAAGCTGCCGCTCGCGCTCATCCAGCCGGCCGGTGATGTGCAGCGTGAAATAGAGCGTGGCGAAGATGCCGCAGCCCATGACCGCCAGCATGGCGGCGACGAACTCGCCGCGGACGTACAGGCCGGGCGAGGCGAACTGCGGCAGGAAATCCCAGTGCGGCGCGATGCGGCCGGTCCATTCGCCGACGGCGAGGATCGTGTATAGCAGCATCGCCCAGATGCCCTGCAAGATCGCGTGCCATTCCTTCAGCAGCATCGCGCCGATGCCCATGTGAAACAGATAAAACACGGCCATCGGGTTCTCAACGCCGCCGGTGTACCGCAGGATCAGCGTCAGCAGAAACAGATCGACGCACACCTGGGCGTTGGCGAACAGCATCGCGTGCCGGATCGTGCGGCGCTCGTCGGCGTCCGGCCGCCGGAACTCGCGCAGCAGGAAGTCGGCCAGCCCCATCCAGATGAGATTCACGATCGCCAGCAGCACAACCGGCAGCGCCAGCGCGCCGGGCCGGATCGCCTCGGGCGTCACAAATCGCTCCAGCGCCAACACGGCCATGGACACGCCCACAAACGCCCAGCGCAGCCGAATGAACCAGTGGGCCTGGAGCATCGACATCAGCGCGCCGGTGCGATGCTGCGCGTGCATCAGAAAGGGCGTCGCCGCCAGCAGATCGGTCGGAGCGGCGGTCCGCGTCATGGATGTGCTCCCTCGGTCAGCGCCTGCCGCACGGCCTCGCGCAACGCGGAGGCGTCGAACGGCTTTTCGAGAAACCGCTCCACCGGCAGGTACTCCGTACCGACTTCTCGTGCAAAACTCATGCCCATCGTCTGCCCGATGGCCGACAGCACGACGATCGGCACGTGCTTGAGTTTTTCGTCCTTGCGGATTTCGTACGCCAGGTGGAACCCCTCGGACGGAGACGAAAGCATGATGTCCAGCAGCAGCAGGTCGGGCGGATTCTGACGCATCGCCGCCATGCCGGCCGGGCCGGTCATGCAGCAGTCGATGTGGTAGCCCTCGGGTTCGAGGATCATGCGTACGGCGTCGTGAATGTGCGTGTCGTCGTCGATCAGCAGGATGTGCGTGGTGGTCTGGTTCATGATGCGGCTCCAATCGGCGCGACGCGGCCCGGCGGCGCCGCGTGCGGAACGTCCGGCGGTTTCACTTCCACGATCGGCAGCGTCTGGTTCATTACAGCCGGCACCAGCAGCCCTCCCGCCGCGACGCCGGCCGACACGAGGATTTCGATCCAGCGCGGGATGTAACCGGTCGTCGACGTCGCCAACAGGCCCAGCAGCCCGACGTTCAGCCGGTTGAGCACGACGCCGACGATCACCATCATCGCGCAGCCGAAGAGCTTCAACCGGGCTATCGCCGCGCGCCGGCGGCGGGTCGTTGGGACTCTTGTACCACGACGTTTTGACCTGCTCGGTGATTCGCGCCGAATCATGCCGCGGTAACGCGCCTCGCTGACCGTACCGCCTTCGGTGGCAACTTTGATCGTGAACTGTCCCTCGATTCGCGTCACCGGGCCGATCACGATGGCGGCCATGATGACCCCCGCGGTCCGTCGGCGACGGACCGTCAGCGCGGCGGCCGGGCGCCGCCCGCGCGCACGCGCGTTTCCCGAAGTTCCTGGTAGGTGCACCCGCCGACGGCATGGCGAATCGGGCAACTGTCTTCGATGTAGGCGGCGCACCGAAGACAGAAGCCCTCGTCCGGCTTGGCGCACTGAAAGAGCGATATCGACATGCGCTCCAGCAACCGCGCCAGTTGCCGCAGCTCGTCGTCGCTGGTTGACTCGCATACCTCGGTCACGCGCCGCATCGCGAGACTCTCAAACGCCCTGACCAGCCGCCGCCCCCGGCGGCTGACCGACAGCAGCATGGCGCGGCGATCCTCGCGCGAGGGACGCCGCACCAGCAGGCCGAGCGCCTCCAGTTTATCGATGTTTTTTGTCGCGGCCGGCGCGCTGACGCCGAGGAAACCGGCCGCCTCGCCGACCTGGTGCAGCCCGTTCTTCGCCAGCAGCCGCAGCAGGTGGAATTGCGTAATACTCAGCGGATAGGGGCACACTTCGCGCAGCAGGCGCTGATCGAGCACTTCGTGAACCGCTGAAGCGAAGACGTGACTGTACCGGATGACTTGAAACAGAAGCGTCGCGCGTTGTGCCCCGTTCCCGTCGTGCGGGTCGCTCGTCACCTGCTGCGGACCGGACCGCGACGCAGCCATTTGTTTAACCCTTTTAGTATTTAACCTGACTAAATAAATAATAGTGTCCCGGCCGCACCGCCGCAATGGTCGACAACGGTTGCAGCGCGCTGTCATGGAATAAGTTATGATGATTTCGTGCGAACGCGGCGGACATCGCCTCGGCCCGCGCCGCCGCCTCGGAGCCGATCTCCGATTGCCTGGACGATAGTCGCGTCTGCTCGATGAGCAAGCTGCTGCCGCGCCGCATCGCGAGGGATTACCATACCGGCTGAATCGCACGCGTCGCGCAAGTCCCGCCGTGTCGCATCGTCGCGGGCAAGGAGATCGCCGTGGCCGCCGCTACGCCACCGCTTCAGGGCAAAATCGCCATCGTCACCGGCGCAGGCTCCGGCATCGGACGCGCCGCGGCGCTGCGCCTCGCGGCGGCCGGCGCCCACGTCGGTCTGTTGGGGCGCGACGTCTCCTCGCTGCAAGCCGTTTCACGAGTAATCGAACAGGCGGGCGCCCGCGCGACCGTTGCTCAGGCCGACGTAACCGACCGCGCCGCCGTCGACGCGGCCGTCGCTGAAATAGCAAAGTTGGGACCGCCGACGCTGCTGATCAACAACGCCGGCGCCGGCCGCAGCGCGCCGTTCGATCGCATGACCGTCGACGACTGGAACGCCATGCTCGCCGTCAATCTCACCGGCGTCTTTCATGTGACACAGGCCGTGCTGCCGCACTTGCTGGCGGCCGGCGGCGGGCGAATCGTCAACGTGGCGTCGGCGGCCGGGCTGAAGGGCTATCCCTACATCGCGGCCTATGCGGCGGCCAAGCACGGCGTCGTCGGCCTGACGCGTGCGCTGGCGGTCGAGCTGGCCGGACGGAACATCACCGTCAACGCGGTCTGCCCCGGCTACGTCGATACGCCGATGACACAGGCGACGCTGAAGAACATCGTTCAAAAGACCGGCCGCGATATGAACGCGGCGCGCGAGATGATCGAGTCGTTCAGCCCGCAGAAGCGCCTGTTCGATCCCGACGAAGTGGCCGCCACGATCGTTTATCTGTGCTCGCCCGATGCGCACGGCATCAACGGCCAGGCCATCGCCATCTGCGGCGGCGAGCTGGCCGTGTAGCGATTCCCACGCTATGGAGCACAGCCGCCTCCGGATGTGATGAATGTCACACAGCCGCCCCATTCGGTATTGAATGTGGCACAACCGCCGCAGTCAGTATTGAATGTGGCACAGCTGCCGCAGTCACTATGGAAAGGGGCACAGCCGCCCCCGGCTGTGTTTCCGGGTGGTACGGGCGTCCCGCCCGTCTCCGCGTGGCACGAGCATTCAGCCCGTCTTCGCGTGGCACGGGCTTTCAGCCCGTGCGAATCCGAGGCGCGCACGAATGTAAGCTTCTTTCGTCCGTGGCGTACAAGCCGCTCATACTTCGCGCGTCGCAAGCCTGCGTCGGAACTAAACAACGCGGGCCGCGCCCTGTGTGGAGCGCGGCCCCGCGTGAAACCTCATGGAAGGGAAAACCTGCGCTAGCTGCCGGGGAACCACGGATCGGGCGAACCGCGGGTGCCCGGATCGGGCCACGTGGTCCATTCAACGCCGTTGGTGCAGCGCGTGTCGATGAACAGGTGCTTGGCGCTTCCGTCGAGGAACGCGACGCTGTACTTCGAGAAGCGGCGATGCCAACCGCGGATCGGCGTGAGCGTGCTCGAGCAGTTGGGCCGCGCCTCAAGCATGTACGAGTTCATGGCGTTCTCGTTGAAGATCACGAATCGCGAGGCCGTGCCGCCCTGCTTTCTCTTAAGCATCTTCTTGCCGACCTGTGCCATTCCGGTGCCTTGCGCGTTTTCAAGCGGAGAATAAACCGGCGGGCTGAAGTACTCATTCCAGTACCAGTTGATCGGATAGCTGTTTCCGTTGACTTCCCAGCAGGCCAATGACATTTCTTCGGGCGGCGGCGGCGTGCCCGATCCAACCAACGGTACCGTCGCGCTGCGATCGCCGGGGCACACGTACAGATCAACGCGATTTCGTCCGCGAGAATTGGGCTTGACGATGACTGCGTTTAGGGGTCGCAGGTCAGTCGGCAGCACGTACGCGTCGATATTTACATAGACCGGGTCTCGCTCCGGCGCCTGGAAACCGCCATAGATGAACTCTGAGGCGTAAGTAAACGATTGCCCCGCGTAGGAGAACATCAGGTGCCACGTCGGGCCGGACTCCTGCTCCAGGTACATCTGGTGGAAGAATCCGATCTGCCGCATGTTCGACAGGCACTTGGCGATCTTGCCTTCCTCGCGCGCCGAGCCGAGCGCCGGCAGCAGCACCGTCACGATCAGCGCGATGATGGCGATGACAACCAGCAGTTCGATCAACGTGAAGCCGCGGCGCGTTCGCGTCGACCAATTCATGGATGTTCGACGAATCATGTTTTCACACTCCTCTTTTCTTGGCTCCTACCCGGGAGCGTCACTTTTCAGAAACCGTCATCGCCCGCCCTGTCCCGTGCTTCGACCACGCCTTTAGGATCGCGCGTCCAGCCGCACTTCGGGCAACTGGCGTTCGATCCGTCTTGGCTTCGTGAAGCGAAGATTTCGTTGTCATTGGGGCACTTGTAGGCGCCGATCGCGCTGACCTTGCCGCACTGCGAGCAGATGATGCCCGGCACGGCGTTGATCTTTCCCCGGAGTTTGCCTCCGCCCACCGTCTTGTCTTCGCCGAGGCGGACCATGAACTGACGCTTTGACTCGTAATCCCGCGGCGTCAATTCGTCAACGTGGCCGCATTCCATGCACTTCCAGTACGACAACGTGGCTGGGTCGGTTGGCAGCGCCTCGCCGCCCGAGAGGCTCACGTACAGAAAGCCCGCAAATCCTAGAATTGCCGCCGCAGCGATCAGTTTGATCGTGTTATTCATCGGCCTGCATCCGCATCCGAAGGGCGGATTGACGCGCGTCGGAATCGTGCCGTTGTTGTCCCGCGCCCGGTGGGCGCGTGCGGCTGCCGTGGCGCGTCGTTTAACGCTCCCCGCGTGGCGCAGGATCAACACTGCCGAACCGGTTACTCGAAATGCGTCGCTCCACCCTGTGAATCACCCACACCCGCGGCCGCATGACGTCGAATGAGCCGGCGCCCGCAAACCCCGATTCACGCAACAAACGACACGACGGTCGCGCATCAACTTTCCGCGGCCGACACGTCCGTACGGGCACTCATTCGCTCTTGCGACTCAACCGTTGCAGCCCCTATGCGCCGAGGACATGCGTTTTCGACGCGAACGGCCCGCAACGTTGGATTATCGGTTAGTCTACCCGCCCCGCGACGGGCCTGCAATAGCAAAATTCACGCGATCTTCATTTGTGCCGATTTGCGGCTCTGTGATTCGACTTACACGCACGCCGGGCCGCGTACCCACCCTGCGGCAACGCACCTCGCGAAGGCGAGTACCCACGGCGATCGATGCGGCTGCGAATAGATCCGCGGGGCGTGAAGTGCCACAGGACGCCAGAATCGGGTAGCTCCACAGTTGCGAAATAGCGGCCACCGACCAAGCCGTAGTCCCATATGAAGAATGTCCTATGGATGGTATGCGTGACGCCTCCAGGAGTCGAACAACATCATCAATACTCAAAGTTGCCCGTGAAGCGAATGAAACTTGTGTGCATGTGATTATTATAGGACGTTACACGCTCGAAAGTCATGACTCACACTTCGCACCTCACGCGAAGCGATTCACGTATTCTCCCGAGCACCGTGATTGATCCTTTCGATGTCAACCGTTCGCTCGCTTCGCGGCAATCCACAGCCCCATCATCGGCCCAAGCCCGACTGGCGCGCGCCAACAACGTCACCCGTGGATCGCGCCGGCTCTCGCCCAACGCTTGCCAATCGCACCTCCAAAGCGGTGACAAACGCAGTCGGTGCGATCGGACAATCCCAGGTTCACTCGATCGTCATCGCGCCCACCTTCAGTATCCGACCAAAACAACCGACAGGATCGACATCGTTTGGCGGCGACCGGTTCGGCTCGCGACCTCGCCAGGAGCGTGATCCCGCGGTATTCGACGTTCGCACTCGCCACGCGCGCCATGCACCGTGGCTCAAGCAGGATGATCGAAACTGGACGCGACCGTGATTGCGCCCGGTGTATCGGCGCGTCGATCAAGACATTGACTCGGTGACGCCGATATTGCCAACAGCATTGCCTGCGAAAGCCGCGACGAACCGTCCTGGCGACCGCATCGCGCAGCTCCCGTGGCGCTGACGTGGCGGCCGTGTGCAACTCTGCGATCGCGATGGACGTGGCGTCCGTTTCGCGACTCGCATGACGCGCCCGGAGCCGGCCATGCACGTTGACTTGAGGAACTGTTGATGTCGACTTCAGTGAATATTCCGTCGCCGGTTGCCGCGTCGGAGGGCGCCGACGACGCCCTTCTTCCGGCATTTCCCTCGACCGGCATCGGCGAACAGGTCGACGATCTGGCCCGGCGGTTCGTCGAGCTTCAGCGGCAAACCCAGCGACTTCAGAAGCTCGCGTCGATCGGCACGCTGTCGGCCATGCTGGCGCATGAACTGAAAAACCTGCTGACGCCCATCGTCGGTTACGCGCAATACGCCCTCCAGAAGCCCGAAGCCGATCTGATGCAGACCGCGCTGAACTCGGCGTTGCGCAACGCCCAGGCGGCCGCTGCGCTGTGCGACCGTATTCTGCGCATGGCCGATGCCCGCGAGCCGAGCGTGACGCGTGTGCCGATCCGCGCGGCCGTGGAGGACGCCCTGGGCTGCCTGGGGCGCGGTGTCGACCGCGACGGCATACGGCTCGACGTGCGAATCGACGAATCGCTCGCGGTCCGCTTCAACGCGGACGACCTGCGGCAGGTGCTGTTCAACCTCATTCTCAACGCACGCCAGGCCATGCTCGATCGGCCGGGCACGCTGACGCTGGCGGCGCGCGGCGCCGACGGCGAACGCGTGATCATCGACGTGACCGACACCGGCGGCGGCATTCGCTCCGAAGACGTGTCGCACGTGTTCGAGCCGTTCTTCACCACGCGCCGGCAAGGCGAGCGTCCCGACCGCCGCGGCATCGGCCTGGGTCTGACGATTTGCCGACAGATGGTCGAATCGGCCGGCGGCTCGATCTCAGTGTCAAGCCGCTGGGGCGAGGGGACGACCATCACGCTGGACCTGCCCGCGGCGTGAGGCCCTGACGAACCGCTGGCGCGCCCCCAGCATCGTTCTACCGACGCACCTGCCTTGCGTCCGCGCCCGACTGCACGCACACTTCCCGCCAAAGGAGACTTCATCATGCGCCTCCGCAAAGTGCTCTTTCGTATCGGCCCGTGCCTGCCCCTGATCGCCCTGGCGGGTTGCCGCGACGTCATCGCCATCATTGGCCAGTCGTTCTTCTGATCGCATCGCAACTAAACGGCGCCGCGGGTTGTCCTTGCGCCGCGCCGAGCTGGCCGGGCACGATCCAGCGACCGCCTCGCGACGCGCCGATGGGCGTTCGCACTACAGCGCCGGTCGATGTCAGTGCCGGATCAGAACCCCCGCGCAAGCGGGGGGACCGGCCCGGTGGGCCGGCTTTCGAATATCCAACGCCGTAGTGTTGGCGGGTCTGACGGCGGTACCTTGGCCGTGTCGTGCGCGCGGTCGTCCTCTTGTTGCGCGGATGAAGCCGAACGCCGTCGCCACATCCATCGCCTGCCGGCGCAATCGCCGGCCGATTGCGCCGTGACACCGCGGATGTCCCCATGCGCGTGGCACTGTTCATTCCCTGCTTCGTCGACCAGTTCTATCCGCAGGTCGGCCGCGCGACCGTCGCGCTGCTGGAGCGCCTGGGCGTGGAAGTCTCCTACGATCCACGGCAGACCTGTTGCGGGCAGCCGGCGTTCAACAGCGGCTATTGGGACGAGGCGCGGCGCGTGGCCGAGCACTTCGTGAGCGTTTTTCGAAGTCACGAGTCGATCGTCGCGCCTTCCGGATCGTGCGTGAGCATGGTGCGCCATCACGTCGCCCGGCTGATCGACGATCGCGAGGGCGTCTGCCCGCGCGTCTATGAATTGTGCGAGTTCCTCGTGCAGCGCTTGCATGTGACCGAAACGGGCGCCGCGCTGACCGGGCGAGCCGCGCTGCACGTGCCGTGTCATCTGATGCGCGAGCTGCGCGGCGCCGAGGCCGTTCGCACGCTGATGCGCGGCGTGCGCGGGCTGGAGCTGATCGACCTGCCCAGCGACGAGTGGTGTTGCGGATTCGGCGGAACGTTTTCGATCAAGTTCCCCGAATTGTCGGCGGCGATGGGTCTGCGCAAGCTGCGCGACGCCGCGGCCGCCGGCGTCGATTACGTCATCTCGCCCGAGTCAAGCTGCCTGATGCAGCTCGAGGGCCTGATGCGCCGCGCGGGAACATCGGCCCGCCCGTTGCACGTAGCCGAAGTGCTCGCCGGCGTCGTGTAAGCGCGGCCCATGTGGCACAGCCGCCCCCGGCTTTGTTGAATGTGGCACAGCCGCCCCCGGCTTTGTTGAATGTGGCACAGCCGCCCTCGGCTGTGATGAATGTGGCACAGCCGCCCCCGGCTGTGATGAATGTGGCACAGCCGCCCCCGGCTTTGATGAATATGGCACAGCCGCCCCCGGCTTTGATGAATATGGCACAGCCGCCCCCGGCTTTGATGAATGTGGCACAGCCGCCCTCGGCTGTGATGAATGTGGCACAGCCGCCCCCGGCTGTGATGAATGCGGCACAGCCGCCTCCGGCTGTGATGAATGTGGCACAGCCGCCCCCGGCTGTGATGAATGTGGCACAGCCGCCCTGGGCTGAGTCGAGTGACACGGGCTTTCAGCCCGTGCAATGATCGTGTCCGGGCGATCAGGGGCATTGACCGAACCGCGACCGTAAGGGAGCGACGAGCAACGCTTCCGGCGCGGGCTTGTGGGCGGCGCGCTGAAAACGTCGCAACCTGAAGCGGCACACGAGCGTAGTGAACGGCCCCTCGCTCCCGAATCCCGGATCGTGCTACATTCAAAGCGACCCATGACCCACGAACGCTTCATGCCATTCTCCGACGCCGCCCGGCAGCGACTCGCCGATCCGGCCCTGGCCGATCGTCTGCATCGGGCCACGATATTGTCGCTGACCAAACGCGATCATCTCGCGGCCGAGTTGCCCCAATGGGAGGCGCTGCGCCGCCGGGCGCGGCGGATCAAGCTGCACACGCTGACGCACCTCGACGACTACGTGCGCCAATTCGTCGAAACGGCCCGCCGCAACGGCGCGACCGTTCACTGGGGCGGTGACGCCGAAGCCGCGCGGCGCATCGTCACGCGCATCGCCCGCGACGCCGGCGTTCGCCGCGTGACCAAAGCCAAGACCATGCTCGGCGAGGAAATCGACATCAACGCCGCGCTCGAATCCGCCGGCATCGAGCCGATCGAAACCGACTTCGGCGAATTGATCTGCCAACTCGCCGGCGTCGCGCCCAGTCACGTCACCGCGCCGATCATCGACTGGTCGTTGGAACAGGTCGCCGCGCTGCTGGAGAAGAAGGGCATCGTTCATCCGGCCGATCGCGCCGATCACGCGCTCGGCCGGTCACAGTCGCGCGAAGCGCAGGCCGCGGAACTCGTCGCCGCCGCCCGGGCCGCTCTTCGCGAGCGCTTCCGGTCGGCCGACATGGGCGTCAGCGGCGCTAATTTCGCCGTCGCCGAAAGCGGTACGCTCGTGCTCGTCGAAAACGAAGCCAACATCCGCCTGTCCACCTCGCTGCCGCCGATCCACGTCGCGCTGGTCGGCATCGACAAACTCATCCCTCGCCTGGCGGACCTCGGCACGTTCCTGACGCTGCTGCCGATTTCGGCCACCGGGCAGCGCCAGTCGAGCTACGTCTCTTTGATTCACCGGCCGCTGAATCGGCTGGAGATCGTACTGGTTGACAACGGCCGGCTGGGCCTGCTGGCCGATGAAGAGCAATACGATCTGTTGTCGTGCATCCGTTGCGGAGCGTGCCAGAACGCCTGCCCGGTTTATCGACACGTTTCCGGCGGCGCCTACGGCGGCGTCTATGCCGGCCCGATCGGCGCGGTGCTCCAACCGCATCTGGGCGGCGAGCGGCGCTACGCCGAATTGCCGTTCGCCAGTTCGCTGTGCGGCGCGTGCAGCGACGTCTGTCCCGTGGCGATACCGCTGCACGAACGTCTGCTCGAGTGGCGGCGACGGCTGGTCGAGTCCGGCGTGCGCCCCTGGTCCGAGCGGGCGGCGTTCGCGGCGTGGGCGTGGCTGATGGGACATCCGCGGCTCTACCGCCGCTGGCGGCCCTCGCCGGAGTGGATTCGCGGCCTGGTGCAGGAAGCCGGCCCCGGCGAGGCGTGGATCCGGACACGCGACCTGCCCGTGCCGGCCGACGAGACGTTTGCTCAATGGTGGAAGCGAACGCGCGGCTGATCGTGTGTGCGACCGTCGTTGAACCGAACCGCGACCATGAGCGAGCGGCGGGTTGACTTCAAGAAATGCGATGCGAGCTTCCACAAGTGTCTGGCCAGAACCGGACTTGCGGCACGCGCTCTGAAAGCGAGTGCGAAGCTCATGACGCGGCCGTCGGCCGCAATCTAATCTCGGAGCACGTTTTTCAGTCCGCGCATCGCTCACGGGATTACTTTGATCGGCCATCTTGCAGGATATCCCACACGGAGGGCCCAGGGACATTAGCCGGCGGTTGAGGCCGAAGACCCACACCGCCGGTCGTCGTCGCCCCCCATCCGATCGCGCTGTGACGGGGCGCCGGCATCGTTCTTCAACAACGTGCGCAAGATGCGCGCATAACACTTCAACTCGGGGACCCATAGGTTCAACCGCACCGCACACCTGAGCGCAACCAAGGCAGGATCATGGATGCAGCGCTCGGCGCGGCAAGTTCACATCTGCGAGCGAGCCGATTCCGACGCGCCGAACAAGCCGGGCCAGGCGCGCGCATGGTCGTGTTGAGGTCATATAGCCGGTCCGGCGACAAGCCGAGCAATTCAGGCCTGCACTGTCGTAATCGCCGTTACCATGCAACTCGATGTTCGATCCGGTCGGCTCGACCTCGTGGCCCAATCGTCATCGGCCGTACCTGCTGCGGCTGGACGAGCTGCTGCGCCGCGAGTGGATCACGCCTGCCGCCCTGCCGCTGGTCGCGCTGATCGGACCCGGCGCCGTGACGCGATTTTGTCGCCCGTTGTTACGCGACGCGGCCCGCCATCAGGCCCGCTGGCGGACGCTGACCGGCGATCTGGCGCGCTATGCCGATCAGTTGCTGCGGCGCATCCCGTGGCTGCCGCTGGTGTCGCTCGAGGCGCAGGAGGTCGAGGCGGCGCTGGTCGTCCCGCACGAACTGGCGGTCGTCGACCTTTCTCATCGCGTACTCGCCGCCGTGGCGCGCGATCTGCCGGCGGCCCGCTGCGCGCGGGTCGACCTGTCCTGCGCGCCGATCCCGTTCGTGGCCGACGTCATCATTGCATTCAACGTCGTCTCGCGAATCGCCGATGGCCAGGCGGCCACGGATCGCCTCGTCGACGCGCTGCGGCCGGGCGGTCTGCTTCTCATGGACGACCGATCGGCCGACCGCTTCCTGCCCCGTGCTCGATTCGAGACAATCGCCGACAAGACGCACCGCAAGCGGGATTGAACACGCGTTGGACCAACCGCCGAAATCCGTTTCCCACACGTGTCGATATCGCGCACGAACGACCTTCGCGGTTTGGAAGTGGGAGGCACGGCCAGGCCCTCGCGCGCAGCGGCTTCGAATAATCAGGAGAACTCGCCGCGCGAGGGCCTGGCCATGTCGAATCGAGCGCCGTGCGAAAGGCGAGGAAGTTTAAGAGTCATGACTGCGAGGATCCTTACTTGCCTCGTTCTGGCCGCTGCCGGATGCATGCAGCGCGATGTCGCTCTGCGCGTAGCGACGCTGAACCTCGCCCACGGGCGCGGATCGGCGTTGTCGCAGATCGGTCTGCCGCCATCGACGTTCGAGGCCAACCTCCACGCCGTCGCCGCGGTCCTGCTGCGCGAACGGCCCGACGTCCTGGCCGTGCAGGAGGCCGACGCGGAGTGTTTCTGGAGCGGGCGATTCGATCACGTCGAGCGACTCGCCGGCGCCGGCGAGCTGCCGCACCGCTTTCACGGCCTGCATGTGAACACGCGAACACTCAATCGGCCGCTGCGCTACGGCACGGCGCTGTTGTCGCGGCTGCATCTGAGCGACACGGTTTCGCACGCCTTTCGGCTCGACGCGCTCGACACCAAGGGCTACGTCGCCGCCGACATCGAGCGGGGCGGCCGTCGCTTGTGCGTCGTCTCCGTGCACCTGGATTTCCGCTTCGAGCGCACGCGGCGGCGGCAGGCCGATGCGATGGTCGAGGCGCTGCGCAGTCGCGGGCGGCCGATGATCGTCATGGGCGATTTCAACTGTGACTGGTCGGCGGCCGACGACGGGCTGCGGCGCACCGCGGCCGGCCTGGATTTGCGCGCGTTTCGTCCCGAGGACGATGGGTTGCGGACGTTTCCCTCGAACGCGCCCGCGCGGCGGCTGGACTGGATTCTGATTTCGCCCGACATCGAGTTCCGCGACTACCGATGCTGGCCGGATGTGCTGTCGGACCATCTCGGCGTGACGGCGGAAATCGTGATTCGTCGCCTATGAGCTGGGTGGCCCACCGCGTTGCGGTGGGTTCACGATGATAGGAATGGGAGCAAACCGCCGCCCCCGCGCAGGCGGGAGCCGTGTCGCGCGGGGCGATGACCGCCCCCAATCGCAAGCGCCGGGGTTGCTCGCATTTCGCAGCATGACCGCATGGCCGGCGCACGCGGCTCGGATCAAATCGGGCGGCTCACGGTCGGGTGGCCCACCGCGTTGCGGTGGGTTCACGATGATAGG
>WYBU01000101.1 GCA_011525745.1 Planctomycetaceae bacterium | reverse complement strand
GTCTCGCGAATGTGCTTCAGCCCGCACAGCCACGCCAGCGTGCGCTCCACGCCCAGGCCGAAGCCGCCGTGCGGGACGCTGCCGTATCGCCGCAGGTCGAGGTACCACTCGTAGTCGGCGGGGTTCACGCCCTCGGCGTATAGGCGTTGCAATTGCGGCCGCATGGTCAGGCCAGCGTGATTGTGCGCGGAAACGGTTAGCAGTAGAATTCGCGTACATGGTCTCAAGAGAACGTCCGTGGCCTTTCGATCGGCAGCGCCTTGAGGTTCCGAATTCATGGGTCGCGTTTCAACCGCCATAATACGCGTGAGCGCCGTTCTCGTGGCGGCGTTTTTCCAGTCCTTCGCCGGCGCGCCGCCCGCGGCGCCTACAGAAGGCCCCAGCCCATCGAGCCAAGCGGTTCGCCCCCGCTTGGCGGTGCTGGACTTCCGCGTCGAGGGCAAGGTGGATGCCACCGGCAGCAGCCTGGTCGCCGCCGTGGTGCGCGAGGAGTTCAACCGCTCCGGCCGCTTCGACCTGATGGACCGCGAGATGATGCGCGAGCGCATGACCGAGAAAGACTTCGCCGCCAGCGACGAATGCGACCAGGTCCGCTGCCTGGTCAAGTTCGGCAAGACCCTCGACGTGCAGCAGATCGTCGGCGGGCAGGTGGCCTCTTTCGGCCAGACCTGGGTGCTGACGATGCGCCTGGTCGACGTGAACACCGGCCGGGAAGAAAAGACCGTGACGCGCCGCCACGACGGCGCGATGGAGGACCTGCTGGACGTGGCCCGCGAAGCAGCCGCGGGAATGCTGGGGAAGGAGCCGGTCGCGTCCCCTCCCCGGCCGCGCGGCGGCGCTCCGGCAACGAAGACCCTGACGATCGACTGCGGCAACGGCGTGACGATGGAACTGGTGCTGATCCCCGCGGGCACGTTCACGATGGGTTCGCCGCAAAGCGAGCAAATGCGCGAAGACGACGAAGCTCAGCACCAGGTGACGATCAGCCGGCCGTTCTACATGGGCAAGCACGAGGTCACCGTGGGGCAGTTCCGGCGCTTCGTGGAAGAGACGACGTTTCAGTCGGATGCGGAGAAGGGCGGGCAGTCGTGGGAGGGGGGCAAAAAGGGGGGCTACGCGTTGAAATCGGACGGCAACTTGGGGTGGGTCGAAGCGGCCAACTGGCGGAATCCCGGCTTTGCGCAGACGGATAGCCATCCGGTGGTGCTGGTGAGTTGGAACGACGCCAAGGCGTTTTGCGATTGGTTGTCACGGAAGCATGCGGGTCGTGCCGTTCGTTTGCCGAGTGAGGCGGAGTGGGAGTATGCCTGCCGGGGTGGCAAGCAGACGAAGTACTGGTGGGGCGACGCGGAGGACACGACGGGGACGGTGGCGAACTTGGCCGATCAGGCGTTGAAACGGAAATATCCCAATTGGAGTATCATGGAAATGGATGACGGGTACGTGTACACGGCGCCCGTCGGTTCGTATCGCGCGAACGAATTCGAGTTGCATGACATGACGGGCAACGTGTGGGAATGGTGCGCGGATTGGTATGGTGCATACGGGTCGGCGGCTCAGTCGGATCCGAAGGGACCGGCGAGCGGGGATATCCGTGTCCTGCGCGGCGGCAGTTGGTACGGCCGACCGTGGTACTGCCGCTCGGCGTTTCGCGGCAGGGACACGCCCGGCAGCCGCTACGACGACGACGGGTTTCGTGTTGTGGTTGATTCTTCGGGGACTCCATAGCCCTTTGCTCTTTGGCCTTTTGCCCTTTGCCCACGGGGGTCCAGGGGGCGCAGCCCCCTGGTCGCCGCAAGAAATGAAAAACGAACTGCCGGTGATCGAACGAACGTATGACCTCGTGAAGTGGTTTCTGGGGCATGTGGCGAAGTTCCCGCGCTCGCACCGATATTCGCTGGGGCAGCGAATCGAGTCGCGTTTGTACGACGTGTTGGAGCAGTTGATTTGTGCGAAATACGCGCAGGGCGGCTTCAAAGCCGGGGCACTGGAGGCCGTCAACCTCGACCTGGAAGTCCTGCGCTTCCTCAGCCGCCTGGCTCACGAACAGGCGCTGCTGCCGCACAAGTCGCATGAGTATGCGGCGCGGGAACTCAACGAGATTGGAAGGCTGGTGGGAGGATGGCTGAGACAGCAGCGGCAGGCGAGTTCTGGGAACGGCTGACGTCCTGGCCCAATCTCGTCCGAGCGGCGCGAAAGGCGCGCCTGGGCAAGCGGCATCAGCCTGAGGTAGCCGGCTTCGAGTTGGAGCGTGAACGTGAGTTGCTGCGGATTCAGGACGAACTTCGGAGCGGCACTTACCTGCCGGGTCCGTATCGCGGTTTCTGGGTCCGCGAGCCGAAACGGCGGCGGATCAGCGCCGCGCCCTACCGCGACCGCGTCGTGCATCACGCGCTCATCAACGTGATCGGCCCGCTATTCGAACGCAATTTCGCTTTTGATTCATACGCGAATCGGTTGGGCAAGGGAACCCACCGGGCGGCTGATCGGTATCAGCGTTTCGCTCGCCAATACTCGTACGTGCTTCAGTGCGACGTTGTGAAGTTCTTTCCAAGCGTGGACCACAAGATTCTGAAGGGCCTGCTGCGCAGGCGCATCCGCGATGCACGTGTGCTGTGGCTGTGCGACGTGATCATCGACGCCAGCAATCCTCAGGAGCCGGCCGAGACGTATTTCCCCGGCGATGATCTGTTCACGCCATCGGAGCGGCGGCGCGGGCTGCCGATCGGGAATCTGACAAGCCAGTTCTGGGCCAACGTGTACCTGCACGGTCTGGACCACTTCGTGAAGCGCGGGCTGGGATGCGGCGGATATCTGCGTTACGTGGACGACTTTGTGATATTCGGCGATGACAAGCGCGCGTTGTGGGCCGTGCGGAACCAGGTGATGCGATATCTCGAACGCCTGCGGTTGCGCATCCACGCGGAGCGAGCGCAGGTCCGGCCGACGTCGCGGCCGACGCGACTACTGGGCTATCGATGCTGGGCGACGCACCGCTTCCTGACGAAGGAAAACATCCGCAGGTTCCGCCGGCGTGGGCGTGCGTTTCAGCGGAAGTATGCGCAGGGGAGCATTACCTGGGACGAGATCAAGCCGCGGCTGGCATCGTGGAACGCCCATGCGGCGACCGCCAACTGCTGGTCATTGCGTTGGCGCATTTTGGGAGCGATGAAGTTCTCTCGACGGGGTCCGGTTGACATGGGGCCGTGTCCTGCGCGGCGGCAGTTGGAACAACCAACCGAGGAACTGCCGCTCGGCGAATCGCAACAGGAACACGCCCGACAACCGCAACAACAACAACGGGTTTCGTGTTGTGGTTGATTCTTCGGGGAGTCTCAGGTGGGTCCGGGGCCGGAATGCCGGCGGTCATGGCCGCCGGCAGCGCGCCCATGAGAGTCCGAACCGGATTCCGGTTCTCGTCGGCGCGCGTGGCCGTCGGGACGAATGCAACGCTGCCCGGCCGGCCCATGCAGCGATTGCCCCGGCCGGGCACGTTTACGGATAGAACCTCCCCATCATCCGCGGAAACGGAATCGTCTCGCGAATGTGCTTCAGCCCGCACAGCCACGCCAGCGTGCGCTCCACGCCCAGGCCGAAGCCGCCGTGCGGGACGCTGCCGTATCGCC
>WYBU01000100.1 GCA_011525745.1 Planctomycetaceae bacterium | reverse complement strand
CTGTGCTCCATTCACAGCCGGGGGCGGCTGTGCCCCATTCACAGCCGAGGGCGGCTGTGCTCCATTCACGGCCGAGGGCGGCTGTGCTCCAATCACAGCCGGGGGCGGGTATGCCCCATTCACAGTCGAGGGCGGCTGTGCTCCATTCACAGCCGAGGGCGGCTGTGCTCCATTCACAGCCGGGGGCGGCTGTGCTCCATTTCACAGCCGGGGGCGGCTGTGCTCCATTCACAGCCGAGGGCGGCTGTGCTCCAATCACAGCCGGGGCGGCTGTGCCCCACACGCTGCAATGATTGCGGTTGAGATTGCAGACGGAATTGAGGTACAATCAATCCGGCTGGGCGGATGGGATTTCACGCCTTGAATGACCTCAGCGAGTCACTGACGCGGCGATTGCACGTGCAGGAAGAGGCGGACGTGGTCTGTCCCAACTGCACGGTGCACTATCGCCTCGCCCCGAACCTGCTCGATCGAAAGCTGATGTGCCGCCACTGCCGCGAGGTGTGGCGGCCGCGTCCGGTCAGCGAACAGACGCGGCGGGCGCGCTCGTCCAGCGGTGTCGAGACGCTGCCGCTGGCCGGCGACCTCGATTCCGTCGTCATCGACACAAGCTGGGCCGGCAAAACGATCGGGCGATACGACGTCGTGTCGCTGCTGGGCCGCGGCGGGATGGGCGTCGTGTGGCGGGCGCGCGACGAATCGCTGCACCGCGACGTGGCGCTGAAAATCCTGGGCTTCGGTCGCAATGCGGTCGCCGGCGTCAATCTCGATCTTTTCCGTCAGGAGGCCCGCGCGGCCGCCAAGCTTCAGCACCCCTACGTCGTGACCGTTCACGAAGTCGGCGAGCACGGCGGCTATCACTACATCGCGCTGGAGCTGATGCACGGCGGCACGCTCAAGGAATTCATCGAGGCCGAAGGGCCGTTGCCGCCGCACGAGCTGTTCCGGCTGATGCTCGGCCCGGCTCGCGCGCTGGCGCTGGCTCATCGCCGCGGGATTCTGCATCGCGACATCAAGCCCGGCAATCTGATGTTCGACGATCACGGCCATCTGAAACTGGCCGACTTCGGGCTGGCGCACGTCAGCGACGATCCGGCCAGCCTGCACTGGCAGGGTAAGGCGGTCGGCTCGCTGGGCTGGGTCGCGCCCGAGGTGGCGGGCGGGCATCGCGGCTCGATCCACAGCGACATCTACAGCTTCGGCCTGTGCCTGTTGTACGGGCTGGCGGGCAAGCAGTGGATTCGCGGCGAGACGCGCAGCAAGCTGATGGCCGCACATCGCTCGCCGCCGCCGCTGAACCTTTCGTTCCTGCCGTCGCTGCCGGCGCCGGCGGTGGACATGCTGCGGCGCTGTCTGGCCGTCGATCCGTCGGCGCGGTTCGAGACGATGGATGCGCTGGTCGCAGCGCTGGAGTCCTGCGCGGCGATGAGCTATGAACTGGCGGGCCGCCCGGCGCACGAGTTGCTCGCGCCGATTCCCGTCGCCGAACGCGATTCATCCGGCAGCCTGGCCGACGCGTTGAAGTCCGATTCGCGCACGCTGCGGGTTGCCTCCGCCGGCGACGCCGACGCGGCGCTGCGCGCCCTGCGGGCGGCCGAACTGCTGGCGGGAACGGCCGCCGCGCACGCGCCGACGGCGCCGCCCGGCCTGTCACGACGACAGCGCTGGACCTGGCTGCTGATCGGCGCCGCCGCCGGCGCGTTCTTCGGCGCGGCGAGCTACGCCCTTCTGTACCGGCTTCTCGGCTGATGGCGCGTTGCGTCGAAGTCGTTCCAACGATCAGGATGCGCGCAGAAATACCCTGCACCATTTTCAGGGGCAGTATGCTCAAGCCCTCGCGCAAGGACGGCCGGACGATGCCGAGAATCGTGCCTCGCGAGGCCTTGGCCATGTTGTGATTGGCAGAACGCACCGCCCGCTGATTCGTTCAATTCATTTTCTTGCGCGTCCTCATTCCGGGAACCTCCGATCTTCTCGACGTTGCATCGCGGGCGATCCGCTGCAATCATTCGGTGATGACAACGTCCATCAAGACGCGCTTCGCGCCGTCGCCGACGGGGCATTTGCACATCGGCGGGGCGCGGACGGCGCTGTTCAACTGGCTTTTCGCGCGGCGCTGCGGCGGGCGGTTTGTGCTGCGCATCGAAGACACCGACGTCGACCGCAACCTCGCCGGCGCCGAGGACAAAATCCGCGAAGACCTCGACTGGCTCGGATTGACGCCCGACGAAAGTCCCTGGACCGGCGGGCCGGACGGACCCTATCGGCAGTCCGAGCGGCTCGACATCTACACGCAATACGCCCGCCGGCTGCTCGACGCCGGCGCGGCTTACTACGCCTTCGACACGCCGGAGGAACTGGCCGCCATGCGTGAGCGGGCCAGGGCCGAGAAGCGCTCGTTCAAGTACGCGCGTCCGACGGCGCTGCCGAGCGAACAGGAGGCTGCCCGCGCCCGCGCCGAAGGCCGGCCGGTCGTCATCCGCATGAAAGCGCCCGACCGCGACGTGACGGTGCCCGACGTCATTCTCGGCGACGTGACGATCCGCGCCGAAGAACTGGAAGACTTCGTCATCGTCAAGGCCAACGGCTATCCGACGTATCACTTCGCCGTCGTGGTCGACGACGAACTGATGCACATCTCGCACGTCATCCGCGCCCAGGAGCACCTGATGAACACGCCCAAGCACATGGCGTTGCAGGACGCACTGGGGTTCCGCCGGCCGGTCTATGCACACGTGCCGATCGTCATGAACTTAGACGGCACCAAGATGAGCAAGCGCGACAAGCACAAGGCGGTGCGCACGCGCGTGCAAGAGTGGCTGAAGTCGGGCAAATGGACGCGGGCCGACCTGGCCGGCGCCGCCGGCATCGACGAAGCCGCCGCCGCCCGCTGGCTGGACCGCGCCGACGTCGAGATGGACGGCGAGCAACTGGCCCGCGTGGCCGCCGCGCTGGACGTGACGCCGCCGGAGATCGAGGTGTACGACTTCCGCCGCGCCGGCTATCTGCCCGAGACGGTGCTGAACTTCATTGCGCTGGTCGGCTGGTCGCCCGGCGAGGACCGCGAAAAAATGACGCTCGACGAAATGGTGTCGCTGTTTTCGATCGAGCGCATCGGTCGCACGTCGGCGCGCTTCGACCGCGAGAAGCTGCTGGCGTTCAACACCGACGCCTGCGCGGCCGCGACGCCCGCGCGGTTGATGGATGCGTTTCGCGACTACGCGCGACTGTCCCGCTCGCCGATGGCCGGGCTGGACGACGCGACGCTGAGCCGGGCGCTGGAGGCTTGTCGCGGCTTGCGCACGTTTCACGATGTCGACGTGAAGGTCGGAGTGCTGTTCGCGCCGGATGACGCGGTGAAGTACGAGCCGGACGCGGTGCGCAAAGTGCTGGCCAGGCACGAAGGCCGCGGCTACGCCATGCTCGAAGCGCTGCTGCCGGCGTTGGAAACGTTTCAGCCGTGGACGGCCGAGTCGACCGACACGTCGATCAAGTCGTTCTGCGAATCGCGCGGGGCGAAGCTGGCGGACGCGGCCCAGCCGCTGCGCGTGGCGCTGACCGGCCGGACGATCAGCCCGGCGATCGGCGAAACGCTGGCGCTGATCGGCCGCGAAGCCGCGCTGCGCCGCGTGCGGCGTTGCCTGGCGATGCGGACGCGCGCGGCGGGCAACTGAGCACCGGCTACGTCGCGTCATCACCGCGGATGGAGAATCGCTTCGACCGCGGCGTCTTGGGCGGTCCTGTCCGCGCTCAACATCGCTGCGTGGTCACGATTGACCAGACGTGCCGCTCGTGCCGCGCCGCGCGGCGAACCAGCTCCGCAGCATTCCTGCGTTGGCCTCGAGCGACTCCGGAATGACCCGCACGTCGTCGACGATGCTCATGAAGTTCGTGTCGCCGTTCCAGCGCGGCACCACGTGCCAGTGCAGATGGTCGGGCAGTCCCGCGCCGGCGCAGCGGCCGACGTTCATGCCGACGTTGAAGCCTTGTGCGCCCAGGCACTCGCGCAGCGCCTCAAGCGAGCGGCCGACCGCCGTCATCAGTTCCAGCGACTCATCGGGCGTCAGATCGGCGAGCATCGCCTTGTGGGCCAGCGGCGAGACCAGCAGGTGGCCGTTGGTGTAGGGAAAGCGATTCAGCACCGCGAACGCGGCCGCCCCGCGCCACACGACGTGGTTGTCGCCGTCGTCCGCCGGCGCCCCGGCGTAGCGGCAGAGGAAGCAGCCGTCGTCGGTCTCCTCGCCGAGCGATCGGATGTACGCCATGCGCCACGGCGCCCAGATGTTCTGACGGAACTCGCCCATCGTATTGCTCGCGAACGTCTCGATGTTAACGGCAGAACGCGGACAAGTCATGAATGGGCGGCGCGATTGCGTTTCGGCGTATAATCGGCTCCCGACATGAGCGAGGCCCACGACGATCGAACCGAAGGTTCCGGCGGCCGACAGCGCCGCGGCCGGAAGGTGCGCGTCGACTTCCGCAAAAACATCTCGAAGAAGGCCCGCGACAAGAGTGAGTGGACGCGCGGCTATCAGGAGCATCAGTTCCATGACCGCGATCACGAGACGGGCGAGTCGGTGCGGGCCAAGGGGGCGCTGTCGCGGCGGCGCACGATCATCGAGGATGCGCCGCCGGCGGACGAGACGAGCTGGCGCGACGGCGTCGTGACGGCTGTGCGCGGCGCGATGGTCGACGTCGACGCCGACGGCGCGCGGGTTCGCTGCACGGTGCGCCGCGTGCTGCGCAGCCGGCTGATCGCCGAGCGCGTGCCGCTGGCCGTCGGCGACCGCGTGCGCTTTGTGCCGATGGAGGGGCGCGTGGCCGAGAACGTGCGCGACGAAGCCGAGCCGGAAGGGGTGATCGAAGCCGTCGCCCCGCGGCGCGAGACGCTGGTGCGTCAGTATCGCGATCGCGTCCAGGTGATCGCGGCCAACGTCGACCAGGCGCTGATTTTGGCCAGCGTCGTCGATCCGCCGCTGCGACCGCACCTGCTGGATCGTTACCTCGTTGCGGCGCACAAGGGTGACTTGCGGCCGGTGCTGTGCATCAACAAAGCCGATCTGATCACGGAGTTGGACGACGACTCGCGGGATGAGCTGGAGGACATCGAGAGTCGTTATCGAGCCATCGGCTACACGGTGCTGCGGACCAGCAGCGTCGACGGCGAAGGCGTCGATGCGGTGCGCGACGTCCTGAAGGGCCGCACGACGGTGGTCGTCGGCATGAGCGGCGTGGGAAAAAGCTCGTTGCTCAACGCGGTGCAGCCCGGTCTGACGCTGAAGATCGGCGACATCGACGACCTGGGCCGCGGCCGTCACACGACGACGACGGCGGAGCTCCTGCGGCTGGAATTCGGCGGTTTCGTGGTCGATACGCCGGGCATCCGGCAGTTCGAGCTGGCGCACGTAGACGTGGTGGAGCTGGAGGCCTATTTTCCGGAGTTCGCCGATCGCGTGCGGCACTGCCGGTTTCCGAATTGCCGACACCTCAGCGAGTTGGATTGTGCGATCCGCGCCGCCGTTGAGGCGGGCGAGATTCATCCGGCGCGATACGAAAGCTACGTCCGCATGGCCACACAGCGCCTGGATGAGAAGCCGTGATGCGCGCGCTTCGGACCCTATGATCCGAACCGCGACCGTGAGGGAGCGGCGAGACAGGATACGATTCCGGCGCACGAATCGGCTTCGCGCGTACGCCGCGCGACGAATTCCAAGATGGCCTTGACCGCGATTCGAAGCGGCACATGAGCAGCAGCGTTTACCGCCGCTCCGTTCACGCTCCCGCCTTGGTCGCGTTCAGGGTCGCGGTTCGGTCCAGGTGGCTTTATCCCAAGCTTCGCCGGAGCGATCATGCACACGTTGCTTTGTGTTCTCACGCTCGTCCACGCAACGCCCGGCCAGCCATCCACGCGACCCGCGGCTTCGGCGCCGGCCGAGCCGTGGCGATATCTGCACGTCGCCTACGGCCGCCTCGAAGCGGACGGGCTGAAGGAATGCAGCGGTCTCGTCGCCAGTCGGCGCAGTCCGGGCGTGTATTGGACGCTGAACGATTCGGGCAATCCGCCGGAGTTGTTCGCCGTGGACGAATTCGGCCACGACCTCGGCGTCTGGACCGTCGCCGGCACGGACAATGTCGATTGGGAAGACCTGGCCGTCGACGATCGCGGGCGGCTGATCATCGGCGAGTTCGGCGACAACAAGTGTCGGCGCAGCGATGCGCGGCTGCTGATCGTGCGCGAGCCGGATGATCCGCGGCCGCATGGCGCAGCCTTGCTCCCCCCGGCGCGCGAACCGCGCGCGGGCGCCGCCGCCGATCGCGTGCTGCGCGTCGAAGCGACGCTGCCGTTTCGCTATCCCGACGGCCCGCAGAATTGCGAGGCACTGTTCGCGTGGGACGGGGAGTATTTCGTGATCGAGAAGCTGGGCGCCCCGCAACACAAGCCGTCGCGGCCGGCGCGGCTGTTTCGCGTGCCGCGCGGGCCGGCCGGCGACGTGCCGCCCGCGCTGATCGAGATCGAGTCGTTCGATTTCGAGGGCAGCGTGACGGCGGCGGACATCGCGCCGGACGGACGGCGGCTGGCGGTGTCGACCTACGGCGCGGTGTTCGTATTCCAGCGATCGGACGCAAAGGGTCGGTTTTTCGCCGGAAAACCGTACGTGACGCCGATGTTCTGCGGGCAGTTGGAATCGCTGACGTTTCATCACGACGGTGGCGGCGATCTGCTGATGGCGTCGGAGCAGCGGCAGGTCTTTCGCCTGCCGCGGGCGTGGTACGAGCGCGGCGCGCCGTACGTGCCGGGGGCGCGGTTGAGCGCGGCGCCGTGAGGCGTCGGAAACGTCATGCGCGCCGGTTTGATCCGAGCCGCAAGCGCCAGCGCCGCGGTCCGGCCCATGCGCGGTGGAACGCGCCGAATGCTCGAGACGCGGTCGCGGACCACTCGGTCATTCCCGCGCAGGCGGGAATCCAGGGGCGCCATCGCATGATTGGACCCCTGCCTGAGCGGGGGTGACCTGAGAATGCCACTGCGCCGGCGCCGGTCTCTCAACTTCTCATCATCGTCAACCCACCGCTTCGCGGTGGGCCGCCCGCAGCGCGCGGGGAAACTCGCGCCGGCCGGGGTACAATGCGCGCCCACCGGGAGGCCGCCGCGATGAAGCTCTACACGCGCACGGGCGATGACGGAACAACGGCTCTGTTCGACGGGCGGCGCGTGGACAAGGACCATCCGCGCGTGGCGGCGTATGGCGCCGTCGATGAGCTGAACGCGCTGCTCGGCTGGGCCAACGCGGCAACGGCGAACGCCGCCGCCGCGGCCCTGCTCCGTGAACGATTGACACACGTGCAGCGCGAACTGTTCGAGGTGGGATCGGACCTGGCCACGCCGCAGGACTCGAAGCATCGCGACAAGGTGCCGACCGTCAGCGCCGAGCAGGTCACGCGGCTGGAACAATGGATCGACGAAGCGTGCGCGGCCGTGCGACCGTTGAAGAGTTTCATCCTGCCCGGCGGCGACGAACGTGCGTGTCGGCTGCACGTCGCGCGGGCGGCGGCGCGTCGCGCGGAACGCGACGTGATATCGCTGTCGCACACCGAGACGATCGGCCCGCACGTCGTGCCGTATCTGAACCGACTGGCGGATTTGTTGTTTGCCTGGGCGCGCTGGGCCAACGCGCTGGAAGGCGTGGAGGACGTGGAATGGCATCCGCCGAAGCGGGATTGAGTCCGGCCGACGCGAATCGCGAGCCGCATAACGGGGGCGCCGATGGACAAGCGTATGGTCCAGCGGCGAACGGCACGGTTTCACCGGGGTGGCACGGTCAAGCCCTCGCGCGCGGGATGCTTGACGATTCCGGAAAACGCTTCTGGCGAGGGCTTGGCCGTATTGCATCCGCGCGGCATGGGCTTTCAGCCCGTGTTTCAGTCGCGTGGCACGGGCTTGTAGCCCGTGTTGAATCCCGTTCCCAACGAACCCGTCAATTCGCGATAGCCTGCTCTGAACCAGCCCTGGGTACGCACGGGCTGCAAGCCCGTGCCACGCGATGCAGCGCCCATGCCACGCGATGCGGTGTCCGTGCCACGCGATGCGGTGTCCGTGCCACGCGTGTTCCGATCGTCATCGGTTTGATGTGCTGCGCGTGCAATCCGCCGCCGGATTCGCCAACGGTTTCTGACACGCTCGGGCGGCCCGGTGCGGGACGAGGGAACGCGGCGCAGCAGCCCGTCGAACCGCGCGCGGCCGAGTCGCCGGCGGCCGACGGTCCGGCCATCGCGGAAGTCAACGGCCGGCCGATCTCGCGCGAGTGGCTGTCCGCGGCGCTGATTCAGACACACGGCCTGACGCTGCTGCTGCAACGCATTGCGCTGGAAGAGGTGCGGCAGGAGGCGGCGCGGGCGGGCGTGTCGGCGACGGCCGCCGAGATCGACGACGAGTACGACCTGACGCTGAAGCTGGCCGAGCCGCGCGGCGAGCCGCTGACGCCGCAGCGGCGCAAGCAGCTCATCGAGCAGTGGCGCCTGTCGCGCGGCGTCTCGGACGACGAGCTGCACATCGCGATGGAGCGGCAGGCGCTGCTGCGACGGCTGGCCGAGCAGCGGCTGACGATCAACGAGCAGCAGCTTCGCGACGAATTCTCGCGGCTTTACGGCGCCAAGGTCGAGTGCCGGCACATCGTGCTGGCCGGCCTGCGCGACGTCGATCGAATCCGCGCGATGATCGAGGCGGGCGAAGAGTTCGAGACGCTGGCGCGGCGGCACAGCCTCAACGACATCACGGCGACCAACGACGGGCTGCTGCCGCCGTTTTCGCAGCGCGACGAGACGGTGCCGGGCGTGCTGCGCGAGGCCGCGTTCCGCATGTCGCCGGGTCAGGTGTCGAACGCGATTCAGGTCGACGGGCAGTATCACCTTCTGAAACTGGAGAAGCGCCTGCCGCCGGAGACGATCCGTTTCGAGGACGTGCGCGGCGCCGTCGAGCGGTCGCTGCGCGAACGGCTGTTGCCGATCGAAATGGACAAGCTGTTCGCCGAACTTCAGCGGAAGGCCAATCTGAAGATTCTCGATCCGGTGCTGTCGCGTCAGTACGAAGAGGGTCGGCGCGAGGGACGGATCACGGGGCCGGCACTGATGAGGCCGTGAGCGAGCCGTCACGTTTCCTCCATCGGCTTTCGGCCTGTCGTGATGCGCGGGAATTCCAGGCCCGGGGAGATTCGCGCCGTGGTCGTGCAGGGGAGGCGGGTGGGCTTTGGTCATGGACGCGGGCGCGCAATGGACCGGCGTTCCACGGCGCTTGTGCTTAGGGTCCAGATCACGGGTGGGCGGTGCCGCGGCCATTCAGAGCCGCGAAGCGTCAGCGAGCGGGATCGCGCCGCTCCGCCCGCTTCGTCATTCTTTTCGCACTCGCTCCGTGCGTCCAGCGCGCCGGCAGGCTTCGCACGTCGCAGCGCGATGTTGCCGTTCGCCCTCCCGTCCGGCTCGCGGATCCCGCTTGCTTACGCTGCGCGGCACGGCATTCGTAATAGGTGCGACCTCAAGCAAAGAACGTACTTGCCGGTCGATCGCGCCGCCGGAAACGGCTCATGTCGTCGCCGCGTTTGGATACCGGCCGGCGGCGTGGTCGCGGTTGAGCTTGAGGTAGTTCTGCACCACGAAGCCGACGTATTTGCGGTCGTCCCCGGTCACGTCGCGCAGGATGCGCGCCGGGGCGCCGATGACGAACTTGCCCGGCGGGATGATCGTGCGCGGCGTCAGCAGCGCGCCGGCGGCGATGAAGCAGCCTTCGCCGATCTCGCAGTCGTCGAGCAGAATCGCGCCGATGCCGATCAGCGTGCCCGATCCGACGCGGCGGCAGTGCACGACCGCGTGATGGCCGATGCCGATGTCGTCGCCGATATCGAGATCGACGTCCGTCTTCGTGTGAATCGTCGCCCCGTCCTGAACGTTCACACGCGCGCCGATGCGGATGGCCGAGACGTCGCCGCGAATCGTGACGTGGTGCATGACGGTGCAGTCGTCGCCGAGCGTGACATCGCCGCCGACGTAGGCGGTCGGGGCGATATAGACGTTGCGTCCCAGGCGCGGGCGGATGATGTCTCTCATCGCGCGGATTGTACAGAGTCGGGTATCGGGGTGCAGTAACAGCCTACCCGCCACAAGCCGATGCCGCGCAGGCAATCCGAGTCGCCGCAATCATGCGGCGGATCAATGGAATGCGGTGAGGCCTGCCGGTCCTGCTCGGAGTCCGTGTATCGGTTGAACGTCGCGTGCAACGGGCTTGCAGCCCGTTCGTGCGGGCAGGATGCCCGCGCCACGCGATGCATCAGATACGAATAGCTGAACCATTACAGCAGTGCTCGCAACGTCATCCGCCACTCCCTTACGGTCGCGGTTCGGTTTGGAACGCGAGTCGCGATTCGGTTTCGACTTCGCTGCGCACCACCACATGCTTTCCCGACGGCGCGGGCGGTAGATCGGCCGCCACGTGCAGCCGCACGGTCAGGCGATCGCGGAATTGCCGTGCCACGTCGCGCTCCAGTCGCGCGCGAACCGCCTCGGGCAGCTCCCCGGTCACGAACACGTCGAGCGAAAAATCCGCCCGTTGCACCACGTGAAACCGCCGCACGTACGGACACTCGCGCAGCGGGTAGATCGCCGCCAGCGCGTGCGCCGCGTTGCCCTCCGGCGTGCGAATCAGATCGCCGCGCCGTCCCTCGATGCCCGCCAGCGCCGCATGCGCCAGCCCGCACGGACACGGCCGCGAATTCCATCTCGCCACGTCGCCGGTGCGATAGCGGATCAACGGCATGCCCCAGGCTTCCAGGTGCGTCACGACGATCTCGCCAGGCTCCTCCGCTGCGACCGGCCGGCCGGCGTCGTCGAGCAGCTCGACAATGACGTGCCCCATGTTGACGTGCATGCGCCCGGCGGGGCACTCGTGTGCGATGAAGCCGGCCTCGCGACTGCCGTAGCCGTCGGCGACAGGAACGCCGAAAAACGCTTGAAGCGTGTCGCGGTCGCACGGCAACAGCGGCTCACCGGTCGTAAAGACGGCACGCGGAGCCGGGCCACCGGGGCCGCCGCCGGCGCGTGCGAGGCGGGGAACGGTTGCCGGGAGCGTGTTGCGCCGCTCCCTCACGGTCGCGGTTCGGTTTTGAAATCCGGTCACGGTTCGGTTTTGGAATCCGGTCACGGTTCGGTTTTGAGATTCGGTCGCGCCTCGGGATCGGCGGCCAGAGACTGACGGCGCCCAACTAACCTGAGCCATGGCGTGCTCGGCCAGCCGCGCCAGGCTGCTGGGGTAGCCGAAGACGTGTACCGGCCGAAAGCGCCGCATTGCATGCAGCGCCGCATCCATGGCGCGCGGCGTCATGTCGAACGCGCTGATCAGGCGATGATTGATCAGCCGATCGCGCAGGCTGCGCAGTCGGTCGTGTGCGCGCAGCTCGACCGGAGCGCCCCACAGATACAGTTCGCGGTCGCCGGGTTCGATGCCGAACCAGCGGCGCGTCCAGGTGCGGGCGGCCTGATCGGCGGCTTGTCGACGGCGGTCGACGAAGAAAATCAACGGTTCGCCCGATGAGCCGCCGGTCGTGTAGCGATGAAGTCCGCCGGGAACAACCGGATCGCAGAGCGAGTCGTGGTGGTCCACTGCTGTTGTGCGAACGTCGCGGCGGGCACGGGTGTCGTCGGCGGCTTCGAGCCAGGGCCGCATGGCGGCGCGGATGTCATCCTTGGAAAGCGTCGGGAGGCGCGCGAGCGACTCCAGGTTCGCAACCGCCGGCTCGATCGCCGCGGCGTCGATGCGGGCGCGGTAACCGCGACAGCGTGCGTGAGCGTGCGACAGAAGCGCGCGCAGCTTGCGCGTTTGCAGCACACGCAATTCGTCATGCGTCGCGTGCTGCGAGAGCGTCAGTTCGCGCAGCATGGCGGCGGTCGGCCGGCCGATCAGGCGGTCGAGCGTCGGAAGAATCAGGTTTCGAACCAGCCACGGCGGCATAGCAAACGTTCCAGGGATCCGAACCGCGACCGTGAGGGAGCGCCGCCTGGCGCGCCCGCCGCGACGGCGCCCGGATCGCACACGCGCCGCAACGATTCGCAGCCGCCAGCGCCGGCGCCATGGTTACTCAGAGCCGCGAAGCGTCAGCGAGCGGGATCGGGGCTTGGGCGCCGCTGTCACGCTCGCTGCTGGATTCGCCGCTTACCGCGCTGCCGGGCTTCAGGCACGCGCGTGCAAATCGAGTCTCGTTTCGCTTCCTGCCCGCGCATCCCGCTTGCTGACGCCGCCCGGCACGGATTCGCACGGGCTGCAAGCCCGTGCCACGCGGACTTGCACGGGCTACAAGTCCGTGCCACGCGGACTCGCACGGGCTGCAAGCGCGTGCCACGCGGACTTGCACGGGCTGCAAGCCCGTGTCACGCGGAATTGCACGGGCTGCAAGCGCGTGCCACGCGGATTCGCACGGGCTGCAAGCCCGTGCCACGCGGACCAGTCAAGGGGCTACAAGGCCTCGCCGCGCGCCGCCAGCACCTCCCGCATCACATCCCACACTTCGCGCGCCACGACATCCCATGTCCGCGCCGCCGCCCGCGCCGCGATGGCGTCGCGCGGCCACGAGCGACTCAGCCCCTCGACGATCGCCCGCGCCAGCGATGCGGCATCGCCGAACGGCACGAGCACGCCATCGTCCGGCGTACACACCAGTTCCCGATTTCCGCCCACGTCCGTCGTGACGACCGGCGTCCCGCACGCCAGCGCCTCGTGAATCGCGTTGCACCAGCCCTCCGAGCGCGTCGCCAACACGAACAAATCGGCGGCGTTGAGCCATCGTGCCGTGTCTTGCGGCGCGCCATCCGACACGCGCGTCACGACGGACTTCAGTCCCAGACGAGCGATGGTCGCATCCAGCCGCCGCACGTAGTCGTCTTCGCCTACTTCGCGGCCGACCAGCACCAGTCGCACGTCGCCTGTTCGTCGCCGCACATCGGGCAATGCCTCGACGACGCGATGAAAGCCCTTCAGCTCCTGCACGTAACCAACGCTGACGAGATACCGCGCCTGAGGGGACAACCCCAGCGCGCGGCGGGCCGCGTCGCGATCGGCGGGATAAAACACGTCGGCGTCCACGCCGTTGGGTATCACGCACACGTCCAGCTCGTCGCCGGCCAGGGCACGGGCTTTGGCCGCCAAGTCGCGACTGACGGCAATCAAGGCATCGGCGCGACGCAACATGTCGACAACCTGCGCGCGGCGCATCGGATGGTGACCCAGCGACGCGAGTTTGCCGCGCAACGTCACGATCACCGGCAGCCCCAACGCGCGTCCGGCGCGGACGGCGGCGACGCCGTCCGGCCATTCATAATGGGCGTCGATGAGATTCGGTCGCCGCCGCCGCGGCATGCGTCTGATTTCGCGCGAAAGCAAGCGCGCGTAAAACCACGGATCGGTCGGCTTCAACACACCGGGCAGATAGAACATGCGCGGGCGGCGCGTTTCGAGCTGCTCTCCCGGAACGGGCAGCGGCGACGCGGCCGGCCGCAACGGAAACCACGGTCGCGGCGCCAGCACGCGTACGTCCGCGAAGCGTGCCAGCGATTCGAGGCGGCGGCGGACGAACATGCCGCGTGCCGGCCAGTCGGCGGTGGGATAGGTCAGCGACACGCTCAGGATTCGAGCGCGCGGCGTGCGCGCGGGCGGTTCATTCGCCGCGACGCGCGCCGAAGCGTCGATCGCGACGGTGTCGGCCGCCGAAATCACCGGGCCTCCGTCGCGTGTGGAACGTGCGGCGTCGCGGCGCCCGCGGTCATGGCGGTTCCAGGCATGTTTTCCGGCAACGCTCCTGAACCGCGACCGACGGCGAGCGGACCGGAGCCGCGCGGCGCCGCCGTTACTTCCGGAATGGCGTACAACGCCGCGTCGCATGCGCCGCGCAGCGCGTTCGCGGAGTAGTGCGCGGCCCACGCGTGCAGCATCACCAGCGACCAGAGGATCGGTCCGTGGTTGCGACGCCCGCTGGCGTGCTCTTCCGCCAACCGTCGCACGGCCGCTCCGTCGAGCCACGGCAGCGCCGCCGCCGCGTGAAGTCGTTCCCACAGTTCGGCGCGATGCCGAGCCGCGAGGGCGCCGCCGTCCGAACGCGACGCCCCCTGCGCGGCTCGCGCGGCGCCGGCCGCTTCGCGGAACCACTCGTCGAGCGGAACGCTGAAACCGCGCTTGTGTTGATCGGCCGGGCCTTGTCCCAGCCGTCGCCGCAGCGCCTCGCGCAACAGGCGCTTGCCGTGATCGCTATGCATGCGCAGCGCGGGCGGAATGGTCGCGGCGAATTCGATCAGTCGATGATCGAGAAACGGCGAGCGCACCTCCAGCCCGTGGGCCATCGAAGCGCGGTCCACCTTGGTCAGAATGCCGTCCGCCAGCTCGAAGCGCAGATCGACGTACTGACAGCGGGCCAGATGATCGTCGGCGTCGCAGGCGCGATACAGGCCGCGCATGTGCTCCCACGGATCGTGGCCGCGCGTCAGCGTGGCGATATCCGGCGCCAGCAACGATCGCACACCAGCCGCGTCGAGCCGCGCGACGCTTCGGGCGTGCGCCGAATCTCCGCCGGCGGACAGGTTGTTTAGAGTCGTCCGCGCGCGCAGCGGCTGCGGCAGATCGGCGCGGTCGGGATACAGCCGCGCCATCGTGCCGAACAGAGGACGCCGCACCCAGCCGGGCGCCAGTTTGCGAATGCGCTGTTCCCACACGTCGAAGCGATAGCGTCGATAGCCCGCCAGCGCCTCGTCGCCGCCGTCGCCCGACAGCGCCACGGTCAGATCGCCGCGCACCGCTTCGCACAGGGCAAAGAAGGGCAGCGCCGACGGATCGGCGAACGGCTCGTCGAAATGCCACGCCAGCCGCGGCAGCAGCTCGGACGGGCGCACGGCGACGGCATGTTCCAGGTGGCGGGTTTGCAGCCGCGACGCCAGCCGGCGCGCGGCGGCCCGTTCATCCGTGGCGCTGTTGTCGAAGCCCACCGTGCACGTGGTGAGCATGCCGGCGGCGCCGAACGCGTCGGCGGCCGCGGCAGCCACGCAAGTGGAGTCGACTCCGCCGCTGAGGAAGACGCCGATCGGCACGTCCGCGACGAGTCGGTCGCGCGTGGCGGCCTCCAGCGTGCCCCACAGTTCCTCCGACAGCGATTCGGCCGAATCGGTGCGCCAGGGGCGATGGTGCAAATCCCACCATGTTCGCAACCGCAGCCGGCCGCGTTCATAATTGAGGCATTGCCCCGGGCGCAGCTTGCAGATGCGCCGCAGAATCGTGCGCGGCGACGGCACGAAGCCGAAGGCCAGATAGTCGGCCAGCGCGACCGGGTCGATTTCGTGCGGCACGCCGGGGGCTTCGAGGACCGACTTCAGCTCCGAGCCGAAGACGATGCGGCGCGCGTCAACGTGATAGTACAACGGCTTGACGCCCAGCCGGTCGCGCGCCAGCAGCAGTCGCTGCCGCGGCGCGTCCCACAGCGCCAGCGCGAACATGCCGTGCAGCGCGTCGAGAAAATCGTCGCCGCGCTCTTCGTACAGGTGCACGATGACCTCGGTGTCGCCGCGCGTGGCGAAACGATGGCCGCGCGCGATCAACTCGTCGCGCAGCCGCCGATGGTTGTAGATTTCGCCGTTGAAGACGACCCAGATCGTGCCATTCTCGTTGGATATCGGCTGGCGGCCGGTCGACAGGTCCAGCACCGACAGTCGCCGGTGACCCAGCGCGGCATGCGCGTCGACGTAGCGTCCACTGTCGTCGGGACCGCGATGAGTGAGCACGTCGCGCATGGCCGACAGCGCCGCACGTTCCGTCGGCGCCAGCGTGTCAGAGGCGACCAGTCCGGTGATGCCGCACATGGTTGCGAAACCTCCTCCTGCGTTATCGGTCGGATGCGGGAGCGGCTGAAACAATGCGGCGCGCCATCGGGGCGACCGCGGCGCCAATTTCCGGACCATCGACTTGCCCGGACGGGCCGCGCCTGCTTAGCATCGCAACCACAATCCGGAACGATGCTGTTGACGTCACGAATCGCCAGGGGGAGACCGCGCATGTACTTTGAAACGATCTCAGCATTGCTGGTGGCATCCGCCCTTTCGTATCAGTCGTCGCCGACGGCCAGCCGCCCCGCAGCGTCCGCGGCGGAAAGACTGACCATCGAGGTTCGTCCGGCCGCGAACGATGCACCGGTCCCGCCGCCGCACTTCACGGCGCGCTTCACGCCGGAGGAGCTGATGACGTTGCTGGAGTCGCCGCAGCTACCGGAAATGTTGCGCCATCCGCGCCAGCGCGAGGCGGCTCACGACGCCCTGCAACGCGTCGCCATGGAAGCGGTGCTGGAGCAGATCGATCCCTTCCTGCGCGAGCGCTTCGCCAAGCGCTTCCATCCCGCACGGGACCTGATCGAAACGCCGGTCGAGCGGGCAAATCAGACCGCCGTCGATGCGCCCGACCTGTTCCCCGAGCCGGCGCGGTTGCCCTCGCGAAGGCTCAAAGGGTTCCTGCTGCACGATGTTAGCGAGGACGAGTATCTGTCGGTCGGCGTGCGCGTCATCCAGGTGGCGCGACAGCTTCTGGACTCGGGCGATCCCGTCGTTGATCGAACCACGCCCGAGTACTACCGCAAGCTGGCGGACGTGGAGTTGGAACAAATCCGCGCCGCGCGACAGAACGGCGAGACCGCCAAACAGCAGGAGGAGGAAATCCGCCGCCGCGTCGGCGAGGCGCTGGGATTGACCGGCGCGGCGGCCGGCGCCGAGCACCGCGGCTGGCTGAAGGAGTCGCGCCGCTTCAGCTACATCATCAAGGAAGGGGAGTTCATTCAGCGGCTCAAGCCGCTCGTGGAGCGGATCAACCGCGAGATGCGCATTGCGGGCTACAGTCCGCCGACGCCGCTGGACCGGCCGGGCATTTACTACGACCCCGAAATCGGCGACGTCGACATCGTTCTACCCGCGCCGATGCTGGCCGAGTTCCTCGCCGTCGCCGACGAGCTGGAGCGAAGAATGGCCGAGGACGCGATCGTCAGCATCGAGGCCGTGCGGATTACGGATCGCGAGATCGTCGAAGGCGCGATCGCCTCGCGCGTCAGCGCCCAGATTCAGGGCGTTCACGACGTCAAGCGGTTTCCGGAGCGGCAGACGATCCTGCGAGAGCTGGGGCTGAACGCGCTGCTGGCGGTCGCCAACCAGCGTTTGCAGGCGCAAACGCTCGAAGGCGTGGCCTCGGGCGCCTTGCCCGCGGGTACCCCGCCGCTGACGGTCGCACCGCCCACGTTGCCGCCGGTGCAGATCGGGCGCGAGGTGACGACGCTGGGCACGACGTTCTCGGTCGGCGCGGACGACGTGTTCTTTCGCGACGGCGCCGCCCAGATCAGCGGCTTTTCCTACATCGGCCCGGACGGCATTGCGCACACGCTGACGACCGAAGTGGTAGACAGCCTGCGCGAGTTGTGGGAGCGCATCGAGCGCAATCTGATCGTCCACAAGATCAAGAAGACCGAAAGCCTGACGGAATTTTCGGTGCCGGTGGGGCCGAATACGCGAACCTACCGCGGCATCGCCGCGCTCATCTCGCAGGAAAACCAGCAGCTCGTGGTGGCGACCGGGACCGGGGCGATCAGCGAGATCAGCGCAACGGCGGGTACGTGGCTGGTGATCGAGAACTTCCAGATCATGCCGATTCCCGGCTCGGCGACGACGCTGACGCGCGATGAAAAGGCCGACTTCGAACGGCGCGTGTTGCTGACGATGTTCCTGCGCGATCCGTTTTTTCCGCTGGAGCACAAGAGGCAGTTGCTCGAAACGACCGATCCCGAGAATCTGGCGGTGCTGCTGGAGCGCTTCTATGACGAATGCGCGATGCGGTCCATCCGCCCCGGCGAGTACGCGCGGACCTACGCCCGGGTCCACGACGACCGGCTGCGCACCGTGATTGCCGACCAGGAATTCGAGAAAAAGGAACGCAATTCGAGCATCACGCTGACCTTCTTCTCCAGCCAGGGCAACATCGTTCAGTCCCCCGGCACGACCCAGCTCGGTGACGCCAACGACTTGACCTCGTTCACGACCGAGTTGCGGCCCAACATCGTCACACCCATCTCGTCGTTCTTCACCAAGAGCGGCAGCGGTCTGACCGGCACGTCGCCGCTGACCGGCATCGATCGCGGCGAGCGCACCAACTCCGACCGCAGCATGACGCACCTGATTATCCGCGCGCGCTTTCCGACCACCGAGCGCGAGCGCGCCGACCGCGACGAGGGCCGGCACCTCGGCTATTTCGAGCTGCCCTTTTCCCGCCGACCGTCGTTCGACGTCGACGTGCCGTTCCTGTCCAGCTCCGAGCACCCGCTCGAGCGGCTGGCCCGTCTGCGGATCGGTCTGATGTTCGAGGTGCTCGACGCCTCGCGCATCGCCCGGCCGATGTCGCGGCTGAATCCGAACCGCTTCCCCGGCGACGTGCCTTCGGACTCCTGGGCCACGGCGACGGCGCGCATGATCGCCTGCCGAAAGATCATCGCCGACTCGCGTGCCGACGAGCCGGAGCTGGACGCCGACTTCGTGGGAAAGTTCGTCGCCGAGGTGCGCAGCCTGCTGGAGTATGACGACGACTTCTTCAACTCTCCCAACGTCGCGCTGCGCAACATGACGCACTGGAACGATCCCGATCGCATCGCCCTGGCGCTGAACAACAGTCCGGGACGCTTCGCGCTGGAGCGGCTGGTCAAGCTGCTCGACGAGTTGGGCGAACGGCTCGTCCCGCAGGAATACGCCGAGCGGTTCCTGGCCACTTCGCCGCCGGCCGGCTGGCATCCGCGGCGGATTTATCCGCTGTCCTCCGAAGAGTTGACGGCGCTGCGACGCGACGTGGCGGTGCACTTCCTTCGGTATCGCGAGGCCTATGGCGATGCCTTTCTCGAAGCCGTGCTGAACGTGCTGAGGCTCGGGACCTACCGCACCAGGAGCATGGAGGAGTTGTGCCGCGGCGTGCTGCGCGGCTATCGTGACCTGGTGATCTTCGACAACAGCGGCAGCCGCGATTCCGACCGCGCGCTGTACCGCCGCGCACACGACAACTTCCTGTTCCTCAAGCGCGGCGGCTATCGGGGCCGGTTATTCGAGAAGTCGATGCTGCAACTGAGCGATTTGCCCGACGATGAGCGGGCCTTGATCTATCGCGGAACCGAAGTCCTCAGGACGGTACCCTCGATTGAGGAGTACCGCTGAATACTCTCCCGCGGCGGAAAGTCCGGTTCGCCGCGCCGTGCGAATGCCGAAAAGGAGATGCGATGTTTCTGCTGACCAATTTTATCCCGTTCACGACGCTCGTCGACGGCTTGTTCGTGCTTGTGTTGGGGCTGCTGCTGGTTCCCGCGATCAGCTCCTTCGTTTTCGAGGCCATCGCCGACCTGCTGTTCTTCCTGCCGGACCTGTTCCCGCCCCAGATGATGGACATGATGAGCAATGGCGGGTGAGGGCCATCAGCCGTCAGCGCTCAGAGATCGGCCATCAGCTTTCTGCGAAACGCCGTCATTCCCGCGCAGGCGGGCAACCATGCCTCCGCGATCTCTGCGCCTCGGCGTGAGCCTCCAGTTTCGACTTTTACCGCCGCAGCCGCGCGCCGTGCCGATACAATTCGCCGTCGGAGGCGCACATGACGCTCGCCCGCGGACCGCTGCTGCTCATCATCCGCGACGGCTGGGGCCACAATCCCTATCCCGAGTGGAATCACGCCAACGCCGTGCACCTTGCGCGCACGCCCGTCGACGACCGGCTGCGCGCCGAGTACCCCCACGTGCTCATCAAAACCAGCGGCGAGCACGTGGGACTGCCCGCCGGCGTGATGGGCAACAGCGAGGTCGGCCATCAGAACATCGGCGCGGGCCGCATCGTCGACCAGGAGATCATGCGCATCACCCGCGCCATCCGTGATGGATCCTTCTTCAACAATCGCGCGCTGAACGACGCCGTGGCCCACCTGGCCCGCACCGGCGGGCGGCTGCATCTGCTGGGACTCTGCTCCGATGCGGGCGTGCACAGCGCCCTCGACCACTGCTATGGCGTGCTCGATCTGGCCCGGCGTCGCCGCATCGACCCGCAGCGCGTTTTCATCCACGCCATCACCGATGGCCGCGACACGCCGCCGGAGTCCGGCCGCGAGTTCCTGCGGCGGATCGAGCAGCGGCTGCGCGAGATCGGCGTCGGCCGCATCGCCAGCGTCATCGGCCGCTATTACGCGATGGACCGCGACAACCGCTGGGACCGCGTCGAGAAGGCCTATCGTCTGCTGACGCGCGGCGAGGGCCGGCCGTTCCACACGGCCGACGACGCGCTGGCGTGGTACTACGCGCATCCTTCCGACTCCGGGCGGCACGGCGACGAATTCGTCGAAGCGTCGGCGATTTACGGCGACGCGGCCGGCGTGGCGGGAACGGGCGCGCCCGTCGGCGGGGCGTTTCGCGGCACCTGGCCCGGCCGCATTCACGAGGGCGATGCGGTGGTGTTTTTCAATTTTCGCGGCGACCGGCCGCGCGAGCTGGTCAAGGCGTTCATGTTCGAGCACTTTCCGTTCGAGTCGGCCGCGCGGGACGGCACGGTGCAGCTCATGGGCTTCGCCCGCGGTCCGAAGATCGCGGATCTGTTTTTCGCCACGATGTGCGAGTACGAACAGGGGCTGCCGGTGCACGTGGCGTTTCCCAAGCCGCCGAAGCTGTCGAACATTCTCGGCGCGTACTGGTCGTCGCTGGGGCTGACGCAGTTCCGTTGCGCCGAGACCGAGAAGTATCCGCACGTGACGTTCTTCTTCAACGACTATCGCGAGGAGCCGTTTCCCGGCGAACAGCGACAGATCATTCCCTCGCCGCGCGACGTGCCCACGTACGACCGCAAGCCGCGCATGTCCGCCGACGAAGTGACCGCCGAAATGCTCCGCCGCATCGAGTCCGACCCGTTCGATCTCTACGTGCTCAACTACGCCAACGGAGACATGGTCGGCCACACCGGCGTGCTGGCCGCCGCGGTCGCCGCCGTCGAGGCCGTCGATGAGTGCGTCGGTCGCGTGGTGGAGGCGGTGAGGGCGCGCGGCGGCGCGGCCATCGTCACGGCCGATCACGGCAACTGCGAGCAGATGATCGACCCGGCCACGGGCGGCCCGCACACGGCGCACACGACGTACGACGTCGACCTGATCGTCGTCGACGATCGGTTCAAGGGCGTCGCCCTGCGCGAAGGCGGCCGGCTGGCCGACATCGCCCCGACGCTGCTTCGTCTGGCGGGCGTCGAGCAGCCGGGGGAGATGAGCGGGCAGTCGCTGATTTCCCCGTCTTCCGCCTGATTCGAACCGCGCCGCGTACGCAGGCGGTTTCGCTCGCCCTCGCGGGAGAAGCTGACAATCCTGATCATTTGACTCGACGGCGCCCGGCTGCTCGTCGCGAGAGCTTTTTCAATGTTTCAAGTGATGTGCGATCGACCCAGTCGTGGCGTTCGGACGCATTGTCACCCCGGCCGGACTCGAACTGTTGGATGAAGCGTATCATTCCGGCGCGTCCGAGGGCCTTTCGCAGGGCGGCCAGGCCGTCGCGGCGAATCTGCTCAAGTGTACGGTGCATTCGCGACCTCCCTCAGCCACGAGAGCGGGTTGGCAATTGGCACGCGAATTCGCCCGCGAAGTCGATCGCCGAATCGACAGAGACGATCGTCACAACTCAAGAGGACATTCGCGCGTCCCCGTTCAGCACATGCCACGTGCACGGCATCGGCTGGCTTCACGCCCAGCGTGCACAGGCGATCAGCCCTTTGAAAAGTCGCCTCCGTCAATCGTATTCTATCACGCTTTTGCGGCAACAGCGCTGCGACTTGTCTGCGCCGCTCCGGATCACGGATCGCAGCGATCTCGATTTCAGCAATCTCGGATGAAACATGTCGCCACACACGCCGGTCACACTTTCCGAGTATATGAACAACCGCCTCGGCCTCCAGGCGGATGCGGGGTTGGATCTGATCGTCGCACGGACGGTTCAGACAGGAAACATCGAGGAAGATGAGCACTTTGAAGATATCTCCAATCGCCCGCTGCCGAGACCAAAGCGATTCGATGTCCCGCGATTACCCTCGAGATCCTTCAAGGAGAGGTGGGGGATTGCAGTTTTGAGTCACTGAGCGACCGCTTTACTGATCCTCGGGCCTGGCAACGGCAAGTGTTCCGCAACCTGCACCGCGTTCAACGCCGCGCCCTTGCGAAGCTGATCGCCGCAGGCGAACAGCAGCAGGCCGCGGCCGTCGCCGCGTGACGGATCGGACCGCAATCGCCCGACCAGCACCTCGTCGCCGCCGGCGGCTTCGATCGGCATGGGAAAACGATTGGCGGCGCGGTCGTCGACGACGCGCACGCCGGGGGCGGCCGACAGAATCTCGCGCGCCTGCTCCGGCGACAGCGGCCGCTCGAATTCCAGCAAGATCGACTCGCTGTGCGCCCGCATCACCGGCACGCGGATGCACGTGGCCGCCACACCGATGCCGTCGTCGGCCAGAATCTTGCGCGTCTCCTCCGCCATCTTGCGCTCCTCGACGTTGGCCCCATCCGCGCCGATGTCGCTGTTGTGCGAGAAGAGATTGAACGCGCACACGTGCGGCAACACGCGCGGTTCGACCGGCCGGCCGTCGAGCGCGGCACGGCTCTGATCTTCCAGCTCCCGCATGGCCTGCCGCCCCGCGCCGCTGACGGCCTGATAAGTGCTGACGACGACCCGCCGCACGCGCGCCACGCGGTGCAGCGGCGCGACGGCCATCAGCAGAATAATCGTCGAGCAGTTGGGATTGGCGATCAACGGGGCGCCGCGCCGCAGGGCGTCGGGGTTGATCTCGGGCACCACCAGCGGCACGTCCGGCGCCATGCGAAACGCGGAGCTGTTGTCGATGACGACCGCGCCGGCCCGGATGACCAGCGGCCCGTAGTCGCGCGAGACGGCGGCGCCGGCCGCGAAGAAGGCGAGATCGATGCCGTCGAAGCAGGCCGGCGACAGCGGCGCGACGTCCAGGCCGCGCCCGCGAAAACTCAACCGGGTTCCGGCCGAACGCGGCGAGGCGAACAGGCGCAGCTCGTCGATGGGAAAGCGACGCTGTTCGAGAATGCGCAGCGCTTCGATGCCGACGGCGCCGGTCGCGCCGACAATGGCGACGTTCATGAGCAAGTCTCCCGCCGATGCGGATTCATCGGCGGATGATAACGCGGAGGTGCAGCGCTGCGCAAGCTCAGGCCGGCGGCAGTGCGGGGTGGTTGGATTCCCGCCTTCGCGGGAATGACGGGGACAGGCGGCCCACCGCGAAACGGGTGGGGCCGCGATGATTCGGCCGGCGCGCGAGGCTCATGACTCCCGCGTGCCGCGCAAAAACGTTCACACGCTGGTGACTTCGACGAACCGCGCGACGCTGCCCAGATCGGCAATGACGTCGACGGTGGCTCGAATGCGGCACGCGTCGCCCTTGCCCGGCTGCACGATCGGCGGCGCCTTGGTCTTGTTCATCCAGATACGTCCGCCACGGCGGTGCGGGTCGGCAACCTGCGTACGAATTCGATTGCGGCGGCGCGCCGCCCGCTGGTTGACGGGGTCGCGGGCGAAGATGCGCGAAAGCGTCTTCCCGGCGCGCTGCGAGGTCGGCTGGCGCACGACGGTGACCTTGACGAGGCTGCCGGCGGTGATGTCGATGTTCATGCGAATACGCTCCTGCAAGCTCCTCAATCCGGTCGTTCCGGCCCACGCCGCGCCAGATTTCAGGGGCGAATATTGTTACCGGCCGGTCCGGCCGCGTCAACGCGGCGGCCTGTTTTCATCACATGCCGAAAACCTGACGCACCTGCCGTTTTTGACAGGGTGCATTCCCCTCCGCACAATATGGAGTTCGGCTGCGTCCCACGCGCGCGGACACGATGCCGCTTCGCGTATTCCGGCGCGGCGTCGCGCGGCTCATCCGACGGGGGCGAAACTCACGCATCCCAACAGACGCGGCCGGGCGGGCCGCCGGGCGAAACCGGCGGCGACTGAGGACTGCGGGCGCTGGCCCGCGTTATCGACGAGGAGGCTTCAAAATGCGCGGCGTGTTCGTCGTTGCGGTGGCGTTGTTTGCGGCGCCGGTCCTGGCCCAGGATGCGACTCCTCCGGCTGACCGGAAGCCGACGGTGGATCTCGCCAGGATGGAGGATACGTGGCGAAAGCAGGTGCAGGCGCGAATCCAGCAGTACGAATCGCGATTGATCGACATCTACAAGCTGACCGAGCCGCAGAAAGCGGAGTTCGCCAAGCTGATCCAGAAACAATCCGATGCGCAGATTCAGTATTACCGCGACACCTACGAGGCCATGACCGAGGCTCAGCGGCACAACATCGAGCTGGCCCAGCAGATCGCCGAAGCGCGCAAGACGGGGATAAGGCCCGAGGAGTTGGCCAATCTCCAGCGGCTGCAAAAAGAGGTGCTCGACCGACTGGTCGCCCTCCAGGCCGGCGCGCCATTGACCCCCGACAAGCTGGCGGCGGAGTTGGAGAAGGCGCTGCCGCCCGAGCAGGCGGCCGAAGGGCATCGCGAGTTTCAGCGCCTCAGGCCATACAACCTGAGGGAGCCTGGCCGGCCCACACCCGATCCCAACAAACCGCCGGGCGTCTTGCCGGAACCGCCGCCCCTGACGCCCCAGGCGGCGCGACCGTCCGTGTTTCGTCCGATCAACACGCCCGCACCGACGCTGGATCGCTGGCTGGCGCAGGTCGAGAACGTGATTACGAGTCGTCAGTACTCGCCGGCGCAGGCCACCAAGGCGCGAGCCATCTACGCCAACGTGCAAGCTCGGGCCGAACAGGCGGCACGCATGTCGCACGAAGCATCGAAGTCGACGGCCGAGGCGGAGGGGGCAAAGGCCGACGCCGGCGCCGATCCGCATGCCCATTTCGACCGGCTGTTCGACGAGTTGCTGCTGCGCGTCGGCCAATTGGCCACGGTCGATCAATCGTCGCCTCGGGTCGCGCCGACACCGCCCGCGCCGCCGATTGAGCGATGGGATGCACACGTCGAGCGGCTGATTGCGCGAGGCCGTCTCGATGCCGACACCGCCAGCCAGGCGCGGGCGCAGCTCGCAACGGCCAAGTCGCGTGCGTCCGAACATCTGGCGACGCACAGCGCGGAGCTGGAGAACGCCGGGAAGATCGAAGACGCCGCGAGGCGATCGGGTGATATCGATCGTCTGTGGCAGCCGGTCGATGCGATCTTTCGCGACCTCGTGCTGAAAATCGAGGCGATGTCGCCGCCGATAATGGCTCCTTCCGCGCCGCCGGGCGGAAAGGCGCGAGCGACCAGCGGTCCGGCGCAGCCGATGCAGCAGCTACAGCGATTGCCAAAAGGCGCGGATCACGATCACTCGGACGATTCGGGCGCTGTGCCGTAGCGTGTCGGCGCGAAAATCGGCGCGTGCCGGCGCCTGAAACACGCGACGCGTGCGATTCAACCCGCGGCGGGGCGTTCAGAATCCGGCCTGTCGGGCGCGGCCGGAGTCGACTATGATCCTGCTGTCAAAAGAGCAGGACGTTTTCAGCGCCGATCGTCGCAAACCTCAGGAACAACTAGCGGGCCGCGCGATCGGGCATGCCGCCCGTTCCGCCGGCCGGGGCGGGAACCGAGCCATGATGGAATTCTCAGGAACCGCGACACAGTTTTCGGTGTTTCTGGTGAGCAAGCCCGGCGTCCTGACGCAAGTGTGCCAGGCGCTGGCGAAGGAGAAAGTGAACATCATCGCGCTGACGATGATGGATTCGAACGAACACGGCGTGCTGCGGCTGATCGCCCAGGACACGGATCGCGCGCGGTACGCGCTGCGGCGGCTCAACCTGCCGACGGCCGAGACCGACGTCGTGCTGGCCGAACTGCCCAATCGTCCCGGCGCGATGGCCGACTTGTGCAGCCGACTGGGCGCCGATCACATCACGATCAACTACGCCTATTGCACCGGCAACGCGATGAACGGCCGTTCGCTGGCCGTGCTGAAGGTCTCCGATCTGAAGCGGGCCATCAAGCTGCTCGAAGTGCGTAAGCCGCGGCGCAAGGAACCGGTCATCCGACCGCGCGGCAGGCGGTAGAACGACGCGGACCGGATGGCGAGCGCGTCCTTGAGTGGTTCCGCCGACGCGCAACGAGCGGCGGGTTCCTTTGGAGCCGCGAAGCCCGCGCCTGAACGGGCGTGAGCGAGCGGGATCCAAACGCTCCTTGCGGTTGTCACGCGTCGGTACACGCGGATAACGAGACGCGCCCGTTGGTAAACGAATGCGCTCCGCACGCGTTCATTCCCGCGCATGCGGGGATCCAACAGCGCGCGGGCCGTCGCCGGCCCCCCCGTCGCGGGGGTGACGGGAATGAATGCACAGCCCCAGTCGGCTGTTTGCCATAAGATTGCAGTCCCCCCATGTCCCTCCCGATTGTCGCCATCGTCGGCCGCCCCAACGTCGGAAAAAGCTCGCTGCTCAATGCGCTGGCCGGCCGGCGGATCAGCATTGTTGACCCGATGGCCGGCGTAACGCGCGACCGCGTGTCGGCCGTCTGCGAGCAGGACGGCGTCTGGTTCGAGGCGATCGACACCGGCGGCTACGGCGTCGAGGACAAGGACGATCTGACCGAGGATATCGAGGCCCAGATCGGCTACGCCGTGGCCGCCGCGGACGTGATTCTCTTTCTTGTGGACGTGCGCGACGAAATCACCGCTCTGGACCGCGACGTGGCGCGTTTCCTGGCCGGCCGGCAGGATCGCGTGGTTCTGGTGGCGAACAAGGCCGATCAGGAGTCGCACGAGGCCGCGGCGGGCGATTTTCTGCGGCTGGGTTTCGGCGAAGCGCGTTGCATTTCGGCGCTGCATGGTCGCGGCATTCACGCGCTGATCGAAGAGTTGGTGCGGCGCGTGGGACGCTCGCCCGCCCCCCCGCCCGATCCGGTCATGAAGCTCGCCGTCATCGGCCGACAGAACGTGGGCAAGAGCACGTTCGTCAACGCGCTGGCCGGCGAGCCGCGCGTCATCGTCAGCGAAACGCCGGGCACGACGCGCGACTCGATCGACGTGCGGTTCGAGAAGGACGCCAAGACGTTCGTCGTGATCGACACGGCGGGCGTGCGCAAGCCGCGGAAGGTCAGCGGCGACATCGAGTACTACGCGGTGATGCGGGCGCAACGCGCGGTGCGCCGCGCCGACGTCGCGCTGCTGATGCTCGACGCGACCGCCGCCATTTCGGAGGTCGACAAGAAACTGGCGGCCTACACGCAGGAACACTACAAGCCGGTCGTGCTGGTGGTGAACAAGTGGGACCTGGCCAAGGGCCGCGCCGGGGCCGAGGACTACGGCGACTATCTGACGCGCACCCTGCCGGCGCTGCGATTCGCGCCCATCGCGTTTACGACCGCCAGCGAGGGCCGCAACGTGCTTTCCGTCGTCGATACCGCGGCCAACCTGTTCAAGCAGGCCGGCACGCGCGTCGAGACCGGCCCGCTGAACCAGGCGCTGGAAGAGGTGCTGCATCGCCGATCGCCGCCGGGCAGCGCGGCGCGTCCGCCGAAGATCTATTACGCCACGCAGATCGGCGTGCGTCCGCCGACGATCGTGCTGTTCTGCAACAACGCCGCGATGCTCAAGACCGACTATCGCCGCTTCGTCGAGAAACAACTGGGCGAACTGTTGCCGTTTCCCGAGGCGCCGATACGATTGTTATGGCGCGAGCGGTCATCCTCGCCGCAGGCCGCTGCCCGGCAGCGGGAAACGACGCCGACCGACTCCGTCGATTGAGGTCCGCCATGCCCATCTCATTTCACTGCGAACACTGCGGCAAGGAAATCAAGGCGCCCGACGCCACCGCCGGCAAACGCGGCAAGTGCCCGCACTGTCAGGGCGTCTGCTACATTCCGGCCGCTACTTCGGAGGACGAGGTGTACGACCTGGCGCCCGAGGACAGCGAGGCCGAGCGGCGCCGCGTTCGCGAAGAAGAAGCCGCGCGAGCGTTGCAGCGAAAGCTGTTGTCGGAACGGCGCGAGATCGACGGCCCCGACGCGCCGCCGCCGATTCGCGAGGCCGACGAGCAGGTGCGCCCGGGCGATTTGCGGGCGCTGCTGATGGACTATCTCAGCGCGATGTCGCGCGGACATCTCGAGGAAGCCGATCGCCTGGCGGCGGTCCTGTCGCGGAACAAAAAATCGGTGCTTCAACTCATGGACCGCATCGGCGCCGACGACGTGCTCAGCGCATCGATGTCCGAACTGCCGCGGCCGGTGATGCTGGGCTATCTGCGACAACTTCGCGGCCGGCTGTGAACACGCAGGTCCCGCCGGGACCGGCCGTTCCTTTTCATGAAATCCATCGTTCCCTCGCGTTGTTTTGCGGCCGTGCGAATACGAGCCTCATGCGCCGCCCGCCTCCGGTGGTTCTGATTGTGTTTAGTTATTGAACATCGGTCGGCGGCGGCGTACATTGAGCATCAATCCCATCTGGCCGGCCGATGCCGGCGACACGACCTGACTCCACCGCGACGCTTCGGCTGCGCGCACCGTCGTACGAAACCGATCTGCGCGCGTCGTCACCTCCGGAGGTATTCCCATGTCAACGCGTCGCTGCCTGATTGTCGCGGTCGCCCTGGCCGCAACCGGCGCCTTCGCCGCCGGCGCCGTCGCCCAATGCGGCGAAGCGGCCACCGACTCGTCGTGTAATCCGCGCGTCATGCCCGGCACACCCGGTCTGCACGAAGTCGTCATGGGCGTGGCTACGGCCACGCCGGACTATCACATGTCATGCACCTTCAACGCGGGACACGCCGTCTGGTTCCAGACGACGCCGCAACAGTCCGGCATGCTGGTCTTCAGCACGTGTCATCCTTCCACGAGTTACGACACGGTGCTCCAGGCCTGGCGCTCGACATACGATTGTGAGTTCCCGCAATCGCTCTCTCTATGTGTCGACGACACGCCCGTAACCGGGTGTGCAAACGGTTGCTCTTATTACGGCGGAACAATCTCATTCATGGCCGACGCGGGTGTGACTTATCTCTTTCAGGTCGGCTCGTACAACAACAACGGCGTCGGCTGCGTGCTGTGCCTGGGTGTGAGGCTCTATTTGTGCGGAGGGTCCGCACAGACGGTCGCCGCGATCACCGCCCCGGGCGACTTCGCCTGTATTTGCGGCACGACGCCGATCATCGGCTCCGCCTATGAGGTCAACGGACTGATCGGTTCGTACCAACTGAAATGTCGCGACACGTCAGGCGGGGGCTGGTCCGTGATTGCAGACGTGGCAAACTCGCCCGTGATCGACGGCGTGCTGGCCCAATGGGACACGTCGACATTTCCGCAGGGGTATTACGTTTTGAGGCTAACGGTGACGAACGTCTGCGGTCAGGACGCGGTGGACGAGCGCGTCGTTTGGGTCGACGGGCAGTTCGATTCGACGGTCCTGCGCGCCCCCGCGACGGGCCAGATCGTTGGCGGAACGGTGTGTCTCGACGGCACGGCATGGGATCACTGCGGCGGCGCGTTTGAACTCTACTATCGTCCGCTGAGCGGCGCGTATGTTCAGATCGGTTCGACGCAGAATTCGTGGGTCGTCAACGATCCGCTGGGAAGCTGGAACACGCGATCCGGCGTCCCCGACGGAGAGTATGAGCTGTTGGGCTGGGCCTGGGATCAGTGCGGTCACATCGGCGCAGACGATTCGATCGTGACCGTCGACAACACCGTGCCGATTGCGGTCATCACGTCGCCGGCGGCTTGCAGCTTTGTTTCCGGCAGTGTGCCGGTCATCGGCACGGTCAACGACGCCCACCTGGCCGGCTGGACGCTGCAATACACCGGCGGTGACGCGCACGCATGGGTCACGATCTCGTCCGGAACCGGCCCGGTTGTCAACAACGTGCTGGGAGATTGGAACACGAGCGGGCTGGACGCCTGTGCTTACTCGTTGCGGCTGATTGCCACCGATCAGGCGATCATCGACTGCAACGGCGCGTTGCGAAACCAGACCGAGTACGTGACGAGCGTTTCGATCGGGACCTGCTGCGACCTCAACGGCGACGGCGTGGCCGACGGCGACGACATTCAGTTGTTCCTGACGTGCCTGCTGCTGGGCGTGTGTCCGTAGGCCGAAACGCTGCGTTGATGCGACGTGAGACGTGCACGCCAGTAGGCGTGACGCCGGAAAAACCACACGTCGGAATAGGTTAGAACCATCTCGCATTCTTTCGCCGGCGTGCCACGGTCAAGCCCTCGCGCGAGTCGATGCATGCGATACGCAAGACTGTAACTTGCGAGGGCTTGGCCGCGCGGCGCCCCGCGTGACGTGAGCGTTCAGCCCGTTCCGCATCACGTGCCTCGCGAACGCGGCAATTGGTGCAAGCGAACCCCGAAGCGATGAGTGTTTGAAAACCGGCCGATCGAGCCGGTCCAGCCGCTTGCGCGGGCGGTTCCGATTCGGCGCCGACTTTGATCCATCACCGTAGTGTTGATTCTGGAAGCGCCGAGAAGGGAGCGCCTGTCAACGTGCGTGCCTCGCCGTGCGACTCGTTAACGGCTTTCGGCGCGCGCGCGTACGCATTAAACTGAAGTCCGCCGTCGCCGCCGAGTCGACAACTCGCCGCTCGCATACAGTTGCCGCCTCGCGCGTTGCCGGAGCATTCAGAGGGGACGAATGGCCAAGCGGGTCGAGCACGTCGTGATCTATGTGGAAGGGCTCTCGTCGTGGGTCATGAACGGCGCCGCCGCGACGGGCGCCCCGATCGACGGGGCGCTGCCTGCGTACCTCGAGAACGGCTGGCACATCCGAAGAATCGTGCCGCTCGGGCCGATCGCCGCGACGCCGGAGGAACGGGCCGTCGGCGCGGCTTACGCCGTTCTGGAGCGACGGGTCGAGGAGTGACGACGTGAGTGATCGGTTGACGGAAGCAGAATCGCGGCGCGCTTCCGGTCGCTCGGTTCGCCCTCCGGCGAACGCGGCGAATGGTGCAGACGGCGACCCGCCGGATCCCGGCATTCATGTGGCCGACAATCTCGATCTGATGCCCCGGCTGGCCGACGGCTGTTGCGATCTGATCTACGTCGATCCGCCGTTCGCCACCGGCGCGGTGCGCGCGGCGCGCGGCGGTGCGCACCGTTTCGACGACCGCTGGAGCGGCGGGATCAAGGCGTTTGTGGCCTTCATGCAGCCGCGGCTCGTCGAGTTCCGCCGCGTGCTCGCGCCGCACGGCACGTTGTACGTTCATCTTGATTGGCGCGCGGCGGCGTACGTGCGCGTGATGCTCGACACGATCTTCGGCGCGGACAACTTTCTCAACGAGATCATCTGGCACTACCGCACCGGCGGCGCGTCGCGGCGCTGGTTCGGACGCAAGCACGACACGTTACTCGTCTATGCCCGCCGGGCGGGACGCCACCGGTTTCACGTTCTGCGCGAAGGGATTTATCGAACGGATGGCCTGAAGCGCGACGAGGCCGGCCGGCCCTTCAAATCAACCAAAAAAGGTCGCCTGTATTTCAACGCGCACGGCCCGGCGCTGACCGATGTATGGGACATTCCGTTCCTGTCGACGGTGTCGGTCGAGCGGGTCGGCTGGCCGACGCAAAAGCCGCTGGCGCTGCTGGATCGGATCATCCGTGCATCGTCGAACCCCGACGATCTGGTGGCGGACTTCTTCTGCGGAAGCGGAACCACGCTGGTGGCGGCTGCGCGGCTGGGGCGACGCTTCCTGGGTTGCGATCTGCGGCCCGAAGCGGTGGCGCTCGCGACGAAACGCTTGCAGGCGAGATGATCGGCGGCGCCCGGGTTCCGTCCAAGAACAACGCGCGGCATTCGTTGAGTGTGGCACGGTCGAGCTGTCGCGCGCCGCGGCCACGCACGCACGGCAATGCCCGGTTCATCGTATTGGCTGACTGCCCGGCGGTTCACGCCAGGGGCGCACGATCACGGTCACGGGCGTCCCCTCCGGCGGAATGCGATCGGTGCATGCGCCGATGGCCGGATCGGTCGCCATATTGATGTGAATGGACTCTCCGGGTCCGATGGGCATATCCGCGTCGGGTTGGGTCGACACCGACGCAGGCGCGGGCCTTGTCGTTTGCGCTGCGTCGCGCGTCGGTTTCGACGATGGCGCCGGTGCGGTGGATGTTGTCGTCGGTTCAGGGGGTACGAGCGTCAGCACGGCCGTCGGAAAATCGACGACGCAGATGACGGCGCCGTCGATGTCCGCCCCGAAAAGGCCGTCGCGCAGCGTCGTCGAGCCGGTGAACAGCCATCGCAACGGAGGCAGCGGGCGTTCCGTTTCAAGGTCCAGCAGCCATTCATGTGCCGCTACGACGTGCGTCTGATTGCCGTCGTTCCAGCGCACGAGCACGGCGGCCTGTTCGCCGCATGCCGGAACAGCGGTTTCGGACTGCTCGTCCCACCGTGCGGGGCGACCCGGCGTTAATCCGATGAGTCCCAGCGCGCGATAGAAGTGACTCGGCTTTGCATGTAATCGAACGATGCTCTCGTGTACCTTGTGCGGGCCGGAACATGCGAAGAGTTCGAGATAGCCGTGTCGGAGCACGACTTGGCCGTCGGCTTCGACCTCGCGCCGCGTCCAGTTGATGCGCACGCCGTCCTGGAACGGAGCGACGCGGTCACCCGGCTCAGCGGGGGATGTTGCGGATGAGGTCGCCGGCGGCCTTCCGAACGATTTCGAGGCGGCCCTGGACATCGAATCAGCGGTGACGACGGTGACGACGAGCAGGGCGCTGAGAGTGGCCCGAACGTGTGGCATTTGGGAAAACCCTTAAATACTCATCAGATTTAATGGTCTCATTACCGATGTTCCCGCTGTGGTTTATGTACCGGACCCTCTGTTTCGGCCACGGTTTTTTGATGCAAACCATTTATTTGCACGTATTTATAGCGTTACTGCACCTACTTGTAAAGGATCGTAACAGGGGCCAAAGGCAGCGTTCTCGGACGCGGCGATTTGAGGTCATAACGGTGTTTTTTCTGTTGACAGCCGAAAAAGGTTGGCTAAACTTTGCCCCTTTGAACGGGCGATAAAGCCTGATAGGCCTCGTCCTTTAGGCGCGGCGAGTTCGGGGCCCGCATGTTTGATCGACCGATCCGTTCCCAGCGGTCGTATGCAAAGTGCGGCTCATCGTTCAATCAAGCGACGAACTGTCTTGTATCCGGTATCTGGGAACGAAGGAAGAAAGGAATTCTCACATGGTATTCTGGCGACTGGGCATTGTGGCCTTCCAGGCCTGGAACGAGTTGGTCACCAACATCATTCCGATTACGGACATCCTGTTCTGGGATCCGATCGACGTGCTGTTGAGCTACTTCCTCTCGTTCGGCCTGCCCTTCTAACGGTTGGCGCAGGTTGGCTGCACACGGATTGTCTGTCACGATCACGGCGTGAGCGGCCCTGTTGATCTTGTGCGATTCGGCCGGCAACATGCCGGTACGACGCCCGGACCGCGGGGCACGCTCGGCGAGACACGAAACACGAAAGAAAGGACGGAGTTTAGATGAACGTGGTGCTGTTTCTGATTCAAACGCTCGGCGAGTTCTTCACCAACTGGGTGAACCTGATCCCGGTTCCCTTCATCGGCGATCTGTTCATCTTCGACGGCCTCGACTTTGTTCTCAGCGCGGCCATGGCGCTGCTGGGCAACTAAGTTTCCGCCGACGGAATGCCTGCCTGGCGAGAGCCGGGGGCATCCAGTGGCACTTATGGTCGAATTCACGGGGCCTGTGCGCCTTGCGCCCGGGCCTCGTTCGTTTTTACCTGCCTGCACATTCGCATCGGATTCATTCCAGATCGAATCGGCCGCCGACCGACAGTAGAGTGTATCTCGTTCGTGGGGGCCGGGGCGGAACGCGCGTCGCGGCGCCGCGCCTGCAACGCCTGCGGACCGGAGTATTCAGGCATGATTCTCGGCATCGTCAGCGGCCTGGCCGGCTTTCTGTTCCTTCTGCTGATCAGCCTGATCAGCGGACTTGTAACGCTCTCGTTCGACGTCAACCTGCCGGATATACTGAATCAGTTGTTCGGCGGGGGGATGTAACGGCACGAGGGATACGGTCCGATGGCCAAGGTGGAGGTCCCCGAAGGCTTGTGGATGCGCTGCCGCGGCTGCGGCAAGATGGTATTCCGAAAGGTCTTCGAGGAAGCACTGCACGTCTGTCCCGAATGCGGGTTGCACTACCGGGTCAATGCGCGCACGCGCGTCGACCAGTTGATCGACCCCAATACCTTTGAAGAATTCAACGCCGGCTTGGTCTCCACCGATCCGCTCAAGTGGGTCGACGAAAAGCCCTACCAGGACCGCCTGCGTGACAATCGCGACCGCTCCGGCGCGACCGAGGCCGTCATCACAGGTCGGGCCTACATCAAGGGACGTGCCGTCATCCTGGCTGTCATGGATCCTACGTTCATGATGGGATCGATGGGTTCGGTCGTCGGTGAGAAGATCACATCCGCCATCGAGCGCGCCACCGATCAGAACCTGCCGCTGGTGATCGTCACCTGCTCCGGCGGTGCGCGCATGCAGGAGGGCCTCGTCAGCCTGCTTCAGATGGCCAAGACCTCGGCCGCACTGGCCCGACACGACGATCACGGCGGGCTGTACATCACGGTGATGACCGATCCGACGACCGCCGGCGTGGCCGCCAGCTTCGCGTTTTTGGGCGACATCATCCTCGCCGAGCCGGGCGCCATGATCGGCTTCGCCGGACCGCGGGTGATCTGGAACACGGTCAAGGAAGAGCTGCCGGAGGGCTTTCAGACCGCCGAGTTCATGCTCGAGCGCGGCTTCGTCGACCGCATCGTGCCGCGCAAGGACCTGCGCACCGAGATCGGGCGGCTGATCGACTACGCCGGAAAATAGGTGCGCGGCGGACGAAGAATGCGAGACGAAGGCTCAGGCCTGGACGACTTCGCTCGGAACCGCCGGCATCGACGCATGATGTCTTCGTTCGTAGCGCATCATGTCGCGTTGCGACGCAGCATCCCACCGCGGAGGGGGAATGAAGCCCCAGGAGCGGGAAGATGAGGGGGAACCCGCTGTACCGGCTCCCCCTCAAGGCAGGCGCGCAAAGACTGCTTTCCCCGACCAAGCCGACTGTTTTTGTCGAAGACTCGACGCAACGATCGCGAGCGTGCACCATCGCCCCTCGAACGACTACGGCAGCGGTTGCAGCGGTTGCTCGTGTTGCACCGTTTTCAGAATCTTCTGCAAGTCCCGCTTCATCTGATTCTGGTTCTCGATGATGATGGCCTGGTTGGCCAGCACCTGACCGATCAGTTGTTGATGTTGCGCCAGAATGGCTTCATGGTTGTCGCGAAGTTCGTCCAGCGCGCCGATCAACATGACGTGGTTAACCTGAGACGATGCGGAATTGGCGACCTGGCCCAGCATGTCACTCAGGCCGACCAGTATCGTTCCGTATTTCATCTTGGCGTCGTTGGCGAGTGAAACTCCCATGTAGCCGTGGATCTGCACCTTGACGGCGGCGAGACCCGTATGGCCTTTCGACTGAAGGCGCTTTCCCAGTGCCTTCGTGCTCATGCTCAATCCGCGGACCGTCAATACCGCGCCGTTGACCAGGGTCGGATGATCGAGAATGTACTGATTCGCGGCCTGCCCCAGCTCGTAATCCAGCGGGCCGCCGGCCACGTCGACGTAGTTTCCCAGAACATCCGCAAGCAGGTTGATGGCCGTGGTCGCTTCATCCAGCCGGTCCAAGAGTTCCTGGCTCAGAAAATCCGCCGCGGTGGCTACTCGATAGAGAGGAAACAGCGCACGGCAGGGCAGGCCCTGAATGAGCTGAATCTCATCCTGAAACGAGACGTCCGGAGTCCCCAGTGGATTTGCAATCGATTGCAGGGCGTTGAGGAGGTTCTCCAGCCGCTGCAACAGCGTCACAAGGTCCTGCCGGAACTCCGCGCACTCCGGTCCGTTGATGAACTCGTCACGCCCCGCCAGCTCTTCCGCTACGAGTCGTTCCGCGTCTTCGATCGCTTCCGTAATGACATCGCGCACTTGCTGCGACAGCGTCTGCACCCCCTGCTGGATCGTGTCCTTGATCTCTTGTGCCCGATCCCGCGCGTCGGCGGCGTTGTTCCTCGCCTCGATGGCGCGGTCTCGCGCTTGGGTGGCGCGATTGATAGCGGTATTCACGCCGTCGAGGATCTGGTCGAGGATGTCCGCACGCGCGCTCGAAACCAGCGCCGCGGTAGGGACCATGAGTGAGGCCGCCACGAGAATCTTCGATCGAATGAACATGGTTTTCTCCTTTCTGAAGTGACGTTGCATACGCGGCAGAGGCGCCGCGCCGCGGTTTTGCTGCCGAAGCCGTTGGGCCAAAAGACCGCAGAGGCACAGGGCCGATCCGAGTCGATGCTCGCTGCGGAACGTCGGCAACTGAACTGATTTCCGGCCCACTCATCTCCAATACCGAAAAAGCCGACCCTTTCGCGCAGTTCGAATGCCCGCTTTTTTCGCGATCCCTCCTCGGTTTTTGTGTGGAATTACGCCGCGGGGGGCGTACAATGGGACTTGCACCCTTTCATCGCGGGCGGGCCGCATGGGCGAAATAACCCAGATCTTGCTCGAAATCCGAGCCGGAAGCGAAACTGCCAGGACAAGGTTGGTTGACCTTGTATATGAGCAACTACGCGCGCTGGCCGGCAGCTATATGAAGAAGCAGCCGTGGTCGCACACGCTTCAGCCAACCGCACTCGTTCACGAGGCGTTCCTGCGACTGGTCGGAAATGAACACATTCAGTGGACCGACCGGGCGCATTTTTTCGCCGCCTGCGCGGGCGTCATGCGCAACATCCTGGCGGACCACGCGCGACGGCGCAAAGCGACGAAGCGCGGTGGCGGCGTGCGGCAGGTCACACTGAGCGATAGCCTGGCAAGCAATGAACAGGTTCCGATTGACATGATCGCGCTGGACGACGCGTTGACGCGGCTTGCGGAACTAAACGAGCGTCACGCCCGAGTCGTCGAATGCCGCTTCTTCGCGGCGATGACGGTGCCGGAGGTTGCAGAGGCCCTGGGTGTCTCTGCCCGCACGATCGACAACGACTGGGCGATGGCCCGCGCCTGGCTCGCCGCCAACCTGTCCGAAAATGAAGTGCCATGAGCCCCGAGCAGTACGAACGTCTGGAACGGTTCTTCCTGGAAGCACGTGTGCTTCCCGAGGATCGTCGCGTCGGATTCATCGAGGGGGTGTCGCGGCGTGAACCTGGCCTGCGGTCCGAACTGGAAAGGCTGCTGTCCCACGATGAACGCCCCCAAAGCGCGATCGACGCGCTGGCTAAAGGCGGCGCGGCGCGCATGCTTGCCAATGCCCTGGACGATTCCCGGCTCGCGCCACTCGCCGCGAACGATTTCGCGCCTCAGGCGACGCCGTTCCCGCGCCAGATCGGCCCCTACATCATCATCCGGCTGATCGGGCAGGGCGGCATGGGCGCCGTTTACGAAGCCGAGCAGGACGATCCGAAGCGCCGCGTCGCGCTGAAGGTCATTCGCGACGGGTTCTCATCACCGCACCTGTTGGAACGATTTCACCGCGAGGCGCAGATGCTCGGGCGGTTGCGCCATCGCGGCATCGCGCAGATCTACGACGCGCACACGCTTCCGGATTCGGGCCAGCCTCCGTACATCGTTATGGAGCTGATCGAAGGACCGCCGCTGCTCAAGTTCGCGGAACTCCAGCGGCTCGACACGCGGCAGCGCCTGGAGTTGACCGCCGAAATCGCTGACGCGCTCGAACATGCGCATCGCGGCGGCCTGATCCATCGCGATCTCAAGCCCGGCAACATCCTGGTCGAGCCGCGCTCGACGCCCGCCGCCGGCGGCAGCGGGATGTTCGACTCCATCGAGGCCCGCATCGGCGGGCAGCCGAAGATTCTCGACTTCGGCGTGGCCCGCAGTGCCGATCTTGCGACGTTGACGGGGGAAGCGGATACAGGCCGCTTGATCGGCACGGTTCCCTACATGAGCCCGGAACAGGCCGCCGGCCGGCGGCTCGACGCCCGCAGCGACGTGTATTCCCTCGGCGTCGTGGCCTTCGAGCTGCTCAGCGGGCGACTGCCCTACGACCTGAGCGGCAAGATGCTCCACGAGGCCGCGCGGATCATCCGCGACGAGGAGCCGACCCGGCTCAGCGCCATCGACCGCCGGCTGCGCGGCGACGTGGAGGTGATCGTCGGCCGCGCACTGGACAAGGACCGCGAGCGCCGCTACGCCACGGCGTCGGACCTTGCAGCGGACATTCGCCGTCACCTCAGCGATCAGCCGATCGTCGCCCGTCCCCCGTCGCTCGCGTATCGCGTGCGAAAGCTCATCAAGCGCCGGCAAGCCATGGCCGCGGGCGTGGCCATCGCGGCAACGACACTGATCATCGCCGGAATGATTTCACTGCGGCATATCGCGGCGACGCGCCGCGCCGACGCGGAGTCGCAGCGGCAGCGGATCATCGCCGTCGAAGAAGCCTGGCGCACCTACGTCGGAGCCATTGTCTCGGCCGCGGCGGCGGTCGAGAACCACGATCCCGACCTGGCCGTGCAGTTCCTGTCTGCCGCGAATCAGGGTCGTAACACATGGGAATACCGCCACGTCTCGGCGCGCCTCGCCGCGTACGGCGGCCTGATGGAGGCCGAGACGCCGATCGCGACCGCGGCGTTCGACGAGGACGACGGCGCACTCGTGACCGCGAGCCGAGCCGGCCTGATTCAATGGTGGGATAGCTGCACAGCCGCGTTGCGACATGCGATCTCGCTGGAGCAGGAGATCACCGGACCGGCGGCGTTCAGCGAGAACGGCGAATGGCTCGTGGCGGCGGTCGGCTCCGCGGCCGAGGACGTGGTCATCTGGCAATCTGAGACGGGCAGCGAGCTTGCCCGGCTGACGGCCTCGGAAATTGCGGCCGCGCTGGAACGAAACTACGTTGCTCCAGTGACCGTGATCGCGATTTCGCCGGATGGCGGGCGCGTCGCGCTCGGCGCGGAGGGCGGCGTGCTGTGGCGTCCCGGGGACGGCGAGCGCTTCGGCTGGCTTTGCGGCACGCACGTCTCGGCGCTGGCGTTCAGCGCCGACGGCTCTCGTTTCGTTAGTGGCTACCGAAATCCCGAGATTCTTGAAACTGCATTCATACGGGCTTTCGATGCTGACGTGGCCGAACCCCTGGATCGGCGTATCGGGTTCCCGTATCGCGTCAAGTCGCTCGCCGTCCCCGGTGCCGGGGAGATCGCACTGGTCGGCACGGGTAAGAACAACGCCAAGTTCGTCATACTCAAGACGGGCCAGAAACGCCAAGGTTACGGCCCCGGCTTGCAGGTCGATGCGGTTGCGATTGACCCACGGGACGATCGCATCATGCCGAAAACGGTTCCGGGCCTACCCGTCGCCACCGCCACCCCGGATGGACTGATCGGCGTTTACGACCGAAACACACGCGCGCTCCTGCGCCGTTTTGCCGGGCCGGGCGGGAGAGTCTCGCGGCTCGCGTTCAGTTCGGACGGCGCGCGGCTCCACGCCGTCGCGGGCCGGCTCGTGCGCGTCTATCACGTCGAACCCCTCGATGCAATCACGGTGTTTCGCGGACATCAGACGCCCGTCGAGCGTATCGACTTTCTTGGCGACGCGCGGCTCGTGTCGGTCGGCCTCGATTCAGCGCTGCGCATCACGGATGTGCGCTCCGGTGCGGTCGTTGCAGCCGCCACGACCAGCGCCGAAAGCGTGCGCTGTCTGGCCATCTCGTCCGCGGCCGCGCTGCTGGCCACCGGGCATGATGGGGGACTGATTCGCTTATGGAACGCTGAGACCTCCGAGGCCCTGCGCGAACTCCAGACGGGCGCTGATGCGACTATCTCAGCCCTGGCAGTCTCCGCCGATGGCGCCCGCCTCGCGACGCGAACCGCGACGCGCCTGACGGTATGGGACTCTGCCTCCGCGCGCCCTCGCTGGAGTGCAACGCTCATTGATCAGAAGACGGCGGCGCCGCTTGCGTTCTCGCCGGATGGAGCGTTGATCGCGGCGGGCGAAGGAGACCGCGTCCACGTTTGGGACGCGGCGGCCGGCGAGTCTCTCAACCCGCCGGATGCGCACGCGGGATCAGTCACTGCGCTCGCGTTCAGTCCGGACAGCGGGCTGTTGCTCAGCGGCTCATCTGAAGGAACGCTATGCATTTGGGACCTGCGCGCCGGCACGAAGAAAACCGTCGTGAAGCAACACGCCGGCGTCGTTCGCGCCTTTGCGTTTGCTCCGGACGGCGCCCGCCTGGCCAGCGGCTCCGACGATCGCTCCATCGTGGTGTGGGACACGTCGCGATGGGAGCCGGTGCTCACCTTAACGGGCCATGCCGGCGGCGTGACAACGCTGGCTTTCTCGCCCGACGGCGCACGTTTGGCCAGCGGCTCGCTCGATCAGTCCATTCGGGTCTGGGATTCGCCGCCCCTGCCGTGAACCTGTCGCTGATCCGTGGGCGGCTGATACGTTTCCGGATCTCACGTGGACCGCTCGGCCCATCCGCTTGCGGCGGGTGGCCGCTCGACTTCGCCGAAATCGGCCGCGGCGCGGCGACCGTCAACGGTCAACGCCCGGCGGAAGCACCGCTTCCAGCGCGGAGACCCATTCGACGAAGCGGTATTCGACGCCCAGCTCGGCGCCAATCTGCTTCAGCTCGGCGAGATACTTCTCAAAAACGTCCGATTGCCACGCCTGGGCGCTGGGATCGCAATAGAAGATGCGGCAGCCGATGGGGCGGTGATCGCGCGCCGTGCAGCGGCCGCCGATCTGATACGGACAGATGCGTTCGGTTCCGGCCATCAATGGCAGGGTTCGCTGCGCGGTCCGGGCATCGGCGGTCGAGGCGTGCGCAACGTCGGCCGGGTCGCAGCGCTCGGCCGGTTGCGTTGTTTCATCCGGCGGTCCGCCGCCGTTGCCGACGGCGCCGCGGCCGTTGCGGCGAACACCCGTCACGAAATAGGCCAGCTCGACCGGCGTAACGAACAGCAGATGTCCGTAAGTGTCGAAGTGGCAGCATTCGCCGCGATTGGTGCACACCGGCGCATGCGACGCGATCTCCGCGTCGAGGCGGGCGTAGAGATCGCGCATCCGATCGCACAGCGCGGGCGAATCGACGTGCGCCAGCACCAGCGCAGCCAGGTCTAGTGCCAACCCGAGACTCCCTCCCATTTGTTCGACACGCGCACGTCCTCGATGGCCACGAAACCGTGGTGCGTCCCGTGGTTCATGCCCGGACAGTCGCGCGAAGCGGCCTCCCACGACTGCGGCGAACGGAGATTACTGCTCCAGAACGGCCAGGTGCGACACTGATGCGGCCGGACGGGATAGATCGAACAGATGCGCTTGCCGTTGACGTTGGTCAGGAAGATGCAGTCGCCGTTGGAGCGCTCGACCAGCGAGTGCCGGAAGCCGACGCGCCGCAGATACTCGCGCTCGGTCATGTTGGCCTGGCCGTTCAGGAACTCGGCGATTTGGTTGCGCTCCTCGCGCGTCACCCAGACGTAACCGGGCGCGCCGGTGCAGCAATTGCCGCACTGGGTGCAGGTGAACTTCAGGCCTTCGCGATACCAGGTTCTGTCCACGGCGAAACGGCTCCCGCTTCATTAATTGTATCCATCGTTCATCGGCCGCCAAAACGCCGGATAATAGTTGCACGGTTCGCCGTGCGCACCCTCAATCGTGGCGCGTTCGAGCCATCACGCGAGGGCACATGTCGATCCGGACATCCGCAACTCCCCTCTTCGCGGCGAATCGCCCTGCCGGTAAACTACGCGCATGACCCCGCCAACATCGTCCGCACCGCGACGAACCGTGTCGCTGCCCGTGTGCGATTACAGGCCCGCCCCCTATCGCGGTCCGTCGCGCGAACAAATCATTGATTTGCGCCGAGAGTACCTCAACCCCGGCATCATCACCTACTACAAGCAGCCGGTCTGCATCGTCGAAGGCCACATGCAGTACCTCTTCGACGAAACCGGCCGGCGCTACCTCGACGCCTTCGCCGGCATTGTCTCGGTCTCCGTCGGCCACTGCCATCCCGAGATCACCGCGCGGCTGCGCGAACAGGTCGGCCGACTGGTCCACACGACGACAATTTACCTGCACCCCACGATCGCGCAGCTCGCCAAAGCGCTGGCCGATCACATGCCCGCCGGCTCGGGCCTCAAGCAGAGTTACTTCACCAGCTCCGGCAGCGAGGCCAACGAACTGGCCGTTCTGATGTCGCGCCTGCACACCGGCCGCACCGACGTGCTCGCCCTGCGCAACGGCTATCACGGCGGATCGCAGACGACAATGGCGCTGACGGCAGTCGGCACGTGGAAATACCCGGTCGCCGCGCCGGCGGGCATCCGCCACGTGCCGGCGGCCTACTGCTATCGTTGTCCCTACGGTCTGACGTATCCCTCGTGCGACATCAAGTGTGCCACGAGCGTCGAGGAGATCATTCGCTACGAGACCAGCGGCGAGATCGCCTGCTTCATCGCCGAGCCGATCCAGGGCGTCGGCGGAACCGTCACGCCGCCGCCGGAGTATTTCCGCATCGTGTATGACATCGTGCGCAAGCACGGCGGGCTGTGCGTGGCGGACGAGGTCCAGACCGGCTGGGGGCGGACCGGCGAGCACTATTGGGGTTTCCAGAACTGGGGCGTGACACCGGACGTCGTGACGATGGCCAAGGGCATCGGCAACGGCGCGCCGCTGGGGGCTTGCACGACGCGGCCGGAGATCGCGGCGCACATGGCGCGGCGGCTGCACTTCAACACGTTCGGCGGCAACCCCGTCTCAGTGCTCTCGGGACTGGCGACGATCGAAATCATCGACCGCGAGGGCATCCAGGAGCGTGCGAAAAAAGTCGGCGGCCGGCTGAAGAAGATGCTGCTCGAGTTGCAGCAAAAGCACGTGATGATCGGCGAAGTGCGCGGTCTGGGCCTGATGCTGGGCGTCGAATTGGTGCGCGACCGCGCGACGAAGGAGCCGGCCACGGCCGAGACGGCGGAGATAGTCGAGCGGGCCAAAGACCGTGGGCTGCTGCTGGGCAAGGGCGGTCTGTACGGCAACGTGTTGCGGATCAAGCCGCCGATGTGCATCACCGACGCCGACTGCGATTTTCTCGTCGCATGCCTCGACGAGTGCCTGAGCGAACCTCATTGAATCGGGTGGCACGGACGTCTTGCCCGTGCTCGCGTGGCACGGGCTTCCAGCCCGTGTACGTCAGAGCCGCGCCGCGTCAGCAAGCGGGATTTGTACGCCGGAATGCAAGAGCCGCTGCTGCTGCGCGCACGACGCGCGGCGGCCTGGCGGCGCGATGCACGCGAAGCCTGAAATTGCTGCGCGTGTCGCACTGTGGTAAGGCCCGATCCCGCTCGCTGACGCTTCGCAGGTGTGAAGGACCGCAGCGCTGGCGCTTGCGGCTCGGATCACGTTGGTTTCTTGCCGCGGCATCTGCGCCGCCGGGAGGAGCGCTCATGTTCTTCCGCATGATCTACGACGACGCCCTGGCCCAGGCGGCCTATCTCATCGGCTGTCAGAAAACCGGCGAAGCGATCGTCATCGATCCGCAGCGCGACGTCGACCGCTACATTGACATCGCCCGGGCCAACGGCCTGCGGATCGCGGCCGCAGCCGAGACGCACATTCACGCCGACTTTCTTTCCGGCACGCGCGAGCTGGCGGAGCAGACCGGCGCGACGGCGTATCTGTCGGGCGAGGGCGGGCCGGACTGGAGCTACGCCTGGCTCGACAAGAAGTCGGGTGGCGGCAGTTATCCGCATCGGCTGCTGCACGACGGCGACACCTTTCGCGTCGGCGGCATCGAGTTCCGCGTCCTGCACGCGCCGGGACACACGCCCGAGCATATCTGCTTTGCCGTCACCGACCATGGCGGCGGCGCGACCGAGCCGATGGGCGTTGTGACGGGCGACTTCGTCTTCGTCGGCGACCTGGGTCGGCCTGATCTGCTCGAATCGGCCGCCGGCGTCGCCGGCGTCAAGGAGGATGCGGCCCGCACGCTGCACCGCTCGACGAGAAAGTTTCTGGAGCTGCCGGACCACTGGCAGGTCTGGCCCGGCCACGGCGCCGGCAGCGCCTGCGGAAAGGCGCTGGGCGCCGTCCCGCAGTCGACCGTCGGCTACGAGAAGCGTTTCAACGAGGCCATTCGCGCCGCGTGCGACGAGGCGGGCTTCGTCCGTTCCATACTGACCGGTCAGCCCGAGCCGCCGCTCTATTTCGCGCGCATGAAGCGCGAGAACAAGCTCGGACCGGCCGTGCTTGGCGGCCTGCCGCGACCGGCGCCGATCGGCGTTGACGAACTGATCTCGCTGGCCGCCCAATCGCCGGCGCGGGCGTCGCCCGCGGCTTGGCGCTTCGACGCCGCGACTGCTGATGCCGAATCGGGCGGCGTGGCGCTGATCGACACCCGCGGCTGGGCGCAGTTCCGCGCCGGACACGTGCCGGGCGCGCTGTTTTTCCCGGTCAATTCGTCGTTTCCAACCGATGCCGGCTCGATGATCCACGCCGGCGAGGACATCTATCTGATCATCCGCCCCGCCGAGCTGGAGACCGCGGTGCGGATGCTCATCCGCGTGGGGTTGGATCGCGTGCGCGGCTGGTTCGACGTGGCGCGGCTGGACGAATATCGCGCCGCCGGCGGCCCTTGGACCGCCACGACCGAGATCAGCGTCGAGCAGGCCCGCGCGTGGCTTTCGGGTGAACCGCCGAACGTCGCGAGCCGGGCGGGTGCGGCCGTCGGCGCGAAGCCGTTCGTGCTCGACGTGCGCCGCGCGAGCGAATTCGCCGAGGGTCGCATCGCCGGCGCGGTGAACATCGCGCATACGCGCCTGGCGGCGCAGATCGAGCAGGTTCCGCGCGACCGCCCGTTGCTGGTCAACTGCCGCAGCGGCGCCCGCTCCGCCCGCGCCTGCGCCTTTTTGCAACGCCTCGGCTACGCCCCCATCAACCTCGCCGGCGGCATGCTGGCCTGGTCCGAATCCGGCGCGGCGGTGGAGCGTGCAGGCATCGTGTGAACGGAACGGCGCGCCCCTTTCACGTGGTTTTCGGTTGTGTTTCCTCGGCGGACCATGCGCCCTTGCGCGATACTTCTTGTTTTCAACGTCGTAACGTGTCGGCGTTCGCCGTTTCGACTTTCGACTTTCAACTTTCGACTTTCTGCCTCGTTCTTCGCACGCGCCCCCCTCACCACCGCAGCGTCCGTTGCCACGCCTCACGCAGCCGCTCGACGGCGATGCGCTCGTCCGACACCCCGAACTCCGGCTCGGCCGCGGGGAAGCTCAGTTGTGGCTCTTCGCCCGGCGGCGGGGGCATCGCCCGGCCGATCAGCGTCATCGGCAGATTGCGCTCCTCGTCGAGCAGCAGGTGTTCGATCGGAACCGGCTCGGGAATCTGCACGACGTAGCAGCCGGGGCACTCGGCAAACGCATTGACCGCATCGAATGGTGTCAGCCCGCCCGAGCCTGCCGGCCCGCCGGGACAGCCCAGGAGCGCGCAGTTCATTTCGCCGGCCAGGGCCATCTCGCCCACGGCGACCAGCAAGCCGCCGTCGGAGAGATCGTGCGCTGCCGCGACGCGTCCCGTGCGAATCAGCCGCGCCGCCAGGCGATGCGTTCGTGCGGCGATGCGCGGATCGAATGTCGGACGCATGTCAGACTGCAATCGGCCGTCCTCGTGGGGCGGTTGCGCGCCGAAACCCGCATTACAGGATCCGGGCGTTGGCGAGTCGCCGGATGTTTGCACAACCGGGGGCGGCTGTGCCCCATGTGCGGCACAACCGGTCGTCACGATCCGCGTCAGTTGCCCCAGCAGATACAGGCGCGACGCGACCGGCTTGAAGTCCATCGTCACGCAACGCGACACGTCGTCGATCAGCGAAACGGCCGAGATCAGCAGCGTCCCGGGAATCGCCAGTCGCCCGTCGCGAACGGCGCCGCCAGGCTCGCCCAGCATCGCCACGTCGTGCGGGTGCAGGGCGAACTCGTTGTTCAGCGAGTCCTTGCCGCTGATGAACGGCGCGCCGTGGATCATCGCCGCGTCACGACAGCCGACGCACGCGCGCACCAGCCCGCCGAGCTGGCGCGGATCGTCCGTGCGGCCCCAGCAGAAATTGTCAAGTATGGCGGTTCGGTCTGGATCGCCCCCGACGCACACCACGTTGCGAATCGCCTCGTCGATCGCCGCGACCGCCATCCAGTAGGGATCGAAGTCCGAAAGCTGCGGGCAGATTCCGCACCCGATTGCCACGCCACGCGACGAATCGAGCAGCGGGCGGAGCACCGCCGCGTCGGCCGGACCGTCGCGCCGCACGCCGACCAGCGGCTTGATGACGCTGCGGCCCTGCACCTCGTGATCGTATTGCCGGATGATCCATTCTTTGCTGGCGATCGTGGGATGCGACAGCCGCCGGCACAACTCGTCGGCCAGATCGGGTCCGTCGCGATCGAATTCCGCGGAGACCGAAACCGGTGTCGGACGTTGGGTGGGGCGGCTCGCGTCCCGCGACGTCGACGCATCCGTCGCCGGCGGCGCCGGCTGGTTGTCGTCGTGGGCCGCCAGCGCAGACCGCATCGGATCGAACGGCGTCGCCAGCGACGGAATGGGCGACGCGTGTGCCGGCCCGCCGGACGCTGCCGCCGCGTCCTCAGCTAGTAACTCGTCGGACTCCCCGGCCTGCGGCGCTCGCCATTCCGCCGCGCGCTCCTCCTTCGGCAGTCCGTCGTGCAGAAATCGCAAATCAAGATCGCCCACGTCCTGTCCGCGATAGCGCACCACCAGCCGGCCCGACTGCGTGAACCGCCCGATCACCGTCGCCTCGACATCCTCGATTCGGCAGATCGCACAGAGGGCCTCCACCCGGTCGGCCGGGACCGCGAGCACCATCCGCTCCTGGCTCTCGCTGATCCAGATTTCGTCGTAGCGTAGACCCTCATATTTCAGCGGCACGGTTTCGAGATCGACCTCGGCGCCCGTCTCCGCCGCCATCTCGCCCACGGCGCTGCTCAGCCCGCCGGCGCCGCAATCGGTGATGGCGTGGTACAGGCAGCCGTCCGGATGGTCGCGGGCCTGAAGCACGACGTCGAGAACCTTCTTCTCTTCGATCGCGTTGCCAATCTGCACGGCGTGGCTGAATTCGTCCGCGTGCGTCGAAGTCAGCTCCGCCGATGAGAATGTCGCCCCATGAATGCCGTCGCGGCCCGTCCGTCCGCCGAGCAGCACGATCAGATCGCCCGGCCGGGCCGCTTTCTCAACGCAATCGCGCGGGATCAATCCGACGCAGCCGCAGAAAACGAGCGGGTTGCCGAGATAGCGCGGATCGAAGTGCACCGCTCCGTTGACCGTCGGAATGCCCATCCGATTGCCGTAGTCCCGCACGCCCGCCACGACGCCGCGCAACACGGTGCGCGGATGAATCACGCCGCGCGGCAGCCGGTCGGCCGACCAGTCGGGCGGCGCGACGCAGAACACGTCGGTATTGGCAATCGGCTTGGCGCCCAGTCCGCAGCCGAGCACGTCTCGAATGCAGCCGCCGACGCCGGTCGCGGCCCCGCCATAGGGTTCGATCGCCGAAGGGCGATTGTGCGTCTCGACCTTGAACGCGATGCCGAACCTCTCGTCGAATGCAATAACGCCGGCGTTGTCCTTGAAGACCGACAGGCATTCCGGCCCTCGTCGCTGTGCCATCAATTCTCGCGTCGCGCGGGCAATCGTGTCGCGCAGCAGGTTCCCGAAGCGCTCCACGTGCTGCTCCGAGCCGGGGGCAGACGAGTCGTTCTGCGGTACACGCGCCTCGCCGTCCGCACCGCCAAACAGCGACGGGAATGGCGCTCCGCGATAAACGATCGCGCTCTTCAGTGTCTTGTGAACGCAATGCTCCGACCAGGTCTGGGCGATCGTTTCCAGCTCCAGGTCGGTCGGATCGCGGCCGAGTTGGCGGAAATGCCCCCGAAGGGCCTGCATCTCGGAAAGCGAAAGGAATAGATGTCCGCGGCGCGACAACGCCGACAGCTCGTCATCATTCAAGGCACGCAATCCGACGTGCCGAATGCGAAACTCGTGCTTCACCGGCCGCGGCGGCGGGGCCGGAACACGCGGGCCGTCCACGACTTCGTGAATGCACTCATTGCCCAGGATGCGCCGAATAAGCTCCAGTTCAGCCACGGCCGGTGCCGGACTCAACGTGTAACGCCGCGCCGTACGGATCGAAGCGACCGTCAGTCCAAGCTCGGACAGCGCTGATTGTGCGGAAGCAGCGACCGGATCCATCACGCCCGGACGTGGATGAACTTCGATGACCCCTGTTCCGTTCTTCTTCGACGGTTTATCGGTCGGAGCGACGACGATCCAATCTTCCGTGACCGGATCAGCCAGTAGTTCTCGCGCAAGCCGCTCAATCGTCGCGCGGTCGGCATCGGCCTCAACGATGAATAGTTGCGTCGATCGCACCTGCCGGACGGTCTTCACGCCGAGTTCACGAAGGGCAAACAACGCCGAGCGCCCGGCGGGGTCGACCGCTTCGGACTTTGGAAATACCTCAACCTGCCAGAGGAGCATCGCGTCTGATGTCATGGTTTGACCGTTTCGGACGGACCCGCTTGCCTTTCCGAAGATGGTGCGTAATATCAGTCAGGGCCTTGACTTACGAGCAAGAACGACCGTCATAATCCGATCAGTTTATCGGATGAAGACGGTACCCGCCAAGTTTTCTCTTGCTTCCTCGCCCAAGGCTGGCTATCGTCATCCCCACGGTTGACGCGAGAACCCTAGGTCGATTCCGGCATCCGTCATTGTAAAGGCTGCGTCAATAGCGCATCGAATTACATTGACGCGGCGATCGTCTTTGATGCCGATGATGGTCTAATGGAATCGACCGCAGCAGAACGGCGCGGAAGCGGTCCATGCGTCGCGAACCCCGAATAGGGGCGGCGATCATGGTAGTAAGGTCAGGACGATCTCATCGGGCAACTGCCAGACCCGACCGCGATGCCATGGATGGCGGCCTCCGCCCTACAGAAGGTTAATCCCAACATGGAAAGCAAGACGGTCCCCCCCGCTCCAGCATCCAACGGCGGAAATGGCGGCGCGGCGTTCCTCGAGTTTGAGAAGCCCATTTCGCAACTCTACAGGAACATCGAAGAGTTGCAGGCCGACCAGGCTCGAACCAACCGCGATCATTCGAAGGAAATCGCCGATCAGCGCGAGTTGCTGATGGCCATGTACAAAAAGATCTATTGCCACCTCAGCCCGTGGGAGACGGTCCAAGTCGCGCGCCACCCCAAGCGACCGCTGTTCCCCGACTACATCCGCCTGATGGTCAAGGACTTTTGCGAGTTGCACGGCGACCGCAACTTTCGCGATGATCGAGCCATCGTCACCGGTTTCGGTCGCATCGACCGCCAGAAAGTGATGATTATCGGCCACAGCAAGGGGCGGGACACCAAGGAGCGCCTGGAAAACCACTTCGGCATGGCCCACCCCGAGGGCTACCGCAAGGCGCTGGCAAAGATGAAGCTGGCCGCAAAGTTCCGCCTGCCGGTTGTCTGCCTGATCGACACCGCCGGCGCCTATCCCGGCGTCGGCGCCGAAGAGCGCGGCATCGCCCAGGCCATCGCTGTGAACCTGCTTGAAATGGCCCGCCTGCCGACGCCGATTGTGTGCGTCGTGGTCGGCGAGGGAGGCTCGGGCGGGGCGCTGGGCATCGGCGTCGGTGACCGAATCGCCATGCTCGAACACGCTTGGTACTCGGTCATCTCTCCCGAGGGCTGTGCGGCGATCTTGTGGAAGTCGAGCGAGTACGCAGCCAAAGCGTCCGAGACCCTGCGACTGACCAGCCGCGATCTGAAGAAGCTCAGCCTCATCGACGACGTTATTCGCGAACCAATGGGCGGCGCGCATCGCGACCCGGAAGCGGCCGTGGCCGCTGTCGGCCACTACGTCAGCGAGACCCTGCGCGACCTGAAGCGCGTCAAGATCGACACGCTGCTGAAGCGCCGCTATCGCAAGTTGCGCGACATGGCGTCGTTCCATGAGGACGCCACTTCACCCGCTGCTACAGGCGCGACGACACGCACGCGCCGCCGCACGCGCACGCCGGCGACTACGCCGGCCGCATCGGATGCCGGCCGGGCGCCTGCCGCGCTGGTCGCCGCGGCGCACGCTGACACGGCGCGGGCGGCATCGCTCGGCGTTTAGGAGTCGTCCAGAACCAAGCTACACCATTTTGGCCGCGCGGCGGCATGCGACGCGAGATAACGGGGATTGGCGTGAGTTCATTCTGGACGCGTCCCTTTCGCATCGCCGTTTTTGAGGTATTGTAAACGACGCGAGGCGCCTGGGTCACTTTCCAAAGTGTCGCACGGTTAAGCCTTGCGGCGAGTCAACCAGCACGCCGTCCGAATGGTGGTGTGGCGTCACAGTCGCGACCGGTCTGGGGGAATTCATTTAGGGACGTTCCATTCCGGTTCAAAATCGGTATAATCGATTGAGTCGATAAATCCTCGGCGAGCAGCGATCGTGTACCGAGTCATGCGCGAAATACCGCGTGACCGCATCGCGCCGGGTAATCGAACAAGCGTCCCGTCGCCGCCGCACACCCAATCGCAGGCCCGTCCGTGGTCTGCAACAGCGTGTCGCGGAGGCGCAGGGAGGGTGGAGTCCGCCTTCGCGTAGGGGGGACTTTCGATATCTTTCACGCCGTGCGATCGGAGTGGGGTGACATGTCCAATCGCCGTAACAGCGATTCCGCCAACCGTGATTCCGCGCGCATCGCCGCGCCGTACCGTCTCGGCTTCGTGCGCCTTGCCGCAGCCGCCGCCGCCATCGCCGCCACGGCCTTGATGGCCGCGCCGTCCGTCGCCGACGGCGGACGCACTCCGCTGCCGCCGCACAAATGCGACTCGGCGGTCGAATGCGTCGGATACGACGGCGATTTGCCGACCGAGGGCTTCGAGCCGCGCGAGGCGATGGTCGACACCGACGTGCAGCACGTCGATCTCGACATCGATGCCGACTTTACCAGCAATTCGCTGACCGGAAGCTGCACGCTGACCATCCGCAGCCTGCATCCGTCATTGACGGAGTTCACGTTCCGACTGCGTTCCAGCTTCACGCTGACTTCCGCGTTTATCAACGGCACGACGCCAATTACCGTCAACAATATCAGCACCACCACGCGGCGGGCCATCCTCGACCGGGCCTACACCGTCGACGAGGTCTTCACGCTCACCATCAACTACACCGGCGCGACCGTCTCGCTCGGGTTCGGCTCGATCGCCTGGGATACGCATGGTCCGAACAACGATCCGGTCATGTCCACGCTCAGCGAGCCTTATTACGCCTACACCTGGTGGCCGTGCAAGGACGGAGACGTGGGCGCCTCCGGCGACAACAGCGATAAGTTCACGCTCGACTTCCGCATCACCGTGCCCGACAACATGCTGGTTCCGGCGAACGGCCTGCTACAGTCCACGACGCCCCAGCCCAACAATCGCGTCACGTATCACTGGCAGTCGAACTATCCGATCACGACGTATCTCGTCTCGATGTCGGCCACGAATTACAACACGTGGTCGCAGACCTACAGCTATCCGGGCGGCACGATGCCGGTGGAGTTCTACGTCTATCCCGAGAGCGATACCGCCAACGGACGCGCCGTGTGGGAGCGATCGCTCCTGATGCTGACGGCCTTTCGCACGCCCTTCGGCGAGTATCCGTTCGTCAACGAGAAATACGGCATCTACCAGTTCCAGTTCGGCGGCGGCATGGAGCATCAGACCATGACCGGGCAGGGTGGCGGGACGCTGAACATCGGCAACGAGTACATCACCGCCCACGAGCTGGCCCATCAGTGGTGGGGCGACATGATCACCTGCAAGACGTGGCACGACATCTGGCTCAACGAAGGATTCGCCACGTTCTCCGAGGCGCTGTGGCAGCAGCTCAAGCCCGGCGGCAACATGGCGGCGTATCACTCGCACATGGCGGCCCGGCGGCCGGGCAATTTCGGCGGAACGGTCTATCGCTACAACGTCAGTTCCGTCGGTAGCATTTTTGACGGCACCAACTCCTATCGTAAGGGCGGATGGGTGATGCACATGCTGCGCGGCCTGATGGGCGACGCCGCGTTCTTCCAGACGCTTGCCAATTACCGCGCCGCGTACGAGTTCGGCTCGGCCACCACCGACGACTTCGCCGCAGTCTGTTCGAGCACGTACGGCCAGGACCTGAGCTACTTCTTCCAGCAGTGGGTTTATGAGGCGGGCGCGCCGGATTATCACTACGGCTGGACGACGACGCAGGTCGGCGGGCAGGACTACCTGTTGCTGCACGTCCAGCAGGTGCAGTCCGCCTCGTGGGGCGTGTTCAACATGCCGCTGCAACTTCGCTACACCGTCGATTCGACGACCACGACGGTGACGTTGTGGAACGACGACTGGCTGGAGTACTACGTGCTGCCGATTTCGTCGGGGTCGGTCATCAGTGTGCTGCTGGATCCCGACAACTGGGTGTTGCACCCGGCGCCGACGGTCGATCCGTACCTCACCGGACCGCCGACGATCGTGGCGGTCGAGCCGCCGCCGGGTGCGTCGCGGTTCGGCTCGGAACTGACGACACAGTTGACCGTCGCGTTTCACGCCGACGTCACGACACAGGCAAGCGATTATTCGCTCGTCGGCAACAACGTCGGCGCGATTCCGCTGACGCTGGCCTACGACAATCAGACCTTCGTGGCCACGCTGACGGCCGCGTCACCGCTGCCCAACGACCATTACACGTTGTCGATTTCCGATACGGCGATCGGCGTCATCAGCACGACGGCACTCGACGGCGAGATCGCCGATCCGGCCGATCCGGCTTCGCTGCCCAGCGGCGATGGACAGCCGGGCGGCGCGGCGACGCTGACCTTCGATATCATTCGCGATCCGGCCGATCTCAACAACGACCTCTACATCGACGCGGTCGATGTCGGGATTTTTGTGGATGTGCTGATCGGCGCGAACACCGATCCGCTGATGCAGCAGCGCTGCGATTTCAACGGCGACAACGTCGCCGACGGCGACGACACCCAGTTGTTTGTCGAGGCGTCTTTCTGATCTGAGCGGCGACTACTTTGTGGTGTGTATGATCCAAGCCCCAAGCGCTGTAGTTGCAGATCCGAGTTCCCAGCGCAATCGCCGCGGATGCCCCTGACGTTGCGGCGTGACCGCGGCGCCGGCGCCTGCGGCTCGGATCATTCCGGGTGGCCCTCCGCGCAGCACTGGATTCGCAGTGACGCGAATCCGACCTACGCTTCCTTCTTCTTTTTCTTGTTCGCCTTGGCGTCGCGCCGCTCGCGATATCCCTGCGCGGCCTGGGAATACAGCTTGCGCGCTTCGTCTCGCTCCCCGCGCCGATAGGCCACCGCCGCCTGACGCCGCATCCGCTTGAATTCTTTCGACTTCCGCATGTCCGTCTTCTCCTGTCACCTCAACCGCATCCCGGCTCGGCGGACTATGGTCCGCAGCATATCCGGCGTGGCCCGTTTCGACTTCTCGACGTTTCCCCGCTGGATTCGCCGTCGGGCACGCAGTATAGCACATGCGCACATGAAACTGCCACGCGCACGTCACCGCTGGAACCTGTCGCCCCGTCGCGCCGTCGCGCTCCAGCGCGAACTGGCTGAAGGGATCCGAGAGGCGCCGTTACCGATCGCGCCGCGGCTGATCGCCGGCGGCGACTGTGCCTTCGTGGACGACGGTCGAACCATCATCGCCGCCTGGGTCGTGTGGGACCTACGGGATGCCTGCGTCGTTGAGGAGGCTCATGTCCTGCGGCCTGTGCGATTCCCCTATGTCCCCGGCCTGCTGTCGTTTCGAGAAACGCCGGCTTTGCTCGCCGCGGCGCGCCGACTGCGCGTGGAACCGGACGTATTCATGGTCGACGGTCACGGCCGGGCGCATCCGCGCCGATTCGGAATCGCGTGCCATGTCGGCCTGTTGCTGGATCGCCCGACGATCGGATGTGCCAAGAGTCGGCTGTGCGGCCGTTTCGAACAGCCCGAAGATCGAACTGGGTCCATTACAACACTGTCCGATAGAGACGATGTTATTGGACTCACGCTTAGAACGCGGCACGCGGTGAAGCCGGTGTTCATCAGCATCGGTCATCAGATTACGTTGTCCGATGCGTGCGATGTGGTCATGAAATCTTGTCTCGGTTTTCGCCTACCCGAACCGACTCGCTTGGCGGACCAACTGGTGAATCGGATCAAGAAAACGCACGGCCCTTGAACGGTTTTCCGCAATCCCTATAGTGATTCGTCCGTCGACCGGACGGATGTCGCGCCGGCGCGGCAAACGACATCCTGAGCGTGTCCAAACGGCGGCGGGGATCAGCGACGATTGGCTGACAAGTTTCGCCCCGGCCTCGAAAAAAGGCCGCGCCGAGCGTGTCTCAGCTATTCGTGACGGGTTTCACAAAGTGGTTTCGCGCCGGGCGCCGAGACGCAGACGCGCCTGGGTCGACCCGGCGAGCGTAATGTGCGGGCAATTTTCCTCGACAACGAACGATGGGCCTGGGTCCATGGAGAAACACATGCGTGCGGGTTGTGTCGGCTGCGGCGACGTGATTGAAACGGGATGGTTGCGTACGACAGGTGCGAAATGGGCGGCGCGCGTCGGCGCGGCGGCGATGCCGTTACTGTTAGCCGCCACACCGGCCGTCGCTCAGGAAGCCGCCGCGACGGGGCGACCGGGCGCGGGGTTCATGCCCTGGTTCTTCTACTTTGTCGCGCTGGCCAGCGCCATCGTCGGCCTGGTATTCGCCAAACGCTTCTACAACGAGATCATGTCGAAGCCCGAAGGCGATGAGAACATGAAGATGATCGCCGGCTTCGTACGATCCGGCGCTTATGCCTACCTCTGGCGGCAATACTCACGCGTCGCCATCGTCTTCGTCTGCCTGATCATCGTGCTGAGCTTCATGGCTTATGTGCTGCACGTCCAGCACGGCATCGTGCCGTTTGCGTTCCTCACCGGAGGTTTCTTCTCCGGCTTGTGCGGCTTTTTCGGAATGAAGACCGCCACCAACGCAGCGCACCGCACGACGGCCGGCGCGCGAGAGAGCCTCAATCAGGGCCTGGTCGTCGCCTTCCGCGCGGGATCGGTCATGGGCCTGGTCGTCGTCGGCTTCGCGCTGCTCGACATCACGCTGTGGTTCGCCGCCATGTACTTCCTCGGCGGCGGAATGTCGCTGTCGAGCATTACCGTCGTCATGCTCACATTCGGCATGGGCGCTTCGACGCAGGCGCTGTTCGCCCGCGTCGGCGGCGGCATTTACACCAAGGCGGCCGACGTCGGCGCCGATTTGGTCGGCAAGGTCGAAGCCGGCATTCCAGAGGATGATTCGCGAAATCCCGCCACGATCGCCGACAACGTCGGCGACAACGTCGGCGACGTGGCCGGCATGGGCGCCGACCTGTATGAAAGCTACGCGGGTTCAATCCTGGCGACGGCTGCGCTGGGCGTGGCCGCGGCCGTGTCGATCTTCGGCGACGACGTTTCCGCCAACGGCTTCGCCGCCGCGATGCGGCTGCTCATTCTGCCGATGGGCCTGGCCGGCGTCGGCGTGCTGCTGTCGATCATCGGCATCTACATGGTTCGTACGGAAGAGGGCGCGAATCTCGGCCAGCTCATGGCGGCGCTGAACCGCGGCATCTGGGGCAGCTCGGGGCTGATTCTCGTCGCGGCGCTGATCTTGTGCTTCCTGCTCATCGGCGTCGGGTTCCCCGATCCAGGGCCGGGAAGCGTCAAACCGAGCTGGTTGGGCCTTTGGTTCAGCATTCTTGCCGGCCTTGTGGCGGGCCTGATCATCGGCAAAGCCACCGAGATGTACACGAGTTACGACTTTAAGCCAACGCGCGAACTCTCGGCTCAGGCCGTCACCGGTCCGGCGACCGTCATCATCGGCGGCATCGCGGAGGGCATGAAGAGCACGTGGGCCAGCCTTGCGACCGTCATCGTTGCGATTCTCGTGGCGTTTACCACCGCGGGCGGCGCACAGGACTACATGCTCGGCCTCTACGGCGTCGGCATCGCCGCCGTCGGCATGTTGGCCACCCTGGGCATCACGCTGGCCACCGACGCATACGGACCGATTGCCGACAACGCCGGCGGCAACGCGGAGATGACGCATCAACAACCGCACGTGCGGCAGCGCACCGACGCGCTCGACTCGCTCGGCAACACGACCGCGGCGACAGGCAAGGGGTTTGCGATCGGCTCGGCGGCGCTGACGGCCCTGGCGCTGCTGGCCGCATACATCGACGAAGTGCGTATGGGCATGTTGCACGAGGCCGAGGCCAAGGTCAAACAGGTCGTCGCCGCCGATCCGTCGCTGAAGCCCGACGACGCCGTCCCGCCGATTTACCTCGGTTACGGCAAGTTTGCGTTAAAGGTCGCGGGCAAGGCGAGCGATCTGGGCAACTACCGCGGCTTGATGTGCCTCAATCTGCGCGAGCTTCGGTTGTACGAGGCGCAGGGCAAGATCACGCCCGGGCAGCGTTTCGCACGCGCGGATCTCAAGGAAAGCACCGACCGCGACGAGGAATTCGTCGGCACGCTGAAGCTCGGCGAGGAATCGCTCAACGTCGTGCCCGTCCGCAAGGCCTCGATGGACCAGTTCATGCAGTTCTACAATGTCACGCTGATGAACCCGCGCGTGCTGTGCGGCCTGTTCGCCGGCGTGTTGCTGACGTTCCTGTTCTGCGCCCTGACGATGAAGGCGGTCGGCCGCGCGGCCAACCGCATGATGCTCGAATGTCGCCGGCAGTTCCAGCAGATGCGCGAGTACCTGCGCAGCCAGGGCAACGACGACGCCTACATCCGCAATCCCGACAACTGGCCGCGAACGCCCGTGGAGTTCCGCGGGCAACCGATTCCCGACTACGCCAACTGCGTCGCGATCTCCACCGCCGGCGCTCAGCGCGAGATGATCTTCCCTTCGCTGCTGGCGATCATCGCGCCCGTGGCGGTGGGTCTGATCTTCGGCGTGGCGGGCGTCATGGGGCTGCTGGCCGGCGGCCTGGTCAGCGGATTTGCGGTCGCGGTCTTCATGGCCAACGCCGGCGGCGCGTGGGATAACGCCAAGAAATACATCGAGACCTTCGGTAAGATCACTGCGGCGCAGTTCCGCAGCGATCCGAAGGTGCGCGAGTCGCTTCCGATCACCGTGCGCGACGCGATCGCCGCCCGCTCAGAACTGGCCGCCAGCGACGATGAAATCGTCTACGGAAAAGGCTCGCCCGATCACAAGGCCGGCGTCGTGGGTGACACCGTGGGCGACCCCTTCAAGGACACTTCCGGTCCGTCGCTGAACATCCTGATCAAGCTGATGAGCATGGTCAGCGTCGTGTTCGCGGGACTCGTCGTGAAATTCGGCCCGCAGATTGGCGAACTGCTTCAACTGGGCTATTGATCCTGTGGCGACCCGGCCGGGCGGCGACGCGCCCGCTGTCCATCAACCCATGGGAAGGAGGCGCGTACCATGGCTTCGTTTACCTATCACGGCCACTCCGCCGTCGAGTTGCTGCTGAACGGCAAGCGTCTCTGGATTGATCCGTTCCTCAGCGGTAATCCGCTGGCGACGGTTTCGGCCGACAAGGTCGCCGCCGACGCGATCATCATCACGCACGGCCACGCCGATCACTTCGGCGATGCCATTCCCATCGCCCAGCGCACGGGGGCGGTCGTCGTCGCCAATTACGAGATTACGTCGTATTGCGCGCGCCACGGCGTGGAGAAGATCGAGCCGGCCAACGTGGGCGGAAGCATTTTGATCGACGGGGTCTCCGTAACATTCACGCCGGCCTGGCACTCCAGCTCGCTCGAGGTCAAGGGCGAAAGCCTGTACATGGGCCTGGCGGCCGGCGTGGTGATTCGGGGGGAGGGCAAGAGCATCTATCACATGGGCGATACGGCGCTGTTCAGCGACATCCGCCTGATCGTCGAGCGGCTGGGGCCGTTCGACGTGGCGTTCGTGCCCACCGGCGATCGCTTCACGATGGGATTGGAATCGTCGCTGACCGCCGCGCGCTGGATCAATCCCCGGCTCACCGTGCCGATCCATCACAGCACGTTCCCGATTATCGAGAAAAACGCCGAGGATTTCGTCCGCCGCCTGGCGCGGCTGGGCACCAACGGCCGAGTGGTCGCCTCGGGAGAGACGATCGAGTTCTGACCGCGATCAAAGGAACACCGCCGTTCCCGACTGTGAATGGGGCACAGCCGCCCCCGGCTGTGTTGCTCGGCCTGGCAAGTGTTCCCAACTCGCACGATTTCGGATCTGATCCGAGCCGCAAGCGCCATCGCTGCGGTCTCCTCTGCACGGGTAGCGGACCGAGCGAATGCGGCACGGAAGCCCCGGCTGCGAACGACGAGTGGTCGCTGAACACTCCTGCTTTCCAGTCTCGCCTTCCGACGGCCCCGATCGCTGCCATGCGGCGTTCGGAGGTCGGATCCCACACGTCAGATGCCGGGGACGCACATGCGCCAACGGCTTCCGTTCTCGCAAACGGGGCACGCTGCGGCATCCGACGGTTCAATCGCCCGTCAATCGAACGCTTGAATGATGAACACCACCAGCTCAGCGATACGAAACGCCAGCGCATAGACCTCCCAGCCCCTGATGTCGATATCGTCGTGGCATCCGGCGGCCAGTAGTGTGGTTCCCAGCAGTCCCCAACGCATGGCTCGAAGTGTCAGATGGCGCGGTGTCACCGACCCAGCGGTCTTGCGAAACATGACGGCACCTCCTTGACGGATATAGACCGTCGCGAACGCCCGGGGGTTGGCCGCTGCGACTTCAACCCCCTCATTCTGCCGCGGCAGCGATAACATGAATGCCAAGGGCGTCTTCCGGTGGCGGAACTGGTCGTGCGGGGCGTAGCGATTGCGCCAGGAAGTCCGACGGCATCGAATCGCAGAGGCATTATCGCTCGGCGATTGCGGCGAGAAACTCCGCCGGCGTCATGATCGGCAACTCTCCATGTGGGAAATGCACGGTGTTTCGCGTCACCAGGTAATCGGCGCCGCCGGCAAGCGCGCTGAAGTACTGAACGGCATCTTCGAAGTCGCGAAAGCCGGCATCGATGGCTCGATCGATGACCGCCTCATCGCACGCCACAATCGCGGTAGTAGCGCGGATATCATGCAGAATCCGCATCGCGCGCGCCGCTGAAACCTGTTTGCGTACGATGTAGAAGACGGTGGTCAGGCTGATGGCAGACACCTGGCTGCGAAAGCGCCCTCGCTCCGCAAGTGACCACACGTGCGAGGAATCGATAAAAAAGGGCATGCGTCGTGCGAGCACATCGAGCAATACGTTGGTGTCCAGGAACACATTCACGTGTCAGGACCGTGCCTTTCGGCCAGCGCCTCCTCGATCAATTCACGCTCGGTCTTGTTGCCGGGCAGTGAGATGACCCCGCCTAATCGCCGGGTAATAGGCGGCAGATCGCGGACATCGCGGCGCGATCTTGCCATGACGCGTAACAGCTCGCTGAACATTTTCGATATGCTCGTTCCTCGCTGCTGCGCCAGTCGGCGTGCGGTGCGAATGTCGCGCTCTTCCATGCTGAGCGTGAGTTTCTTCATGGGGCCGCTTCTCCAATACGTATTCGCGATGGTTTATTATACGTATCACCGTGTTCCGGATCAATCGGGGCACGTTGAAGCGTGCAATGTTTCGGACCAACAGTTCAAGCAGCCTCGAGATGCTCGTTCTACGCTGCCGCGCCAGCCGGCGTGCAGCGCATCTATCCATCCGGTCCAGAGTCTGTATCTCAGTGATTACATGATCTGCAATGATCGTGGCGAGCAGCCACGACTACGTGTGTTTTCTTGAAGGTCCGTCGGCGAAAGCCGGCGCGGCAAGCACATCCTCGCGAGTCAGCGTCGGATCGTCGTCCAAAAGGCGCTCGATCGAATCGCTGTTGCGTAGCATCAACACGAGCTGACGCACCGGGATTCGCGTACGCTTGATACAGGGTTCCCCGCCGCACACGTTTGGATTCGAGCTGATGCGATCGTTTATTTGCGGTCTCCACACGGGACTGCCGACACAGATGAGACGCCGCATCAGTCGCGAGGCTCAATCCGCTCCCTCCCCCCCATGTACGCCCGCAACGCCTTCGGAATCGTGATGCTCCCGTCGGCGTTCTGATTCAATTCCCACAGCGAAATCAGGATGCGCGGGCTGGCGATGACCGTGTTGTTCAGCGTGTGGCACACGTGTACTTTCTTCTGTCCGTCGCGATAGCGCAGATTCAACCGCCGCGCCTGGAACTCGCCAAAGCGACTGGCGGAGTGCGTCTCGCCGTAGCCGCCGCGCGACGGCATCCAGGTCTCGATGTCGTACATCTCCACCTTGCCCTGGCCCATGTCGCCGGTGCAGACCGCCAGCACGCGATAAGGCAGCTCCAGCGCCGCCAGAACCGACTCGGCGTTGGCAATGATCTCGTGATGCAGCCGCTCGCTCTCGGCCTCGTCTGCCCGGCAGATGACGACCTGCTCGACCTTGTCGAACAGATGAATGCGATAGATGCCGTAGGTGTCCTTGCCCGCCGCCCCGGCCTCGCGCCGAAAGCAGGTCGACACCGCCGCGTACTTTTTCGGCAACTCGGCTTCGTCCAGAATCTCGTCCGCGTGAAAGGCCGTCAGCGGCACCTCGGCCGTACCGACTAGCGACAGGCCGTCTCGCTCGCAGCGATACGCCTGTTCCTCCCCGCCCGGGTAATAGCCCGTGCCGTACATCATCTCGTCGCGCACCAGCACCGGAACCATGAACGGCTCGTAGCCGCGCGCGACGATCGTCTCCATCGCCAGCCGCAGCACGGCATGATGCATCAGGCAGCCGTCGCCGCGCAACACGTAGTTGCGCGCTCCGGAAAGCTTGACGCCGCGCTCGATGTCCAGAATGCCCAGCGCGCGGCCCAACTCGACGTGATCCTTCGGCTCGAACTCGAAATGCCGCGGCTGCCCGACGCGCCGAACCTCGACGTTGGCCGCCGCGTCCGTGCCGACGGGTGTTTTCGCCGACGGCACCTGCGGGACCGTGAGCATCAACTGACGAAACTGTTCGGCCACGCCGGCTTCTTCTTCTTCCAGCTCGCGGATGCGATGCTTAACGCGCGACGCATTTTCCTGAAGCTGCTCGCCCTCGATTTTCAGTTCCGCTTCGCTGCGGCCCGAAGCCAGGGCCTGCTGGTACCACTTGCTGCGCGGGTTCTTGTAATGGCCAAGCTGGCTCGACAACTCATTGATCTGCCGACGCAGGTCGTCGGCCTCGTGCTGGATGGCGCGGCGCCGATCGTCGATGGCCATCAGGCGATCGAGATCGCAACGGACGTTCTTTACTTCAACGGCCCAGCGTACTTTTTCGAGATTATCGCGAATGATTTTGATGTCGATCATGCGGCGAATCTTATCGCATAACGACGAAGGACAATCGCAGCAAGGAATTCATGAAAAAAAAGAAAGCACCAAGGTCCTCAAGGGCACCCAGGTGCTTTCCGGAGGGGAAAGAAGCCGGATTGATATATTCACTACAATCGGCACAAATTACCAGCCCAGCCGATTCTGCAAGGGATTCTAGTGACTCCTTCACGTTCTGTCAACACAATTCTCACTCAACCGATCCAAAATAATCATGCTGCTACGCGATGTTTTATAGGTCTTACATCGTTTCACAGTGTCAGGACTCAATCCCAACTATCCGTCTAACGTGACCATGCCGGCCGTTTCGCTTGTACCGACCGTTGGGTCTGTGCCGATCTTAACACGCTGCGAAACCGCACTCCAGACACTTCATACAACCTTCTGCTACGTATAAGAATCCGTCGCAGTTCGGCTCCGGGCATTTGAGTTTGAAGCCCTGACGCGATTCAATCGTGGCGGCAAATGAGGCGCCCGGGGTGGGAAGGTCCGCGCTTCCTTCACCTCCCCGGGCTGCCGCCATGGTTACGTCGCCGCTTTCCGCGGCACGCGTGGATCCGCCGTTGGGGCCGTGGCGCTTCCCATTTCCGCGGTCCACGTATTCACGGTCCAGTTCAGCCGGGTCTACTTCGCCGAGCAGCAGAGCCTTCAAACCGTGGCGCTCTTTGGCTCGCTGATAGCGCTTGAGGGCCTCCGCGAGGCCGTCCCCCAACGACCGAATCCGGCCTGTCCGTGTCGCAATCTGCAGCGACGAACCAATATCAGAAAGCTGCTTGATCACGTGCGACAGCGATCCGCCCGCCCGTAGCCACAGGCTGACCATCCGGCAGATCGCCTCGAGATCGCTCGTCGCCAGGTCGCCGCCCTTGCCGAGCTGAGCGAAAACCTCCATCTCTTTCTCGGTGTGCGGCTCGACCGTGATCTTCACGTGCATGTTGCCGAACGGCGTGGGCTGACGGATGCGCAGCCCCGCCAGCATCCAGGGCAAATCGCGCGGCTCCAGCGCCGCCTGCGAACGCTGAACCGTCGTGATCTTCTCGCCGAACAGATTGCGCTCGGTGACGGCCTTCACCGGCGGCGCGCCGTCCGCCGGCCGGACCGGCGGACCGGGACGATCGGTGCGAATCGGCTCAACGCCCGGCGCGGACTGCGCCGAAGGACCGTTCGACGACGCGGCGGCGCCGTTTCCGCCGTCCGATGGCGATCGCCCGTGCTTGTCCTCGGAACTCTTCAGCGCCATCGGCTGGCACGAGCGACATCCGTCGCGATAAACCGTGACCCCCTTGCAGTCCAGGTCGTAGGCCATGCGGTAGATCGTCTCGACGTCCTCGGCCGTCGCGCTGTGCGGGAAGTTGATCGTCTTGCTGATCGACGCGTCGCAGTGCCGCTGGAAAGCCGCCTGCATCCTCACGTGCCATTCCGGCTCGATGTCGTGCGCACAGACGAAGACGTGCCGCACGTCCGCCGGAATCTCGGGAATATGAGCGAGGGTGCCTTCCGTGGCGCACCGCTCCATCAAACCCTCGCTGTAAAACCCGCGCTGCCGGGCCGCCTCGAGGAACGTCTCGTTGACTTCGAGCAGGGGCTTCTTGCCCTGCTCCTGGCCCTTCAACACGTTCCGCAGGAAGACCAGGCTGAACATTGGCTCGATCCCGCCCGAGCAGTTCGCCAGAATGCTGATCGTGCCCGTCGGCGCCACGGTGGTTACGGCCGCGTTGCGCATCGGCCGGTGCTGTTCGGTGTCCCAGCGGCTGCCGGTCCAGTTCGGGAAGCAGCCGCGCTCGCGCGCCAGCCCTTCGCTGCACGCGTGCGCCTCGTCGTTGACGAATCGCATGATTCGTTCGCCCCACGCCACGCCCTCGTCGCTGTTGTAGCGGACGTTCAGGCGATACAGCATGTCGGCGAAGCCCATGATTCCGATGCCGATCTTGCGATTGCCCTTGCACACCGCGTCGATCTGAGGCAGGGGGTACCGATTGGCGTCGATCACGTTGTCGAGGAAGCGCGTCGATTGATGCACCGCCTCGCGCAGGCCGCTCCAATCGATTTCCGCCTGCGGCGTGCACTCGTTCCGCACGAACGCCCCCACGTTCACACTGCCCAGGTTGCACGCCTCGTAGGGCAGCAGCGGCTGCTCGCCGCAGGGGTTCGTGGCCTCGATGCGGCCGACGTGCGGCGTGGGGTTGACCTCGTTAATGCGGTCGATGAACACCACGCCCGGCTCGCCGGTCCGCCAGGCGTTCTGGATAATGATGTTCCAGATGTCGCGTCGCGTATAAACCTCGACCATTCGGCCGTCGGATTTCAGGCGGACCGAGGAGACGGCACTTCGTGCCTCGGAGGAAGTCAGGTTCGTACGGTCGGCCGTCTCCTCGGTGGGGATGAGCGAGCGAATGTCGTATTCCCAGGTTTTCAGGTTCCTGGGCAGGTAGTAACGCCGCTGCGTCCGGGGGTTGAGCACGATGTGCGGACCGTCCGGATCGCGCAGGAATGAATCCATCCAATCGTCGGTCACCTTGACCGAGATGTTGTAATTGGTGAACTGCGACAGGTCCTCCTTGGCGTGGAGGAACTTCAGGATGTCGGGGTGATGGATGTACATCATCCCCATGTTGGCCCCGCGGCGAAACGCGCCTTGCTGAATGGCGTTGGTGGCCTCGCTGAAAGCGCGCCAGAAGCTGATCGGGCCGCTGGTCGTGCCGCCGCTGGACCGGATGAAGTCTCCCGTCGGCCGCAGTTCGTCGAAGGCGAAGCCGGTCCCGCCGCCGGCCTTCTGGATCAGCGCCGTGTGCTTGATCGAGTCGAAAATGCCGTCGATGCTGTCCGGTACCGGCAGCACGAAGCAGGCCGACAACATGCCCATTTCGCGCCCGGCGTTCATCAACGTCGGGCTGTTGGGCATGAACCGCCCGGACCACATCAACTGGAAGAACATCTCTTCCCAATGTTCCCGTTCGGCTTCGTCGGCACCGTATTGACGCTCGACGTCGGCGATGCACCGGGCCACGCGGCGGAACAAGTCCTCCGGCGATTCGATGCAACGGCCGTTCTCATCCTTGGCCAGATAACGGGCCTCGAGCACCCGAATGGCGTTTTCGGTCAGCGCGCAGCCGGCCGCATCCGTGCCGAATCGGGACAAGCGGGCATCGTCCTTTTTGACCGCTGTAATCATGAGACCGACTCCATTATCAAAGCGCGTCGACAGGCGGCTGCCGGCTGCGTGCTGTTCTCTGTAACAACCATGCAGGCCACGAACGAATTGAGCCGAAGCGGCCCCCGATGGCCTGCCTGACTACTGGCCAAAACCGTTGTGATTTCGGCGGTTTGAAACGTCTTGTACCGGGCCAGCACTGCGGCACTTATCGGCCGAAACCCAGCCCCTTGGTGATATCGGCGATTTGTACCACAAGATATAGGGGCTGTCAACGGAATTGTAGCGCAAAGACAAAGAAATCGCTAAGCATTGGCGAGCCGGAACATTGCGACGGGAAAATATTTCGTAGCGGGCAGATTTCACAGGGTTGGGAGGGCAGCCATCAGCTTTCGACCCGCAGGGTCGGCTGCGCGGACCAGGAGCCATCAGCTTTCAGCGATCAGCTTTCAGCCGGAAGGGGTCATTCCCGCGCAGGCGAGAATCCGCTCCTATGTGCCGCCGCGGCACGGTGGACGGAATGGACCGAATGGAAGGCACGGGCGAGGTCGACGCGCGAACCTTGGACCTTCAGCAGTTACCCATCGCCTGATGTGCCGCGCATCGTATCCGTGACAGCGCCGGGTCTCTACGTCGATTGCCGCCTTTGTCTGTCGTTTTTTTGCCCCGTCGCCATCGTGCCGTTTTTTGACGTTTCGACTTTTCAACGTTTCGTTCGCGCGCGGCGCGATCAGGTCGCTTCCTTGCCTGCGTACGTTTTCGTCCGCGTGTCGACGCGGATCACGTCGCCGATCTTGATGAAGAGCGGCACGCGCACCTCCAGTCCGTTCTCGAGCGTCGCTTCCTTCGTCACGTTTGATGCCGCGCCGACCGAATGCCCCGGATCAGCCGTCAGCGTCACCGACAGCGATACGACATCGGGCAGATCGAGCGACACCGGCCGGCCGTCGATCCACTGAACGCGATAAACGTCTCCGTCGCGCAGGAAGGGCGTGCCGCCGTGTAGTTCCGGTTGGCCCATCTCGAACTCCTCGAAGGTCTCGGAGTCCATAAAGACGGCGTTTTCGCCGCGCGGATAGAGGTACTGCATGTTGCGAATGGCGTGCTCAACCTCCTGAATCGGCAGCAGATCGTCCAGCGTGCGGTCGACCGGTCGGCCGTCGCGCACGTCGCGGAGCGACACGTGCACCGTCGGTTTCTGCTTGCCGGTATGTCGCTCGTGGAAGTCGATCACGTTGTACACGTGATTCTGATGACGGATGAACATGCCGCGTTTGAGAGGGATGTTGGCCATGTGCCGCCTCCCGTGATCATATGACAAGAATCATGATACCCGCGCATTCGAGAAATGAAACGCCGTGCGCGAGTCAGGATCATCCGAGCCTCGCGGCGTCGGCAAGCGCGATCTCCGCACAAGCGATGATCCGAGCCGCGCGGCGTCGGCGAGCGGGATCCGCACGCCGGGCGCAAAATACCGCACGTGCATGCGCCGGGCGATCCGGCCGCATCGTGCCGGCTGCCGCCTGCCTTTGCGCAGGCGCGGGGCTTCGCGGCTCTGATTGTGTGCGCCGGTTTCGCTAGCCTTTGTGAGTCAACAGTGCCGTTTCAGCGTCGTTGCGGCGCGTGCGCCGCTTCATACATCGCCACCATCCGTCCGCGCACCACTTCGGCCAGCCGCTCCTCCGACCATTCGCGCACCTGCTCGGACGTCACGACTTCGCCGTAATGAATGGCGATCTTCGCCGGCCGCGGCAGCTTGCGATCCCGCGGCCAGCTCTCAAACGCACCGACGACGACGACCGGCACGATCGGCGCGCCGGCCCGTTTGGCCAGCAGCATCGAGCCGAGATGAAACTCGCCGATCGAACCATCGCGCGTGCGCGTGCCCTCGGGGAACACGACGACGGCCAGGCCGTCGCGCAATCGGCGAATCGCCTCGCGCATGGCGGCCATGTCCGCCGTGGCGCGGCGCACCGGAAAGGCGTTGAGATAACTAATCAGCCGCCGAAAGTGCGGCTGCGCGAACAGGGTGTCTCGCGCCATGAACGAGCACTCGCGCGGCAGCGGCAGCGCCGCCAACACCGGATCGAAGTAGCTCTGATGATTGCAGATCAGCAGCACGCCGCCGTCGACCGGCACGCGCCGCGCGCCAAACGCCCGGGTGCGAAAGAAAAAAACGAAAAAGATTTGAATGAACAACTGCGCCAGGCGATAGCCCAGGCGGACGCGCGGCCGATGGGGGGCGTTGGCATCAGCGGATGGCATGATCAGGCCCTTGCGCGACGGCGGCTGGAATTCCACGAGATCACAACACGCGATGGCCTGTTGATGTCGAGGCGGAGCACGTGCCGCGGCGGCGGTGTCGTCATCTTGAGTTCGCGGTTCGCGCCGCTGAGGCGGAGCGCGCACGGCGGCGTTCGACTTCCGCCAGAAGCCGCTCGACGACCTGGGCCACGGTCATGTGCGACGTGTCGAGCTGGAGCACGTCGGGATCGCTCAGCAGCGGCGCCCATTGATGAGCGTCGTTGTTGTCGCGCTCGCGCAGATTGTCGAGGATGTCCTGCACCTTCACCTCTTCGCCGTCGGCCAGCATCTCCAGATGCCGCCGCTTGACGCGCCGATCGAGCGTCGCGTCCATCACGACCTTGAGGTCCGCGTCGGGAAACACCACGCTGCCTTGATCGCGCCCCTCGGTCACGAGCGAGCCGAATCGTCGGCCAAGCTCGCGCTGCCGTTGCACCAGCAGTTCGCGGATGGGCTGAAGCCGCGCCACCGCGCTGGTCGCGCCGTTGACGGTCATGCCGCGGATGGCTTCGCTCACGTCCTCGCCGTCGAGTACGACGCGCGTAAACGTCGGTCCGCAGTCCAGCTCGATGTGCGACTGGCGGGCGCATTCGATCAATCCCGCGGCGTCGTTCGGGCGCACGCCCAGCCGCAGCGCCCGCAGTGCCACGGCGCGATACATCGCGCCGGTGTCGAGATAAGGAATACCCAGGCGAGCCGCCAGTTTCCGCGCGATCGTGCTCTTGCCCGAGCCTGCCGGGCCGTCGATGGTGATGATCATGCGCCACCCGATTCCTCGCCGGATTCTACGAAGCGCTGCCGTAGCGCGACAAGGCGTCGGAAGCGGATTTGCAGGGTCCGTTGTGCGGACCACGGAGCCGTCAGCATTCAGCCGTCAGCATTCAGCCGAAAACCGTCATTCCCGCGCAGGCGGCTATCCGGGACTGCGCGCTGCCGTGCAATTGTGGACGGAATGGACGGCATGCGCGACGCGGACGGGCGAGCAACGGGCGGGCGCCTGGGAATCGCCCGTCGCCTCGTCGTTGATCGCCCAATGTAATCGCGACGGCCACTCCAACGCTTCTTGCTGTTCCCTGTTCCCTTGCTGTTGTTTCGACGTTGCCCCCGCTTGTTTCTGCAACGCGCTTAGGACAAGATCATCGCATGGCCGCGCAACCTTTTCACGTCCTCAAAAACCTGCCGTCGATGACCGCGCTGTTGGCGAACGCCGAGGCGCATCGCCGCTTCGCACATCACGCCCGCGCCGAATGGAAGGCCGCCCTGACCGAAGCGCTCGCCGACGCCCGCGACGCGCTGCTCGCCGGCGCCGCGGTCGATGAGCACGCCTCGACCGATGCGCTCGTGCTCGCCGCCATCCGTCGTCTCGATCACCGCGCGCGAAGCCGGCTGCATCGCGTCATCAACGCGACCGGCATCGTGCTTCACACCGGACTGGGCCGCGCGCCGCTGGCCGACGCCGCGCGCCTGGCCATTCAGAACGCCGCGGGCTACTGCAATCTCGAATTCAATCTCGAACGCGGCGACCGCGGCCGACGGGGCGTCCAGCTCGAGGACATGCTGGTGCGCCTGACCGGCGCCCAGGCCGCGCTCGTCGTCAACAACAACGCCGCCGCCACGTTGCTGGCCCTCGCGGGCATTGCCGCCGGGCGCGAGGCCATCGTCTCGCGCGGACAGCTTGTCGAAATCGGCGGATCGTTTCGCCTGCCGGACGTGATGGCGTGCAGCGGCTGCCGCATGCGCGAAGTGGGCACGACCAACAAGACGCGGCTGAGCGATTACGAATCCGCGATCACGGCCGAGACCGCGCTGATCCTGCACGTCCATACGAGCAATTTTCGCGTGATGGGTTTTTCTGAATCGCCCGGTATCGCCGAACTGGCGGCGCTGGCCCACGCGCGCGAGCTGATTGTCTATGACGATCTCGGCAGCGGCGCGCTGCTCGACGACGACCTGTGGCGCGCCGCCAACGAGCCGACCGTCGCCGCGTCGCTGGCCGTCGGCGCCGACATCGTCTCGTTCAGCGGCGACAAGCTGCTGGGCGGTCCGCAGGCCGGCGTGATCCTCGGCCGGGCCGACCTGATCGAGCGGTTGCGGCGCCATCCGCTGGCACGTGCGATGCGGATCGACAAGCTGACGATCGCCGCGCTGCAAGTCACGCTGGAGTTGTACTTCGATCCGGTCCGCGCGGCGGCGGAGGTTCCGGCGCTGCGCCTGCTGAATCAGCCGTTGGACGTGCTGCGACCGCGCGCCGAGAGCCTGCGCCAGAGGCTCGCCGCGGCGCTGGCGGACGAGGCGTTCGAAGTGGCCGAAGATGAGACGTTCGCCGGCGGCGGATCGCTGCCCGTCTGGCCGCTGCCGACCGCGATCGTGCGCTGGCGATTGGCCGCGGATGCATCGGCCGACGAGTTGGCCCGCGCGCTGCGCAGCGCCGATCCGCCGGTAGTGGCGCGCATCGACGCTGACGCGATCGTGTTCGACGTGCGCACGCTGGCGGATGACGAATTGGATTTCGTCGTAGCCGCCGCGCGAGCCTGCCGCGCATGATCGCCGCCCGTAGTTAGATTTTTGCGTGGCCCGGGCTTTCTGCCCGCGCACATCAATTGCGCGAAATCTCTATTGACCCAGGGAAACGCGGCAAGCCGCGTGTTCCCCGGGCTTTGTTACTTCGCATTCCTCAGCGTTCCGCGATATCCCACGCCGCGATAGATCGTGAAGTACTTCAGTCGCGCATCCGCGCCCGCGATATCCGTTGAAACAGCTTCGACGTGATCGAAGTGTCGCCGCCATTCGGCCAAATCCGCGTCGTGATCGTGCCATCCAGCGTACACGATCAATGCCTCGCAGCCGGCTCGAAGCGTGCTCAGCGGTCCCCAGTGCCGGAACTGCTGGCCGAACGGGCTGCGGCCTTCGCCCAGGTTGTAGGCCAGATCGACGCCGCGTGCGTAGTGCATCAACATGCTCGCCTGCGCGTACGAAGGCGCCAGTAACACCTGCGGCGTGCCGACGCCGAATCGCTCGCCCCGCCCGTCCAGAAAAGCGCCGATCGCCGACCAGCCGTACACCTCGGCCGTGCGCTTCGCCGCCCGGTCGGCCTGTTGCGGCGCGATGCGCCGCATCCACGCATACGCCGTGTCCGCCGGAATCAACGCCGGCGCCAGCACTACCGCGAACATGATCGCGGTGCAGGCGTGTGCGCCGCGCGTTCCGATCGTCGGCGGGCGCGGTCGCGCGTGCGGCGCCCGACGCGACGAATCACAGAACAGAATCAGCAGCGGCACGAATCCCGGACCGGCGTAGTGGGCGTTGACCTCCTGCGTCAGGCTGAATCCCAGAAACGCCAGCACCGGTCCCCAGCCCATGCAGGCCAGAAACAGCCGTCCGCGGTCCTGTTCGCGCCAGGCGCGCACCGCCTGCCTTGCGCCCGCCGCGAGCATCGCCGCGCCCAGCACGGGCGAGAGCATCAGCAGCAGGCCGCCGACGTATAATCCGACGTTTTCGATCTGCAACTGCGCTTCGGTGTGTCGCCGCACGAAGTTGAACGCCAGCGTGTCCCAGTCGTGCGTCGCGTTCCAGATCAGCGTGGGCAGGAATCCGACGGCGCCGGCCAGCAGCGCCACGTACGGCCCCGGGCGCAGGATGAACCGCCGGTCCCGCCGCGACAGCAGCAGAAACGCGCCCACCCATGCCGGCAGCATGAACGTCGTGAAGTTGGCGTTGGTCGAGGCGCCCCACGCCAGGCCCATCAGCGCCCAATCGCGCAGGCGGTCGCCGCGCATCGCGCGCCACGCCAGCAGAATCGTCAGCCACCAGAAGAAGTAGACCGACATCGACGGGAACAAGATCATCGACCCGCCCGCGAACAGCGGGACGAGCATGAACAGCAGCGCCGCCCGATCGGCGACGTTGTGGTCGCGCGTCGTGGACCGCGCCAGGCGATGAACGAGCCACACCATCCCCGTCCCGAGCAGTACGCTGGAGAGGCGCACCAGCGCCGCGGCTTCGCCGTGCCACGGCGCGAACAATCGCGCCAGCCACGCCACCATGCCGGGGTGGTCGTAATAGCCAAGGTCCAGATGCCCGGCCCACAACCAGTGATACGCCTCGTCGCTGATGAGCGGAAACAGCGATGACGTCGTCAGGCGCGCGATGGTCCACGCTGCGACGGCAAGCGGCAGCACCACGCGGCCGGACGGAAGCGAGCGAATGCTCATCGTCGCGACAGCGGCCAGCGTGACTTGCGCTGCAAGCCCGAGGACGACCGCGATCGCTGTGCCGTGGGCATGATCGGCGGGATACCCGCGCCAGGCGTATGCGCCGCTGAAGACCCAGGTGATTAGCCCGATCAGTGCGGCGGCGATTATCGTCGCAATCGTGCGATGGGAATGGGTCCGCGGCGACGCGTGCATGTTGCTGGATGAATTCATGATGCCGCGCGGCGCGGATGTTTCCGTACCGTGTGTGATCGGTCCGTGCCGCAAGCGCAATCGCTGCGGTCAGTCAGAGCCGCGAAGCCCCACTCTCCCGCGGGGGCGAACGTAAGCGAGCGGGATTCAGCCGCTCGACCGGCGGCATCGCGGTTCGTTTTGGCCGGAGGCGTTCGACGAGTCGTTCGATCGCTGACCCACCTGCCCGCAAAACCGTTCGCTCGCGCTTGTGGCCGGCGGATCCCGCTTGCTTACGCTGCGCGGCTCTGATGTTCACGGGCTACAAGCCCGTGCCACGCGGTTTGATCCGAACCGCGACCGTGAGGGAGCGTCGGGGAACGCGACGATGGCGGTGGGCGTGGACGCGCTGGAAGCCCGTACCACCCGACACGGCCGAGCGCGGCTGAGCGACATTGCAACGAGCGCTAATCCCGCGCGATGCGCGCCTCGGCCCAGTCGGCGTGATCGTAATCCTTCCCGTCGTCGCTGCGATCGACGCGCAGCCGCAACACCCGCGCCCCGCTGATATCGACATCCACCGGCAGCGGACCATCCGCGGCGGTGCGATCGCCGCTTTCCCAGAGCTTTCGATCATCCGCCCACACCTCGAAGCGCATCCTGGCCGTTGTGCCGCCGCTGTTGGCGTCGACGCCCGCCACGGCGGTGAAGCGCGTGAACCGCCCGCCCAGCGCGTACTCCAGGTTCGACTCCGCGTGCGTGCCCAGCCCCTTGCGATAGACGCGATCGCCGATCTTCAACGGCCGGCCCGAAACGCTGCGGTCGATCCCCAGCGGACCCCACTCCTGCTTGGCCGACCGCGGCTCCAGGTCCGACAAAAACGCCTGCGTCGGATACAGATCCTCGATCTTCATCATGGCCGCCGACTCGCTTTGCGTGCCGTCCCACCACACCGAGCGCACCGCGATCTCGTGCGTGCCCTCGACCGGCAGATCGCGCACCGTCGCCGCGTTGATCGGCGTGACGCCCAGCGGCACGCCGTCGAGATACACGGCGTACCCCGCTTCGCCGTCATACGTGCGGCTCCACGACAGCCGCATCGCATCGATGCCGAGCATCTCGGCCGACAGTCCCGACGGCGTCGCGACGCGAAACGAGTACAACTCCGCCGGCTCGAACGTCACGCGCCAATCCACCTCGCCCGAGCGTCCGGCCCTCAGCGTCGCCGTCGCCCAGCCCTGATGATTCTCAATGCGAACCTCCGCCCCGCCCGCCCGCGCCGAGGCGATTCGATACGTCGGCCGCTGACGCGGCAGCCCGAACGTCAGCGTGTAGGGCGCGCCGCCGATCAGCTTGCTGCGGCCGTGATAACTCAGCGTCGCCGCGTCGTAACGCAACTCGAGCAGATCGATCCAGCCCTGCGTGATGTGACGATCGGTCGACAGCAGCGAAATCGGCGGCGCGTCGGCTGCCTGGCCGGCGCCATCCGGCGCCGCCTCGACCAACGTCAGCACCACGCATCCGGCCGGCGGAACCCACGCGAAGTATCCCGCTTCCCAGCAGCCCAGGTACGCCCGTTCCCAGAAGTCGTACACGTGATAGGCGGCATCGGGCTTCAGTCCCAGGTCGGCCCATCGCACGTGAACGCTCTCGGCCCGCGCGCGATCGAAGTTGAAGCAGCCCACGACGTCATACTGCCGCCCCAGGTGTGCGACCTTCAGATCCCAAATCGTCTTGAACGTGCGCGTCTCGAACAGATCGAGCGGCCGAATGTCCGTCGGCGGACAAACGCGCCGCAGAATCTCCACGCGCGAGTCCGGCAGATCGGGCAGCCGGTCGCTCGTCAGCAGCGCCTGGCCGGTCAGGCCGAGCGCCGTCGCCCACGCGCGGGCCGTGTCGGCCGAGACGGGCGTGCGCACCGACAGCACGTCGGGATCGGCGTACCACACGACGTTGTGGAGATAGTTGAACCGCAGGATCGCCTCGACGCCGACCTTCAGCCCTTCCAGCCCCTGCACGATGTCGCCGCCGATGCGGCAGCCGTTGAAGAATCCGGCGCCCTGTGTCGGCGTGCCCCAACAGCCCAGCAGAAAGCGGTCCGGCCCGATCGCCCGGCGGATCGTCTCCAGCGTGCCGCGATAGGCCGCGACCGGATCGCTCGACGGCGTGTCCATGCGCGATGCGTGCTTGCGGTACTCATCGACGACGATCGGCTGACCGTCGATCTTGAAATAGTCGAAGCCCGCCTCGCACAGCCCGCGAAACAGGTCGTGCAGATAACGGTGCGACCGCGGCCGGGTCGGATCGACCAGGTATTTCCCCTCCCACGTATCCGAAATCGTCGCGCCCTGCTCGTCGAGCAGAAACGCCCCGCTGCGCGTCACGACGTCGGGATTGCTCTGCCCGTGCGGCGCCAGCCAGATGCCCGGCGTGAGTCCCTGTGCCCGAATGTAGCGCGTCAGGTCGTCCAGCCCCGCCGAAAAGCGCCGGTCGAGCGTGGTCCAGTCGCGGTTCTCGCCCATGCCCCGGCCGGCGCCCTGCCAGCCGTCGTCGAGCTGGCAGACCCGCGCGCCGTATTCGCGCAGATGGCGGCCCATCCACTCGGCGTTGAGCTTCACTTCCTCGGGCGTGATCTGCTGATAGTAGAAGTACCACGAGCACCAGCCGCAGGGCGGCAGCGGAAAGTGCGACTTGTCGATCGGCGCGTAATGCGCGACGCCCAGTTTATCACGATAGTAATGCTCGATAATCGTCCCGTCGCTCAACCGCACGCGGTCGTCGGCCGGATCAAACACGCCCTCGGCCAGCGGCGTCCGCACGTCGCCCAGCGTGGTGACGAAGACGCGCGGCGCGCCGGCGTCGCTGGTGCGACACGGCATCGCCCGCGGCCAGGGCAGCACGGGCGAAGCCGACATGTCGGCGCCGTGCGGCGCAGCGCAGGCGGAAACCATCAGCGGCGCGGTCATGAGAAAAGCTCGCAACGTCCGACCGGCGATTGACAGGTGCACCCTAGGCATATGCGCCGCAGGGTAGCGAAGCCGACGAAGCGTGTCGATGCTGCTGAATCTACGGCGTTACCGCGTATCCGAGATCCGCCCCCGGTCCGACGGGCCAGCCCAGCATCAGCCACGCCACGACCATCGCCGACCAGACGACGCCGAATGCGATGGAAAACGGCAGCATCAGCGCGATGATGCTGCCCAGCCCCATGCGCGGGTCATATCGGTGCAGATACGCCAGCACCAGCGGCAGATAGGGATTCAGCGGTGTGACCACGTTCGTCACGCTGTCGCCGACGCGGTACATCGCCTGACACGCCTCCGGCGAGTAACCCAGCAGCATGAACATCGGCACAAACACCGGCGCAAAGGCGGTCCACTTGGCCGAGGCCGACGAGATGAACAGGTTCACCGTCGTCGCCACCAGGATGAACGCGATGAACAGCGGCGCCCCGCTGAAGTGCAGCGCCTTGAGCAGATCGGCCAGCCCCACCGCCAGAATTGTGCCGAGGTTCGACCAGCGGAAATACGCCACAAACTGCGCCGCCGCAAAAGCCAGCACGATGTAGGACCCCATCCCCGCCATCGTGTCGCCGGTCATTTTCGCTACGTCGTGATCGCGCCGGATTTTTCCCGTCGCCAGCCCGAACGCCAGCCCCGGAACGAAGAACGCGATCAGCACCACCGCCACCATCCCGTCCATGAACGGCCGAATCTGCGCCAGCGTCGTGTCGCCCGCGGCACGCAGCGGTCCCCAACTCGGCACGACCAGCAGCCCCAGGCCGAGCAGCGTCCCCAGGAACGCAATGCCCGAAATCCCCAGCGCCCGGCCTTCCGCCGGATGCGGCGGCTCTTCCGCCGCCTGCTGTTGCGGCGGCGTCCACGGCCCCAACCGCCGCTCGACGAAGCGCGTGTTGACGAACCAGCCCACGCACACCAGCACCGGTACCGACGCGCACATGAAATACCAGTTGGCCACCACTTCGATGCGATGGTCCAGATCGATCAGCCGCGTCGCCTCCTGCGTCAGCCCCGCCAGCAGCACGTCGATCGTCCCCGGCAGCAGATTGGCGCTGAAGCCCGCCGCCACGCCCGCGAACGCCGCCGTGACTCCCGCCACCGGATGCCGGCCGAGCGAGGCGAACAACGCCGCGGCCACCGGCGGGAGAATCAGATAGCCGGCGTCCGATGCGACGTTGGACATGATGCCCGCGAACACGACCGTCGGCGTGACGGCCCATGCCGGCACGGCGGCCACCAGCGCCCGCAGCAACGCTGCGAAAAGCCCGCTGCGTTCGGCCACGCCGATGCCGATCAGCGCCACCAGCACAGTCCCCAGCGGCGCGAAACCGGTGAAGTTGTTGACCGCCTGCGTGAACATGCGCTGCACGCCCTCGCGCGTCAGCAGATTGACGGCGGAAATCGGTTCGCCCGTACGCGGATGGGCCACGCTCAGCCCCAGTCCGGACGCCAGGGCCGAGGCGATCAACACGACGACGGCCAGAATGACGAACAAGGTGACCGGATTGGGCAGACGATTGCCGACGCGCTCGATGAGATCGAGCAGCGCGGTCAGTCGGCTGCGCCTTGCGGCGGTGGGGGCAACGCTCATGGTTCGGATCTCCGGCTTGGAACCCGCTTCTTATAGCGAATATTCGGCCCCCGCGTAAACGCAGCCGGATGGCGCAGTCAAGAAGATGTGTGGCGCCGTTTGGCGGATTGCGCGGCGAACCGCTTGGCCGTGCGATGTGGATCGTGCTTTCGCATCCGCCATTTCGCCAACTTTCGCGCCTCGCGATATCATGTTCGCCGTATCCGCCATTCACACGTAACGCCGGAGGTCCTCCCATGCATCCGCTCACCACACGTCGCGCCTTCGTCAAAGGCGCTGCCGCCATCGGCGCCGCGTCACTGCTGCCCGACGTCGCGCAGGCCGCCCAGGATGCCACGAAACCCGCCGCCGATTCCGTCGGTCCGCGCGCGTTTCGCTTCGTCCATCTGACCGACATCCACGTCCAGCCCGAGCTGAAAGCCGCCGAGGGCTTTGCCCGCGCGTTGAAGGCCGTGGAATCCCTCTCGCCGCGCCCCGATTTCATCCTCACCGGCGGCGACCTCGTCATGGACGTATTCGAAGTCGGACCGCCCCGCGCCAAGGAACTGTTCGATCTCTATCGCCGCGTCATCGCCGATCACACGTCGATCCCGGTGCGCAACACGATCGGCAATCACGACGTGTTCGGCTGGTCGCGAAAACAGGGCGTCACGCCCGAGACCGCCGGCTACGGCCGGGCGCTGGTCCAGGAACAGCTTCAGCTCAAGCAGACCTACTATCGCTTCGATCACAAGGGCTGGCGCTTTTTCGTGCTCGACAACATCCAGCCGCGCGGCGACGTCTACCAGGGCTTTCTCGACGCGACGCAGCGCGACTGGCTCGAAGCGGAACTGAAGGCGACCGATGCGGCCGCGCCCATCGTCATCTGCGAGCACATTCCCGCGCTGACCGTGACGACGCTGACTTCCGAACAAAGCGTCAAGGACAACGAGTGGCGCATCAGCAACGGCCTGATGTGCAGCGACACGCCCGCCCGGCTGCGCCTGTACGCCACGCGCAACGTGCGGCTGTGCCTGTCGGGCCACATTCATCAGTGCGATCGCATCGAGTATCGCGGCACGACCTATATCAACGGCGGCGCGGTGTGCGGCGCCTGGTGGAAAGGCCCGCATCGCGGGTTCGAGGAGGGCTTCGGCGTCATCGACGTGTGGGCCGACGGCCGCTTCGACTATCGCTATCACGATTATGGCTGGAACGCCGAGCGATAGTGAGATGGCACGGACTCGTCAAAACCGAACCGCGACCGTGAGGGAGCGTCGGAAAGCGCCTTGACACGGAAGGCGCTCCAACCCGTGAGCCGTGTCGCCGCGCCATTTCGCGTGGCACGGGCTTGCAGCCGTACGGCGCACCCCACATCAGAGCCGCGCAGCGTCAGCGGGCGGGATCCGCGCACCATCAGAGCCGCGCAGCGTCAGCAAGCGGGATCCGCGCGCCTGTGAGGAAATAGAACTGCACTTGCGCAAACGTGCGCCCGGCGCCTCACGGCGTTTTGTGTTCCGACTCGACAAAGGAAACGTCACACAGGTTGGAATCCGCCCGATCCCGCTCGCTGGCGCTTCGCAGCTCTGAAAGCCCACGGCGCTGGGGCAGGCGGCCGGGCGAAGGTGTACGGGCTTGAGCACATATCGCCGTAAGCTCGCCGCTTTACCCGCGCGGCTTCTCCACGATCAGCGTGTCGTTCTGCCCGCCGAAGCCGAACGAGTTCGACAGGCACCGCGTCACGTGCGCGTCGCGGGCCGTGTTGGGAATGTAATCCAGATCGCAGTTCGCATCGGGATTCTGATAGTTGATCGTCGGCGGCAGCTTGCCGTCGCGAATTGCCAGGATGCACGTGATCAGTTCCACCGCGCCGGCCGCCGCGATCAGATGCCCCAACATGCTCTTGACGCTGCTGATGGGCGTCTTCCTGGCATGCTCACCGAACACCGAGCGGATCGCCAGTGTCTCGATCTTGTCGTTCTCGACCGTTCCCGTGCCGTGCGCCGAGATGTAATGAACATCGCCGGGCTTGACGCCCGCGCCCTTCAACGCGTTGCTCATCGCCGCGATCGCGCCGCGGCCGGTCTCGTGAATGTCGGTGATGCGAAACGCGTCGGCCGTCGAGCCGTAGCCGGTGATCTCGGCGTGAATCGTCGCGCCGCGCCGCCGCGCATGCTCGTATTCCTCGAGAATCAGCATCCCCGCGCCCTCGCCCAGCACGAACCCGTCGCGCGTCCGGTCGAACGGCCGCGAGGCCGTGATGCACGAGTCGTTGCGCGTCGACAGCGCCGTCAGCCGGTTGAACCCCGTCACGCCCAGCGGGTGGATCATGCTGTGGCATCCGCCCGAGATCATCGCCTCGGCGTCGCCGCGCCGGATGATCTCCGTCGCCTCGCCGATCGCCTGCGTGCTGGCCGCGCACGCCGTCAGCGTGTTCAGATTGGGACCTTCGACCTGAAACAGGCACGCCATATGGCTGGCGGCCATGTTGGGATCCTGCTCCAGCTCAACGACCGCACTGAGCCGTTCGGCCGCTATCGCGGCCCACTGCCGCGTGTCGAGGTTGCCGCCCTCGTAGTTCCACGCGCCAATGGCGCACTGCGCGAAATTCTGGAAATCGATCGGACCTTCGCCACCCCCCAGGTAGACGCCGATGGCCGATCGGTCCAGCCGATCCGTCCGATCCAGGCCGGCATTCCTCCAGGCCAATGACGCCGCGGCCAGTGCAAAGCCCGCCTGTCGGCTGGCGCTCTTGTGGCGTTCGGCATCCTGGGAATTGAGAAAGTCGGCTAGGCGGAAATTCTTGACTTCGGCCGAAAACGTAGTGGGGAATGTCCGGGCGTCAAACAACATGGTGGATGCCACCCCGCTTTCGCCGCGCAGCAGCCGTTGCCACACGCCGTCGATGTCATGCCCCAACGGCGTAATCCATCCCATCCCGGTCACGACCACGCGACGCGACATAAGCGCTCCTCTTGGTTCGGTCGAAACCGGGGATTCTAATCACGCCGCCGCGATGGGGCTAGTGCTCCGCGAACGGCGTGAGTGACGCTGCGACGAAGGGAAAGGCAAAAAGGCAAAAGTCGAAACATAACGTCGATACGTCGAAACAAGGGCACGAAGGGAAGTGAGCGAACCGCGGACATTGGGAAGCAGCGGAGCAACGAAGCGGCTGCGAGCATGCACGGGAGTTCTTGATGACATCGTGACGCGACATTGTCCGCCGGCGGGCCAGTTCTCGCCCGTCCGCGTCGTGCATGCCGTCCATTCCGTCCACAATTACGCGGCGGCGCGCAGTCTTGGATAGCCGCCCGCGCGGGAATGACGGTTTCGGGTTGAAAGCTGATGGTTGACGGTCCGCGCCGCGGACTCTACTGACTGTTCCCCGTTTACGCGCCGCTATGCTGTTGCGCCGTGTCCGCTTCCAGACATGTCTCGATCACGCGCACCATTTCGGACCAGTCGAACGGCTTGACCAGCACTGCGTCGAAGCCCTCCTGCTTCAGCGCCTCGACCTGCCCGGCGTTGGACGACGACGTCATCGCCACGAGCTTGGTCGACGATTGGTCGGGCGATCCACGTATCGCCTGAACCAGCGTCCGCGGCGAAACGCCGTTCATGTCGCACGACACCAGCATCAAGTGCGGACGCAGCCGCTCGGCCGCCGCGCCAGCTTCGAACAATCCGCTCGCCCGGTGTACGTCGTAATTCGACTGATGCGCCAGCGCCCGGCCGATCAGTTCGGCCATCTCAAGCTGATCTTCCACGATCAGCACGCGCGTCAGGTCGCCCTCCAGTCCGTTGAGCGGAATGCCGTGGGCGCGCATGAAGCGAAGGAGCTGTTCCAGCGGAATGCGGCGATCCTTGCTGCCCGGTATGCGATAGCCGCGCAGTTGGCCCGTGTCGAACCACTTCGACACCGTTCGCGGCGCCACCTTGCAGATGCGCGCCACCTCGCCGGTCGTCAGTACGTCCTTCGCACGTCCCATGGTACACGTACCCTGTGTGCTGCGGCGGCGAATTCGCGGCAATTCGCGATTCAAACGGCGAAACGCGCCGGAGGCCCGGAGCGCAAGGGGGGTTTATTCTCAATATCAGGTTTTTAACGGCTCGACTTGAGGCCTGCGGCGCGGATCCGGAAACACCACATCCGCCGTACCGGCGGAATCCGACCGGAAACCTGTGCCGCGGTTCCCGGACCTATCGCCGTACAACGCCGATCCATGGACCGACGATCGCGACCGGTCGCGTTCGGCGCGACCCGGCCGGCCCCCAAAACGGCCGATTACCCCCTTCGCGTATGCCCATGCTCCAGCCACAGCCGCAGTTCGGCGTGCGGCGCAAGACGGTCGACGCACACGCTCCGATTGATCCTATGCCCTGACGAACAAGCCGTTCAAGTCGACTGTGACGTGGATTCCGATTAAGTCAGCCCGCACAATTTCGAAGCATCTTTGTGCGGCAGACCGATAAGGCTCGCCCCGTCCTCGGCGAAGTCCGAACCGCCATATCAGCACTGCCGCGGCCGTGATTCGCACACCTGCCGCCGTCCCGGCGCCGGACGGTCAACTCGCGTCGCATGCACAAGGCGCGCCCCGCGTCACCGCGAACCTCGCACCGGCACGCCTTCGTCACGGCTCGCAAGGTCCATCCGCGTCCGCGGCGCGACGATTACTTCTTCGATGGGTCCCGTCGCTGCGCCGGCGCCGCCCGCATCCGCCGGCACGCGCCGCCGCCAATGCACGAGGTACTCCCGGCCGCTGACGAACAGCGACAACATCGACGGCACGACCAGCAGCGTGAACACCGTCGCGCACAGCAGGCCGCCCAGCACGACCGCGCCCAACCCGCGATAGATCTCCGCGCCGGCGCCGGGTCGAAGCACCAGCGGAAGCAGGCCGAACAGCGTCGTGAACGTCGTCATGAGAATCGGCCGTAATCGCGTCCGCACCGACTCGGCAATGGCCGCCTGGGGCGCCTGTCCCTCGCGCGCGAAGTTCAGCGCCTGATGGACGATCAGAATGCCGTTGTTCACTACAACGCCCAGCAGAATGACGAAGCCCAGAATCGCCAGGACGTCCAGTTCCTGTAGCGCCGCGTTCACGTTGTACCACGTGTACGTGTGGACCAGCGCCAGGCCGACGAAGCCGCCCACGGCCGCCAGCGGAACCGTCGTCATGATGACGAATGGATACACAAACGACTCGAAGAGACCGGCCATCAGCAGGTATACCACGATGCCCGACAGCAGCAACAGCCACTTCAGCGAATCCCACGTCATCCGCAGCTTGCTGGCGTTGCCCGACAACCGAACGATCACGCCCGGATCCAGACGCGCGGGAAATCCGCCGAACGCCGCCGGCATCAGATAGCCCCCGCCGCGCATCTCGTCCGCGATCTCTTCGATCCGTTCCATTACTTCGGTCAACGGCTTCCCCGGCGGCGGGCGAACCGTCAACTGCACCGCCCGTTGCGTCTCGATGTGGTTGATCTGCTGCGGGGCCAGCACCTCCTCGACCCGGCACAGCGCCGACAGCGGCACGATCGGGCCGGCCGGCGACGCCACCTGCACGTCGGCGATCGCGCGCGTCTCGCTGCGGCCGCCCACCTGATCGCGCGTGCCGGCCACGCGCAGCGTCAAGTCGTAGCTCTTGCCCGCATCGCGGTATTGGCCGACGATCGCCCCGTCGCCGCAGGCGCGCACGACGAAACCCACGTCGGCCGTCGTCAGACCGACTTCGCCGGCGCGCACGCGATCGGGAATGAGCCGCGCTTCCAGCCGCCCCTTGTCGAAGTTCGCCGGATCGGCCTGCGGATAACCGCTGAACTCGGCCATCGCCGCCAGTTGCAGCATCTGCGCGGCATGGACGACGTGTTCCAGCCGGTCGCCGCGAATCTCGACGTCGACCGAGTTGCCCGTGCCCAGCCCGCGTCCGAAGATCGACGGCTGCTCGAAGAACGAAAACGTGTCGGGAAGCAGTTGCGCGTGGGCCGCCATCACGCGCGCCAGCGGCGCCACGCGGTCGTACTCCGCGCTCGTGCAGCCCATGAACGCCATGCCGCTGAAACTGACGAAGAAAAAATTCTCCATCGCCGGGGGCGGCATGCGCCACGCCTTCAACTCGCGCTGCAATTCGGCGACGCGCCCCGGCAGCGCCCTGATCTCCGCCTTCAACTGATTGATCTGCGACTGAAAGCGCCGCGATTCGTGCTCATCCCGCGCCGAGGCCAGCTCCTCCTGCGCCCGGCGCAACGCCGCGCGCTTGCCCGACAGCGACTCAGGCCCGTTGGAATCCTCGAGCGCGGCGATCTGCGCCTCCATCGCCGGAATCTGTCGCGCCTCGACGAAGACCCGCCAGTCCTCCCGCAGCGCCGCCAGCTTCGCCGCACGCTCCTCGGGCGTGCCTTCGTTGGCCTCCCAGAACCGCCGCAGTCCCGGAGCGCGGTCGGCCGGATTGGGCGCGCCGGGATTTCCGTTCTCGACCTTGAACCCCATGTTGCGGAACTCGTGCACGCCATACCCCGGCGGCGTGAACAGCATTCCGAAGACCAGGTTGCGGTTGCCGTTGGGCAGGTAGCTCGTCTTCGGCATGATCCACAGGCTGATCCCGACCGACGCCGCCATGAAGCCGATCACGACCGCTACCCGCGCCCACACGCGGCGGCTGAGGTGCATGACGACCTGCGACAACAGCCGCGCCAGCCGCTCCGTCAGCGCCAGGCGCCCGCCGACGCCCGGCTCGGCCGCGCCGAACGCCGTGCGCGGCCGCCCCAGAATCCGCGCGGCCAGCGGCGGTACGACGGCTATCGCCACCGCCATCGACAGCCCGACGGCGCCGCTGATGGCGATGGCGATGTCCCGGAACAACTGCCCCGCCTCCTCGGCCACGAACACGATCGGCAGAAAGACGATCATCGTTGTCAGGGAGTTGGCCAGCACCGCGCCCCACACTTCGCGCGCCCCGTCCGACGCCGCTTTCCAGCGGTCCTTGCCCATCTCGCGGTGGCGATAGATGTTCTCCAGAACCACGATCGCGTTGTCGACCACCATGCCGACGGCGAACGCCAGCCCCGCCAGCATCACCACGTTGATGCTGCGTCCGAACAGCGGCATCACCAGAAACGTCGCGATGACCGAGATCGGAATCGACACCGCCACCACCAGCGTGGCGCTGCCGCTGCGCAAGAACGCCAGCAACACCAGAATCGTCAGCAGCCCGCCGACGTAGATGTTGTCGCGCACCAGATCGATCGCCGAGTTGATGTACACCGTCTCGTCATACACCTGCGTCAGGAGCAGCGACATGGCGCGCGGCCGCAGCACTTCCTTGTTCACGCGATCGATCGCCGCCCGCAGCCCTTCCATCACCTCGATCACGTTGCTGCCGGTCTTGCGGTACGCCGGCAGCGCCAGCACGTAATCGCCCATGCTGCGCACGAATCCCGCCGGCTTCTTGTATGTGTCGATCACCGTTGCGACGTCGTCGACGCGAATCGGTCCGCCCGGCCCCACGCGAATCACCGTCTTGCCGATCTCGTCGATCGACTCGTACTGCCCCATCGTCCGCATCACGACGTCGCGCTTGCCCTGCGGACTGGTGCCGGCCGAGACGTTGACGTTCTGACCCTGCAGCGCCGCCTCCAGCTCGCGGAACGTGATCCGCGCGGCCGCCATCCGCGGCGCGTCGACCACGACCTGAATCTCGCGCTCCAGGCCGCCGTAAATCTTGATCGCCGAAATGCCGTCGACCCGCTCCAGCAGCGGCTTGACCTGCTCGTCGACGAAGTCGTACATCTTCGTGACGTCGACGCCCTGTTCGCCGCGCAGAATCAGCCACGCGATTTCGCCGCCGCCCCGCGCGCTGCCGGCCACGATCACCGGGTTGTCGAACTCGTTCTGCGGAATCTGGTACTTGACGCGCCGCAGCGCGTCCGATGTGTCCTGCCGGGCCACGTCCTGGTCCGCATCGACGGTGAACTCCAGCGTGATCTCGGCGTAGCCCTCCGACGCCTTGCCGGTCATCTTCGTCAGGTTCTGCAAGCCCTTGAGCTGCTCTTCCTGAGGCTCGATGATCTCTCGCTCCACTTCCTCCGGACTGGCCCCCTGCCACGTCGTCGAAACCGACACGATCGGCTGATCGAGATTGGGCGTAAGCTGCACCGGCAGCCGGATCGGCGACGGCAGCAGCGACGGCGGCGTTACGGTGAGCAGGCCGAACATGACGGCCAGAATCACCCCGACGGCCACCTTGACCGGGTTCTCGATGAACCAATCGACGATGCTCGGGCCGCGCCGCGTTGTCACGAGACCCTCGACTGGATGTGGAAGACGATGGCTCGAGCGGGAACACTCAGTGCGACGGAGGCGGCGTCGTAGGTCCGCCTGGTTCCAAGATTCAGAGCGGCAAGGTGAAGCGGCCCTCGCACGCCCGCAACGACCTCGTTGAGCATGCCCACGTGGGCCGCCGGGCCATGTCGAACACACGCAAAGTCAGCCTGCAAGCCCGGCGTATCGTCGTTTTTCATGGGAATGCGACCATGTTCTCCGTCCCCCGTCTTTGGCGCCGGCCCCGGCGAATCGACTTTGGGCGCGCCCGACCGATCCGGCGCCGCTGCCTTCCACGGAACGGCGATGACCGGCCCCGGTCCGTGCAGACTCTCGTTGCCGCGCACGATCACGCGGTCGCCCGCCGCCAGCCCGGGCGACGACACCGCCACGGAATCGAGCCATTCCTCACCAAGCTGCACCGGCGATGGCGCGGCCGTGTCGCCGCCCTCGGCGCTGCGCACGACCCAGATCACCATGCCCTGCGGCCCGCGGACGATCGCGTCCTTCGGAACGACCAGCCGCTCCTGCTTGGGCCCGGCCGGCATCCGCGCGCGAGTGAACATGCCCGGTTTCAGCTCCGCTTTGACGTTGGACAGCAGCAGGTCTACCGGAAACGTCCGGGCCTGGGCGTTGGCATCGGGAATCACGCGCAACACGCGCGCCACGTAATCACCGCCGGTCGCTTCGACGCGCACGCCGACCTCGGCGTCCTGCGCGCAGTAACGCACGTACGCTTCGGGCAGATTCACGCGGATGCGAACCGAGTCGATCTCGACGAGTTCCGCGACGGCGGCGCCTTCGGACACCCATTGTCCGACTTCGGTGTGCTTGATCGTCACGTACCCCGCAAATGGCGCCTTCACCGCGGTGCGCTCCAGCTCGTATTGAAGCAGCCGCACCTCGGCCTCCTGCGCCTCCACCGCCGCGCGCGCCGCCTGAATCACTTCCGCTCGCGGCCCGGCCCGGCCCTTCTTCCATTCGGCCTCGGCCATCTGCGCTCGGCCGACGGCCGCGTGATACTGCTGTAGCGTCTCGTGATACTCCTTCGGCGCACACTGCCCGCGGTTCCACAGTTCGGTCACGCGGTCGCGCTCGAACTCCCATCGCTTGCGCTCCGCCTCGGCCTCCTCATGGGCGGCCTTCCACCGCGCCAGATCCTCGGCCCGTTCCCCCGCCTCCAGTTCCGCCAGCGCGAAGCGCAACTGCTCCAACCGTCCGGTCGCCGACTGCCAGCGGTAGCGTCGCACGTCGTCGCGCAGTCGGCACAACACGCCGCCCGCTTCCACGCGGTCGCCTTCCAGCACCGGCAATTCCTGTACCGTGCCGGCGATCTCGCTGCCCACCAGCGACCGGCGATTCGGCAACACCGTGCCGACCAGTTCAATCGTCGGCGACATGTCGCGCTGCGCGACTTCCACGCATTCGACCTTGACCGGCCCGCCCGGCTGGGCGCCGGCCGACGCGCAGAGGGCCAACAGCACCACACCGGCGATGCCGACCGCCCCGCGGTTCACGAAGCACAACCGCCCGCGTCCGTGAAAAACGTGACATCGCGGCCCCCGGCAGTGAATGTGGCACAGCCGCCCCCGGCTGTGAATGTGGCGCAGCCGCCCTCGGCTGTGAATGGGGCGCAGGCGCCCCCGGCTGTGAATGTGGCACAGCCGCCCTCGGCTGTGATCAACGGAGCGCCACAACCGGCTGCGCCGGAAATCCCGGAAACCCGCGTTGTGGCGAAGCTGGGCCGGGCGGTCGCCACGCACTGCCGGCCGGTTCCTTTCGATAGGTTCGATTCGTTGACGAAGGAATGCGTGATTCATTTCGGTCGTGACCGCGGCGTCGCGACGCGCCCGTCTGTCCTGCCGGAGGACAATCGTGTTCCCCGACGCAGGTCCCCTCAGCGACCCGCGCCGCTCCGGATCGCAATTCCGGCTTCTGATCGCGCCGATGTCGTCTCGACGAGCATCGGAAACGGATGGTAGGACGCTCCCGCCGGCGCGGCAATTACGAAGGAAGCGGCGGGGTCCGCGGTACGGACTATGAGCCATCGTCTTTCAGCGCAAAACCTTGGCCGCGCCACGATGTCTTCGAACGCTCCGATGCATGCACGGAACCGCTCCGTCGCTTTCCGTGTTCCCTGTTCCCCTTGCCGCTTGATTTGATTTTTTGACGTTTTGTTCCGACTTTCGCCTTTCGTCATTCGCCTTTCCCTCCGTTACCCTCCTCGTTGAAAAGTGTCCGCCTCAGGGTTACGTTGAACGATTGGGTCCGCGGGACGGACCCCTCAGGGAGAAGCATCGCATGATCGTCGGCGTTCCGCGCGAAATCAAAACGGACGAATATCGTGTCGGCATGGTGCCCGGCGGCGTGGTCGAAATGGTGCGCGCCGGCCACAAGGTGCTGGTCGAGACGCAGGCCGGCGCAGGCTCCGGTTTTCTCGACGAGGACTACCAGCGCGCCGGCGCCGAAATCCTCCCCACGGCCGCCGACGTGTTCAAGAAGGCCGAGATGATCGTCAAGGTCAAAGAGCCGCAGGCTGTCGAAATCGCGATGATGCGCGAAGGGCAGGTGATGTTCACCTACTTCCATTTCGCGGCCGAGCGCGGCCTGACCGAAGGCGTGCTCAAGAGCAAGTCGATCGCCATCGCCTACGAGACCGTCTACGATAAGCGCGGCCAGTTGCCGCTGCTGACGCCCATGAGTGAAGTCGCCGGAAAGATGGCCGTGCAGGAAGGCGCCAAGTTTCTCGAACGTCCCATGATGGGGCGCGGCATTCTGCTCGGCGGCGTTCCCGGCGTCGATCCCGGACTCGTCGTCATCATCGGCGGCGGCGTCGTCGGTACCAACGCCGCCAAAGTGGCCGCGGGCCTCGGCGCGCGCGTGGTCATCTTCGACGTGAACCTCGACCGCCTGCGCTATCTGTCCGACGTGATGCCCGCCAACGTGCAGACGATGTTCAGCAACCCGGTCGCCATTCGCGAACAGGTCACTCAGGCCGACCTCGTCATCGGCGCGGTTCTGATCCCCGGCGCGCGCTGCCCCGTGCTCATCCCGCGCGAGTACGTCAAGCAGATGAAGCCCGGCTCGGTCATCGTCGATGTCGGCATCGACCAGGGCGGCTGCTGCGAAACGATTCGTCCGACGACCCACGCCGATCCCATCTTCGTCGAGCATGGCGTCGTGCACTACGGCGTCACCAACATGCCGGGCGCCGTCAGCCGCACCAGCACGTTCGCCCTCACAAACGCCACTCTGCCGTATGCGCTGAAGATCGCCGGACTGGGTTATCGCGAGGCCGCCAAGGCCGATCCCGGGCTGGCCGCCGGCATCAACATGGAGCGCGGAAAGCTGACGAACCAGGCCGTCGCCGAGTGTTTTGGCATGCCGTATGAACCGCTGCGGGTCTGAAGAGACATCGCGACCCGTGCGGGCGTCTGCTTCCCGCCCGAAGAGTCTGTGCCCCGTTCCTTCATGGTGTTCGATCCGATGCTTAACTCGAATCGCGCGCCGTTCAACCCGAATTGTGTGTGTAATTCGGGAATATTCGGCCGGTTCAGTCGGGTTGGATACTTGTGAAACAATCATGGGAGGCGCCGTTCTCGGACGGGTCCGCCGGAGGGGCGCCTCGGACCAACGCCGTGCAACCAGCGACATTTGAGGACGTGGTGATGCGCCACGCCGGTCTGCTCTATCGGTTGGCGCTGCGGCTGACGGGCCACGCCGAGGATGCCGAAGACGTGGTTCAGGAGACCCTGATCCGCGCCCACAAGGCGTTCCCTCGCTTTGAAATGCATGAATACGGCGCGCGTCCCTGGCTGTTGAAGATTTTGCACCGCGTCTTCTTCACGCGCCGACAGCGCCAGGCGCGACACTCACAGCCGCTGCGCGAATTGAGGTCCGACGAATTGGCGGCGAGCACCAATCACGAGCCGCTGGTCATCCCCGCAAACGGCCAGGTGGATTGGGACAGTTTCGATCAGGAATTGAAAACGGCCGTCGAGCGCCTGCCCGTCGAATATCGCTCGGTGCTGCTGCTGTGGGCGCTGGGCGACCTGGCCTATCGGGAAATCGCCGACATTCTCGATTGTCCCGTCGGCACCGTCATGAGCCGCTTGTATCGCGCCCGGCAGTTGCTCGGCCAGAGTCTGGCCGATTACGCCGCAAGACGGGGACTCCGCGTCTCCGCCGCGCCGCCGAGCCGACAGGACCATTCGACATGAGTGAATGCGCAGAGCACCAGCCGCACCTGTACGCCTTTGCCGACGGCGAGTTGGCCGGCGACGACCTCACGCGCGTCTCCGAGCACGTGCGGCGATGTCCCGCCTGCGCCCGCATCGTCTCGGATCAGCGCCACCTGCGCCAAATGCTGGCTCATTCGCTCAGCAACGATCCGGTGCCGACGTCGTTGCTGAAGCGCCTTGAATTCGAGCGGCCGTGGACCGCGCGGGTCGGTGCTCCGTCGCCCGCTCGCCGCGCTGCGCGTTGGGCCGGCATCGCCGCCGTGGTGCTCGCGGCCGCCGGCATCGGTTATTTCATCTGGCCGCGCGGCGTCGAGGGGCCGCGCAACCCTCCCGCCGCACCGGCTGTCGTATTGGTCGTCGATCAGGCGTTTGCCCGGCACCGGACCTGCGGAAAAACGCCCGCCGCGGAGCAACCAGCGCAGGACTTGCCCCAATCTGTCGACGAGCTGCGCGCCAATGCCCCCGAACTGTTCGATGATCGCCTGCTGGCCCTCGCGCCGGATATGAGTGCGAGCGGGTTCGGCTTCGAGTCGTGCCACAGGTGCGGCCTGCATCCCGATCAGATCGGCTTGCACATCGTTTATCGCCGCGCTCGCGACGGCGTGCGGCTGTCGTTGTGGAGCATTCCACATGTCGACCTGGCCGTCAATGCCGCCTGCTGCGACCGCGGCCCGTCGACCGTCTTTCGCAACGCCCGCATGGAGGAGGGTATGGTGTACAACCTGGTCGCGTGGCACTGTCCGGCCGGCTGTACGACCTACTTCGCCTGTGCCGCGCTGAGTCGCGACGAACTCGAACGACTGCTCGAGCCACAGATCGTCGCCGGCCGTTCGAAGCCGAAGGATTGAGCCGGCAGGGTTCGTTGTGTGGACCGAGGAGCCGTCAGCTTTCAGCCGTCAGCATTCAGCCGAAAACCGTCATTCCCGCGCAGGCGGCTATCCGGGACTGCGCGCTGCCGTGTAATTGCGGACGGAGTGGAGGGCATGCACGATGCGGACGGGCGAGCAACGGGCGGGCGCCTGGGAATTGCCCGTCAGCTTGTCGTTGATCGCCCAATGTAATCACGACGGCCACTCCAGCGCTTCTTGCTGTTCCCTGTTCCCTTGCCCTTGTTTCGACGTTTCGCCTTTCACTCAACTGCCGTCGCCATGGAATTGCGCGCCCGGACCATCGTCGGCGCGGGCTGAATGCCGATCAGCCGCGCCAGCGTCACCGCGATGTCGATGGGATCGGCCTCGGTCGCGTAGCGCCCCGCCCGCACGCCCGGGCCGTACAGCAGAATCGGCACGTGTCGGTCGTAGGCGTGCGCGGTACCGTGACCCGCCGTGTTCTCGCTTTCCTGCCAGTAGTGCCTCAGCCCGATGTAGATGTCGCCCGCCGTACGCGGATGATACGCTTCCCGTGCCAGGTGAAACCGCTCGTCGGCGTCGGCCGGCAGCGGACCGGCAAGCCGCGCCGCCGGCACGACCCACGCCACGCCCTTCATTTTCATCAGCTCGTCGACGCACGCGTCGACGACGCGCTGCGGCGACAACTCGGCGCGGCGAATCGTTTCATGCTCCAGGAAAAGCCAGGGCAACTCCACCAGCTTCACGAGCGGCGCGCGCGGTCCGGTTACGTCCAGCGATTGCTGCAACGAAACGTTCAGCGCGCGGGCGGCGTCGTCCTCGGAAAAGCAGCCCGCGTCCAGTCCGTGCGCCCTGGAGTGGGCCGCAATCGGCGCAACGCCGTGATCGCCGGTCACCGCCGCAATGTACCGTCCCGCCCCCAGCCGCGCATCGAGGAACGAAAACAACTCCGCCAACTGCCGATCGGTCCGCAGCGTGATGTCCATCACCTCGTGGCTGTCGGGACCGAAGAGATGTCCGCACACGTCGTTGCTCGACAGCGCGATGCACAGCAGATCGCAGACGTCATCCTGGCCGAGCTTTTCGTATTCCACCGCGGCCCGCGCCAACTCCAGAAGCAGCTCGTTGGCAAACGGCGACGCCAACAGCGCCGCGTAGTAGCCCTCGCCCGGCGACTTCAGCCCGCCTGTCAGTGGATGCGGAAAAGCCCGGCCCCAATGGTGCGCATCCGCCTCGGCCGGATCGTCATCCGGCACGCAGGCGCGATAGGCCTCGGGCGGCAGCAGTCGTTCCCACGCGCGGCCGAACCAGCGATCCGCTGCCCGCGCGGCGTTCATTGCCGCGGCGTATTCCGAAAGCTGCGTGGCGTAGGCGGTTGACGTCACGAAGCGCCCCGACGACGTGTGCCACCAGATCGCCGTGTCCGGTCGAAGGCCGCCGAGCATGATCGCGCCGCGCCGCTTCAGTCCCAGCGACACGACGCGCGCCTGGCCTGCGGTTGCGAGCTTCATCACATCGCCCAGCGCCGGCGCTTGCAGCCGATGCGGACCGCCTCCCGACGCGCCTCGCCGCGGATCGTCCAGACCGACGAGCGGATGCTTCGGGTCCTCGGAACACTCGCCGTCGCCATCGCGATTGGCCGCCACACCGTGCTCGCGCGGATTGCAGCCGCAGGCGACGCACGCGTGTCCCGGCCCCGTCGCGGTTGCGGCGTGAGAGAAGTGGGCCGAGACAAAGTGCGCGCCCTCGCGCATCAGCCGTCGGAAGCCGCCCTCGCCGAAGTGCGCCGCGTAACGATCGGGAAAATCGCCCCGCAACTGATCGACGACGATCAACACGATCAATCGCGGCCGGCTCGGCGACGATGCTGCCGCGGGCCGGGTGGCTTGGGCATGAGCCGTCGTGCACAGCAGGAAAAGCGACAGGCAGGCCGGCATCATTCGCTGAATTCTCATACGCACGCTTCAATCCCCTTCCTATTGATCCGAACCGCGACCGTGAGGGAGCGGCGGACAACCGTTCGCCAGGCTCGCACGCGGCGTACGTGCGTGTGCGCGGACCGACGCGTCAGCCGCGACGCGCGGGCGCTGCGGGGCGTTTCGCGCCGCTCCCTCACGGTCGCGGTTCGGTTCAGGCGCGGCTTACACGCGCACCGGTTTCGGCGGCGTCGCCGCGCGGTGCGCATCCGCCGGCCGCGCCAGAGCCACCGCCCGTTCCACGATCGTCTCTTCCGACGGCATCACCACGCGCATCGCCGGCCCCAGCGGCACGTAGGTGTCATCCGCCGCCAGCAGCGACACGTCCACGTCGCCGCCGCAACGCTCCACGATGCCAGCAACGATCGCCTCGCCCAACCCGCCATCGCGGCGGCACTCATCGACGACCAGCACGCGGCCGGTGTCGCGGGCATGTTGCGCCACCCATTCGTGATTCAGCGGGTTCAGCCAGCGCAGATCGAGCACGCGCGCCCGCACGCCGTGCCGATCCGCCAGCGTCTTCGCGGCCCTCAACGACATGTACAACCCGTTGGCGTACGTTACGATCGTCAGATCGCGCGCCTCGGCGTCATGCACGCCGCCCTCGCCCGGCGAAATCGCTTCTCCCTGCGGCGGATAGTCGAACTGCCAGCCGCCGTCGCCCTCGGCGTGCAGGTCTTTCGTCATGTACAGCGCGATCGGTTCGAGGAACACCACCACGCGGCCATCGACGCGGGCCAGCGCCAGACACGTGCGCAGCATCCGCACGGCGTCGTCTCCGCGCGCGGGCGCGCACAATATCAGCCCCGGAATGTCGCGCAGCGCCGCCACGCTGTTGTCGTTGTGAAAGTGGCCGCCGAAACCGCGCTGATAAGCCAGCCCCGCGATGCGCACCACCATCGGATTGCGAAACTGCCCCTTCGAGAAGTACTGAAGCGAACAGGCCTCGCCGCGAATCTGATCCTCCGCGTTGTGGTAATACGCCAGGTATTGAATCTCGGGAATCGGCAACATGCCCAGATGCGCCGCGCCGATTGCCAGGCCCAGAATCGTCGTCTCGTCGAGCAGCGTGTTGAACACGCGACCGGGACCGAAGCGCTCCCACAGCCCCGTCGTCACGTGATACACCCCGCCTTTGCGAGCCACGTCCTCGCCGAAGATCGCCGCCTCAGGATACTTCTCCAGCGCTTCGTGCAGCGCCCGATTGATCAGCACCGCCATGTGGCGCGGTCCGCGTAACGGCGGCGGCGCGCCGCGCGCTGCGTCAGTCTCCGCTCCGCCGGCCGGACGGGCCGCTTCGATCTGCACCGCTTCGGGGTGATACGGCGCCAGCGGCGACATCACCTCCACCGCCGTTCGCAGTTTCGGCAACGGCACGACTTCCTCCGCCGTGGCCGCGACGATCTGCCGGATTTCCTCGTATCGGGCCAGGATTTCATCCGCCGTCATCAGCCCTGCGTCCATCACCAGCCGGGCCGTCCGCAGCAGCGGATCGTTTTTCTCCACCGCCGCGATCTCGTCCAGCGTGTGATACTCCGTCTCAACGTCGCTGCCGGCGTGGCCCAACATGCGGATCGTCCGCAGGTGCAGAAACACCGGCCGCCGCCGCGTGCGGCAGATCGCCACGGCTTCGATCGCCGCCTCATACGCATCGACCAGGTCCAGGCCGTCGGCCGGGATGTAGCCGAAGCCGGGCTGGCGGCTCATGCGTTCGCGCACCCAGCCGGGCGGCGTGTGAACGCTGATGCCGATGCCGTTATCCTCGCAGACGAAAAGGATGGGCACGGGTATGTTCTGAAACACCGTCCAGCTTGTCGCGTTGAACGCCGTCTGCGCCGCCGCGTGATTGACGCTCGCGTCGCCGAACGTGCACATCACGATGCTGTCGTTCGGAACCGGCAGCGGCAGCTTCAGCCGCCGGGCGCGCTCGATGGCAATGGCCGCGCCGACCGACTTGGGCAGATGGCTGGCGATGGTGCTCGTCTGCGGCGGAACCCACAGCGGCGCGCTGCCCCACACCTTGTGCCGACCGCCCGCGATGGGATCGGCCGCCGCCGCCGCCTGTGACAGCAGCGTGTCGCGAATCGCGTCGATGCCGGGTACCTGCCGCGAGCGCTGCACCATCAGCGCCCCGCTGCGATAGTGCACGAACGAGGGATCGGTATGGCGCACGGCGGCGCCCAGCACAACGTTGCCCTCGTGTCCGGCGCTGCCGATCGTGTAATACCCCGCGTCGCGGCCGCGTAGCACGCGCGCGATCAGGTCGAGATGCCGGCAGGTCATCTGCGCGTCGAACAGTTCGATCAGTAGCCGGCCGTTGAGCGTCGCCCCCGACCGCACGGCCGCATCGAACAGGTAGTGCGATGCCTTCGGCTCGGCCGCGATGCGCGCCCGCGGATCACCCGTCGCCCCCGCCTCGCGCAGAAAGCCGACAAACTGCTCATCAATGGCCCTGGCCCGATTGAACGTCATGCCGCCAGCATCATAAGGGCCGCGTGGTCCGAAGTGCACCGGGGCGCGCGTCGCCCGGGTTTGAATCCGGTAGGATCCGCTCCGCGGACCGAAAGTCCGAAGCAGCAGGCCCCGCCGTGTGGACCATCAGCGGTCGGCTTTCAGCGATCAGCTTTCAGCGATCAGCTTTCAGCGATCAGCTTTCAGCCCAAAGCGGTCATTCCCGCGCAGGCGGGAATCACAGATTCTCCGCGTTCTGCGTGCCTCTGCGTGAGCCTCTTGTTTCGACTTTCGACTTTCCCCCTTCATGCGCGTATCCTCCTCAAATACCGCCATGTCCGACCTCGTTCCGCCGCGCTTTCTGTTCCGCTTCGAGCTGCCGATTCATCGCCTCGATCCGCCGCCGCGCATCGACGGCGACCTGGCCGACTGGACCGATCGCTGTCGGCTTCCTGAGCTTCACAAGATCGACGGACGGCGCACGTTTGCCGACGTGTGGCTCGGCTGGCACGAGTCCGGCCTGTATCTGGCATGCCGCGTCCGCGCCCGCAATTACCCGCCGCGCTGCGATCCGCAGAAGTTCTGGAAGTCCGACAACCTGCGCCTCATGACCGACATGCGCGACGCACGCGACGTCCGCCGCGCCACGCGGTTCTGCCAGCACTTCTACTTCCTGCCCGCCGGCGGCGGACCCGACGGCCGCGCGCCGGTCGCCGGCTCGCACCGCATCGAGCGCGCCGCGGCTCATGCGCCGCTTGTTCCTTCGGAGCGGATTCCAATTGCCGCCGGCCGCACGCCCGGCGGCGGGTACACGCTCGAAGCGCACCTGCCCGCCGACCTGCTGGTCGGCTTCAACCCGGCCGACAATCCGCGTATCGGCTTTTTCACGATGGTCGAGGATTCGGAACACGGCCAGCAATACCTGACCGTCGGCGATGATTTGAGCTGGTATTACGACCCCAGCACGTGGGCGACCGGCGTGCTGTGCTAATAGTTGCCACCGTTGTTCCGCGCCGCGACCGACTCGCACCGTGCCTGATCCGCACCGTGACGCCTCTGATCCGAACCGCGACCGTGAGGGAGCGGCGCGGGACGGATCGCGCGCGAGCGTCGCGGTGATCGCGGAACAACGTCACGCATGCGCGCGGCTGACCTGGTGTGGAACGAGCGGTTCACCGCCGCTCCCTCACGGTCGCGGTTCGGATCGGGGAAGCACCATCAAGGCGCCGCGGTCGCGATTCGGATCAGCGCGGTGGCGCGCGTCAGTGCCTGAAGTGCCGCGTCCCGGTGAAGATCATCGCCGCGCCACGCTCGTCGCAGGCGCGAATCACATCCTCGTCGCGCTTGCCGCCGCCCGGCTGGACGATCGCCGACACGCCGGCGTCCATCAGCAGATCGGGTCCGTCGCGAAACGGGAAGAACGCATCCGACGCCGCCACGGGGCCGTCCACCCCGGTTGCCCCTCGCGTCGTGGCCGCCTGTGCCAAATGCCCGTTATCCTGAGCCAGCCACGTCGCCAGGCGGCACGACATGACGCGCGACATCTGCCCCGCGCCGTTGCCGATCAACATGCCGTCACGCACCACGCTGATCGCGTTGCTGCGCGTGTGCTTGCAGATCAGCCACGCCAGCCGCAGATCGGCCATCTCGCCGGGCGTCGGTGTGCGTTGCGTCACCACGCGCCAGCCCTGTTCATCCAGCCCCGCCACGTCGGGCGACTGCGCCAGCATCCCGCCGGCAATGCAGCGATACTCCGTCGCGCTCGCGTCCGGCGGTTGCCGCAAGTCTCCGACCGCCAGCAGGCGCACGTTGCCGCCCCAGGCCTTCTTCGGCGGCCGCGGCCGTCGCGGCGTCGGCATCGCCGTACCTCGAATCAAGCGCAGCGCGTCGTCACCGAACGATGGGGCGACCCACACCTCAAGGAAAAACCCTCCCGGAGCGTGCGCGGCGCCGGCCTCCTTCAGCGGCCGGGCCAGCCGGTCGTACGTCTCCATCACCGCCGTCGCGAAATCGGCGTCGACGGCGAAGTCGCAGGCCAGCACGCCGCCCATCGCCGCGTTCGGATCGCCCAGGTACGCCCGGCGATACGCCTCGATCGCCGCGTCGGCCACGCCGACGCCGCAGGCGTTGTTGTGCTTGATGAACACGCAGCAGCGGGGCGGTGCATCGGCGCGCGCCGTGCCTGCACCGCGGCTCAGCGGCGCTCCCGCCCGCGTCAATTCGGCGCACAGTCGCAGCGCCGCGTCTGCATCGAGATAATTATTGTATGAAACGCGCGCGTCCCAGTCGGCCTGATCGGCCACGCGGCCGCGCGCGGCGCACAGATCGAATTCCCGCGCACCGCTCGGCGCCCGCAATAATTCCGCCGACTGATGCGGATTTTCGCCGTAGCGCAGCCGCTCGCGACCGACCAGCTCCAGCACGCGTCGCGGTCCTTCGCCGCCCAGGCCGGCGTGACGCTCGATCCACGCGGCGATTTGGGCGTCGTATTCGGTCACCGTCCGAAACGCCCGCGCCGCCGCGACGCGCCGCATCGCCGCGCGACGCGTCCCATCCGCCTCGCGAAGATACGCCAGCGCCTCCGCGTAGGCCGACGGCCGGTCGACCAGCATCACGTGTGCATGGTTCTTCGCCGCCGCCCGCAGCAGCGTCACGCCGCCGATGTCGATCATCTCGATCGCCTGCTCCGGCGTGCAGTCGGCCGCGGACGCCGTCCGCTCGAACGGATAAAGATCGACCGCGACCAGCTCAATCGCGCCGATGCCCGTCGCTTCGAGTTGGCGTACATGCTCCGGGTTGTCGCGATCGGCCAGCAGGCCGGCGTGAATGGCCGGATGCAGCGTCTTGACCCGGCCATCGAGCATCTCGACGAAACCGGTCAGTGTTTCGATCAAAGTGACCGCCACGCCCGCCTCGCCAAGCGTGCGCGCCGTGCCGCCGGTGGAGACGATCTCAAAGTCGAACTCCGCGCGCAGCGTCCGCGCGAACTCCACCAGCCCCGTCTTGTCCCACACGGAAATCAACGCCCGACGTGTCGCCGCTGAACTCATGCGCGCCTTGTGATCGTGAAATCAGGCAGGGAGCACAGCCGCCCTCGGCTGTGAATACGGCACAGCCGCCCTCGGCTGTGTCCGCGTGGCACGGGCTTGCAGCCCGTGCGAATCAGGGCCGCGAAGCGTCAGCGAGCGGATGGCATCGTCAAGCCCTCGCGAGGAACTTTCTTGCTGAACCGCCAAGCCCATCTCGCGCGAGGGCTTTACGTCTTCGTACCCCAGCCAAATGGCTGGTGCTTCGCTTCTACGGCTCTTCATCCCCTTCTTCATCTTCGTCCGGTTCGTCGTCACCGGACTCATCATCGCCCTCGTCGTCGCCCGAATCCTCGTCGGCCGTGTCTTCATCCGCCGTGTCTTCGTCCTCCGACTCGTCGGCCTCATCCTCGTCGGCGGCGTCTTCGTCTTCTTCGGCCGCTTCCTCTTCGGCTTCCTCGTCGCCCTTCCCTTCCCCCGCCGGCGGCTTCGCGCCTTCCGTGCCGACCAGCCCGTGTCCGCCCACCGGCTTGGCCGTGCTGGTGCTGCGGAACGGATCGGGCAGCTTTGTCTCCTTCGCTCCCGGCCGCGCCGGTCCGGCCTCGGCCGCGGCGCTACGCGGCGCGCCGGCCCGCGCTTCGGCGTCCGATGCCAGAACCGCCGCCAGTTGATCGGGCGTGATGTGCGGATACTTCAGCGACCGCAGACACTGCACCCGCCCGCCGCGATCCGCCAGAATCAGCGTCAGCGGACCGGACTGTCCGGCCGTCAGCGAGACGTTCCGCGCCTGCGACGTCGCCAGCAGCTTGCCGCTGTTCGCATCGCACATGTACACGTCGCGGGCCGTCCGCTTGCGGTCGACCCAGGGCGGCGTCGAAACGACCCACGCACGATCGCCCTCCAGGCCCACGAACGAGGCGTCGCCCGCCATCCGCCATTTCTGCTCGCCGGTCTTCACGTCCAGCGCATACAGACCGTCGCCCTCAATCTTGATGAACAGCGTCCCGCCCGCCACCACCGGCGATCCCAGTTCCGCCACCTGAAACTGCCGCCGCCAGCGCTGCCGGCCGTCGGGCGTCAGCGCATACAGGCTGCGATCGGTGCTCGCGACATACACGCCCGAGTCATCGACCCACGGGTCGGCGAACACCGCGCCTTCGGTGTTGAACCGCCATCGCTCGGACTTGTCCGTCGCGCCCACCGCCCGCACCACGCCGTCTTGATCGGCGATGATCAGGTTGCCCTTGTGCAGCCGCGGCGTCGCCGAAACCACGCCGCTGGTCGTGAACTGCCACATCCGCAGCCCGTTGAGAATCGCCAGCTTGTAAAATCGCCCATTCGATCCGCCGTAATACAGCGCTTCGTTGTCCGAAATCGCCGCCGACGACGGCGCGAACGGCAGCCCCACCAGGCTCAGCGGCAGCGTCACGTCGGCCCGTACCCAGTCTCCCGACTGCGGCTTGCGCACCGGGCTGTAATTCGACAGAATCCCGCGCGCCTGCCGATCCTCGACGACCGCCAACTTCAACTCGCCGATCTTCTCGCCGCGCTCGCCGCGCGCCTCCAGCGGGCGGACCACGTCCAACACGTCTCCTCGCGACAGTCCATGAACCGACCCGACGTTTACGCTCGTCGATTCACCCACCACCTCGATGACAAAGCCGCGCACCGAGCGCGGATCGTTTCCCGGCCGGCCCGTCTGCCGATGAAAAACGCTCACACCCGCCTGCGACGTGAAGTACGCATATGCGCCGCCGTGCGTCGGCCCCAGCACCCGCTGGTCCGGACGGGCCAGATCGGCCATCCATCGCAGCACGCCGGTCCCGATGTGAACCGCCAAAACGCGATTGTCCGCCGTGATGACGTACAGATTGTCATCAACCGTCACCAGGCGATCGACACGCTGCCCCGCGCTGAGCGGCAGATCGATCGACCAGTAGGGCCTCATGTCCAGCGGTTTGGCATCCGTGGCCGACACGAATTCGGCGGCAAGACCGGGGGATGCAACGAGCAGGCCGGCCAGCACGCAGGCGCCGGCGGCGTAACGGACGCGATGGGGCATGGGACAACTCCGTAGCGTGGGGCCGAAACAAGGCGGGCCATCTCCCCCAGCAGCCATTACCACTACTGCCCCGCGGCGAAAAGGTCAAGGGTGGCGGCCCGACGCGGCCGGGGCAACGGCCCGCATGGACCTTGTGGACGAGGTGGACTACATGGTCGAGTGTGGGGCTAACCGTCCCGCCGGCCCTTCGTCGCTCGCCCGGCTTCCCGTTTCCTGTCCCCTTCCCCTCATGGTGAAACTCCCCATTTTTCCCCCTTGCAAATCCCCTCGCGATCAGCCAGAATCCTTGAGCGAGTGAGAGGCGGCGTATTGCCGCATACAGGCCTGCGGTTCACCATTAACCCCACCGCATGCGGCCGTCATCCAGTGTGGTGCGGCCTTCGACGGGCGATGCAGGGAACTTACCGACGCGACGCCGTCGGACCATAATGCCGTCGCCGTACGTCCAGGAGAACTTCCGTGAGCGTCGTAACCAAGGTGTTTGTCGTTCTACTGACCGTATTCTCCATCGCGTTCTCGGTCATGACGATCTCATTCGTCGCCCGCATGGAGAACTGGAAGAAAGTCGCCTACGAATGGCGCGCCACCGGCGTCAGTGCCGCGGCCGACGCCAAGATCGTCAAGGCCCAGATGAAGCTCACCCACGAGCAGGATCTGGCCCGCATCAACCAGCTCTCGGCCGAAGTCGCCGAACTCATGAACCAGCTCGGCGACGCCAAGGCCAGCATCGACCAGCTCACCAACCAGGGCGCCCTGCTTCAAAACCAGCTCACGTCGCTGGCCGGAACCCTCAAGGGGGTCGAGCACACGCTGGCCATCACTCAGTCTCAGCTTGTCCGCGAACAGGATTTCGCCCGTCAACTCACCAAGCGAAATAACGAGCTGGAACGGCGGAACATCGACCTCAACGACCGCACCAAGGAGCTAACGGTCAGCCTGGCCATGGCCCATCAGCAGAACAAGGCGTATCTCGAGCAGCTTACCTCGCTCGAGCAGCGCCTGGAGCAGATGTCCCGCGGTCCGGCCATTCAGGTGCCCGACGCCGCCGCCACCGTGCAGGCCGGTGTTCCATCGGCCATTCCGGTCGGCGTACCGGCCATCAGTCCGATTCGCGGCGCCATTACCGATGTTCAGGGCAACTTGGCGGAAATCAGCGTGGGCGCGGCCGACGGAGTGACGCGCGGCATGACGTTCATGGTTTTTCGACCGATCGAGGGCGGCGAGCCTCGCTATGTTGCGACACTCGAAATCAACAAGGTCGAGACCAACCGCTCGGCCGGAATTATTGTCCGCACGAACGATCAGGAACGCATCCGGGTGGGCGACCCCGTTCGCGATGACGCCAGCATGGGAAACAAAGGCTGATTCATCATGGCACAACTTCCAACCGGCGGCATGGTCACATCGCGCGGCAAAGCGGACTTTGACATCTTCGGAGTCCTGCTTGTCATCGGTACCGCGTTTGTGCTCCTGGCCCTGATCTACGTACTCTATAAGACCAGCGTCATGCTGGGCGGCGTCATCCCGGTGCCGGGCGACACCTGATCAACGTCGGCGGCCTTGGCAAACTCACGGTAAATGCACATGATCGAAACACGACCGTGAGGTTGCCCGGAACGATGAGGCTGTGCCAAAAACCAGTCACGGCTTGCCGGCCGATGGTTCGCCAGGAACACAGATTTCTCAATCACGTGTGCGTGAGTAGCGGCGAAAGCTGTTTGAGAACAGCTACTCCGCTTTTATCGGACTGAAATTGGCATCGCCAACCTTTTTCATTGACATGGGCCGCCAACACGCCCAAGATACCGGCGGCGCGGCATGGCTTCAGACACGTCTCGTTGTGTTCTCCGTCCGCGCTCCCATTCTAGGAGTCCTTGAATGATCCCTCGCCGGACTCTATGGCTGAAATGGGCGGTGCTGCTTTCCTCCGCCGTCTTCGTGCCCGGACTCTCATGCGTCACCCGGGCCGCCGACATCGTAGGAGACGGCCTGACCACCGTGGGCGCTGCCGGCGTTCGCGGCACGGCCACCGTGATCCGTTCCGGAGTCGACCTGTTCGGCACGATCGTCAAAGCGGCGTTTTGAATCACGCCACAAACGGCATCAGCCCGATGAACCTGGCCCGCTTCAGCGCCCGTCGTGCGCTACGCTGATGTTTGGCGCAACAGCCGCTGCGCTTCCGCGACAACATCTTGCCCTGCGCCGTTACCAGTTTGTGCAGCGACGCCAGGTCCTTGTAATCCACCGCTTCAGTCTTGTCCCGGCAGAACCGGCAAACCTGCTGTTGCCACCGCTTGGCGGCCGTTTTCTTCCGGGGTGCTGTCTTCACAGATTCCATCGCCATACCTCAATTGACCTTTATGCCGCGAACGGCCGCTCGGCCCCTCGCGCGACTGTTCTCAATCGTTCCCTCGAGCCACAATCCATCAAAACGGCACGTGCTCGCCACCCGGAGCAACCTCCTCATGCGGCGGCGGCGGCTGTGCGTATGCGTTGTTGCGTTCGACTTGCGGGGCCGGCGGCGGACCTGTCGGAGTCGCACCGTCGTCCCGCCGGCCGCCAATAAATTGAAATTGGTCAACAATCACCCACAGCCGGCTTCGCTTCTGACCATCTTTCGATTCCCACGCATCGTAGCGCAGATGCCCCTCCACCAGCAGTGGATTGCCTTTCTTGACATACTGGTTGATTGTCTCGGCGCTGCGCCCGTAGCAGCGGCAGTCGACGAAGCACACTTCTTCCTTCATCTGGCCGTCCTGCCCTCGCCATCGCCGGTTGATCGCCATCCCGAACTCAATCACCGGCAGATTGCTCGGCAGATAGCTCAGTTGCGGATCGCGCGTGAGGTTCCCCAGCAGGATGACCTTGTTGAAATTCGCCATGAGAGTTCCTCGTAGTTTGAATTCTCCCCCGACGGATCTTCACGACGCTGTCACTCCGGTTTCTCGCCGGGTTCGGCCTCGCCCTCGTCGCCCGCATCGACTGCCTCAGCCACAGCCGCTTCCTCGGGCGCCGCCTCGATCCGCTCGCGCCCGCGGAATCCGCCTCGCCCGCCCATGCCCGAGTCGCCATGACGCTCCGGCGACCGCGGCGGCGGCGCCATCGCCAGTGCCTTGTCGACATCCTCCTGCGTCAGCCGCTCGTGACGCAACACCAGCAGCCGCAGCACGTGCTCACTGAGCCTGGCGTCCAGCTCCAGGCTTGAGACCTTGTCGCCCGGCGCGTCGAAGAACGCCAGCGCATAGACGCCGCGCTTGCGTCGCTTGATCTCGTAGGCCAGCTTCCGCTCGTCCCATCGTTTCAGACCCAGAACCGTCGCCGAAGCACGCCCCAGCAGACGCCGGATTTCGGTCTCGGCCGTATCCCAGTTCGACGCCGTATTCGGATCCATCAAGAACATCGCTTCATACTTCATGACTACATTCGCTCCCATTGCCGTTTCGGCCGGGTGTCCCACCGCGTCGCGGCGGGGTCACGTTGATACGATTCCGGACAAACCTGCCTCAGTTCACTCCGCGCGCCGGTTATAGCGATTCATCGCAGCCGTCGGACCCTCGACCAGCCAGCACTCCGCCGCCTCGGCCGCCCGCACAATCACTTCGGCCGCCGCGTCGCGCTCCGAGGGATGAAACCGCTCGAGGACGAACGCCGCTGCGTCGCCGCGCGCCGGCCGGCCGATGCCGATGCGCAGCCGTGCAAACTCCTGCGAGCCGACACAGCGGATGATGTCCTCCATCCCGCGCTGTCCGCCGGACGAACCGCGTTGCCGGATCCGCAGCGTGCCCAGCTCCAAGTCCAGGTCGTCGCTGATCACCAGCAGGTCGGTCCGCTCGCACTTGTAGAACCGACCTGCCGCGACGACCGACTTGCCGCTGACGTTCATGTACGTTGTCGGCCGCAGCAGCGCCACGCGCTGTCCGCCGTGCGTCCCCTCCGACAGCCAGCCGTGAAACTTCGCCTTCCACCCGTCGAAGCCCCAGCGGCCGTGCAGCGCCTCGACCACGCGATATCCGACGTTATGCCGCGTCTCGGCATATTCCGGACCGGGATTGCCAAGTCCCACGATCAGCTTCATGGCTGTTCACGCACGTCCCGCTCTGGCCCGCCTCGCACTCGCTCGAGCGCCTCGGTAGCACAGCCGCCCTCGGCTGTGTTGCGCTGCAATTCTGCGGCGGCTCGAAGCGGATAACGCTTACTCACGTGCGCGTCTCGTTTCCGCGTGGCGCGGGCTTGCAGCCCGTGGACCGCAGCGCTGGCGCTTGCGGCTCGGATGATGCCACGGCGCTCGCACCGTAGGGTCTGCGGTGCAGGCCAAACCAGTTAATCCTCACCCTCCTCCTTCTCCACCTTGCCCTTGGCGATCACTTCCGGCTCCGTCGCGGTTTCCGTCGGCGCGGCCACCGCCGGCGCAGCAACCGGCTGCGTCACTTCGCGGCAGGCGACGACGATCGTTTCGGGATCCTGGCGCGCCGTAATGCCTTCGGGCAACGCAACATCGCGCACATGCAGCGCCGAGTTGACGCCCAGATCGCTGATGTTCACGCGAATCGCGTCGGGAATGTCCACGGCCCGGCACTCGATCTCGATGTCGATCAGGTTCTGCACCAGCGCCCCGCCTTCGCCGAGGCCGCGCGCATGGCCCTTCAGCTCGAGCGGCACCTTGACCTGCACGCGCTCCTCCAGATCGACCCGCGCAAGGTCGACGTGCACCGGCGTCGCGCCCAGATGATCGAACTGCACGTCCTTCAGCAGACACGATTGGTTGCCGCCGGCCATTTCCAAGTTCACCACGTGCGTGCCGTGCGCCAGCAGCGCCTCCACCGCGTGGCGCTCCAGCGACACGTTGGCCGCCGGCAGACCGTGCCCGTAGATCACGCCCGGAATCTGTCCCGACTGGCGCAGCCGCCGAACCGCTCGCGTGCCGATCACGTCGCGTTTTTCCGCCTTGACTGTTTCGACTTTCATCGCTCATGAACCTCACGATTTCAAGAACAAACTGCTCACCGATTCGTTGCGGTGAATCCGCCGGATCGCTTCGCCCAGCAGTTCCGACACCGACAGCACGCGCATCATCGGCAACCGCCGCCGCGCCTCGTCCGTGATCGGAATCGTGTCCGTCACCGTCAGCTCGTCGATCCCCGCTTCCTCCAGCCGCTCGAACGCCGGCCCGCACAATACCGCGTGCGTCGCCGCCACGCCGATCCGCCGCGCGCCGGCCCGCTTGACGATCTTGGCCGCTTCGCACACCGTGCCGGCCGTGGCGATCATGTCGTCGATCATCAGCACGTCGCGCCCCTCGACCTCGCCGATGACGTTTTCCACCTGTGCGTGCGACCCGCTCACGCGCCGCTTGTCGATGATGGCCAGCTCGCCGCCCATCCGCTGCGCGTACATCCGCACGCGCTTGATATTGCCCACGTCCGGACTGACGAACACCGGCGGTTTTTCGTACACCTGGCGGAAATGCCTGGTGAACACCGGCTCGGCCAGCAGATGATCCATGGGAATGTCGAAAAAGCCCTGGATCTGCGCGGCGTGCAGGTCCATCGCCAGCACGCGGTTGGCCCCCGCGCAGGTAATCAGATTGCTCACCAGCTTGGCCGTGATCGGCGTGCGGCCTTCGTCTTTGCGGTCCTGCCGCGCGTAGCCGAAATAAGGAAGCACCGCCGTGATGCGCCGCGCCGAGGCCCGCCGCACGCAGTCGATGAACACCAGCAGCTCGACCAGGTTCTCGTTCACCGGATTGCAGGTCGACTGCATGATGAACACGTCCTGCCCGCGCACGTCGTCCTGGAGCTTGACGAACAGCTCGCCGTCCGGAAACGTCTCGCACGTCGTACGCCCCAGCGGAATGTCGAGATAATCGCAGATCCGCTTGGCCAACTGCGGATTGCTGCGGCCGCTGAACAGCTTGATCTGATTCGCCAGCTCGTTCATCGCTCGGCTCCCTGCAATCGGCCGCGCAGCGCGGCCGGTATCGCCGTCTCGCCGTTCGGCTCGAAACGTCCACCGTCGGCCACTCGCGCGCCATTCGGCACAAGGGCGAACGGTCCGATCCGCGCGCCGCGGCCGATCACCGCGTCATGTCCGATGTAACAGAACGGCTCGATGATGGTGTCATCGCCCAGCACCGCGCCGGAATCGATCCACGTGGTGGCCGGGTCGACGATCGTCACGCCGTCATCCATCCAGCGGTTGAGGATGCGGCGGCGCATCAGGTCGTTGATCGTCGCCAGGTCGCGCCGCGAGTTGACCCCCACCGCGTCCTCCGCCGGAACCGCCGCGACCGCCTCGACCCGCTCTCCCGCGCCGATCAGCAGCGCCACCGCGTCGGTCAGATAGAACTCGCCCTTGGCGTTGCGGTTGTCGATCCGCGCCAGCGTCGAGAACAGCCGCCGCGAGTCGAAGCAGTAGTAGCTGGGATTCATCTCCTGGATGTTCCGCTGTTCCGCCGTGCAGTCGCGATACTCGATGATGCCCCGCAGCCGTCCCGCTTCGTCGCGCACGATGCGGCCGTATTCCACCGAAACGTCCAGCATCGTCGTCGCCAGCGTCATCGCCGCACCGCCGCGCCGATGCGTCGCCAGCAGCGTGTTCAACGTCTCGGCATGAATCAGCGGCATGTCGCCCGCGATGATCACTACGTCCCCGGCGAAGTCGCGCAGCGCCGGTTCGCACATCCGGACCGCGTGCCCCGTGCCCTTCTGCTCGGCCTGTTCGACCCACGTGATATCGCCGTCGGCGGCAAAGGCCTCGATCACGGCGTCCTTGCCGTAGCCGACGACGACGCACACTCGACGGATGCCCGCGCCGCGGCAGGCGTCGAGCACATACGCCAGCATCGGCCGCCCGCACACCTCGTGCAGCACCTTGGGCAGCGACGTCTTCATGCGCGTCGAGCGCCCCGCCGCCAGGATGACGGCGATCACCTCTCGTGCGGTCGATGCTGAAGTGCTCGGGGTCGTCATGACGCTTCGGCGAACCTCGTTTCATTACCCGGCCTGGATTCGAACCAGGACTAGAAGAACCAAAATCTTCTGTGCTACCGTTACACCACCGGGTAGCGATTTGCGAATCACGGGCTCTTGGCCCATCGAAGCCGTAACCCGCCGAATGAACGGGGGGCATTACGGGTTGTACAGCGGCGGCGCGCATTGCGTCCGTCGCGTTTGCGCAACTTCCGTTCCTTAAAAACCTTATGTACGAAAAACCGCAGCGACAACCTCGCAGCGACCACCGCCGATTTTTCTCGGCGGCGTGCCCGTCAAAGGATGGGATGCGGCCTTCGGTCCACGCGAGGCTGAAGCTCCCGGCCGCTAGCGGGGAGCCTCCTGGCGACCGGCAAACCGCGCCGCCAACCCCATATCATGCGTGGACCCTGCGAACGCAGGTCGCCCCAGGGCGCTGGCCCACGTTCGCATCCAGCGGCGATACTTTAGGGCGACCGGGCGACGCTGTCAATTGCGTGATGTAACGGTGCCGGATGAACGAAGAGCCAATAGCCGAGTCTGCATTGCGGTTGCGCTGCACCGGATGCGACGCCGAGTACCGCGACGTCAGCGATGCCTTGTCGCCGTGCCCGCGCTGCGGAGCGGCACTGAGGCGTTCGGGCGCGCACGAGGATCAAGCATGGGGCGCATTCGACGTGTACGTGGTTCTGCGCTGGCAGAGATGGTTCCTGGTCGTCGTCGGCCTTCTGGCCGTAAACGGCTTCATTCTGATGATGCCATTTGGTGTCCTGCCGCCCGACGCATACGCGGCGGCAGGTGTTTCGTACGCGCTGATCAATGTAGTCGCGGCCGTCATGGCCTACGGCCTCTTACGCGCCTGTCGAATCAATGTCGCAACCGCGGTCATCAGCTTGCTGTTGGCGTTCATTCCTTACTTCGGTTTCATCGTCCTGCTGGGCGCTAACGGGCAGACCGTCAGCGCGCTGCGCAAGTGCGGCGTGCGCGCGGGATTCTTAGGCACGCGAGAGGTACACGTAGCCACGGCACTCCATCCTCATCTTTGCCGCAACTGCGAGTACGACCTCACCGGGAACGTCAGCAATATCTGTCCCGAATGCGGCGCAGCGGTGCCCGCGTGGGTCCGTCGCGCGGCGTTGCCCCCGGGTATTCCGATCCACCGGCGAGGTGAGATGTTGGTGACGCCGACACGGGCGGAGCTGCCGCGCGCGTGCGTGCACTGTGGGTCCACGACCGACCTCCGCTATCTACGCAAGACCTATCACTGGCATGCGCCGGCGTGGTATTGGTTGCTGTTCTGGCCGGGTTTCATCATCTATTTTGTCGTCGCCCCGGTCGTGCGTCGTCAGGCCGTCATCGGCACGTGGCTCTGTCGCCGGCACAACCGACGCCGCCGGAAGATCCTCACCTGCCTTTGTGCCGGGATGGCGCTGTGCCTGGCGCTCGTCGCTACGGCAATCATCTACGAACTATTTGAAGGCGTGTTTTTTGCGCTATTGCTGTTGATTTCGTTGCTCGTGATACTCGCCTGCGAAATCCCTGTGCTCAAGCCCTTGTGCATCGACTACCTGCGCGCCGAGTTCCTTCATGCCTCGCCGGACTTTCTCGCCTTGCTCCCGGAATACCCCGGCAGCGCAACCCAGGGCGAAACAACTACTGCCCCCGAGCATACGGCCATGTCCGACTGAAATGGATTTGTCCTTGACCCCGCCGGCGGCGCGGAAACAATACGAGATTGCAGCCGGAGCGGTGCCCGAGCGGCTGAAGGGGCACGCTTGGAAAGCGTGTGTACGGGTAACACTGTACCGTGGGTTCGAATCCCACCCGCTCCGTTCTCATCTTCACGAAACCTTACTTGCCCCGCGGCTTTGCACTATCCTCTTTCGCGCTCCTTCGCCGCGCTGCGCATCGGGCGCATGACCCGGCGACGGCGGAGACGATCCGATGTCCAGCTTCCCACGCCCCGACACCGTCCTCGTCACCGGCGCCAGCGGCTTCGTCGGCCGCTACGTCGTGCGCGAACTGATCGCCCGCGGGTACGGCGTCGTCGCCCTCGTCCGCGATCCGGTCCGCATGCGCCGCGCCGTTCCCGACGTGATGCCCTCGCAGATGACGCTCGTTCAGGGCGACCTGCACGACGCCGACGCCCTGCGCCGCGCCGCCGGCCTGTCGCGGGCGACGATTCACCTCGTCGGCATCATCTTCGATCGCATCCTGCGAAAGCAGACGTTTCAGCGCATCCACGTCGAGGGCACGCGCCACACGCTCAACGCCGCCGTCAACGCCGGCCACGCGCGCTTCCTGTTCATGTCCGCCCTGGGCGCCCGCGCCGACGCCATCAGCGAATATCACCGCACGAAATGGCAGGCCGAGGAAATGGTCCGCAACAGCGGCGTCGCCTGGACCATCTTCCGCCCCAGCATCATCCACGGGCCGGACGGCGAGTTCATGCGCCTCATGAAAACTTTCGTCACCTTCCGCCCGGTCTGGCATTTCGGCGTGATACCCCAGTTCGTGCCGGTCATTCCCTACTTCGGTTCGGGCGAGAACCGCGTGCAGCCCGTCAGCGTCAAGGACGTGGCCCACTGCTTCGTCGCCTCGATCGACAAGCCCGAGACGTACCGCCGCGTTTATGAGCTGGGCGGACCGCAGACGTTCACCTGGAAAGAGTTGTACGCCGCCTGTCGCGAGCTGATACCCGGCGCCTGCCGCTTCAAACCCATGCTCGGCCAGCCCGTCCCGCTGGCCAGGTTGCTGGCCCGCACCCTCATGCGCACGCCGCTGCTGCCGCTGAGCCTGCGCTTCAACGTCGGCCAGGTGCAGATGTCCCAGGAAGACAGCGTTTGCGATATCCGTCCGGTGGAAGAAGCCTTCGGCATCCGGTTGCGCGATTTCCGCTTCGAGCTGTCCCAATATGCGGACCTCATTCGTTAAGCGGCCTCGATCGGGTGGCCCACCGCGTTGCGGTGGGGTCACGATGAAAGGATGTCGAGTAACGCACGGAACACTGCACGGGCTACCGCGAAGCGCCGGCGTCACGTGGACGCGAAGCCGAGTTGACCGGCGGCCCTTGTACCCACGTCACCATTGAATCGGCCACGCACCGTTCCAGTCCATACGAATCAACGACGAGTCGCCCAGCATGTGGTAGCGGTAGCTGCTCCATCGCCACAGTTCCGCACGCGGTACGAGTCCCCGCGTGATCGGGTTCTTGTGAACGTAGTCGACCTTCTCGCGGAATTCAGATTCGCTGAAGATATTCCGGTCATAGCCCCGCTCATGCATGATCTCGCGCTTGTCGAATTCGCCCAACGCCCAGCGGTTCAACGGCTCGGACCAGAGTCGACGTTGCGACCTCCAGACCTGACGCAAGCGTTCCTTCCCGTGAAATCCGAGATGCTGCTTGAACGCGCCGAGCAACTCGGAAATGGGCACAAGTTCCCCGCCTTGGCGGCGATGCGGATACAGAATCACGTGCAAATGCTCCGGCATGATGACGTACGCCAACAGGCACACGCCGAAGTCCTGCTGCAAGCGGTGCGAGGCGCTGACCGCCACGTGCTTCATGCCATCGTCGTGAAAAAACTGGAGCCGGCGGTAACAGGAGATTGTCCAGAAGTGTACGTGTCCGGGTACGTCAAATCGACGCAGGCGCGAGGGCATGATCGGGCAGCGTACGGAGGCCAAAGTTCACCGGCAAGCCGATCCAACGATCGGGGCGACGGTTGAACGCCGGGGCGTGGAGCGCGCGTACGGACCAACAGGGTCGCCGGAATGCTATCATCGTGACCCCACCGCAACGCGGTGGGCCACCCGGCATAGAGTCGTAACCTCCGCCGACTTCCCCTGCACAACCTCGTCCACCCACGCTTCCAGCCGTCGCGCGAATTCCCCGTCGCGCCCCACGACCCAGTCGTGCACGCCGATACACAGCACACCGCCTCGGCGCACGCGCGCGTCGAGCTGCAATCGCCAGCGCTCCAGCAGCGCGCCGGCCTCGGCCGAACCGTCCACCAGGTCCCAGTCGTCCGTCGTCACCGGCAGCCGCACGACGGCGCCCATGCGATACGGTCCCGCCGCGCGGTCGCCCTCCGCGTTCCACACAAACCCGTGCCGCGGCAGCGCCCGCATCAGCGCCGCCGACCACGCCGACTCCGGCGAGCGAAAACCGCACACGCTCAATCCCAGCGATTCATAACAACCGCGCGCTTGTGCCAGCGTCTCTTCCAGCCCGCGCCGATCCAGCCCGCGCGGCCGCTCGTGCCGCCAGCCGTGACAGCCGATCTCGTGCCCCGCCGCCGCGATCCGCTGGATGCGCGCCCGATGCGATCGACACAGTTCGGCCACGACGTTAAACGTGATGTGCAGATGGCGCGATGCGAGCAGATTCAGCAGCCGCTCGACGCCCGCGTCGGCAAACGGCGCCGCGTGTTCGCCCGCGAAGTGCCCCTCGCAATCGCAGAACAGCGCCAGTTGCGGTCGCGCAGGCGGCGGCGTGCGGTGCATCCGCGCGCCCCACCACGCCATCGCTCGGCGCCGCCTGCGCTCCAGCCACGATTCATCGCGCGTGCCTGCCCCGTTCGGTTTCGCTTGCATCACGCCCCAGCGTACTTGCTTTTCGCGCGCCCTGCCGCGCCGTTTCTGGACGCCTGCGCGCATCGCCCCGACAATCCCCTCGATGCTCCATCGCGCGTGTCCGCTGTGCCTGACCGATCGACCGGCGCCCTTCCTGTCGGCCGGCGACGTGTGGTTCGGTCATCCCGGCACGTTCACCATCGTGCGCTGCGGCGCCTGTACGGCGCTGTACACCAGTCCGGCCGTACCGCCCGAAGAAATCGGCCGCTATTACCCGTCCGACTACGCCGCGCACGCCGCCGACCGACCGGACGCCGCGCAGCGCCGCGGGTCGTTGCGCCGCCGCGGCCGCGATCCGTGGGATGACCTGCCGCGCATCGGCCGCATGCGCCTGCTGGACTTCGGTTGCGGTAGCGGGGCGTATCTGCTGCGCCGGCGCGAAGCGGGCTGGAGCGTCACCGGCGTCGAACCGTCGCACGACGCCGTCGTCGCGGCCCGGTCGCGCGGTCTGGAGGTCATCGAAGGCTCGGTCCCCGGCGTCGATTTGTCGGATCGCACGTTCGACGTGATCACGCTTCTGGGCGTAGTCGCCTGTCTGCCCGATCCGCTGACGACCCTGCGCGCTTTGCGCGAGCGGCTGGCCGACGAGGGCATGATCATCGTTTCGACCGACAACGCCGATGCGGCGGCGGCGAACTGGTTCGGTCCGGATTGGCCGGGCTGGGACCTGCCGCGTCACTACGTGCATTTCACGGGGGCGACGCTGACCGACACGCTGCATCGCGCCGGCTTCGCCCACGTGCGTATCGTCGGCAAGCGGCGCACCTCGCGCTGGCGCGCCGCCGCCCGGGCGCGCTACGCCTCGACCGGCAAGCGCCGCTGGCGTTTCATGGCGCGACATCGCGACTTGTGCAGCGTGATGTCGCGCGTTCTTTCGCGCGGCCGACGGGCCGATGAAATCGTCGCCATCGCCCACGCGCGGTAGCGCGCGTGCCGCGCCACCGGGTGGCCCGCCGCGTCGCGGTGGGGTCAGGATGAAAGGACTTCGAGCAATCCTACCGGTCTTGCCCACCACGTCCGAAGAAACACTGACACGCACCCGTGCCCGGTTTCAACTACATCCGAAACTTCGACCAGCGCCGCGCATCCTCCTCCGTCTTGCGCGCCTCCTCATCCTGCTCCCGCCGGCGCTGAAGCAGCGTGTACCCGCCGTACATCAGCATCGCGCCGCCGCCGATCATCAGGCTCGGCCCGAGCACGGGATAATTCTCCAGAATCAGAAACCCGCCCAGCAGCGCGGCCGCGCCGACCAGCGAAAAAAACGCGTAGTCCGGCAGAAAGAGGATGCACACGATCACAACCGCGATGGGCACCGCCAGTCGACGAATAAGCAGGTACGACATGTCGACCTCCCGTCGTGATCGTAACCTTTTCCCCCGCACCAAAGCAAACCAAGCGCCGGCCGGATGGCGCCGGACGGCAATCCGCGCGCCGGGATCCTGGCCCGCCGCGAAGCGGTGGGATCACGATGACGGGACTGCGAGGAACGCCTCCAGCCTTGCAGTGATCACGGGCCGCGACTGTTCCGTTAGCGTTGGTGTACGTGCGCTTTCGAAATGCGAATCAGACTTGCTCGGATTTCCGACGCTCTCTTCACGCCATCGCCCGGGTCGCGATTACAGTCGCGGTTCAGTTTCAAGATGTGCCAATGCGCTATTCATCGCCGCTGCCGGATTCCACCGGTACGGTCGGCTCATGATCCAGAATCGTCTTCCACGGCATCTGCTCGGGCATGTTGCGGGGATCGCCCTGATACCCCTCGAAATCGTCGATCGTCGCCTGCATCACCACGATCTCCACGCGCCGGTTCACCGCCAGACGGTCGGGCGTGTAGGCACGCGTCAGAATCGGCTCGTTCGCACCCGCCGCCGACACGCGCAGCACCCGCGGATCGACTCCCAGCTCGATCAGCCGATCCCGCACCACACGCGCCCGCGCATACGCCAGGTCCATGTCATCCGAGTAGGGCGAGTCCTCCGGCAGCGGCTCCACCGTCGCGTGCCCGCGAATCTCGATTCGATTGCGATGACCTCGCACCTGCTCCGCCAGTGTCCGCAGCACGGCGTCGGCCGTCGGCCGCAACACTGCCCGGAACCGGTCGAACGCGACCGGCCCGCCCAGCCGAACCTCCAGCCCCTCGCGGATGCGCTTGACGCGGTAATACTCGCCTTCGGTGCCCGGCTCCGTCGACTCGCCCAGACTCTTCTGCTTTTCGGGAACGTACATCGTCTGGAGCTTGGCGATCATGCTCTTGAAATCGACCACATTGTCCGGCATGTTCCCGGCCTGACCCGGCACGCCGAAGGCGTCGCGGATCGCCTCAATCGCCGCCATCAACTCCTTGTCGCGCTCGTCGAAATTGGCCAGCGCCGCCAGCATGATGAAAAAGCAGAGCAGCAGCGACATCATATCGCCGTACGTCAGCACCCACTCGGGCGCCCCCTGCGGTGGACAAACATGCTTGCGGGCCAATCGAATTGCTCCGGAGAAGCCGTGAATCAGCCTGAAGCCTTAAGCCGCAAGCTTTAAGCTCTGTGCGGTAGTCAGCCAACAGCCGTCATTCCCGCGCGGGCGGGAATCCAGTTCGTTCAACGGGTTGCCTGTACATGTGCTTTCTGGTTTCGACTTTCAGCTTTCGACTTTCGCCTACGCAGGCGCCTTGGCCGCCGCCGCGCGCATGGCCGGCGGCAGGTACGCTTGGAGCTTCATCTCCAGCACCCGCGGATTGTCCCCCGCCTGCAACGCCAGAATCCCCGCCTGCATGATCGACCGCACGTACATCTCCTGCTCGTGCCGCAACCGCAGCTTGTCGGCCAGGGGCAGACAAATCATGTTCGCAATGACCGCCCCGTACAGCGTGGTCAGCAACGCCACCGCCATGCCGGGGCCGATCTTCGACACGTCGTCCATGTTCGCCAGCATCAGCACGAGTCCCACGAGCGTGCCGATCATGCCCATCGCCGGCGTGTACTTGCCGTACAGTTCGAGCACGCCGCGCGCCTCGGCGTGGCGCTGATCCAGCCATTCCAATTCGGCGTCGAGCATGTCCTTGATCGCGTCGGCGCTGTTCCCATCGACGACCATCTGAATCCCGTTGGACAAAAACGGATCGCTCAGCGATCCCACCGCCGACTGAAGCGACAGCAGCCCCTCGCGCCGCGCCGTCTCGGCCAGCTTCACCAGCTTCTTGATCACCTCCGCCGGATCGGTCGCCGAGGTAAATAATGCGTGACGCATCGTCCGCAGAAGTCCCACGAACCGCTGCATCCGCACGCCGGTCAGCGCGACGAACATCCCGCCCATCACGACCATGATGATCGAGGGCGTGTCCCAGAAGCCGCTGAGGCCCGCGAATCCGCCGGCGCCGGAGTACATCGACCAGAAAAACAGCCCCAGCGACGCAGCCAGACCTATGACCGTGGCGAGATCCATGTACCTTCCCCGCAAATATGCAGAAGGGATATCGGTTCATCCGCCCGCGCGATAGAGTTGCAACGCTGGTCGGACGTAATCGTTGCGCCGTACCGGACGATCGCGCCGCGCGTTCGTCCGCAAACCGCGATCGTTCGCGGACCGCCGGATAATCGCGCCGTGCGACGCGCCCCAAGAGTCCTTTTCTGTCTGAACCGAACCGCGACCATCTATGGAGCGACGGGATGCCGTCCGTTTCAGACAGCCGCCGCGATCGGTGGCGACACTCCGACGCCGCCTGGCTCGCCGTCGCGATGCTTCTGGCCTTGGCGCTGCGCTGGCCGCTCCTGCGCGGTCCCGGCTTCTGGCCCGACCTTGCCCAGTTCGCCACCTGGTCCTGGATGTCCATCGAAGAGGGACTCGCCAAGCCCTACGAGTTTCGGCCGGCCGCCGCGTCGCCGGCGCGTTGGGCCAACTATCCCCCGCTCTACCTGCTCGTCCTCAACGGTTGGGGCCGATTGTTTCCCCTCGTCACCGGCATCCCGCTCGATCGCGATCTGATCCTTGCGCTCAACCGTGAGCAGCGCACCGAAGCCGCCCTCGACGCGGTGCGCTTCTTCAAACTTCCCGCCGTCGCCTCCGATCTGCTGACCATGCTGCTTTTGTGGCGCTGCCTGCGCCGACGCATGTCGCAGGCGGACGCCATCGGCGGTGCGACGTGGCCGCGCCCCGGCTGGCCCGTGCTCGTCGCCGCGCTGTACGGCCTCAATCCGGCGGTCCTCTACGACTCGGCGGTCTGGGGCCAGGTCGACAGCCTGCACACGCTGCTGATGTTGCTCTCGCTCGACGCCGCCGCGCGACGGCGCACCGCGCCGATGTCCTTCTGGGCCGCCGCCGCCGTCCTGACCAAGCCGCAGTCCCTGTTGCTCGCGCCGTTGTGGGCCGTCTGCCTGCTGTGGCGCTGCGACCTGCGCCGCTGCACCCGCGGTTTCGCCGCCGCCGCCGCCGCGGCGCTGCTGATTTGCGGCCCCTATCTGCTCCTTGGCGCAGCCGCCGGAATTTGGGACAGCCTCCTGGGCGCGGTCGGCAAGTATCCGGTCGTGCATCTCAACGGTTTCAGCGCCTGGTTCCTGCTCAATCCGATGACCGAGCCGCGCCTCGATGCGCTGTCGGCGCTATACCGTCGCGACACAACCGCATGGCTCGCCGGCCTGACGCCGCGCGCCATCGGCCTGATGACCCTGGCCGTCGTTGCCGCGTTGGTTGTGTGGATCATCTGGCGACGGCGCGGCCGTCCGCCGGTGCTGCGCTGGGCGGCCTGCGTGCTGCCGCTGGCGTTCTTCCTGCTGCCGACGCAGATGCACGAGCGCTATCTGTTCCCCGCCGTGGCCCTGTGGGCCTGGGCCTGCGTCCCGCGCGTCTCATGGTGCGTCGGCTGGCTGCTCGTGTCGCTGACCGCGTTTCTGAACATGGCCTGGGCCTGGCCGCAGCGCGGTGTGTGGGATGAAATCGGAGGTCCGATGGCAGGAATTCTGTTCGGCGATCCGCTCGGTCAGCCGGCGGGCGTCTGGTGCGCGCTCGCGTTGCTGGCACTGCTGGTCTGGATGTTTTCCCGTGGACTTCGTTCGCGCTTCACGTAGGGCCCCCGCTCCGGCTGCGCGCGATGTTCCATTGTTTTCAGCCCGTCCACACCGTCCACTTCGGCCAAACTCCCTCAGCCCCACCGCGCGGTTCAACCGCCACGGGCGCCCCGCAAGCGGCGTCGCGCGAATGGCGACATATACTACCAATGGTCCTGGTCAGAGAAGCAGTGCATCATTCAAAAGTCGAGTGGAACGGGCTTGTAGCCCGTTCGTTCGGGCGGAATGCCCGCACCACGTGATGCATCAGATGCGACCAGCCTGAACGACTACATCAGTATGGACGGCACCTCTACATCCCCCGCGTCACCGCGCCGCACGCGACTGGCCGTCGCGTCGCTGCTGCTGACTCTCATCGGCCTGATCAGCTACTACTTTCTGCTGCCTCATCCGTGGTCGCGCGCCACGGGCATCCCTTCGTTTGCGATGCTGGCCATCGCCGGCGCACTGGGCCTCGCCGCCGCGCGCTGCGATCGCCGCCGCCGAATCGTCGCCGTCGCCGTCGTTAACGTGACGCTCGCGGTACTGTTTGTGCTCGGCTTCTTCGTCCTCTCGGCCGTTCCCGCGGATCAGGGTTTCGCCGAGCTTGCCGTCGCGCCCGACTTCGCACTGCCCGATCATCTCGGGAAACCGGTTCAACTGCGCGAGGCGCTGGCCGGCGGCCCCGTGCTGCTGGTCTTCTACCGCGGTTTCTGGTGAATGATCTGCCAGACGGAGCTGGTCGAGCTTCGCGATGTTCACGACGAACTCAGCCGCCGCGGCGGCCGGATGGTTGCGATCTCTTCAGATTCGGTCGAGGACTCCCGTCGCGTGGTCGAATCGCGCGGCCTGCCGTTTCCGCTTCTCAGCGACACGCGCGGCGACGCCATCCGCGCCTACGGTCTGTTGCACCGCGGCGGCGGTCCGGGCGGCGCCGATATCGCCATTCCCGCCCACGCTCTCATCGCCCGCGACGGCCGCATCCTGTGGCGCTTCGTCGCCCACCGCGCTCAGGAGCGCCCCGCTCCCGCGGAAATTATCGACGTAATTCATCGCTTTATCCCCGCCGAGTAATGTTTTCCGCCGGGCGCCCCGCCGCGTCGCGGTCGCTCATCCGAGCGCAATCGCCGGGGTCGCGATGACAGGATACCGGCAAAACCTGCCGGGGGATTGAATGTAAGAAATCGCCTTGGCCCGCGGGTTCCGTTCGCCTCCGGCGAACCGCGCCCGTGGCGACAACCAGCCGCCCCAGCCGGGGCGATCCGCTTCGCAAGCCGACTTACGCCCAACGATCGTTCGTCGTTCCGTCGCTTTCTTCTTCCCTTCGTGCCTTCGTGCCTCGCTTCTGTTCCGCGTTTCCCGTTCCCTTGCCATTTGTTTCGACGTTTCGACGTTTCGCCTTTCCTCCCCGACGATATCATCCCCCCGATGCCCCTGCTCTTGCGCCTGTTCAACATCCTCCTCGCCGGACCGGCCATGCTGTACGCGCGCTGGTACGCCCGCACCCATCCTGAAAAATACGGCGACGGCTGGCCGCAGCGATTCGGCCGCGTCCCCGCCCGAGCTGGCGACCGGCCCTGCATCTGGATTCACGCCGTCTCGGTCGGCGAGGTCAACGCCACGCGCAGTCTCGTCGAGGAATTGCGCCGGCGCCTGCCCAATCACGATCTGGTGGTCTCCGCCACCACGCGCACCGGATTCGAGGCCGCGACCCGTGCCTATCCGAATTTGAGCGTCGTGCACTATCCGCTCGATTTTCCCCGCGCCATCCGTCGCACGCTCGACGCCCTGCGCCCCGATCTCATCCTCCTCATGGAACTCGAAGTCTGGCCCAATCTGCTCGCCGAGGCCGGCCGCCGCGGCATCCCCGTCGCCATCGTCAACGGCCGCGTCACCGAAGAGCGCAGCATGGCTCGTTTTCGCAAGCCGTTGCTGCGCGGGCTGGCCCGCTGGATGTTCTCGCGCCTTGCGTGGATCGCCGCCCAGAACGAAGCCTACGCCGCCCGCTTCCGAGAACTCGGCGCACGGCCGGCCGTCGTTCACGTCGTCGGCAACCTCAAGTACGACACGGCCGTCGTCGCCGACTCGACGCCCGGCGATGCCGCACTGGCACACGCGATGGGCCTCGCGCGCGACCGGCCGCTTTGGGTCGCCGGAAGCACCGGCCCGGGCGAGGAAGCCATCGTGCTCGACGCGCACGTCGCCTTGCTGAAAACGCATCCCGCGCTTCAACTGGCCATCATCCCCCGCAAGCCCGAGCGCTTCGACGAAGTCGCCGAGTTGATCCGCCGGCGCGGCCATGCCTGCATCCGCCGCAGCCGGCGAAAGGACGATTCGAACGCCGCCGTCTCGACGCCCGCCGGCGACGAAGAACGCGCGTCCATTTTCCTCGGCGACACGATGGGCGAGCTTCGCAAGTTCTACGCGCTGGCCGACGTCGTGTTCGTCGGCCGCACGCTCGTTCCGATGGGCGGATCGGACCTCATGGAAGTCGCCGGAATGGCCCGCCCCATCCTCATCGGCCCCCACACCGACAACTTCGCCGACGCCGCCGAACAGCTCGAACAGGCCGGCGCCGCGCAGCGCGTCAGCGACGCGGCGTCGCTCGCCGCCTCGGTGCGTCGCATGCTTGACGAACCGGCCGTTGCGCGCACGGCCGGCCGTGCCGGCCAGGACGTCGTCCGGCGCAACGCCGGCGCGACGCTGCGAACGGTCGATCTGATCCTTTCAACGCTGAAATCGCGCTGACTGGCGGAGTCCCTGACCGACCCTGCGCCGCGCCGCGACCGCATGGCCCGCAAAAAGAATCCGCAAGACAACCTGTTACTATAGAATAAGCGCCCGTCGCGGCGCCCGGCGTGGCCGCGCGATATCCCGATTTGAATCATGATCGGCTGCACTCCTGACACGACCGTGATCGGATTCGGCGAACTGCTTTGGGATATCTTTCCCGCCGGTCGCCGACCGGGCGGCGCGCCGGCCAACGTCGCGTTTCACGCGACGCAGTTCGGTGCGCGCGGCATCGTGTGCTCGCGCGTCGGCCGCGATCCGCTCGGCGACGAGTTGCTCGATCACTTGCGTCGACATGGACTCGATCCGCGACACGTGCAGGTCGATCCCGCTCGCCCGACCGGCGGTGTAACCGTCGAGGCCGTCGATCCGACTCATCCGCGCTTCACGATTCACGAGGACGCCGCGTGGGATCACGTCGCGTTCACGCCCGAGTGGGAGCAGCTCTGTCGCACCGCCGACGCCTTTTGCTTCGGCACGCTCATCCGCCGCACGATCGACGGCGAGTCAACGTTGCTGAACTGCCTCGACGCCGCGCGGCGGGCGCTGATCGTCTATGACATCAACCTGCGTCCCCCCTGGTTCGACGCGGCCCGCGTCGACGACTCGTTGCGCCGCGCCCACGTGGCCAAGCTCAACGGCGATGAATTGCATCAGCTCGCGACGATGTTCTCGCTTCCGGGGCGCGATCATCGCGAACAAGCCACGGCGCTGCGGCGCGCGTTTTCGTTGCGCGGTGTGTGCGTGACGCGCGGTGCGGAAGGCTGCCTGCTGCACGTCGACGATGACGTCGTCGAGGTTCCCGGCATCCGCGTGCGCGTGGCGGACGCCGTCGGCGCGGGCGATGCGTTCACCGCGGCGATGACCGTCGGCCTGCTGGCCCGCCGGCCGTTGAAGGAAGTGGCTGCGTTCGCCAACAAAGTCGGCGCATTGGTCGCCGCGCGCGAAGGCGCCATGCCGGATATCCGCACCGAACTGACGCGCACCCCGTAGGGTCTGCTGTGCGGACCATCAGCGATCAGCTTTGCGCGCAAAGCCGTCATTCCCACGCATGCGGGAATCACGGATTCTCCGCGTTCTCCGCCCATCTGCGTGAGCCTCTTGTTTCGAGTTTTTGACTTTTCGACGTTTTATTTCGACTTTCGACTTTCGACTTACTGCTCTCTCGCCGTCGCTTCAGCGACGACGCGGCTGCGTGTTCCGCGTGCCTGCGCAGTGTGTCCAGTTCCTTCGGCTTCAGCGGCCGGTAGGCGCCGATCGGCAACGACTGAAGCTGAATCGGTCCAATCGCCACGCGCTTCAGTCGCCGCACCTTGTGCCCCACCCGCGCCAGCACGCGGCGAATCTCGCGATTGCGGCCCTCGCGCAGCGTGATCTCCAGAATCGAGCGGTGCGGCTGACGCAGCACGATCTTCGCGTGGGCCGGACCGGTCTTGCCCTCGGCCAGCCACACGCCGCGCCGCAGCCGTTCGAGATCCTCCTGCTCGACGCGCCCCTCCACTTCGGCCCGGTAGGTCCTCGGCACGCCGTAGCGCGGATGACTCAGCCGCTCGGCCAATTCGCCGTCGTTGGTCATCAGCAGCAGCCCGGTCGAGTCGGCGTCCAGCCGTCCGACCGGAAAGACGCGCTCGCGCACGCCGCCCAGCAGATCGATCGCCCGCAGCCGACCGGCCGGATCGGCGTTGGTGCACAAAACGCCCCTGGGCTTGTTGAGCACGAAATAGACGAGCCGCGACGCGGTCAGCGGCTTTCCGTCGACGGTGATGCGATCGCGCCGCGGATCGACCAGCACCGGCAGCGAAACGACGGGCCGACCGTTGACCTGGACGCGGCCGTCGAGGATCAGTTGCTCGCAGGCGCGCCGCGCGGCGACGCCCGCGGCGGCCAGGACTTTTTGCAGGCGCTCGCGTGCCATGTACGAATGGTACCTGCAATTGGGCGCGGCAGACATGGATGAAACTGCAATCGAGCATCACGCGCAGGCAGTGCGCGCGAATCCGAACGGCGACCGCTGTGTATTAACCGAAGCGCAACCGTGAGGGAGCGGCGCGGAACGCTTCGAACGCGCCTGCCTGCCCTGAGCCTGCATCGCCCGTGAATCGTTCCATCAGGGCCGCGAAGCGTCAGCGAGCGGGATGCGATCGCACGGCTTCTGTCGCGACGCCGCCTATCCGGACCGATCGCCCGACGCGCCGCCGGGCGTTACAGACGCGTGCGCAGGTCAGCGCCGGCGCGCTGGTGAGGCGCGCGGATCCTTCTTGCTCACGCTGCGCGGCTCGCAATGACGCCGGCGGCCGGGCGGCGCGACTACGCCCGTCGCAACTGATTCAGCGCCGCGCGAAAGTCCCTGGGCGGCGGCGCCTCAAACGTCACCGCGCCGCGGCCGTCGGGATGATCGAACGTTAGCCGCAGCGCGTGAAGCGTCAGCCGGTCGATCAGCGGCCGCTCCGGGCGACGCCCGCTGGAGCGATAGTCGCGCTTGTACTCCGAAAGCAGAATCGCCCGCGCGCCGCCGTACAGCGGATCGACCGCCAGCGGATGACCGATCGCCGCCAGATGCACCCGAATCTGGTGCAGCCGCCCCGTGCGCGGCCGGCATTCCAGCAGCGTGTGGCCGGCCACGTGCTCGACGACGCCATACTCCGTCAGCGACGGTTTGCCATCCGGCGCGACGTCGGCCCGCCGCCGCGCCGCGTCGGCCCGCAGCGGCAGCGCGACCGCGCCGTCGCCCGCGACGCGCCCGCGCACCAAAGCCAGGTACACCTTCTCGACGCGCCGACGCACGAACTGCTCGGTGAGCATCCGCTGCGCCGCCAGGCTGCGCGCGAACACAATGACGCCCGACGCCTCCTTGTCGAGTCGATGCACGATGCGCAGCTCCGCGTCGGCGTCGACGAGCTTTTGTTCGCGCAGCACATCCGTCAGCCCCGGCTCGCCGGACCCGCGAATCGAGGCGATGCGCGGCGGCTTGTCGACGACCAGGATGAACGCGTCGTCATGCAAAATCATCGGCCGCGGCGGCCGGCGCGCGTATGCGGGTTCGGCGGACACGCCGTCGAGTTTATCGTCGCCGTCGGCCCGCGCCGTGTCATTCGAGCTTGAACGCAAACTTGCGTTTGAAGTGCAGGTAGTACAGGCCGATGATCCGCATCGAGACGATGGTCAGGTAAACGTAAATGACCTCAAGTCCCATCCCGCCCCAGAATGATTGAAACATGTCAGGCAGGTATGCGAAGGGATCGACGCCGAATTGCAGGAACACGTCTTCGACCATCTGTCCGACCATTAGACTCGACGAAATCAGCAGCGCCCCCCACACGGCCGCATATGCCGGAAACGACTGTGCCACCGTCATCAGGATCAGGTCCGGGCGAAAGATCATCCGCCACACGCCCAGTGCGAACAACAGCATGAACATCGGCCATAGGAAGATGCCGATAAGCGTCCATGTGGTCAGCAGCACCGTATTGGGGTCGAGAATCCCGCTGAGTACCAGGATGTAATAGGCGATGTTGGGAACCATCGCGAGGACGAAAGTCAGAAAATACGTGAGCGCCGGATAAAGGATGTCATCCAGCCAGCTTCCGGAGAGTTCGATGCCCGGCAGATCGTCGTTGCCCGCGGCCGTCTCGCTGACGATTCGAAGATAGACCGATGCCATCCAGCCGTACAGCATGATCCGCAGGCCCCACCAGCACACCCAGCCGTAGATGACGAGGCGTCCACCCGGCAGCAGGCCTGGCCCGTGGTACACGAGCAGTCGAACCACTCCAACGATCATAAGGATGACTGCCGTGATTCCGTTGCCGATTGAAGCAAACGGGTATGCGTAGGCGTGTGCCGCGTCCAACCAGAAACCGCGACGCGGGCCGCTCGTCGCATCCGCCAGCGCCCCGCGCGGCTTTGCCGATGCCGCGATGAACTCGTCCCGCGCGTAGCCCGCCGTGCGCGGTTGCTGAACCGGTTGAACCGTCTTTCGCGGTGCGGCGGCCGTCACGGCCTCTCCATCCGCCAGGTCGTACAGCAACTCGATCGACTCCGGATCGGCGGCGCCGGTTGCTTGCGCGCCGGCGGATGCGATGCGTGCTCCGCTGGTCGCCGCCGCCGATGAATCCGCCGGCGACGCCGACATGAGCTTCTCAAGCAGCTCCAGCGGAGCGGCTTCTTCAGCCGGCTCAGCGGATGCCTTCGCTCGCTCGGCGGAAACGCCCGCCGGCTGCGCGGCCGCGCCGACCGGGCGCTTCGGCGTCGCAGGCGGCACGATCACCGGCTGGCCGCATTTCGGACACTTCGCGCGGCCGCCCTTCGGATGGTCCGGCGCTTTCAACCGCGCCCCGCACGGGCAAGTCACCACCGGCATGATCGCACCTCCTGCCCAACTGCACGCAACGCCGCAACCGTGGGCGACCGTACCGAAAGTGTACCATGATTTGTCTTGAAGAAAACGGGGATAGAACACAAGCCTTCGCGCGACGTGGGCCAACTGGAATCCCGCGTTCGCGGGAATGACGAGATGAAACCACGGGCTGGAAGCCCGTGCCACGCGACACAGCCGGGGGCGGCTGTGCTCCAAGCGGGGTGGCCCACCGCGTCGCGGTGGGGTCACGATGATTGGAATCGGCG